>NZ_JBSGUQ010000001.1:0-308448 GCF_053608005.1 Lentzea sp. NPDC055074
CCGAATACGCCCGGTATGAGGGCGTCGCGGCGGCACCGCCTCCGGGTCTCTCGCCCGCGCCTGTCACCGAACGAACTTGCAGGACAGCGCCTAGGGTGTCCCGCATGGGCGTCTCCCTCTACTACACGGCTCGCCGCGCGACCCCGCTGACCGGCACCGAGCTCGCGGCGGTCGGCCAGGCCGTCGACACCTCCAACGCGAACGCGCCGTACTCCTCGGAAGAAGAGGGGCTGTACCTCTACGACCGGCTGGAGCCGGGCACGGTGCTGGACGGGTCGACCAAGCTGCCCTCCGTGGACGAGCGGGCGGTCCCGTCACTGGTGCACTGGCTGGCCGCGGTCACCGCGTTGCGCACCGCGGTGCCGGACGCGGACTGGACCTTCACCCTCGACGACTACGAGATCGAGTGGGACGACCACACCGGCTACCACCTGCCCGGCCTCGCCGACTGATCGGCGAGGGCCTTCTCAGGGACGGACGCCTTCCAGCGCCAGCGTGGCGAGCCGGGCGGCGTGCTCCGCGTCCTGAGTGGCCAGCGACACCGCGGTGACCAGGGTCAGGAGGTCGTCGACGTCGACGCCCTCGCGCACCGCGCCCGCCTGCTCGGCCAGGCGCATCAGGTCGGTGCCGGCGTCGCGCAGCATGACCTCGCAGCTGCTGTCCGCGGCGGTGTGGAGCAACGACTCCGCGAGTCCGCGGGTGGTCGCGCCGTACACCGCGAGGGCGACCAGCCAGTCCACCAGCGCCTGTCCGGCGTCCGCCGCCGTCGCGAGCCTGCGGGCCTCGGCGCACAACGCCTCGACCCGGTCGTGGAAGACCGCCTCGAGCAACGCCTGCCGGGTGGGGAAGTGCCGGTGCAGGGTCGCCGAGCCGACCCCGGCGTCACGAGCGATCTTCTCCAGCGAGGCGTCCGCTCCACTCCTCGCGACCTCGGCCTCGGCCGCCGCCAGGATGAGGTCGTGGTTCCGCCGGGCGTCCGCTCGCACCCGGCGAACTCTACGGGGAGCCACCCGGTCACGTCCGTCGGACCGCGGACGGGTCGATCACGTACTTGCCCCGCACGCCACCCGCTTCCAGCCGCCGGTGCACGTCGGCGATCTCGTCCATCGGGAACACCCGGTCCAGCACCGGCCGCACGGCACCGGCCTCGACCAGCTCGCCGAGCCGCGCGAGGGTCCGTGCCGACGGGTTGTTGCTGAAGGCCAGCACGGGCCGCGGGAAGAGCCGGCCGGCCGTCGTGGCGGCGAGCGACCGCACCACCGCGTCCGGCGCGATGGCCAGTGCGACCATCCGGCCGCCGCGCGTCAGCCTTCGCCGGTACGCGAGCACGTCCGTGCCCACGAGGTCGACGATCACGTCGAACGGGTCCAGGTCGCCGGGCCGGGTGGTCCGGTAGTCCAGCGCGACGTCCGCACCGAGCTCACGCACCCATTCGAGGTTGCGCTCACCGGCCAACGCGGTGACATGGGCTCCCAGGTGCCGGCCGAGCTGCACGGCGACACTGCCGACCCCTCCGGTGGCGCCGCGGACGAGCAGTCGCTCACCGGGCCGCAGCGCCGCCTTCTCCTCCAGCGCGGTGATCGCGGTGGTACCGCCGACCGGCAACGATCCCGCGGCGACCGGATCCAGCCCCGCCGGCAGCACCGCGACCCGGTCCCGCGGCACCAGCACCTTCTCCGCGATCGCCCCGAACGTGCCGTGCGGCGTGAGCCCCCAGACCAGGTCACCCGGACGCAGCTCGACCCCGGTTCCGACTGCCTCCACCCGTCCGGCGAACTCGTTCCCGGTGCCCTGCGGGAACGTCAGCCGCAGGACTCGCCGCAGCTTCCCCGCCCGGATGGCGGTCTCGCCGCCGCCCACACCGGCCGACAGCACCGCGACCAGGACCTGTCCCGGTCCGGCCGCGGGCACCGGCACCTCGCTGACGTGCACCACCTCGGGGCCGCCGTAGCGGTCGTACTCGACTGCGCGCATAACTGGGGTGTCCCTCCACTTGAGGCTCCAGCATAAGCGGGGGACCACCCCGGTTGGCAACACCGGTGGCTCCTTGAGGGACACTTGCGGCATGGCGTTGCAGGATCTCGGCGCGGAGGTGCGCCGCTTGCGCGAGACCACGGATCCCGCCGCGATCGGCCTGACTCCGGGGCGCAGGCGGGCCCGCGGCGTGCGCCGGGAGGAGCTCGCCGAGCTGGCCGGGGTGTCGGCGGACCACGTGCGGCGACTGGAACAGGGCCGCCGGCACCCGTCAGCCGCCGTGGTGAACGCGATCGCCCGCGCGTTGCGCGTGAGCCCGGCCGAGTACGAACGGATGTGCGCGCTGGCCGGGTACGCCGCGGCGGACGGGCGGGTGCCGCGGGAGGCCGGGACGGCCGCGATGCGGTTGCTCGAGCGGTTTCCGGACACTCCGGCGTTCCTGACGGACGCGGCGTGGAACGTGGTGGCCGTCAACGACGCCTGGATGGCGTTGGGTGCGGGCAAGTCGAACCAGCGGCCGCGGGACTGGAACGTCGCTTGGCGCACGTTCTCGCACGCCCACCGCGTGATCAGCCGCGCGGAGGACAAAGCGGCCGTGTTCCGGGCGACGCTCGTCAGGCGGCTGCACAGCACGTTCCTGCGCTACCCCGCCGACGAGCCGCTGGCCGAGCTCGTCGACGAGCTGCGGACCACGAGCCGTGCGTTCGACACGCTGTGGCGTGCCCCCAAGGCCGTTGCGGCCTATGACGACCGCGTTGTGTTCCGGCATGCCGACGTGGGCGACATCGCGCTCGACGGCATGCTGCTCGACGTGCCCGGCGACAACCTCCAGGCGATGGTCCTCACTGCCTCACCGGGGTCGGCCGACGCGGGACGGCTCGGTGAGGTCGTCCGCGCCTCGACCGGGCCCGCGATCATCAGGGTGGGACAACCTGGCCCAGGCTGACCGGCCCTGCTGAGGCGATCCTGGTGCGGTGTTGATCAACGCCCTGCTCCAGGGGGCCCGCCTGGTGGGCCGGGACGCCGAGGTGGCGGTACTGGACCGGGTGCTGGCCGGCGCCTCGCGCGTGGCGTATCTGCACGGGCCTGGCGGCATCGGGAAGACCGCGCTGCTGCGCCACGTCGCACGGCAGGCACGCCGCGCCGGTCGCGAGGTGGTGACCGTGGACGCGCGCTCGAGCGATGATCGGTGCCGCGTGGAGGAGGCCGCCGCGCTCGCGTGCGTCACACCCGATGCGGTGCTCCTGATCGACGCCGCGGAGCGGTGCCGCGGGCTCGAACCGTGGTTGCGCGAAGCGGTCCTGCCCCGGCTCGCGGACGGCGCCGTCGTGGCACTCGCGAGCAGAACCGCTCCCGATCCCGAGTGGACGCTGGATCCCGCCTGGGCACAGCTCCTCACCGCGCTGCCGGTGCGGCCCCTGGACGCCGGGGCGTCCGATGTTCTGCTTGCGGCACAAGGGCTCGCCCCGGATCGACGGGACGCCACCCGCACGTTCGCCGGGGGCAACCCGTTCGTGCTCTCGCTCGCCGCTTCAGCCGGCGGGCGGGAGCCCACCGGCGACGTGCTCACGACGCTGGTCGACCGGCTCGTGGGCGAGGTGCCGAGCCCGGCTCACCAGCTGGCGCTCGACGTGCTCGCGCAAGCCGATGTCACGCGCGAGTCGTTGTTGCGCGAGGTTCTGGGCGACGAGGACGCCGCGACGGCGTTCTCGTGGCTGCGCCGGCAACCGTTCGTCGAGGCCACTGTGGACGGACTGGTCCCCCACGACGCGGTGCGGGCCACGCTCGACGCCGATCTGCGCTGGCGCGACCCCGACCGGCACGAGGACCTGCGTGCCCGCTTCCGTGCACCCGCGGCACGCGTGATCGAGCGTGCGACCGAACTCGGTACCCTGTCGCGCAAGGCTTTCGAGGAAGGCGTGGCCGGTGCGCTGCGCACGTGGCGGACTCCTCGCGAGTTCGCGACCAGCGTCCTGCTGCGGTCCCACCTGGTGCCAGCGGACTCGGCCGACCCGGTCTCGGACCTGCGCGGTGCCATCGGCGCCGCGGTCGACGCGCTACGAGTCGACCCGGCCGGCGTCAAGGCGCACGACGCCCTCACCGCCACCTACCTCTCGGCGTCCGGCACCCACAGGGCGACCGCGCGGCGGCTCGGCGTGCCGTACGGCACCTATCGGCGCCATCTCGCCCTGGCCAGGGAGCGGCTCGTCGAGCACCTCCTGGGGCGATGACGTGTCAGCTCTTGCGGCGACGCGGCGCGGCCGACCGCGGTGGCGTCGACCGCATGTGGTCGCGCACCGGCGTCAGCAGCGAGGCGAGAGCGGTGACGTCGTCCGGGGAGAGCGGCTCGAAGAGCAGTCCGCTGACGACCTCGACGTGCCCGGGTAGCACGGCCGCGAGGCGGTCACGGCCCGAGCCGGTGATGGTGACCGTGACGCCGCGCTCGTCGTCGGCGGACGGCGTGCGCGCGACCAGGCCCGCCTTCTCCAGCAGTCCCACCTGGTAGGTCAGGCCGCTGCGGCTGTAGACGACGCCGTCGGCCAGGTCGGTCATCCGGTGGCTGCCCGTGGGCGAGTCGCCGAGCCGCGCCAGCAGCTGGAACTGCACGTAGCTCAGGTCGCCGGCGTCCTTGAGCTGCTGTTCGACCGCGTGCCGCAGCAGGCTGGTCACCTCGACGAGGGCGAAGTAGGCACCCAGCTGGACGGGGTCGAGCGAGGGCGGTGACTCGGACATGACCCCCAGCCTACTGCTTCGAATTCGAAGGAGCAGGGCCGAGCTGAGCACCGCTGGACACAGGTGGGCACGGCGAAGACGTGGCACCCGGACAGCGGCGCGGACCAGGGTTTGCGGACGAGGGAACGGCGCCGCCGCGCCCACCGACCAGAGGACGATCTTGAGCATTCCCCACCTCGCCCAGCGGGAGGACCAGCAGCAGCTCGAGTGGATCGGCGGGAGCGTGTTCAGCGTCCTGCTCGACGCCGAGGCGACCGGCGGGCAGCTGACGGTCGGCCGATTCGACGCCGGACTGGGCGAAGCGCCGCCGTGGCACATGCACACCAACGAGGACGAGGTTTTCCTCCTGCTGTCCGGCTCGGCACTGGTCTGGGCGGGCGAGGAGGAGCACGAACTGCGGGAGGGCGGCATCGTCTTCCTCCCCCGCCGGATCCCGCACAGCTACCGGATCACCTCCGAGCGGGCCGACCTGCTGCTCGTCTCCACGCCCGGCGGCCTGGAGAAGATGTTCCGCCACGCCGGTCGCGACCTGCGCGATCCTCGCCCCGACGGGTTCGAGATCCCGCTGTCGCTGCTCGCCGAAGCCGCCGAGCTCTCCGGCAACGTCGTGCTCGGCCCTCCGCGCTGAGCCACTGCCGCGACGTGCCGCACGTCACTTTGCTTCGAATTCGAAGCAGGTCTACCGTCGGTCCCAGATGCTTCAAGTTCGAAGCAAAAGCGAGGGAGAGCAGCCATGAAGGCAGTGCGTTTCCACGAGTTCGGCGGCCCTGAGGTCCTGCGGTACGAGGACGTCGAGCAGCCGGTCCCCGCGGCCGGTGAGGTCCTGGTCCGCGTCACGGCCACCACGTTCAACCCGGTCGAGGGCAACATCCGCCTGGGCGTCATGCAGGGACCGATCCCGGTCGACCTGCCGCACACCCCCGGCCTCGACGTCGCCGGCACGGTCGAGGTGCTCGGGGAGGGCGTCGAGGGCTTCGCGGCCGGCGACGAGGTGATCGCCTTCCTGCCGATGACCAAGCCAGGCGCCGCGGCCGAGTACGTCCTCGCGCCGGCCGACGCCCTGACCCCGGCGCCCAAGGGCGTCCCGCTCGCCGACGCCGCCGCGTTGCCGCTGGTCGGTCTCACCGCCTACCAGGCACTCTTCGACCACGGTCAGCTCCAGGCGGGCCAGCGCGTGCTGGTCAACGGCGCGGGCGGACCGGTCGGCGGCTACGCCGTGCAGCTGGCCAGGCAGGCCGGTGCCCACGTGATCGCGACGGCCAGCCCGCGCAGCATCGAGGCCGTCGAGGCCGCCGGCGCCCACGAGGTCGTCGACCACACCACCACCAGCGTGCTGTCGGCCGTGACCAAGCAGGTGGACCTCGTGCTCAACCTGGCCCCGGTCGCCCCCGAGGTCCTGGCCGGGCTCCCCTCGCTCGTCCGTCCCGGCGGGGCCGTCGTCAACACGACGATCTGGATGCCCGCGCCGACCGACGAGGAACGCGACGTGCGCGGCGTCAACCTGTACGTCCGCAGCGACGCCGAGCAGCTGGCGAAGCTCGTGGCTCTCGTCGACTCCGGCGACCTGCGGGTCGACGTCGCGCACCGCGTGCCGCTCACCGACCTGCCCGAGATCCACGTCCAGGCCGCGGCCGGCGGGGTCCGCGGCAAGGTCGTCTTCCTCGTCGCCTGATCACCCCCACCCGAAGGAGCACGCCATGTCACTCGGACTGGACCCCGAGATCGCCCTCGCACTGGCCCCGATGGCCGGCGCGATGGCGGAAGCCACCCCACCGGCCGTCGGCGACGTCGAGGCGCGCAGGGCGCTGTGGGAGCCGATCATCGGCGCCGCCGGGACGGCCCAGCCGATCCCGGCCGACGTGACCACCACCGACCACCAGGCCACGGCGGACGACGGCGCCCGGATCACGATGCGCTGGTACACCAAGGAGGGCGCGACGCCCGGCCCGGCCGTGCTGTTCTTCCACGGCGGCGGCTACATCTTCGGCCACGTCGACCTGTTCGACGGGCCGGTCTCCCGGTACGTGTCCGCGAGCGGTGTGCCGATGTTGTCCGTCGAGTACCGCCGCGCGCCCGAGCACCCCTTCCCCACCCCGCTCGAGGACGCCTACACCGCACTGCGCTGGCTGCACGACCACGCCGCGGAGCTCGGCGTCGACCCCGCCCGGATCGGCGTGATGGGCGACAGCGCCGGAGGCGGGATGGCGGCGGCGCTGTCGATCCTCGCCCGCGACCGCGGCGGCCCGGACATCGCCCGGCAGATCCTGGTCATGCCGATGCTGGACGACCGCACCACCGAGGTCGACCCGCACGTCGCGCCCTATGCGTTGTGGTCCTACGACGACAACCTCACCGCGTGGCCCGCACTGCTCGGGGACGCGGTGGGCGGGCCCGGTGTCCCTCCCACCGCGGCGCCCGCCCGGCTGGAGGACGCGACCGGCCTGCCTCCCGCCTACATCGAGGTCGGCCAGCTCGACGTCTTCCGCGACGAGGACCTGGCCTACGCCGCGAAGCTCAGCCGCGCCGGGGTTCCGGTCGAGTTCCACCTGCATCCCGGCGCACCGCACGAGTTCGACTCGATCGCCTTCGAGTCCGACGTGGCCAAGCGTGCCATCGGCGACCGCGTCCGGGTGCTCAGGTCGATCTAGCGCCGGCCGGGATGCCCTGCGCCGCACCGGACCCGACGATTCTCAGTGAGCTCTGAGATCCGGTCGCTAGCGTGACCCGCGCAAGGTCACACCAGCGTCAGGAGGGGTTCAGTGAGAGTGATGTCCCGGATCGTCAGACCAGTGCTCGTCCTGGCCGCGGTGCTCCTGATGTCCCTGTCCGGCACGTCCGGCATCGCGTCGGCACAGGGCCGGACGTGGCATCTGGAGCAGTTCGACAGGGTCAGCCGGATGTGCGTCCAGCACAGCGGCGACGGCAGGATCCACGCCTCCTACTTCATCTTCGTGGTGAGCGGGAAGTGGACCACCGACCTCGACTTCGGGATGCGCGAGCTGCCTCCCGGCTGGACCGCCACCGAGTCCCACCTCCCGCCGGGTTCCAACCACCACTCCCCGGACGGCGCGATCACCGTCAACGGGTTCGTCGGCGTGCAGGGACCCACGACGGTGCCGATCGCCACCTACCGCGCACACGTCTGGGTGTCGGACGGGACCGTGACCGAAACGCTCCCCACCGACATCATCGTCACCACCGAGTCCTGGGTGGACTGCATGAACCGACCGTGAGCCGCTCAGGCGCGGGGCCGCGGGTGGTGGAAGGGTGGGGCCGGTGCACGACACCGACCCCGCGGATCGAAAGGCCGACATGACCTCCATTGCGGACAAGGCGAAGCGTCTCCAGGAACTGCACGCGGCCCCGGAGCTGTTGCTGGTCGTCAACGTGTGGGACGCGATCACCGCGAAGGTGGTCGCCGAGACGCCCGGCACCCGGGCTCTCGCCACGCCGAGCCACGGCATCGCGGCCTCCCGCGGCTACCCGGACGGCGAGAAGATCCCGCGCGACGAGATGATCGCCGAGATCGCGCTGATCGTGCGCGTGGCCGGAGACCTGCCGGTCAGCGCCGACCTGGAAGCGGGCTACGGCGATCCGGGCGGCACCGTGGCGAGGGCCATCGAGGCCGGTGCGGTGGGCGCCAACCTCGAGGACCAGATGAAGCCGCTCGACGAGTCCGTGCGGGCGGTCGAAGCCGCGGTCGCCGCCGCCCAGGCCGCCGGCGTCGACTTCGTGCTCAACGCCCGCACCGACGCGTTCCTCAGGACCGGCGATCCCGACGAGGCCCTGGCGGAGGCCATCACCCGCGGCCGCGCCTACCTCGACGCCGGGGCGTCGAACTTCTTCGTGCCGGGCAAGCTCGACACCACGCAGGTCGAGCGGCTCGTCGAGGCACTGGGCGAACGCAAGGTCAACCTCATCGGCATCCCCGGCTCGATCCCCCTGGCCACCGCGCAGAAGCTCGGCGTCTCGCGCGTGTCCTACGGGCCGTGGAGCCAGAACGTCGCACTCACCGCCTTGGCCAAGCTCGCCGAGGACGTCTACGCGGGCGGCGGGCTGCCCGCCGACACGCGCAAGCTGAACTGACATGGCCCGTGGGGGGGCCCGGGGGGGGGGCCCCCCCCGGCCCCCCCCCCCCGCCCGCGCGGGCCCCCCCGCCCCCCCGGGCGGGCGCGAGGGCCGCCACACAAAGGGGGGGGGGGGGGGGGGCCCCCCGCCCCCCCGGGGGGGGGGGGGGGGGGGGGGCGGGGGGGGGGGGGGGGGGCCCCCCCCCCCCCCCCCCCCCACGTCCTGGCACGGCTGTCCGCCGTCGCCGACGCTGGCCGGCATGACGGACGACATCGACGTGGTCGGCATGTGGGTCACCGCCGACGGGTACATCCGGCAGGAGCTCCGCGCCGACGGGCGCTATGACGAAGCGCGCGGCGAACGCCCCAGCGCCTACACCGGTCGCTACACGGTGACCGGGACCCATCTCGACTACGTGGACGACACCGGCTTCACGGCGACCGGCGACGTCCGTGACGGCGTGCTCCACCACGAGCACCTCGTCCTGTACCGCGAGTCCGTGGACGCCTGGGACCGGCGGGCGCGGTGAGCTCGGCGACACGGCCCAGCCGCCTGACCGCACCACGTCGACGAGGGTGAGCGCTGGACCCGTCCGGGCCGGCTCAGCCGGAGCAGGACGAGAGATGTACCCGCACGACGGTGAAGGGCAGGTTCGGCTCGGCGATCTGGTACTGGAAGTTGACCACGAGCAGGTCTTCGCCGTCGAAGGCCGCCGTCGACGGGACGTCCATGCCCCGGCCGTTGATCCGGCGTTCCACCTTCGCCCGCGAGTAGTCGTCGCTCAGCCGCAGGAGGCTGATCTCCCCTTCGGGGTGGAAGAGACTGGTGACGCTGTACAACGTGCCGTCGCGCAGCAGCAGTCCGTCCGAGCCGATGTCCTTCACACCGCCGAGGTCGATCGGCACGATGGCACCGGTCTTCGTGCTGATGCGGTAGAACGCCTGCGAGTTGGTGTCGGCCATGACCACGTAACGGCCGTCGGGCGTCACGACGAGACCGTTGCCGTTGATGCCCTCGGGCTCGTACTCCACCGGCGTGCCGGTGAAGTGGACCACCGGCCGCAGCGGCTGCTCGACCTGCCGGGCCGCCAGCTGTGCCGCGGTGATCCGGTAGAGCACGGGACGGATCGAGTCGCTGACGTAGGCGTCGCCGTTCGGGGCGATGGCCACGTCGTTGACGAGCCCGTCCCGTGCCCCGGAGTCGAAGACGTGCACCAGTTCCCCGGTCCGGAGGTCGTGGGCGAAGACCTTTCCGGTGGCACCGCCCGCGATCACGAGCACGCCCCTGGTGATCTTCATGCCCACCGCGGTGGTGCGGCCGTGCCGGCCGCCGGGCAGGAACACCTCCAACTGCGGCTGATCGACCCGGCCCCGCCAGATCGTGCCGTCGGTCGTTCCGCCGACGTAGAAGTACGGCGTGCCGGGCTCGCGGACGATGCCCTCCGGGTAGGCCCTGTCCCCCGGGACCACGTAACGGTCGACGGGCGGAGGGCCGCCGGCGTGGGCGGGCGCCGCGGCGAACGCCGACGAGACCACCGCCGCGGTGAGGACGCCGCCGAGGAGCCGGCGAGCACGAGTGGCGAACATGACGCACTCCAGTTGTCGATCAGAAGTTCGGACGACCCCGATGCAAGTCCCTTCCGGACGACGGCGGCAGGGCCGGTCTTTCGGGGGTACGGGCTCAACCCCCTTCACACCGCGAAGGTGTACCTACGATGAGGAAGTGAGCGACCTCCCCCCGAACCGGGCCGACGTGCGCGAGTTCCTGATCAGCAGACGCGCCAGGGTCAGCCCCTCGCAGGTGGGACTTCCCTCCACCGGGCGGCGGCGGGTGCCGGGGCTGCGGCGCGAGGAGGTCGCACTGCTCGCGGGCGTGAGCGCCGACTGGTACACGCGACTGGAGAAGGGCCACATCAACGGTGTCTCGGCGGAGGTGCTCGACGCCGTCGCCCGCGTCCTGCGGCTCGACGACGAGGAACGGACCTACCTGTTCGACCTGGCTCGCGCCTCGCGACCGGCACGCCGTGCCAGGGCTGCGGCACCACCGCTACCGGAGACCGTGCAGTGGCTGCTGGACGGCATGACGTCGTCCGCGGCCATGGTGACCGACGGGCGGCAGAACGTCCTGGCGGCCAACCCGCTGGCCCGCGCCCTCTACGCGCCGTTCTTCGCCGGTGCGACCACGCTCGGCGACGATCGGGCGAACCTCGCGCGGTACCACTTCCTCGACCCGGGAGCTCGCGACTTCTACGGCGACTGGGACGCCACCGCCGACATGCTCGTGGCCTCGCTGCGCACCGAGGCCGGGCGCCACCCGGACGACCTGGAGACCCGCGCACTCGTGAGCGAACTGACGGCCGACGCCGGGTTCCGGGCCAGGTGGAGCACCCACGACGTCCTCATCCACCCGCGGGGCACCAAGCTCTTCCGGCACGCCGAGGCCGGCCTGCTGAGCCTGAGCTACCACTCGATGGACCTGCCGATCTCCGCCACCGAGACCCGGCACGTGTGCGTCTGCACCGCCCGGCCCGGCTCGGCCGACGCGGACAAGCTCGCCCTGCTGGCCAGCTGGGCGGCATCGCAGCGCGTGTAGGTCCGTTGTGGACGGACCGGGTCCACAACGGACCAGAGGGCTAGCGAGAGTCGCTACCCAGGACGCCGCGGCAGCCAGCAGGTTGCCTCCGGGAGGCAACGGTCACCTGGTTCACTATTTAAATAGTGAACCGTGCTACCTTCGGCTCGTCGATGACGAGAGGAGGTGGCCGTGACCGTGCGAACGCACCCGGCCCCTGCGCTCCCGGTCCTCGCCGAGGGCGTGGGCAAGCGGTACCGCAGGGGCTGGGCACTGGGACAGACGTCCCTGACGATCCCGGGCAACCGCGTCGTGGCCCTCGTCGGCCCGAACGGCGCCGGCAAGAGCACGTTGATGGGGCTGATCACGGGTCTGCTGCGCCCGACGGCCGGCTCGATCGCCGTCTTCGGCGACCAGCCGACCGGCAGGGGGCTGCATCCCGCGGTGTCCTACCTGGCCCAGCAGAAGCCGTTGTACAGGCAGCTCACCGTCGCCGAGACGCTGACGTTCGGTGCGCGCACGAACCCCACCTGGGACCAGGGCTACGCCGCGCACCTCGTCGAGCAGGCCGGGGTGCCGGTCCACGCGAAGGTCGGCACCCTGTCCGGCGGGCAGCGGACGCGGGTGGCGCTGGCGCTGGCCCTCGGGAAGCGGCCCCGGCTGCTGCTGCTCGACGAGCCGCTGGCGGATCTGGACCCCCTCGCACGGGAGGCGGTGCTGGGCGCGTTGATGACCGAGGCGAGGTCGCAGGGCATTACCGTGGTGCTGTCCTCGCACGTGCTGGCGGAGCTGGAAGGTGTCTGCGACCACCTCGTGCTGCTCCACAAAGGACGGATTCTGCTGGCCGGGGACGTCGACCGGCTCAGCACCGACGGCACCCCGCTCGGGGAACTGGTTCTGCACCACATGCGTGCGGCGGCGGCACAGGAGACAGCGGCATGATCTGGGCATCGTTCCGGTTGCAGCGCGTGCAGCTGCTCACCCTTCTCGGGGTGCTGGTCGTCGGCGCGGGCGTCCTGGTCCTGCTGCGTTCGGCCATGGTCGACGCCATCACCTCGGCGGGACTCACCGAGTGCGCGGCGCGCGGCGGCAGAGCGTGCGCGTCGGATGCGGCGAACGTCTTCCTGGGCGACTGGGGCAACCTCTTCCAGATCGCGCGCATCCTGGTCATCGTGCTGCCGATCCTGATCGGCGTGTTCATCGGGGCTCCGCTGTTCGCCCAGGAACTGGAACACGGCACGCACGTCCTGGCGTTCACCCAGTCGGTGAGCCGCACCCGGTGGACGCTCAGCAAGCTGCTCGTGGCTCTGGTGCCGGCCCTCGTCGTGGTGGCGGTGCTGCAGTACCTCGTCTGGTGGTGGCTGACCGCGGCGGGCACGCTGGGCCCGCGGGGCAACGGTGCGTGGCACCCCGTCAACTTCGGCATCGACCACGTCTCGCCGATCGCCTACACGCTTTTCGCCTTCGCTCTGGGCGCTTTCGTCGGCGTGGTGTCCCGCCGCACCCTGGTGGCGATGACCGCGGCGTTCAGCGTGTTCGTCGTGGTGCGTTTCGCCCTGGTCGGACAGGTGAACCGGTTCGTGCCGAGCGAGCGGCGGGTGGCCGCGGACGGCGCGGCGCCGGACCTGCGCGACGGTGGCCTGCAGGTCGGCTCGGGCTGGCTCGACGCCGCGGGGCTGGAGGTGCCGCGGGACAGGTCCATGGCAGTGTCCGAGGCGTGCCGGACGGCGCCGTCGGGAACGCCGCCGGGTCAGGAGGAGTTCCTCGCGTGCGTGCGGGAGTCCGGCCTCGTGAACAGGTACGCGCTCGTCCTGCCGGAGAACAGTGCCTGGCTGGCACACCTGTACGACGCGGCGATCTTCGGAGGGTTCGCGGTGCTGCTGCTGGCAGGCACGGTGTGGGCCCTGCGCAGGCAGAGCTGAGCGTGGTGGACGCCCTGGAGCGGGAGAGCACCTATGCTGACCGACGTGATCGAGTTCCGGATCGACCGGCACTCCGGGGTCTCCACGTACATGCAGATCGTCCACCAGGTCGAGCAGGCCATGCGACTGGGACTGCTGGCCCCCGGCGACCGGCTGCCCTCAGCGCGGGAGGTGGTGGACGCCACCGCCGTCAACCCCAACACCGTGCTCAAGGCCTACCGCGAGCTCGAACGCGAAGGACTCGTGGAGGGCCGCCGCGGTCTGGGCACCTTCGTGACCAAGTCACTGGCCTCCGAGGCGACCGGCGACGACGCGCCGCTGCGCAAGGCGCTGGCCCACTGGATGAGTCTCGCGCGAGAGGGCGGCCTGGTCGTCGAGGACGTCGACGCCCTCTACACCGCGGTCCGCGAAGAGCACTACCCCGTCGAGGAACGATCATGATCCCGTTGAGCGCCACCGCAGTCGGCAAGCGGTACCGCAGCCACTGGGCGGTCCGCGACTGCACCTTCGCCCTCCCCGAGGGCAAGGTCATCGCCCTGGTCGGGCCGAACGGCGCGGGCAAGAGCACGCTGCTGCGCCTGGCCGCGGGCCTCGTCCGTCCGACGACCGGCGAGCTGGAGGTCTTCGGCACGCCGGTGCGCGGCGGCACCCACCCGGACGTCTCGTTCCTCGCCCAGGACCGGCCGCTCTACGGCCACCTCACCGTGCGCGAGATGGTGCGCGTCGCGGCGGGCATGAACGACCGCTGGTCCGCCGAACGGGTCCAGGAGGTGCTCGGCCTGCAGGCCGGCGTCGACCAGGACGCGAAGATCCGCACCCTGTCCGCGGGCACCCGGACGCAGGTGGCCGTCGCGCTGGCCCTGGGCCGGCTCCCCCGGCTGCTCCTGCTGGACGAACCGCTGTCCGACCTCGATCCCCTGGCCCGCGACGAGACGCTGCGGATCATCATGGCGGAGGTCGCCGACCGGGGCACCACCGTGGTGATGTCCTCGCACCTGCTCGCGGACCTGCGCGAGGTGTGCGACCACATGCTCCTGGTCGACGAGGGCCGGGTCCAGGTCGACGGCGACATCGAGGAAGTCCTGGCACGCCACCGGATCCTGGTCGGTCCGGCCGCCGACGAGTCCTCGGTGGACGGAACGCTCGTCAGCGCGACCCGCACGCAGCGCCAGGCCACGTTGCTGCTGAAGGACTCCGGGCCCGCGCCGCACGGCTGGACCGACGCGGAACCCGACCTGGAGTCGCTGGTGATGGGCTACCTGCGCGCATCGCGCGCACGGTCGGCCCCACGCGCATAGAAGACCTCGCGGGCAACCGCGGCTGATCACTTCTCGTTCACACGGCTCGCCTTTCGGCTCAGTTGTGCGGCTTTCTGCTGCCCTCTTTCGGATTGGACCACGACCAATGCACGGTGATGCGGATTCGCCTACCCGAAAACTGCTTCCGAGACCGGTCACCTGGAGTCCGCCGAAACGGCGGGGCAGGTGGGTCGCCTCGGCGGGTCTCGTGATCGCGTTGCTCGCGGTCCTCGTCGTGGTCGTGCTGCGGACCGGCTCGGACGACTGGCGCACCCGCTGCACCGAGTTCACGCCGGCCACAGGAGAGGTGCCCGCCGTGCAGAAGGCGCGTCGGGCGCTGATGAGCGCCGGGCACGATCCCGTGCTGTCGATGGAGATCGTCGACCTGGAGACCTGTGCGACGACCCTGTCGTGGAAGGCCGACCTCGCCGTGCCGACGGCCTCCGTGGTGAAGCTTCTGATCGCGCTGGACCTGCTGCAGCGAACGTCCACGAACTCCGACGAGGTGGAGAACGACGTCACCGCGATGCTGACGCGCAGCGACGACGGGGTGGCGAGCCGGCTGTGGCAGCACGGCGGAGGGTCCGAGATCGTCGCTCGCCAGGTCAAGGCGCTCGGACTGCGCCACACCCGGCCGCCCGCGGTCGCGGGACAGTGGGGCAGCACGATGATGTCGGCCTCGGACGTCTCCCTCGTCTACCGCCACATCGCCGGCACGCTCGAGTCCGAGGACCGTGCCTTGCTGACCTCGGCGATGGCCGAGGCCCCGCGGACCGCCGCGGACGGGGTCGACCAGTACTTCGGCATCCCCGGCGGCCTGCCGGGCGCGACGTGGGCGGTCAAGCAGGGCTGGGGCAGCTCGGGCGATCGCCGCGTGCTCAACAGCACCGGGCTCGTCGAGCTCGGCGGCACCTACGCCGTGACGTTGCTGAGCTCCTGGCGCAAGGACGCCGACCTGGCGACGATGAGCGCCGCGCTCACGACAGCCGCCGAGGCCCTGCGCACCACGATGCGGTAGTCACCACCGCAAGGCGCCGAGCCGACTGGTCAGCACCGGCGAGAGCGTGCCGTCGGGGGTGGTCATCGCGTGACCCACGCCGGGCAGGACCACCGGGCCGCCCACCACGGCCGCGAGCTGGCCGGTGGCCCGGCAGGGCACCTGGGGGTCCAGCTCGCCACAGGTCAGCAGCACCGGCATCGGCCGCAGCCGACGGGCGACGTCCGGCGGGAAGACGGCGTCCACGGAGGTGACGAACCGGCGGTTCGGTCCGGCCAGCGACTGGAACAGGGCCGCGAGCGCCGGCGGCATGCCCGTGGTGTCGACCGGTCGGTCGGCACGCAGGTCGGCCACGGCACCGTCGATCGCCCGGTCCGCGGCGCGCCCTTCCTCCTCGGACAGGGCACCGGCGTCGACCGCCTGCCCGATCTGGTCGTGCAGCTGGGTGGCGAGCACGTCCAGGAACCGCAACGCCAGCGGCTGCAACAGGATCAGCGCGGCGGCACGCCGGTCGCGAGGGGCGTCCGCGGCGAGCACCAGTGCGGTCAGCGCCCCCTCGCTGTGCCCGGCGAGTGCCACCCGGCGCGGAGACACCTCGCCACGGCGCCGGAGGTGGTCGCGAGCGGCAGCGGCCTGCCGGACGAACGCCGGGTGGTCGATCTCCTGCGGACGCCCCGCGAACGCCCCCAGCCCCGTCCTGCCGGTGCCGTACTTGTCGAACCGGAGGGTCACCACCCGGTCGCGCCCCATCGCGAGGGCGAGATCGCGGATCGTGTTCGGCGTGAACGCCGGCGGCTGGTTGCCGTCCCGGTCGGTGGGCCCGCTGCCGGGAAGCAGAAGGGCTGCGGGCAGCCGTTCGCCGCGGCGGTGTGCGGGCACGTGCAACGTCCCGTAGGTGGTCGTGCCGTCGACGACGAACGACACCTCCTCGTCGTGTGCCGGCACCTGGAAAGCCTTGTGGTGGGCCGACTCCGCGGCGGCCGCGGGAGTCAAGGCGACCGTGGCCACCGTCGCCAGCGCCACCGCCATCCTGCCGATCACCGGCGCGTCGCCTTCTCGACCATGGCCACCACCGCGCGCGGGTCGTCGACCTCGACCACGAGCCGGGTGTAGGTCTCGTCGGCCAACTCCACGACCACGGCCTTCTGCGCGTCCCGCACCGCCCAGAAGACCTTCTCGCCCTCGTGGTGGAACGTGCCGGCGGTGATCACCTTGGGCACGTGCGTGCCCGGCGCCCGGACTCCCTTGGGCTCACCCAGGATCCCGGGATCCACAGTGGCTCCCCGCACGTTCGCCAGCGGGATCGTGAGCTTGCTCTTCAACGCCCACAGCTTGTCCAGCCCCTCCATCTCCACCACCAGGTCTTGGCCTTGCACAGTGACCACCGCCATGTCAGATCTCCTCAGCAGGCGCCGTTTCCGGCACGTCGTGTTCGGTCGGGACGCCGCGGTCGGGCCGTCCGCGCAGCCATCGGCCCAGCAACGCCTCCGTGGCCGCCGGATCACCCGTCGCCACGTCGAGCTCGGCGAAGACCGCCGACACGAGCTCGGCGACCTCCGGGTCCTCCGGCGCCCGGTCCACGGCGGCGAGCAGCAGCAGGTCCCACGCCGGGACCTCTCCCGATCGCGCCGCCGTGGCCAGATGCGGACGCACGTCCTGGTCGACGTGCCGGCGCAACGCGGCCAGGTACAACCCGCGCTTGCTGCCGAACACGCCGTAGAGGCTGTTGCGATGCACTCCGACCGCGCTCACCAGGTCGTCGATCGAGACACCGTCGTAGCTGCGGCGGGCGAACAACGCCGCGGCCGCCTCCACGACCTCGTTCTCGTCGAAAGACCGTCGTCGTCCCATGGGATGACCGTAGCGTTTTTAGGAACGGTCAGTCAAGAACGAGCGTTCCTGAATTTTCGAGATCTGCGGTGATGTCGACGTGGCGCGGCCCGCTCCGACGTCACAGGTGAGGATGGGTCGCACGGACGCATCCACGACGTCGTTCGAAGGAGCCGAGGGTGAAGTACGTGATCATGATTCACTCCAGTCCGCAGCCGTGGGGGCACCCGACCCCCGAGTACCTGCCGGACTACCAGGACATGCCGCGTGAGCAGCGGAACCGGCTGAACGCCGAGTTCGAGAAGATGCTCGGCGAGCTGCACGAGAAGGGCGAGCTCCTCGGCGGCGAGGCCCTCGGGGCGCCCCGGTCGTCGCGCCTCTACCGGTGGGACGACGGGAAGCCGCTGGTCACCGACGGCCCGACCGAGGCGAAGGAGCACCTCGCGGGGTTCTTCCTGATCGACGTGGACAGCCACGCCCGCGCCGAGGAGATCGCGGCACGCTTCGCCGGTCCGGGCGAGACCGTCGAACTGCGCCCCACGATGCGGCCCGGCGGTGGCGAACAGTGAGCACACGGGTGGTCGAGGACGTGTGGCGGCGCGAGTCGCCCCACGTCCTCGCCGCTCTGCTGCGCAGGCACGGCGACCTCGGCGACTGCGAGGACGCGGCGCAGGAGGCGGCAGAGGCGGCGGCGCGGCAGTGGGATCGCGACGGCGTGCCGGACAACCCCCGTGGCTGGCTGATCCGGGTCGCCTCCCGGCGCCTGATCGACAGAGTGCGCGCCGACAGCGCCCGAGCGGGCCGGGAGGAGGTGGTGGCCTCGACGGAACCCGGCGACGCCCGTCTCGCGCCCGCGGCCGATCAGGCGCGCGAGGACGGGGACGACACCCTGCGGCTGTTGCTGCTGTGCTGTCACCCCAGCCTGAGCCGCTCCTCGCAGGTCGCCTTGACCCTGCACGCCGTCGCGGGCCTGAGCACCGCGCAGATCGCCGCCACCTACCTGGTTCCCGAACGCACCATGACACAACGCCTGACCAGGGCGCGGGCGACGTTGCGGGCGGCAGGCGCGGTGTTCGGGCTCCCCACCGAACCGGAGCTGCCGGCACGCATCGCGGCGGTGCTGGACGTCTGCCACCTCCTGTTCACCGAAGGACACACGCTCTCCACCGGTGACGCGCTCGTGGACTCGAGCCTCGCCGACGAAGCCATCCGCCTCACCCGCCGGCTGCACGCGGTGATCCCCGACCACGACGAGATCGCGGGCGCCCTGGCACTGATGCTGCTCACCCACGCCCGCACCCCCGCTCGAACCGACGGCGGACACCTGGTGCCGCTCGCCGAACAGGACCGCTCACGCTGGGACCACGAGCAGATCGCGGAAGGGGTGCGAATCCTGGAACGGGTGCTGCCCCGCGGCCACGTCGGCAGGTTCCAGCTCCAGGCGGCGGTCGCCGCCGTGCACGCCGAAGCGACCACCTGGGAGGAGACCGACTGGCGGCAGATCTGCCTGCTCTACGCCATGCTCGCGCGGGTCGCGCCCGGCCCGGTCGTGACGCTCAACCAGGCGGTCGCGGCCGGCATGGCGTTCGGCCCCGAGGACGGCCTGGCGCTGGTCCGGCCGTTGCTGGACGACCCCGCGATGCGCCGGCACCACCGCACCCACGCCGTGCGGGCCCACCTGCTGGAGATGACCGGCGACCTCACCGGCGCGGCCGACAGCTACCGTCAGGCGGCCCAGCTCACGACGAGCCTGCCCGAGCAGCGCTACCTCAACTCACGAATCAGTCGCCTGGACCCGACCTGATCCGGTTCAGCAGCCGCGACGGTCCCGTCGTCTGTCCACTTCGGACTCGGGATGGCTCCGGGCCGCAACGGCAACAACATGGGACTCGCCGGCGCCGCGGACTACGCCTCGTCCGGTTCCTCCGCCGTCGCGGGCGACTTGCGGCTCTCGACCTTGATCTCACAGTTGCCGAGCAGCGCGACGCCGGCGGCGATCGTCGCGGCCATCGGAGCGGCGAACGCCGCCAACAGCCCGACCGCGACCGGCACCTCCACCACGACCTCCTCGTCGCGGTTGCGCACGACCAGGTGGTTGTCGAGGCCTTCGCTGACCAGTCCCTGGACGGCGCCGACGACCGAGTCGACGGTCTCACGGACGGATTCGGACCGGAACTCGCTCATAACTCTCCTCGACCACGGATCGCCGTTGACGACTGCACCACGAGCCTGGCAGGTCTTGCACGGCGAAGGTTGCCGAACGCGCGAACTCGGGCAACGAGGCCGCGGCCGGTCAGAGCCAGTCCGCCTCGATCCCGCGGGCGCGCAGCGCCTCCAGCGCCTCCTGGTTGCCCGTGTAGAGCAGCGTCATCGACTTCAGATTGGGAAAGTGCTGCACGTCGGCGAACTCGTCGACGTCGAACAGCCCGTCCTCGCCGTCCCAGTTCGGCGCGATCTCGAGGTAGATCTCGTTGCCGCCGTCCATGTAGATCTCGGTGATCTTCTCCGCGAGCTCGGCCGGGACCTCGAGCGCCGCGAAGTACGCGAGCGCCTCGGGTACCGCCTCGAAGCTCCCGTCGTCATAGGTGAAACCCTGCGCGGCGGCGTACTCGCGCAGGTCGAACCTCGGCAGGAGGCCCTGGTTGTACATCAGCTCCTGCACGACGGCGAGCTTGAAGTTGGCATCGACGAATGGAATCGGGTGGCTCACACCCGAACCATATATAGCCGTACCTCGCAGAACGCCGACGGCTACACCGGTAGCTCGCCGTACTCCGTGTACTCCCGTGCTCCTCGCGCGCGGAACACCGACCGGGCGTGTGTGAACGCCGCGTCCGCCGCCTCCGCGTCACCCCGGCTCCGGTGCAGCGGCGGGACCGCATCTGCGCCTTGGCGTGCGCTCGTACAGCGTAGGAGTGCATGAGTGGTAAGACCCGTGCTGCGCAACGACAGTGCGGTCCCTCGCCTGCCGCCGGCCCGTTGGTACGCCGCCAGCGACTGCTCCAGGTCCGCACGCGCTTCGTCGTACTCGCCCAGTTCCAGGTGGACCGAACCCCTGATCCGCGGCACGTGGCCGATGCCGACCTCGGTCAGGTGTCCGGGTTCGCGGCATGCCGGGCCCATCCCGGTCAGCGAGGCGGCCTGGCCGCGCACGTCGTGCAGGTCGCGGTACCGGCCCAGCGCCTCGCTGAAGAGCCGGCGGGCGTCGGCGATGCAGTCCTGGGAGAACCGCAGGCGCGAGTTTCGCCGGCACCGTCCGCTGCCAGGCCGGTCGCCGACGTGCTGGGCCGACGTCATCGCGTTGCTGTTCAACATCATCATCTGACGCGAGTCACCGAAGGCGCGTCCGGCTGCTGCCGGGCGCGCCTCGGCGTGTGTGCGGTGACCCCGCCAAGGGAGACCTCGTCCACCAGCCGCCGGAGGTTCGCCGCGTCCTCGGCACGGCGCTGGGTCCGGTACAGCTCGACGGCCCTCAGCCAGGCCGTGCGTGCCCGATCGTGGTGTCCGAGGGCGCGGTGGGTGTGGCCGAGGCGTTCCAGGACGTTCGCCTCGAGGTAGTCGTGCCCGATCCCGCGGAACAGGACGAGTGCGTGCCGGTAGTGGCCGAGGGCCTGGGTCAGGTCGCCGGTGTGGTGGGCGACGTAGCCGAGGGTGTCGAGGGCGTCCGCCTCCACTTCGCGGTCGGGAAGGCGCCGAGCCAGCGTCAGCGCGGACTCGCAGTGGGCGCGTGCCTGCTCGTAGGACCCGAGCTGGGCGTGGTCCCAGCCCACCTGCGCGTGTGCCCACGCCTCCGGGCCCCGCAGGCCGACGTCCTGGTACAGGCGGAGGGAGGGGACGGAGTGCCGCAACGCCCGCCCGTAGTCCCCGCGGGCCTGCCACAGACTGGCGAGCATGTGGTGGACGTGCGCCTGGCCGTGGAGGTCGCCCGTCTCCTCGCTGATGGCGAGCGCGCTGTGGAGCAGGGGCAGTCCTTCGGCGTGAAGCCCCAGGGCACCGCACTTGTTGCCGAGATTCCTCCGGGTCATGGCCTGCGCGACCCGGTCGGTCGTGCGGTCCGCCGCGGCCACCGCCGCCCGCCACGTCGTCAGGGCGTCGTGATAGGCACCCCGCCTGCGGAAGAACGTGCCCAACGACCAGGCCACGTACCAGACCTGGGCGTGCAGACCCTGCTCCACGGCCAGCTCCTGCGCCGCGAGGAGGTTCGGGAGCTCGGTGGTCAGCCACTGCGCCGCCGCCGTGTCGGCCTCGAACCCCAGCGGGACCGCGCCCTCGGCGGGTTCTCCGATCGCCATCGGGTGACGCTGCGGGGCGAGCGTCCGGTCGGCGGCGTACGCGGTGTGCGCGTAGAAGTCGATCACCCGCTCGAACGCCGCGGGGTCACGATGCGCGCGTTCTGCCGCGTACAGCCGGACGAGGTCGTGCATCCGGTAGCGCCCGGGAACGTGCTGACCGACCAGGTGCGCCTGCTCCAGTTCACGCAGGCAGGCGCGGGCGCGGGCGAGGGGCAGTGCGGTGAGGCTCGCGACGGCGGGCACACCGACGTCCGCTCCGGGAGCGATCCCCACGGCACCGAACACGGCGGCCGCCTCCGCGGACAAGGCGTTGTAGGACCAGGAGAACACGGCACGGAGGCTCACCAGGTCCTCGCCTGCGTCCAGGGCGTCGAGCAGCTCGCCCTGCTCGCGCAGTTCACCGGCCAGTGCTGACAACGGGAAGTCCGGGTGCGCGGAGGCGCGGGCGGCCACGATGCCGATCGCCAGCGGCAGTCCCGCACAGCGGGTCAGCAGTTCGTCCGTCACACCGGGTTCGGCCGCCGGCCGGGCCTCACCGAGGTGCGTGGCCAGCAGCCGTCGTGCCTCCTCGTCGGTCAACCGGTCCAGGCTCAGCACCCGCGCGCCGTGCGCGGCGACCAGCCCGCCGAGGTGGCGTCGGCTGGTGACCAGGACGACGCAGGTCGGGCTCCCCGGCACCAGCGGGGCCACCTGGGCGCTGTCGGCCGCGTTGTCGAGGAAGATCAGCATCCTCCTGCCGGCGACGAGGCTCCGGAACAGCCCGGCCTGGGCGTCCACCTCGGTGGGGACGGCGGAGGACGCGACGCCGAGCGCGTCGAGGAAGCCGCGCAACGCCGTCGTGGCGGGTGTCGGCAGACCGGTGGGGTCGAACCCGCGCAGGTCGACGTACAGCTGGCCGTCGGGGAACCGGTCGAGGTTGCGGTGCGCCCACTGCGACGCGAGCCAGGTCTTGCCCATCCCGCCGAGGCCGCCGACCGCCGTGATCACCACGGTGTCCTGCCCCAGTGCGGCGTCGAGCTCCGCCAGTTCGCGGGCCCTGCCGGAGAACAGCCTCGGCCGGGCCGGAAGCTGCCGCGGTACCGCGATCGGCGGCCTGCCCGGCACGGTCAGCGCCGGATCGGCGAGCGCCGGATCAGTCAGTTTCGGATCGGCCACCAGGATCTGCTCGTGCAGGCGTCGCAGGGCCGGACCGGGATCGGTGCCGAGGTCCTCGGCCAGCCGCCTGCGCATCCGCTGGTAGTGGTCCAGGGCGTCGGCGGGGCGGCCGCTGCGGTACAGGGCGAGCATCAGCTGGCCCGCCAGGCGTTCGTCCAGCGGGTGGTGCTCCGCCCACTCCGCCAGGTCGGGCAGCAGCAGAGCGGTGTGCTCGGGCCGTGGCAGGCAGCGGAGCCGGACGTCGACGAGCTCGAGCCGGACCGCGTGGCGCAGCTGGATCAGCGTGGTGCGCAGGGAGCCCAGCCACGCCGTGGACAGTCCGGCGAACGGTTCTCCCACCCACAGCCTCAGCGCCTCCTCGAGCAGGGTCGCGGCCCGGCTGTCGTCCGCGGCGGCGCGACCGTCGTCGACGAGCCGCCGGAACCGGTGCAGGTCCACGGTTTCCGGTTCGACGGTGAGCTGGTAGCCGGTCGACCTGCGCGCGATCGTGACGCCCTCCGCGGGCGCCAGGGCGGTGCGGAGCATGGTCATGCTGTGCTGGACGGCGGCACGCGGCTTGCGCGGGAGACGGCGCTCGCTCCAGATCCGGTCCACCAGCTGGTCGACGGACACCACCTGGTTCGCCTCGACCAGCAGCATCGCCAGCATCGACCGCAGCTGCCCGTAGCCGATCGCGATCGGCTCACCGCGGACCTGTGCCCCGACGTCCCCGAGCAGCCGGAACCGCACCGTCATCTGGCTTCCTCCCCCACGCCCCGGCAGCATGCTTACCGGGTCTGACCAGCACGCTCAAGCTCTGCCGCCGCGCTGCGGACGTTCGGGCTAGGCCGTGCGGGCTGACCGTGCGGGGAGGGCTGCGACCATCAGGTCCAGCGTCGGGGAGGCGTCCGCCGAACCGGCTCGCGGAACTGGTTCGGCGTGACCGCCCCACTCATCATGCAGGCGCGGTGGCGCCGGGCAACCATGGATTCATGGTGTCCCTCAAGCCTCGCGAGCCGTGCCGAGCACCTCCAGCAACCGCGCGGCACCCCGGTCGGGTCCCGCGGCCCTCACCGCGTCCCGCAGTTCCGTGAACGGGTTCGGGTCCCGCAGGAGCAGGCTCAGCGCGTTCGCCACGTCCTCGGGGGTAGCGGCGTTGGGGTCGAGGCACACACCCGCACCCGACCGCTCGGCGTCGTGCGCGATGCAGAACTGGTCGCTCGAGAACGGGAGAACCACGGCGGGCACCCCCGCCGCCAGGCATTCCGTGAACGAGTTGTTGCCGCCGTGGTGCACCATCGCGGTCACGTGCGGCAGCAGGGCGCGTTGCGGAACGACGGACTCCACGACCACCCGCGGATCCTCGGCCAGGTCGGCCAGTTCGGCGACACGGCCGCCCGCGGCGACCACCACCGTCAGGTCCGGGATCCGCAGGGCGCCTTCGACGACCCTGCGCAGCACGTCGTGCCGCGCGGACAGGAAGGTTCCCAGCGCCACCAGGAGAACCCGTCGGTCGCGTACGCGATCGAGCCACACGTCGTCGAGTGCGTCGGCGGTGGCGCAGTGGCCGAGGAAGATCTGCCGCTGGTGTTCCGGCAACGGTGGCAGCCAGGGAAGTTCCGGGTAGTTCACGACTGCGGCGCGGGAGGAGGTCAGGCCGAAAGCCCGGCGCGGCAACGGACGCGAGGGCGCGAAGTCACGCAGGAAACGCAGGAACGCCGCGGTGTACGCGAGATCGGTGAGGCGCACCTCGGTGGACAGCAACGCGAGTTCGGCGGGTGACGGGCGCACCGCGGACGGCCACGCCTGAGGCAGTCCGAAGAACTGGTCGTCCTGCGAGACCAGGTAGGTCGGGTGGCCGGTGACGAAGGACACGAACGGCAGGTCGAGCGCGTGCAGCGCAAGTGTTGTGGCGTAATCGATCTGGTCGACCACGTACCAGTCGGGACGGAGCTCGTCGTGCAGCGCGGCGAGATCGCGCAGCACCAGGTCCGGCGCGGCGAGCGGTTCCGCCCTGCGCCGGCGCGTCTGCGCGAGCAACGCCGCGGCCGCACCTCCTTCGGTGGCCCGGAGGAAGTCCGTGAGCTGGCGCGCGGAGCGTTCGTCCTGTTCGGTCCGCTCGGCGATGCCGCTGTTCGAGTCGCGCGTGGTCTTCATTGCGGCAAAAGGAAGTTCTCCCGCGAGGTCGGCGAACTCGGCGCCGCAGGCGAACGTCACCCGCGCACTCGCGGCGCTCAAGGCTGCGGCGAACACGGACATCGGCTGCGCATGCGAGCGGAACGGCGGACTGACAACCACAAACCGTGACACTGGTCTCCTCCTCGTTGGCACTACTGGAAAATAGTTCGATCCGAACGCCCTTTTGGTTCGAACACAAGGATGTGCGGACACATCCGGAAGTACAGCGCGAGCTGCGAGCCCGAAGCGTCGAGAACACCCTGCCGCCGCCCACTCCCCAGACCCTGGTCGGCGCGATCCTGCGAGACCCGCGACCCACCACCTTCTCCCTCACGTGCGAGCAGGTCGGGGCGGTGATCGAGGAGCACGGCACCGAGGCGATGACCGGCGAGCTGCGCTGGGCGCTCTCGTCCACACAGGACCGGGAGGTCGTCGCGGGCCTGCTCGACCTCGCGACGTCGAACCGTCTCGAACCCCTGAGCCCGGACGAGGCGCGCGCCCGAGCAGGCGGTCCGCCGTTGTGGCGCTACCTGGACTCGCTCGGCGAGACCGTCGACGACCCTCCCGGCTCTCCCTACGAGAAGCTGATGCTCGACCTCCTGCACGGCGACGTCGCGCTGCCCCTGGCCCCGCCCGCGGCGGGGCCGACGATCGCGCAGTCGATGCTCATCGGAGGGATCGCGCGGCCGGGTGAGGGGGCGAGCGGCGGTCTCACCGTGTTCCTGTCCTCGTTGGCGGGCGCGTTGGTGAAGCGGCAGGACATCGGTCGTGTCGTCACCGTGGTCCTCGCGCCCGAGCCGACCACCGTGACCGTGCGCAAGGCTCCGGGGCTCGACCACTGGACCGTGCACGTGCCGGTCGACTCACCGGTGGAGCTCGCCCAGCCCGAGATGGCGCGGCATCGGGCCGGCATCACCTGGTGGCTCACGAAGCTCCTGCCGCGGTGCGGCCTGACACCCGACGTCGTACACGTCCGCTACTCCGACGACGCCTCGCTCGCCGTGGCCGACGCCGCACGCCTGCTCGGCTCGAAGCTCGTGTTCACCGTCACTCCCGACCCGCACCGCCACCTCGCCGAGCGTCACCCCGAGGACACCGGGGACCTGACGGCGATGCGGTTCGACCTGCACCGGGTCCGCGTGGCGGACCACCTCGTCCGGCGGGCGCACCAGGTGATCACCATCGGCGGCAAGCAGGACGAGGTGCTGGCCCACTTCCCCCGGCTCGACCCCGGCACCCTGATCGCCCTCGAGGAAGGCATCACGCCTGGGCCCGCACACGCGAAGCGATCGCTCCTGGAGGAGTTGTTCGTCCCGTCGGCGCTGCCCCGTCTCGACGAAGGGGCCCGCGGCCTGCGCGTGCTGCTGAACGTGGGACGGCTGCATCCCGTGAAACAGCAACCGCTGCTGGTGAGGGCGTGGCTGGAAGCGGGGCTGCAGCACGAGACGGCGTTGGTGATCATCGGCGGCTCGTCCACCGACAGGACGCCGGACGAGCAGGCGGTCCTCGACGAGGTCCTCGCGCTGGCCCGGTCCACGCCCTCGGCACGCGGACGGCTCGCCGTTCTGGCCGCCTGGTCCAACGACGACGTCAGAGCACTGCAGCACGAGCTGGCGGCCGCACCACCGCCTTCCGGCGCGCCGCACCTGTACGCCTGCTCCAGCGTGAAGGAGGAGTTCGGCATCGCGGTGCTCGAGGCGATGGAGGCGGGCCTGCTCGCGGTGGGCCCGACGCGCGGAGGTCTGTCGTCCTACGTGGACGACGGTCGCAACGGGTTCCTCGTCGACACGTCCACCGCCCGGTCTCTGGGCGAAGGGCTCGCGCACGTCGTCGGGCTGGGCCCGGCCACCGCTTCGGTCGCGGCGGCCGGACAGCGGACGGTCCGCGAAAGGTTCGACATCGACACCGTGGCGGGGCCGTTCGCGGCGCTCTACGGCCGAATCTCAGGCTGACCGGGCATGCACGAACACGTCGTCCGCGCCCAGCCTGGCGAACAGCTCCTGGTTGGCCGGCTCGCGCACCGCGACAGTGATGATCGCGGTGCGGTTCAGGCTGCGCGCGGACGCCGTGACGGCCAGACCGTCCCGGTCGTCGCTGACGGCGACGACCACGCGTGCGGCGAACTGCGCGCCCGCCCGCTGGAGCGCGCAGAGGTCCCGCCCGTCACCGCGGACGACCTCGGCTCCGTTGGCCAGCGCACCGGTCAGCGCGACCTCGTCCACGTCGAGCACCACGACAGCGGACGGCCGCGAGTTCAGCGGGAGGTGCCGCAGCACGTCCAGGGCAGCGTCCCCGTAGCCCACGACGACGGTGCGGCCGTTCACGACGGGTCCTTCGGCAGGATCGCCCTGCGCGACCGCGGCAGCCGCTGCACGTCCTCCGCCTTGCGCGGTGGGCGGTCGTTGGCGATGAGCACGGCCATCCACGGCAGCGGGACGGACAGCAGGATGAACAGGAGGGCGAGCCACCAGATCTTGGCGAACAGCAAGGCCAGCACGATGCACGGGATGCGCAGGCTCATCATCACGGCGTACCTGCGGCGGCGTGCGGCGAGCTGGTCCTGGTACGACGGTGCGGCAGAGGTGATCAGCACGGGTCCGTCGTGGCGAGGGGTGTTCACAAGCAGACCTCCGTTTCCTTTTGAGGTTCGCAGCGGACACCGTTCGGGTTCGGGTTTCCCTCGTCACACCGATCTCATTCGCGGAAGTGCATCCGCGGAGGCGGTGGCGGTCGTATCCCCCATGACCAGTCCCGCTCGACGGATGAGGAGTGCTTTCGATGCGCAACCGCATGATCGCCGCCGCCCTGGCCTTCGGCATGGCCGTCGCCGGGGGTGTGGCCGTGGCCACACCCGCCACGGCCTCCCCCGTGTCCGCGTCGGCCTCGAGCAAGGCGTGGGGGAACTTCTTCAAGGGGCGCACCGATCTGACGCTCGATCCCGCGGCCGCGGCGGCGCTGACGTCGCTGGGCGTGAAGGTCAAGCCCTTCCTCGCGGGCAAGACCGGATCGGCGATCAGCTTCGGCATCGTCGGCAACCCTGCCGACGGCACGATCGAGCACGTCGGCGGACTCGTGCTGCAGGCCGGTCACACGCGCCTCTACCTGACCAACTACACGATCGACCTGAACCGCGGGGTGCTGTCCGGCCTGGTGAACTTCCGGCAGCGCGCCGACCTGTTCACCCTCGGTGCGACCACGCCTCAGGGCGTCACGCTCGCCCTGACCCCCGGTGCCGCGTCGGTGCTCAACAGCACGTTCGGCGTCACCGCGTTCACGCCGGGCCTCGTCCTCGGCTACGGCAACCCCGTCCTGCGCTGAGGTCTCCCCTGTCCGGGCCCGCCCACGGCGTTGTGGGCGGGCCTGCCTCGGCGCGTTCGCGGTGGTCGCCGTGATGGCCGGCGACTCGGTCGACGAGACGACGAAGTCGTTCGTGGCCGGGGAGGACGGTGCGCTGCGCGCGGTCTACGAGCGCTATTCGCCGGCGGTGCTGCGCGTGGCGGCGGCGAGCCTGGCGTCGCGCTCGGACGCCGAGGACGTCACGCAGACGACATTCGTCACGGCGTGGCGCAGCCGGGAGAGCTTCGACCCCGCCAAGGGGAGCCTGCTCGTCTGGCTGCTCACCATCGCTCGCCGCAGGGCGATCGACGTGCTGCGGTCGCGCGGGCGTGACGAACGCGTCGTCCAGGTGCTGCACACCGTCGGCGGCACGGAGTCCGACGAGCCCGTGAGACCGGAGCGCGTGATAGACAGGATGGTGGTGCTGGAGGCGATAGGTGAGCTGCCGCCCCAGCAACAACGCGTGCTGCTGCTCGCCTTCTACGATGACCTCACGCACGAACAGATCGCTGTGACGACCGGGATGCCGCTCGGCACGGTCAAGAGCCACCTGCGCCGCGGGATGGCCGGGCTCAGACGGCGTTGGGAGGTGGACGGTGGCACACGCTGACCCCGAGACCCTCACCCTGCTGGCGCTGGGCGAACCCGCGCCCGACCAGTCCACTGAGGACCACGTGCGGTCCTGTTCCCCGTGCCGCGCCGAGCTGGACACGTTGCGCGAGATCGTCACCCTCGGCCGCGAAACCCGTAGAGAGCGCGACTTACCGCCTCCGCCGGAAGCCGTCTGGGACCGCATCGCCGCCGAAACGGGGACGGCCCACGCACGGCCCCGCCGATGGCGTGCGTTGCTCGCCGTCGCCGCGGTCGCCGCGATCGCCGGCGCTTCCGGTGCCGTCGTGGTGGATCGGCTCTCGACTCCCACGGCTGTCGAACAGGTTGTGGCCCAAGCGGATCTGGCGAGGCTCACCAGTGCTCCCGGCACCGCGCGGGGCAGTGCGCGGGTCGTGCGCGTCGCCGACCGGAAGGTGCTGCGGGTGTCCGTGGACGGGATGCCGGCACCGGCGGGGCTGTACCAGGTGTGGCTCTACGACGGCGTGGCCACGATGATCCCGTTGGGCGTGCTCACCGGCGGCCAGGCCGACATGCCGTTGCCGGACGGCGTCGACCTGCGGACCTACCGGGTGGTGGACGTCTCCGCCCAACGGCTGGGGCAGCAGGAGCACGGAACCAGCATGCTGCAGGGCACTCTCAGCTGACCTCGGGGCGGCGCAGGCGGAAGAACGCGGTCGCCGCCCCGACCAGCAGCAGCGCCACGGCCGCGACGACGGCCAGTGCGGGCTGGCCGGCCTGAGCCGCGGCGATCACCACGGCGACGAGTGCCCACGCCACCGCCAGCCCGTACGACAGCAGACCGGAAGTGCGCCACAGCAACGCCACCGCGGTCGCCGTCGCACCCGCCAGGATCGCGATCTGCCCGGCCACTCCGGCCGCGCCGTCGATCGGCGCGCCGCTCTCGGTGAAGGCGGTGGTGACGTTGACCCAGATCGCCACACTGCTCCAGCCCGTGTAGACGCCCAGCATCGACCACAGCAGCACGCGGGGCGCCCGGTGCCAGCGCGCGATGCCGGCGGCGTGGCCCAGCGCGATCGACAACGCCTTGAGCAGCGCGACGACCATCACCACGAACACGACCACGGTCGACCAGACCGGTTCCACCTCGGCGGCGACGAGCCACACCGTGAACCCGGCGAACACCACGGACAACGGCCGTGCCAGCCGATCGCGCACCTCCTGACCCGGCGTCCGCGTGACCAGCGCCCAGACCGCGTAGGCCAGGCACAGGGCCTCGACGAGTCCCCAGATCGAGAAGGCGTACCCCGCCGGCACGATCGGCGGTTCGCCGACGCGGTCCGAGGTCCGGAACTGACCTCCACCGAGCGCGGTGATGACGAAGGGGCTCACGACCTGCCCCACCGCGAGCAGGACGAGAACCACCCGCCAGGTCACCGAGGTTCGTTCAGCAGTCGACAGCACCGAGGTCCCTTCCGCTCACCTCCATCGTGGCGGAGCGGTGCCCGGCCCGCATGACGGCCGAACCGGCCTCGGTCGCCGAGGCGGCGCCTCAGGCGAGTTCCCTGGCGAGGGCGAGCCCCGCGGCGCGTCCGGAGAAGATGCACCCGCCGAGGAACGTTCCTTCCAGCGCGTTGTAGCCGTGCACTCCGCCGCCACCGAAACCGGCGACCTCGCCCGCCGCGTAGAGGCCGGGCAGCACCGTGCCGTCCGGGCGCATGACCTGGGAGTCGAGGTTCGTCTCCAGACCTCCGAGGGTCTTGCGGGTCAGGATGTTGAGACGGACCGCGATCAACGGGCCGTGGGCCGGGTCGAGGATGCGGTGCGGCTTGGCCACGCGGGAGAGCCGGTCGGCCCGGTACCTGCGGGCGTGTTCGATCGCCATGACCTGCAGGTCCTTGCCGTGCCCGGAGGCGACGCCGAGGTCACGGGCGCGGATCTGCCGTTCGAGGCCGGCCTGGTCGAGCTGCGGGCCCCGGGCGATCTTGTTCATCCCGTCCACGAGCTCGCGCAGCGTGTTCGCGACGACGAAGTCGGCACCGTGCTGCTTGAACGCCTCGACCGGTCCCGGCGCGCCCTTGGTGAGCCTGGACTTGAGGGCGTCGCCGAGGCTCTTGCCGGTGATGTCCGGGTTCTGCTCGGAGCCGGAGAGCGCGAACTCCTTCTCGATGATCGTCTGGGTCAGCACCAGCCACGAGTAGTCGTACCCGCTGGCGAGCAACGCCTTCATCGCTCCGTTGGTGTCGAAGCCCGGGAAGTTCGGCGCGGGCAGCCGTTCGCCGGTCGCGTCGAACCACATCGACGACGGCCCCGGGATGATGCGGATCGCGTGGTTCGGCCAGATCGGGTCCCAGTTGTGCACACCCTCGGTGTAGTGCCACATGCGGTCGCTGTTGACCAGGCTCGCGCCCGCCTTCTCGCTGATCTCCAGCATGCGTCCGTCCACGTGCGCGGGCACGCCCGCGATCAGCGTCTCCGGGCACGGGCCGAAGCGGTCGACCGGCCAGTTCCTGCGGACCAGCTCGTGGTTGTGCCCGATGCCGCCGGTCGTGACGACGACCGCCTTCGCCCGGAGCTCGAACTCCCCCGCCTCCGTGCGAGAAGAGGCCTTTCCTCGCTCCACATCGGACGGTTCGAGCTCCGTTCCCCGAACGCCGACGACCGCGCCGTCCTCGACCAGCAGCTCGTCCACCCTGTGCCGGAAGGCGAACGTCACGAGTCCGGCGCGTTCGGCGGCCAGCACGGGCTCGGCGAACACGCGCACCACCTCGGGCCCCGTTCCCCAGGTGAGGTGGAAGCGCGGCACGGAGTTGCCGTGCCCGTCGGCGCTGCCGTCACCGCGTTCGGCCCACCCGACGATCGGCACGACGCGCAACCCGAGATCGTGCAGGTACTGCCGTTTCGTCGTGGCGGCGAACTCGACGTACGCCCTGGCCCACTGCCGCGGCCAGTGGTCCTCGCGCTCGCGGTCGAAGGCGGCGCTGCCCAGCCAGTCCTGCAGCGCGAGCTCACGGCTGTCCTTGATGCCCATCCGGCGCTGTTCCGGCGAGTCGACGAAGAAGAGCCCGCCGAGCGACCAGAAGGCCTGCCCGCCGAGGTTGTTCCGGTTCTCCTGGTCGAGGACGAGGACCCGTTTGCCCGCCTTCGTCAGCTCGTAGGTCGCGACCAACCCGGCAAGGCCGGCGCCGACCACGATCACGTCGTGCTGCGCGCTCATTCGGATTCTCCTGTCGATTCGACGGTGTAGGCGAGCACGACCCGTTCGAACAGGTCGAGCCGCCGAAGCCGCGGCCGTGGGTCGTCGGGTTCGGTCAGGCACTGCAGGGAGGTCCCGTCGTGCACCGCGACCAGGGCCAGCGCGAGGGCCTCCGGGTCGTCGGCCACCCTGCCCGCACCGCGCAGGAACGACACGAGGACGGAGGCGAGCGTGGCGACGATGGCTTCCTCGCGTGCCGCCATCACCTGCCGCAGCAAGGGATCGCGCAACGCGTGCGCGGAGAACTCGGCGGTCACCCGGTACCAGGCGTCGTCCAGGCCGACGGCCCGGTCCATGAGCTCGACCACCTGCCGCACCGAGCGCACCTCACCGAGGTCGACGGCGGCGAGGACCTCGTGCAGATCTCGCAGGAGGGTCTTGGAGCGGTCCTCCCACATGGACAGGAACAGCTCGTCGAGAGAGTCGAAGTTGGAGTAGAACGCGCCCCTGGTGAACCCGGCGGCCGCGCACACCTGCTCCACCGTCACGACGCCGAACCCGCGTTCGGCGAACTCCTCCAGCGCCGCCTGGTGCAGGCGCCGCCGGGTCTCCACCCTGCGCTTGGTCAGCCGCTTGGGCTCCGGGTCCGTGCTGGTCATTCTCGTCTCCTGATCGCGGATACAAGAATGTATCGGATACACCAGTGTATCGAAAGGCCCTGCTGGCGACTCCGGTGCCGTGCTCCGCCGGCACGCGGACGCACTGCGTCAGCTCATCTCGGGAACCGCGGTGCGCACGGAGGAAGCCCAGGCGAGGACTCGTTCGAGGTCCTCTGGGCGCATCTTGCAGAGGACCGGCTCAGTGCGCCCTGCCGGGTGCGGCCGCCTTACTCGGCAGTCGACACACGCAGGAGCGACTCCGGACGCAACGGCCACTCCGCGGAGGTAAGGCTGAGCCGATCGCCATAGGGATGCCGGTCGTTCTCGTCAGCCGGTAGCGGATCGCGAACGAGACACCGATGCAGCAACAGTTCTCGGCGCTGGTCCAGCGGTTCCGTCTCGTGCTCGGACCACCCCGCTCGGGGTGCTGGAGGATCGGCGGCGACGTCCACCTCGCCGTCCCAGTTGAGGTGCAGCCCGTCCTCGTCCGAGTAGAACCGGCTGAAGCACGTCCGCCACTGCGAGTTCGAACCCCAGCCGTGCGACAAGTCATCGGTCGGACGCGACCGGCGACGGAAGGTGAAGTACAGCGTCGAGGTCGTGGCCGCCGCGGCGTCGACGAGGTGCCGCGGCGCCCGCACCCGCACACCCGCGCGGCTGAACAGCAGGTCACCGAACCACAGGCCTGGCCACAACACCTCCTCCACGGTCACGCTCGTCGCCGCGGGATCCTGCACCACGGCGAAGATCTCGTGGTGGAACGGGGAGAACGCCTCGGCGTGGCCGAACGGGGTCAGCCCGATGCCCGAGAAGAACTCCGTGTGCACGGCGAGCCCGTCGGGCGCCAGCCCACTGGCGGTGGCAGGTTCTCCGGTGTCGCCGTACTCGGTGAGCGGTTCTTCCTGAGTGCAGAACCGTTCGATCAGGTAGTCGCTGACGCGGCTGAGCCCGTACAGCTTCATGATCCGCCACAGCTGCTCGTCGTCTCCGGAGTAACCGCCGACGGGTATCCGCTCCCGTTTCCGCAGTGGCTCCAAATCGGCCAGATGTGCGGCTGCGGTCGGACTCTGACTGCTCAGGAATGCCCGGCGACCGGCGGCGCCGTCATCGTGATCGAGCAACCCCTCGTACAGCTGACGGAAGTAGCCCCAGTCGAGTTCCACGACGCGATCATGTTCGAGCTGGCCGACATCTGCAACGACGTTCCGCGACCAGCGTGGACGCACCCCCATGCCGTGAGCGGGAGTGATCCGAACAGAAACGCGCTTGTGCCGATGAGCGTGCCCTTGAGTCACCGGAGGAACGCCGCGTCCTCAAAGCCCATGTCACGCATCTTCTCCCGGGAGAAGACAACCATGATCTCGTCGCCTGGAAGGAACACGCGTTGCATTTCCGGCGCCTGGGGAATGGCAGCGACAAACCACACTGATCCCGCTGGGAAGTCGATGCGAAGTGCCGTCGGCACGTCCACCACGCGTGCAGATGCGACGACGCTGCCATCTGTTCGCCGACTGGGCCCCAGTTCCAGACGCTCCCAATGGGAGGCGGTCCGACGAATCGGTGTCCCCAGGTATCGGTCCCACGGACTCCCGGACTCGATGCGCGGTCCGACCCGCTCCGGGCCGTCTTCACCCAGGACGAGATGGTCCTCGATCCTGTCGTGGAAGACTTCGACGCCGTACGGGTGAAAAGTACTGGTCCACGTCACCGTCACAGGCCCTGAGTCGGTGAGGAGCCCGACGCCCATGACCGCGTGATGCCAGTCGCCGTAGTCCCATCTCGCCGGCTCCGGGGAGAAGTTGTGGATGTCCCAGTAGTCCACCGCCACGAGCCGCCGGCCCTGGAGCCCTTGCAGCTTCGCTTCGAACCGTGGCCGCGGATCACCAGCCCCGCTCGCAGATTCCATGCCGACATCCTCCTACTGATGAGGAAGCGCAAGCCTCCTGCGAGCCACCACGCGGTCCGGCCAGGGACTGTGAGCACGTTGTCTATACCTTGCTCGCCACCACCATGTAGTTCTCGGCTTCAGGGTTGAACGTGCTCATTTCCATCCGAAGTCCGACCCGGTGCAACTCGACTTCGAGTTCGTCGTGTCGGTAGGGCCAGCACGACAGCAGCTCCGAGCGGACGAGAACCGGCCCAGCCGCATCAACCTGCGCGACCGCGATCTCGATGTGGTGCTCCTCCTCCCACCGCGGTGCGATCTCCCAGCGGTAGACCACGACGGCATCGCGACCGTTCCGGCGGACGAGCCGGTCACCGATGTCCAGCCGGGAACCTCTGGCCCTCACGAGCTCCCACGTGCGGGAGGTGAGCACCAAGCGCCCGCCACGGCGCAGGAGCCGTGACATCGACTCCAGAGCAGCAACCCTGCCTCTCGCGCCCACGGCATGGTGCAGCGAGTTGCCGACGCAGAACACCATGTCGAAGGTGGCGTCATCAAAATGGTCGGGCAACTCTTCCCAGTCCGCCCGCACTGTCCGGACAGATGCACCGAACTCCTCAGCCAACTCAGCGGTCCGACGAACCATCGTTTCGCTGGCGTCAGTTGCGACGACCTGGATGCCGAGACCGGCGAGGCCGACCGCCAACTGTCCGGTTCCGCACGAGCAATCGAGGACGTGGGCGTTCGACGGCAGGAGACCGAAAACGTCGTCGAACGACGCGGCGAACTCGGCCGGAGCCAGCTTCGCATCGGAGATGAGCCACTCGTACACCTCGGCAAGCGCGTCATAACCCGTCAACTACTGCCTCCGTCATGTGGCCCACTCACGGTGGCACATCAGTACATCAGCGGAGCAAGTCGGTTCACCAATGGTTTTCGCAGGGGCAAGCCGTCCGCTCATGCCGCAGCGGGTGTGATCGAGTAGCTGACACATGAGGCTTCGCCGGCCGCCGGCCACGAGTCCCCACCGAATCACCCGCACTCTCGACCTCGAGCACCTCGGCGACGCCCGGTTCCGGCTCACCCAAGCAAGATGGGCACGCGCCAGACGAACGTCCGACCATGCCGAATCGAGGATGTCGAAGCACGAACTGTCGGTTGCGGAACCGGCCAAGTCAGCCTCCGGTCTCGGCTGATCTTCGAGGACCAGGACGAACTCAGATACCTGGGATTGATCGGCAGGTCACGGACGGTGCTTCTTGGCGCGTCGCCCAGAGCCGAAGAACGAGAATCGTGACCGGGCCGGGCTCGATGGACCGGCGAGGTCGATCGAGCCGACGACACCCAGTTGGATCAGGCTGCCGTGGACGGAGCCGGTGTTGACGTTGCGCACCCACTTGGGCTGAGGGCCCGACAGCACCTCGGGCCGGAGAGCGTCGAGCAGGACGGAGAAAGCGCCACCACCGTCGTAGGCGGCCTTGAGGCCGTTCGCCAGTTCCTCCGCGAGGTGGATCTTGTCGGACTCCTCTCCCGCACGAGCCGCATCCAGCGCATCGCCCAGGCCGGGCACCGCACGGACCGCTTTCTCCAGCTGCGTCAGAGCTGCGGAACCAGACTCCTCCGCGGAACCGATGAGTGCTGCGGCAACGGACAACATCCTCATGTCCACCATGGTCAATCCCCCCGAGAGATACTGCGCCGCAGGTGAACCGTTCGAGACCACTCGCACTCGAACGGTCCAGGCAGAACGATCCTTCCGACCTCCAGAGGATCCACTGGTGGTCGGAGCTGATTCTACGATGCCGACGGCGCGATCGACCTCATGATGCTCGTACAGATCATGCCGGGACGAACATCCGCTCGTGCCACCGAGCGCCCGCATGCCCATGAGCGCAACGAACAGTCCGGCGTGGCGGTTCTCATCGCCCAGACAGCGTTGGGCTTCGCCCACCACCGCGTACGACGAGGAGCAGACCCGATGACCACGATCTCCTCGTTGTCGGAGGACAACGCCCTGGTCCCGTTGTGGCCGCACCCCCGGCCAGCCGTGATGGCCGCCGAGGCGACGGGGGTCGAGGACACCGAACCGGTGGTCCCGGTCGACGTCGACGTGCTGCTGGGCGAGGCGTTCGAACACTTCCACCGCGAGGGGCACGAGATCGCCGTCCTTCCCACCGACGGCACCTTCACCACCATCCTGTCCCTGGAACGGTTCCGGGTGAACGTCTTCGAGGCGCGGCTTCGGACCGCCGGGCTGACCGGCCAGGCTGCCCGCGCCCGGCGGGAGGAGTTCTACGCGGACCGGGTCCGGCGCGCGGACCGGCGGCTCGACCTGACGCCGGACGACCGGCACGCCCTCGTGGAGCACCTGCGGGAACGCCTGGCGAGCGCGGCGTGCGAACACCTCCGGCGAAACCCGGCCACAGCGGCGAGCGGCCTGCGGTCGTGGTGACCTCCTGGCGCCGTGATCGATCGATCGCCAGTATGGAGAACATGTCCGCCGATCCCAGCAGTGCCACCGACGTGGCCATGGAGAACGACTACGACCTCTTCGCCGAGGGGTACACGGTCGTGAACGAGACCAGCCTCATCAACGCCTACTACACCCGTCCCGCGATCGTGAACCTGGCCGGTGACGTGACCGGCCGGCGGATTCTGGACGCCGGGTGCGGTTCCGGGCCCGTGTCCGCGGCGCTGCGCGACAAGGGCGCCGTCGTGGTCGGCTTCGACCGCAGCGCGAAAATGGTGGAGCTGGCCCGGCAGCGCCTCGGCGAGGACGCGGACCTGCGGGTTGCCGACATCAGCGAGCCTCTGCCGTACGCCGATGGCGCGTTCGACGACTGCGTCGCCGCCCTGGTCCTGCACTACCTGGAGGACTGGACCGCGCCGCTGGCCGAGCTGCGGCGGGTGCTGAAGCCCGGTGGCCGGCTGATCGTGGTCGTCAACCACCCCATCATGCTCCCGTTCCTGGATCGCAAGGCCAGCTACTTCGCGACCACCAAGTGGACCGACGACTACGACTTCAACGGTCAGAAGGCCACGCTCACCTACTGGCACCGGCCGCTGCACGCGATGACCGACGCCTTCACCGCGGCAGGCTTCCGGACGGCCGTCATCAGCGAGCCGCCTCCCGCACCGGAGGCACATGAGCTCTTTCCCGACGAGATGGCGGAGTTCCCGGCCGGGTCCTTCCTGAGCTTCGTGTTCTTCGTCCTGGAGGCCGCCTGACCGGCGAGGCCTGGGTCCACAGAGGACCCAGGCCTCGCGGTCGTGCTCGATCAGGAGTGGACGGGGATCTGCTCGTAGATCACCTTCCACTCGTAGGTGCCGGCGAATCCGTTGGCCCACAAGGAGTTCACCCTGGCCGCCTCGGTGGCGTTCGGTGAGGCGACGGTGCACGAGGTGCCCGGACCGCCGCCCGACATCAGCTCCGAGCACGGGCCGCTGTAGTGGTCGGGCAGACCGAGGGCGTGCCCGGTCTCGTGCGCGGTGATACGGGTGACGTAGTACTGCCGCGCCTGCGTGTAGTCGATGAAGATGGTGCCGCTGCCGTGGCCGTTGGTGGAGGCGTACGAACCGCGCGGGTCGTTGCCCTCGCGGTAGCGCAGGGTGGCCGCGCTGCGGTTCTCCACGAGCTTCACGTTGCTCACTCGCGCGTTCCAGTTCGCCGCGCCTTGCCGGATGGCGCTCGCGAACGTGGGCGCGCTGCTGGTGTCGTAGTAGACGGTGACCGCCGCCGCGGTGATCGGGCCCTCGGCCGCCGACGCGTGGCCGGTCAGGGGTGCGACGACGGTCGTGGCCGCGGCGAGCGCGACGGACAGGACGAGTTTCCTGAACATGGGTTCTCCTCGCTTGCAGGGTGCGAAGAATGGAACCTCGGGGTTCCGCCACCCAACGTAAGGAAGGCCGTCATGCCCACTCGCCTGCCATTGGCGTGAAGCGGCTCAGCGCTCTTGACGGTTGACGTCGCCCGTTATCCGGACGAACGCGGTGAAAGAATCGGAAACGGGGCGAATGGCCGTCACGGTGCGTCAACCTGTTCCGGGTTCGGAGAGGTCGTCGGAATCCTCGCCGTTCGAGAGAACGTCATCATTGCGAACGGCGATGGCCGGAAAGGCCATCGCCGTTCTCGCGGTCACTGCGGCAGGACGAGCCGGTTGGCGATGTCGTACAGGTCGGCCTCGGGCACTTTGCCGGCGACGACGACCGGACGTCCGCCGAGCGCGTCGAGGACCCACAGCCGGTGGTAGCCGTTGTCGTCGGAGTAGCGCGTCGCGTGGCCCTGCACGGGTTGTCCCGGTGTTCCGCTCGGTTCGCCGACGACCGCGCTGCTGACGTGGACCGTCGGCTGGACGGTGCAGGTGCCCAGCGAGTAGCCCGTGTTGGTCGTCGGCACGGCCGAGGACCGGTCCAGGCCCTGGTCGACGCTGAAGGCGCAGATCCGCATCCCGTCGGGCAGGTCGCGCAGGCCGTACGCCGGGGTGATGGTCGTCGTGCCCGGGAACTGGATGTTCTCCGCGATCCGGCGGCCCGCGTCGATCAGTTGCTGCTCGGGGGCGGTGCTGCCCAGCGCGGCGGACACGTGCACGTACATCGAACCGCCGTCGGCGTGCGCGACGTACAGCTCGTACCCACCCGGCCCGGTGGACACCGAGCTCTCGACCCCGCGCTGCCCCTTGATCGTCACGGGCTTGCCCGGACCCGACTTGAACGCCGCTTCGTCCACCGTCACCATCCGGAACTGCTGGACGTCGACCTCCAGGACCTGGCCGCCGGCCGTGACGGTCAGCATGTACTCGCCGCCGTACAGGGGCGCGGCCGGGTTGTCCGCGCTGGACCCGACGTTGATCCGCTGCGCCCGGTAGGCGACCGAGCCCGGCGGGAGCCAGCCCAGGGAGTAGGGCATCCGCAGACCCGCCGGGGCCGGGGCCGCAGGGGCCGAGGTCTGGCTGCTCTGAGGTGCGTTGGCGGCGGTGGCGATCGTCTGGGACCGGTCCGCGGAGTCCGGTCGGTTCAGCGCCACGGCGGTGACCGCACCCAGGGTCAGCACGGTCGCACCGGCGGCGACGGCCAGCGGGCGGCTCAGGCCGGAGCGCCTGCTGTCGATGCGCTGGCGTGCCGCGGCCAGCACCGCGTCGCTGTCGGGCGCGTCGTGTTCGCGCGCCGTGAAGGTGTCCTTGATCAGGTTCTCGATGTTCATCTTGTCTCCCTGGCCTCCGCCATCTGCTCGACGGCCAAGCCGTTTCGCAGTGAGGCCAATGCTTTGTGGGCGTGTGCGCGGACCGTGGCCTGGGCGCAGCCGAGCAGTCCGGCGATCTCGTCGTCGGGCAGCTGCTCGTAGTACCGCAGCACCACCACGGCCCGTTGGCGCTTGGGCAGCCGCGACAGGCGCTGCCACATGTCCTCGCGCGCGGCGTGGTCCGACGCGAAGTCGTCCGCACGTGCCTCCTCGGGGAGGTCGCCCGAGGCGATCACACGGGCGGACCAGCTATGTCGCCAGGAGAGGTAGCCGTTGGTCACCATCCGCAGCACGTACCTGTCGGGGTGATCCGCGCCGCTGATCCGGGACCAGTGCCGGTACACCTTCACCAGCACGTCCTGCACCAGATCAGCCGCCTGCTCCCGCTCGCCGGTGAGCATCGTCGCGTACCGCAGCAACCGCGGCAGTTGCGCTCGGGCGAAGTCGTCGTAGTCAGCCATCACCTTGGAAGACTCGCGTCGGCGGCGATCCGTTTACCCGTCTTCCCGAATGAACAAGTTGATCCACTCGACGCCTCCTTGCTCTCCCATTCGAGGGGAAGTCTCGACCTGGGCCACACACCGGCGAGCTGATCCGCAAGGCGCAGTCCCTCGTCCACGAGATCGGTCCTGCCGCCGGCCGCCGCGATCAGAATGCTGTCCATCATCTCCAGCACAGCGGAGGACGACCCTTCGTCCGCCGATCGACGGCAACCGAGTGGTACTCCCTGACGATCTGTTCCAACGAGGGCGGCTCGCCGAGGGAGAGTGTGCTCTGGCTTCTCAGCCCGTCCGCCGCCGCACGGAACTCGGCTTCATGGCACGTGAACCGAAGTCGTTCAGGCTGCCCGCCGGGACCGAGCAGTCGCTGAGCAAGTGTGAGCGAGACAACCGGAAAGTCACTCGCCAGCGAATGAACGTGGGCCGTGGCGAAGTACTCGTCTCCCGACGTGGTTCGTTCGATGCAGATTCCCTGGAGGACCGGCCCGATCCTGCGAAGCAGGTGCAGTGTGCGCCAGATGACGAAACCCGGGAACTCCTCCGCCCGGTCCGACGCAACTCGCCTGGCCGTGACCGCCTTCGGTTCTTTCACGCACTCACCTCGGTAGTTCGCGCCCGGAACCGGCGTCGCATCAGGCCCGTTTTGCGCTTGCCGGGTTCGATGAAGTGCGCCCGCACACCACATGTCCGGGCGTGCGCAGGCCAGTCGCGCGCTCAACTGGTGCGAGAGACCACGCTCAACCGTCCATCGTGGACCTCGGCGACCTGGTCGGCCGCGACGAGGTGCGCGCGGTCGTGCGTGACCAGCACGGTGGCGGTGGCCCGCTGGTGGGTGAGCCGGGTGATGAGCTCGACGACGGCGGCTCCGCGGTCGTGGTCCAGGGCGCTCGTGGGTTCGTCCACCAGCAGGACCGCGGGGCCGTTCATCAGGGCGCGGGCGATGTTCACCCGCTGGCGCTGGCCACCGGAGAGCTGGTGCGGCCGGCGGCCCGCCTGGGGTGCCAGGCCCACGGCGTCGAGCAGGTCCAGCGCACGGCCGCGTGCCGCCGACGGGGAGCGGCCGTCGATCTCGGCCATGACCTGGAGCTGTTCCACGGCGGTGAGGGCCGGGAGCAGGTTGGGCTGCTGGAAGACGACACCGATCCTGCGGCGGCGCAGGTCGGCCAGTTCGCCTCGGGTCAGGCCGGTGGTCGGGGTGCCGTCGACGACGACCGTGCCGGCGTCGGGGGTGACGAGGGTGGCGGCGACGGCGAGCAGGCTGGACTTGCCGGAACCGGACGGGCCAACCACCGCCGTCAGGCTGCCTCTGGGGACCGCCAGGGTCACGTGGTCCAGCGCGGTGAGACGGGTGTCGCCGTCCGGGTAGGTGAGGGTGATGCCGGTCAGGTCGAGGCTCATCGGGCGCTCCCCAGGGCGATCAGCGGGTCGACGGAGGTGATGCGGCGGATGGCCAGCGCGGCGCCCGCGGCTCCGAGCAGGATCGTCACGGCGGCCGGGACCACGACGGTGGCGGGTGTGAGGACGAACGGGATCGCGGACCCGGCCAGTGCGGCGCCCAGGGCCGCGGCGAGCGCCGTGCCGGTCAGCGTGCCGCCGGCGAGCAGGACGACCGCCTGGCCCAGTGCGTCCTTCAGCAGCCAGGACGTGGTGGCGCCCAAGGCTTTGAGGACGGCGACGTCCGCACTGCGCTGGATGGTCCAGACGGTGAAGAACGCGCCGATGACGAGGGCGGAGATGGCGAACAGGAAGCCGCGCATCAGCTGCAGGGAGCCGTTCTCGGAGGTGTAGGAGCCGATCGCGGCCAGGGAGTCGTCCTTGGTGACCGTTCTCGTACCAGCGGTCTGGTCGGTGCTCGCCACGGCGGCGTCGGACGTGGTGGTCAGGGCGATGACCGTCGCGAGTGGACTCTCGCCCGTGGACGGTGGAGCGGTGGCCCGCCACACGTCGAGGGTCGTCCAGACGACCGGGGTGTGGCTGAAGAACGCGTCACCGGTCACGGCGGCCACGGTCAGCGTCCGTCTGGCCAGGACGACGTCGTCCCCCGCTTCGGCTCCCAGGTCCGCGGCGGCCGGGGCGGACAGCACGACGGCCTGGCCGGTGAGCCGGCCGCTGTCCGGGGCCAGGGCCGATCCGGGCCGGACGCCGAAGACCGAGACACCTGCGTTCCGGTCACGAACGGACGCCTTGGTGGTGGTGATGCCGAGCGGTTCGGCGCTGGTGACTCCGGGGGTGGCGGACCACTGCCGCCACTGCGTCGCGGTCACAGCCGAGTCGGCGTAGGACGGTTCGCGGTCTTCGCCGGGCTCGGCGAAGACGATCCGGTCGGCGGGCAGGCCGGTGACCGCCGAGACGTTCTGCAGGCCGAGCCCGGCGGTCAGCCCGGACAGCAGGCCGACCAGCAGCGTGATCAGCACGATGACGGACCCCATCAGCGCGAAGCGCCCCTTGGCGTGTTTCAGGTCTCTCCAGGCGACGAACACGGCGTCGATCAGTCCTCTCCCACGAGCACATCAGGTGCTCCCCACAGTCGTGGGCGGCGGGGTGTCGCGGCATCTGGCCCGCGATGGCACTTCCCGAGCCGGAAGACGGCACGCCGCCTCCACCTTTCGACAGAGGCGAACGGCGCCGGCGCTGGCTAGCCTGGAACGCACTGTGAACACCGCCGCTCCCGCTCCAACACCGGTCAACCGCGTGCTGACCTGGTGCCTGCACCTGCTGTTCGTCGCCCTGCTCGTCCTCGCGGCCGCACGGGCGGTGCTCGGTGCGCGGCCCCACGCCGCCGCGGTGGTCGCGGTGGCGGTGCTGTGCGCGGCGGTGTACGCGGCCGGACCGCTGCTCCCCGGCGTCCGGACGTCCCGGCGGGCCGCCGCGGGGTGGCTGGGTGCCGTCGGTGTCCTGTGGCTGGCGCTGGTGCTCCTGACCGCCGACGGGGTGTGGGTCGCCTTCCCCCTGTACTTCCTCCAGCTGCACCTGTTGCCGCGCAGGACGGGGCTCGTCGCGGTGACCGCGACGGCGCTGACCGCGATCACCGCCTTCGTCGCCCACCAGGGCGTTTTCAACCCGGCCGCCGTGATCGGGCCCGCGCTCGGCGCCGCCGTGGCGGTGGCCGTCGTCCGGGGGTACCAGGCGCTGTACCGGGAGAGCGAGCGGCGCAGGCGGCTGATCGACGAGCTCACCGCGACCCGCGCCGACCTGGCCGCGGCCCAGCACACCGCGGGCGTCCTGGCCGAACGGGAACGCCTGGCCCACGAGGTCCACGACACCCTCGCCCAGGGCCTGTCCAGCATCCAACTGCTGCTGCACGCCGCCGGACGGTCCCTTCCGGACAGTCCCGGCAAGGCCGCCCGGCACGTGGAGCAGGCCCGCCAGGCCGCCGCGGACAACCTCGCCGAGGCCCGCCGCTTCGTCGCAGCCCACACCCCGCCCGCCCTGGACGACACCACGCTCGCGGGCGCCCTGGAACGCCTGTGCGCCACCACCAGCACCCGTCACCGGATCACCGCGCGCTTCCACCTCGCCGGGGAGCCGGTCCCCCTGCCGACCGCGCCCGAGGTCGCCCTGCTGCGCATCGCCCAGGCCGCGCTCGGCAACACCGTCCGGCACGCGGAGGCCGCCACCGCGGAGATCACCCTGAGCTACCTCGGCGACGAGATCGCGCTCGCCGTCGTCGACGACGGCATCGGCTTCGACCCCGCGGCGCTGCCCGCTCCCGACCCCGGCGAGGGAGGGTTCGGGCTGGCGGCCATGCGCACCCGTGCCAGTGCGCTCGGCGGTTCCCTCACCGTCGAGTCGACGCCCGGTGGCGGCACCGCCCTGGCCGCTCGTGTCCCCCTGGCCCGGTCCACCGAGGCCCGGCGATGACCACCATCCGACTCCTGCTGGCAGACGACCACCCCGTGGTGCGCGCGGGCCTGCGGGCCGTGCTGGAGACCGAACCCGGTCTCGTCGTGGTCGCCGAGGCCGCCACCGCGGAGGAGGCGGTGGAACGGGCCGCCCGGGACGACGTCGACGTCGTCCTGATGGACCTGCGGTTCGGCGCCGGGATGAGCGGTGCCGAGGCCACGGCGGCGATCACGGCACGACCCGGCGCGCCCCGAGTACTGATCGTCACGACCTACGACACGGACGCCGACATGGTGCCCGCCATCGAGGCGGGAGCCACCGGGTACCTGCTCAAGGACGCGCTGCCCGAGGACCTCGCGGCCGCCGTGCGCACCGCGGCGGCCGGCCGCACCACGCTGGCACCCACCGTCGCCGACCGGCTGCTGACCCGGATGCGCGCGCCGGACCGCGCGCTGACCCGGCGGGAGACCGAGGTCCTCGTCCTGGTGGCCGACGGTCTGTCCAACAGGGCCATCGCCACACGCCTGCACCTCACCGAAGGCACCGTGAAGTCGCACCTGGCCCGCTGCTACACCAAGCTCGATGTCGACTCGCGCACCGCGGCCGTGGCCACCGCCGCCGACCTCGGGCTCATCCGCCGCTAGGTGAGGGGCACCGGCGACGGCCGCCGCACCGTGGTCGTCAGCTCGATCCGCCGGCCCTCGTCCGCTGACCGGAGCAGGGCGGTCATCGTCTCGAGCACGTGCAGCGCGAGCTCACCGCCGGCGCGCGGCGTGCCGGACGCGACGAGGTCGAGGAGGCCGGTTCCCCTTCCCGCTCCCCGGTAGCCCGCGCTCGCGGGAAGGGTTCGCCATTCGCTGCCGCCGAGCGGGAAGTGACGGGTCTCGCCGTCGAAGTGGTTCGGGTCCGGGACCGCGAGCGTGCCGGTCTCGCCGTGCACCTCGATCGGTGCGGCGGTGGTGGCCACCCCGTCGAAACTGGTCGTGATCGTGGAAAGCGCGCCGTCGGCGTGTTCGAGCACGCCGGTGACGTGGGTGTCGACCTCGACCGGGACTCGCTCCCCCGTTCGCGCACCGGAACCGACGACGCGCTCGGCGCGCAGGCGGCTGGCCGCGCCGAGCACGGCGCGCACCGGGCCGAGCAGGTGGATCAGCGCGGTGAGGTAGTACGGCCCCATGTCCATCAACGGACCGCCACCCGCGGTGTAGTAGAAGTCGGGTTCGGGGTGCCAGCGCTCGTGCCCAGGCGTGACCATCACGGCCGACGCGGAGATCGGACGCCCGATGAGCCCGCCGTCGACCGCCGCCCGCGCGGTCTGCGTACCCGTGCCGAGAACGGTGTCCGGCGCGCATCCGACCCGGACGCCGGCCGCGGCGGCCCGGTCGATGATCGCTCGGCCGTCCGCGAACGTGACGGCGAGCGGTTTCTCGACGAAGACGTTCTTGCCGGCGTCGATCGCACGGAGCGTGATCTCGGCGTGGGCCGCGGGCACGGTGAGGTTGAGGACCGTGTCGACGTCCCCACCGAGCAGGCGCTCGACGCTCACCGCCTCGGCGCCCGGGAGGCCGGCCGCGACCGCGGCCGAGCGGGTGGCGTCGAGGTCGGCGACCGCCGTGACGCGCACGGCGGGGTGGTCGCGGAGCGTGGTCAGGTACGCGCCGGAGATGAACCCGAGACCTACGATGCCGACGCGGTGCGGGTCGCCCACGACATCCCCCTCGTGATGACGGTGCGGACGCTCGGATGCTCCAGCACGTCCAGGCTGTGTCCCGGCGTGGTCACGACGATCCTCCCCGCGCCCCACCGGCGGGTCCAGATCGCCGGGCAGGTGACCGGCCGGTGCCACGGATGCCACGGCCGGACCGGGTGGGTCGTGGTGGCCAGCACGTCGACCAGGTCGTCGTGCAGCACCCAGTACTGCTCGCTGACCAGCTCGAAGTCCTCGACGCCCGCGGTGATCGGATGCTCCCGGCCGAGCGCGGTGATGTTCACCTCGTGCGGCAGGAAGTTGTCCTCCTGCTCGCCTCGGCGCTCGCACGGCTCCTTGCCCGGATGCGTGACGAACTGGCCGCCCACCAGGTGCAGGTAGTCCGACGACGCGCGGAACGAGTCCGCGATGCCACCGTGCCAGCCGGTGAACCCGGTACCCGCCTCGACCGCCGCGCGCAGCCCGGCCAGCTCCCCGGTGGTGATCTCCGACATCGTCACGCACTGCACGACCAGGTCGGTGCGCGCCATCTCATCGGCGTCCGCGTACACCTCGGTCGACTCCTCGACCCGCACGGCGTAGCCGCTGTGCTCCAGGAACGGGATGAACAACTCGGTCGCCTTCACCGGCTCGTGGCCTTCCCACCCACCGCGGACCACCAACGCCTTCGGCTGTGCCACACCCACCCCCTGGAAATCGCTTTCCTCCTTGCACACTGCCGCGCACGCCACCACCGGGTCAAGAACGGGCTCGACGCACACCATAGGTCGGTTGCCGATATATGTCGGGCGCTGTAGCTTGACGGCGTGCCGATGCCGCTGCGCGAACCCACGTTCTTCATCCTCACGTCGCTGACCACCGAACCGCTGCACGGCTACGGCATCGTCCAGGCCGTCGCGGCGCTCTCGGGCGACCGCGTCCGGCTGCAGGCGGGCACGTTGTACGGCGCGCTCGACCGGCTCAAGGACGACGGCTGGATCGAGCTCGACCGCGAAGAGGTCGTCGACGGCCGCCTGCGCCGCTACTACCGGCTCACCGACACCGGCGCCGGTGTTCTCGCGGGCGAGACCGCACGGCTGCGCGCCAACGCCGACGCCGCCGCGGCAGGACTTCGCGCCCGCGCCGACCGCGGCCTCGGCTTCGGCGCGGATCCCGCCGCCGGTCTCGCCTGAACCACCCCGAACCCGAAGGAGCTCGTTCGTGGCCCTCCCCGACCCCGCTTCCCGCCTGGAACAGGCCTACCGCAGGCTGCTCCGCTGGTACCCCGCCGCCTACCGCGCCGAGCGCGAGCAGGAGATGCTGGGCACCCTGTGCGAGATGGCGGAGCCCGGCCAGATCCGGCCCACCGCACGGGAACGCGCGAGCCTGCTGCGCGGCGCCGCGCGGGCTCACGTGCGTGCCGCGGGTGACGCCCTCCGCGGCGCGACGGCCGCGGCCACGATGCCGGTCGCGGCCCTGGTGACCGCCTACCTCGTCGCGGTCTGGGCACTGGTCGCCCTCGACGCCACGGGCCTGACCGATGCCGTGCGCGTCGGCTCGGCGCTGGACCACCTGGCGCTCGCGATCACCACGACGTCCTGGCTCGGCGTCCTGATGTCGGCGCTGCTGGACCACACCACGTCCGCCAAGGTCTTCGCGGCCGCGACGGCTCTCACCGCGTCGTTCGCACCGGACGTGGGCGAAGGACCGGGTGCCCGCACGACCGTGGTCGTCGGCGCCCTGCTCGTGCTGCTCGCGCCCACTCTTCGGCCTGACCGGGGCGAGTGGGCGGCGGCCGGACGCATCGCCGCGCTCGCCGCACCGGTCAGCGCGGCCTTCGCGGTCGCGACCGGCGCGACGCAGGTGCCCGCCTACAGCAGGCAGTCCTTCCCGATGGACCTCGACTCCCAGGCCCTCCCGATCGGCATGGCCGTCGCGCTCGTCGCCACCGCCGTCGCGGTCCTGCGCCGCGCGGGAGGCCGCGGCGTGCTCACCGCCCTGGTGATCGCGAGCGCGACCACGTACACGCTCCAGCCGATCAACGATCTGCTGCCGCGGGGCTCGCTCATGGCCATGTCCGTCCTCTTCGGACTCCTCCCGATCGTCGCGAAGACGGCGGTGGCGTTCGCGGCGGTGACCACGGCCCACAGCCACGTGCGCCGCGTTCTCCGCCGGCCACGTGCCGTCTGACGACCGTTCAGGGCCGTACTCGCCCGGTCTCGTACGCCCAGATGGCGATCTGGACGCGGTTGCGGGCCCCGATCTTGTTCATGAGGCTCGCGAGGTGGAACTTGACGGTGCTGAGGCTGATGTGGAGCTCGGCGGCGATCTCGGCGTTGGACCGGCCGCGGGCCACGGTCAGCGCGACCTCCTCCTCCCGGTCGGTCAGCGCCACGTGCGGCACGGCCCGCTTCGAGGGAGACGCGGAGTCGGCGAAGCGGGCGAGCAGGCGGGCGGTGACGCTGGGAACGATCAGGGCGTCGCCCTCGGCCGCCGCGCGGATGGCCTGGACCAGCAGGCCGGGTCCGGCGTCCTTGAGCAGGAAGCCCTTCGCACCCGCCTTCAACGCGCCGCTCACGTGTTCGTCGGTGTCGAAGGTGGTGATGACGACGACGGCCAGAGGGTCCTCGACATCGGGTCCGGCCAGCAGGCGGGTCGCCTCGACGCCGTCGAGGCGCGGCATCCGGATGTCGAACAGGCACACGTCGGGGCGCAGCCCGCGGGCGAGCGCCACGGCCTCCACGCCGTCGGCGGCCTGGCCGACGACCTCGATGCCGGGCTGACCGTCGAGGATCGTGGACAGTCCCGCCCGGACGATGTCCTGGTCGTCGGCGATGATGACGCGGATGGTCATGCGACCGCCTCTCGCCTCGGGATCACCGCGTGGACCGTCCAGCCGCGGTCGGGCCCGGGACCCGCCTCGAGGGTTCCTCCGAGCAAGGTCACGCGTTCGGCCATGCCCACGAGTCCATAGCCTGGCACACGGGAGTTGGACGGACCGCGTTCGCCGTCGTCGCTGACGCTCAACCGCACGGTGTCGGCGCCGCCGTCCACGAGGACGTGCACCCGCGTCGCGTGCCGTGCGTGCCGCATCGCGTTGGTGACCGACTCCTGGGCGACCCGGTACAGCGCCGTCGCGACCGAGGGGCGCAGGTCGCCGAGATCGCCGGACTGCTCCACGTCGACCCTCAGGCCCCGGTCCCCGTCCACTGTGGCCAGACCCTGGATGTCGGCCACGCCGCGCTGGGCGTACACCTCCGGCATGTCGTTGCCACGGCGCAGGGAGCCGACCATGGAGCGCATCTCCCTCAGAGTGCGCGACGCCTCCGCCTCGATGACCTCGAGCGCCTTGGAAGCACCGTCGAGGTCGCGCGAACCGGCCAGGAACCGGCCCGCCTGCGCCTGAACGGCGATGGCGGACACGTGGTGAGCGACGGTGTCGTGCAGCTCCCGGGCCAGCATCTCCCGCTCGTGGAACCGGACCTGCTCGAACCGCTGGGTCCGGACGATGCGCCCGTAGCGGACCAGGACGCCGAGAGCGGCGGGGAACAACAACACGAGCAGGCCACCGCCGGCCTCGACGACGCCGGGGAAGTCGGACGTCACGGCGACGAGCCATGCCAGCAGCACGACCATCAGCCCGATCGCGGTCTGCCGGCTCGTCCCCCACCGGAACAGCGCGTACACGAGGACCACGACGACGAACGCGCTCACGTTCAGAGAAAAGGGAGCGCCGCCGACGAAGACGGCCACCAGGTCGAGCAGCATCACCCCGCCGAAGCCGAGCCCCACCGCGGCGAGCGGGCGAACTCGCCGCCACAGCAACGCGAGCGCCGACGTCACACCGAGCACGACACCGGCGGGACGCCACATCATGTCGTCGCGGACGACGACCTCCGCGGTCGCCGACGCCATCACCACGGCGACGAGCACCCAGTCGCGCCACACTCGGAACGGTGGGCTCCCGCCGTCGGGCTCCGTCCACGACCAACCGGGCGTTCTCTTCACCCGCACCAGGTTAGAGCTTCGGAGGGGACGGCGGATCGGCCGGAAAGGCAGGCCCGGCCCTGGCTTTTCGGCCAGGACGACACTGGCCGGGACACCGGTGTGCCGCAGGCCCGGCGCGATGACACTGGACCTCCTCACCCACCAGAGGAGCGGATCGCGTGACGACACCGAAGCACTACCAGGACACCCCGGTCGATGTGAAGCTCGTGCTCAGCGGCCTGTGGGCCACGACGCTCTTCCTGTTCGCCTACGTCGACATCTTCGGGTTCTTCCGCGCTGATCTCCTCACCGCGGCGCTCGACGGCAAGGTCTCGTCCACGCCGTTCACGATCGACCAGACGTTCCTGATCCTGACGACGGTCTACATCGTGCCGCCGATCTTGATGGTGTTGCTGACACTCGTTCTCCCGGCACGGGTCAACCGGGTCGTCAACATCGTCGTCAGCTGCCTCTACGCGATCACCGTCATCGCGTCGTGCATCGGCGAGACCTGGGTCTACTACATCGCCGGCAGCCTCATCGAGGCCGTGCTCCTGGCCGTGGTCGCCCGAACCGCCTGGAGATGGCCGGTGGCCTCCCCGGCGCACCAGCTCGCTTGATCGTCCTCCTCCTGCTTTACTAGGTTACTAGTAAAGCAGTGAGGGGCTACCGTGTTCGTCTTCCGGCTCGACACCCATTCCGGCGTGCCGCCGTACCTGCAACTCGTCCAGCAGGTGCGGCAGGCGGTGCTGCTGGGCTTCCTCCAGCCCGGTGACCGCCTCCCGCTCATCCGCGAGGTGGTCGAGGACCTGGCGATCAACCCGAACACCGTCGCCAAGGCGTACCGGCAGATGGAGCAGGAGAACCTGGTCACCGGCCGGCCCGGCCACGGCACGTTCGTCGACGAACAGCAGTCGGCCGTGATGTCGGCGGCGACGTACACGTCGCTGCGCCGCGGCCTCGCGACCTGGCTGCGGCGCGCCTACGCGGCTGGCCTCGACGAGCAGGCGGTCGACGCGCTTCTCACGTCCGTCCACCAGGAGATCAGGAACGAGGACGTGGCGTGACGGCGACCGAGTTCGCGCTGCGCACCGACGGCGTGGGCAAGCGGTACCGCAAGGGCTGGGCGTTGCGGGACTGCACCCTGGCCCTGCCGCCGGGCGGCGTGATCGCCCTGGTCGGCCCGAACGGCGCGGGCAAGACCACGTTGCTGCGCCTGGTCGTCGGGTTGCTGGCACCGAGCACCGGCACGGTCGAGGTCCTCGGTCAGGACGTCACCGCCAGCACCCCGCAGACCCTGTCCCGCATCGGGTTCCTGGCCCAGGACCACCCGCTGTACAAGCGGTTCACCGTCGCCGAGATGCTCCGCTTCGGCCGGGCCTGCAACCTGCGGTTCGACCAGGGGCTGGCCGAGCGCCGGCTGGCGAAGCTGGACATCCCGCTCGACCGCAGGGCCGGCACGCTCTCCGGCGGGCAGCAGGCCCAGGTCGCCCTGGCGCTGGCCCTGGCGAAGCGGCCGGACCTGCTCGTCCTCGACGAGCCGGTGGCGAGCCTCGACCCGTTGGCCCGGCACGAGTTCCTGCAGGTCCTCATGGGCGCGGTCGCCGAGGACGGGGTGACCGTGCTGTTCTCCTCCCACGTCGTGCACGAGCTGGAGCGCGTCTGCGACCACCTGATCGTGCTCAACCAGGGCCGGGTCACGCTCACCGGTGACATCGACACCCTCCTCACCGAGCACCGGCTGCTAGTCGGCCCCCGCACGGCCACCGACCTCGACCGGTCCGGCACCGTCGTGCAGGCCGTCCACAGCGACCGGCACACGACCCTGCTGGTGCGCGACGGCGCGATCCCGGCCGCGCCCGGATGGCAGGCCGAGCCGGTCTCGCTGGAGGACCTGGTGCTGGCGTACCTGCGCCGACCGGCGGAGGGGGCGGCATGACCTGGTTGATCTGGCGCCAGCACCGGACCGAGGCCGGCGTCCTGGCTGTGCTCCTCGGCCTGTTCGGCATCGCCCTGCTCGTGCTCGGAACGCAGGCCCACGACCTGTTCCCCGGCGGTCCCTCGGCGTGTGTGGGCGAGGCCGGGGCCGGCGACGCCTGCACGGCCTCCTTCCGCCGGCTCGACGACGAGTACGGGTGGGTCGAGAACCTCCTCGCGGCCTTCTACCTGGTCCCCCTCGTCATCGGCGCGTTCCTCGGCGCGCCGCTGCTCGCGCGCGAACTGGAGGACGGCACCTGGCAGCTCGCCTGGACGCAGGCCGTGCCGCGGATGCGCTGGCTGGCGGCCAAGCTCGCGGCGCTGGCCGGTGTCACCATCGCGCTCACCGCGATGTTCACCGCGGTGCTCACCTGGTTCCGGCAGCCGTTCGACGCGTGGGAAGGGCGCCTGCAGTACGACGCCTTCGACCTCGAAGGACTCGTTCCGGTGGCGTACGCGCTGTTCGCGTTCGGCGTCGCCACCGCCGCGGGAGCGATCCTGCGGCGCAGCCTGCCCGCGTTCGGTGTCGCGTTCGGGGCGTTCCTCGCCGCCCGGATGCTGGTGGCGCTGGTGGCCCGTCCCGCGTACGCCACGCCGCTCACCACCACCGGACCGATCCCCGCCGGCGGCGCGAAGGACCAGGCGGGCGTCGCGGACTGGACGATCGACCAGGGCTACGCGGACGCCACCGGGCGCAGGCTGAGCTCGACCGAGTACTCCGAGCTGGAGGCCGCGGCCGACCGGGCCGGCACCAACCTCACCCAGTTCCTGCGTTCACAGGGACTCCAGCGGTTCGAGGTCTACCACCCGGCCGACCGGTTCTGGACGTTCCAGCTCGTCGAGGCGGCCCTGTTCTCCGGCGTCGCGGCGGTCCTGATCGGCGTGGTGGTGTGGCGGGTGCGGCGCCGGGTGCTCTAGCGGTGCGGCACGCAACGTGGGCGGCGTGATCCGCGCCCGGCGGGTGCGGCGCCGGGTGCTCTAGTGGTGCGGCACGCAACGTGGGCGGCGTGATCCGCGCTCGGCGGTTCACGCCCAGTTGCTGAGCTCCGCGTCGATCCGGGGGTCGGTGCGGACCCACACCTCACCGGTGGCCGCTCCCGGTGGGGTGTCCACGCGCTCGAGTCCGAGTGTCCGGACCAGCTCCAGGAGGTCGTCCCGGGCAGGACCCGCCTCCTCGAGCGTGCGGCTGTCGAAGAGGACGTAGTGCACGTCCCAGCGGTCGTTGTAGCCGGAGTCGGCCCAGATCTGGCAGAAGCCGGTGAGCGCATCGGGGTCGAGTGGGGCGGCCCGGCCCTCGTCCGGAGCGGGAGTGGCGGCGAAGCCCTTCGCGATGTCCTCCGGGCTCCACTCCCCCGCCTCCGCGACCGCCTCGGGGGTGAGGTCCCGCACCGCGAGGAAGGGATCGAGCAGCCGGCCCGTCCCGGTGGCCTCGATGCCCAGCCCGTCCTCCCGCAGGCGCGTCACCAGGCCGTCCGCCATCGCGCACGGGCCGGAGAAGGTGAAGATCCCGGTCGCGGCCACCACCGTGCCGCCGCCGGGATGCGGGACGGTGGGCGTCGTGGCCGACTCCGGCACGTTCCTCACCAGGGCGAGCAGGTCCTCGGGGACGCCGTCGTACAGCGCCGCGGTGGGGCGGAGAGCGCTGGCGCGGTCGAACGTGAGCACCAGGCCGCGGCCGCCAGCCGTGAACCAGGCGTTGACGGTGCCGTAGCCGTAGTGGGTGACGCCGTCGACCGTGACCGGCTCGCGTCCGTCGACGCGGGCCAGGACCTCCAGGCGCCGGCGCAGCTCGCGCGGGTGCGTCCGCCGCAGCACCGACCGGTCGAACTCGGACCGGAGCTCTTCGGCACGACCTCGTTCCCGCTCCGCACCGCCCCGTGCGGCTCGGTGCGCGAGGTGGGCCGATCGAGCCTGCAGGAAGCTGTCGGCGTCCGGCAGCCAGGGCCCGTGGTGGTCGAGCGCGGTGAACCCGCCGCGGGCGAACTCGGCCGCCAGCGTCCGGTGATCACCACCGGTCGTGACGACCCGGAACTCGGTGTACGAGTCCTGCCAGCCCCTGACCCGGCAGATGGCGCCGATGTCCACCATGAACACGAGCGCTTCTTCGCTGACCGCGTCCTCCATGGAGAACGACGTGTTGTCCGCGGCCCGGTGCCGGGCGACGAACCCCAGGAAGGCGTCCGCGGCGGACTCGCTACCGCCGGGCAGCCACTCCTGCTCGGTGTCCTTGTCGTCGCTGAAGGTCAGCGGCCTCATCGCTCGTCCTCGCTGTCGGGCGTCTCACGCCCGCGCGCCGGCCGGCGTCCTCGGGCGTTCTTTCTGCCGGGTGTCGGCCGAGTAGCGCGCGACGGCGATCGCTCCGGCGAAGGCCAGGACGAACCCGATGGTCGCGGCGGCCACGTAGCCGTCGCGGACGCGGTCGTCGAGGTAGACGAGTCCGACGAACGACGACAGCGCCGTGTTCGTGGTGAACATGACGGCGGTGACCCCGGTCGGGCCGCCCTTCTGCAACGCCATCGCGAACAGCACCGCCGCGGTGAGTCCGTTGAGGACGATGGCCCAGGCCGCCGGTTCCAGGACGAGCCGCCAGACGGCGTCCGGGAGGTGGAGCGTGCGGGCCGAGATGCCGACGACGCTGTAGGAGACACCGGAGCCGAACGCGAGTGCCACCGTGGCCCAGACGCGGTGGTGGCGCCGGGCGTAGAGGGCGATCGCCGCCACCGGGATCGGGGTGGCCACGAGGATCCACCGCCACTGCGGTGACAGCGCCGTCGCGGGACCGGGCTCCGCGGACACGCCCAGCATCACCAGGCCGGTCGCGCCGACGAGCAGCGCGGCCCAGCCCGACTTGCGGAGGCGGGTGCCCATGAAAGCGCTGATCATGGCGGTCACGCCGACGCTGAACGCGAGCATGGACTGGACGAGGAACAACGGCAGCCTGTGCAACGCCGCGGACGCGCAGGCGAACCCCAGCAGGTTCACACCGAGACCGAGGAAGTACAGCCACTGGCGCCGCAGGGCGATGAGGTCGAGAGACCTTCCGCCGTACGCGCCGGCACGCCGGACACCCTGTGACTCCAGGATCGAGCCACTACCTGACGCCAGGGTAGCCAGCACAGCGAAGACGTAACCCAGTGCCATTCGCCCATTGTGTCAAACGGTGATCGAAGCCCGCTCGGTAACCCGAAGAAAACGCAAGCCCCCCGACGGGTGATAGCCGCCGGGGGGACGCTGCTGTCAGAGCCGCTGCCAGAGGGCAGGGGTGTTCGGCGGTTCCCATCCGGGCACGGACGTGTGCGGCTGGATGACGCGGTAGGTCGCACCGTCGTAGGTGACCTGGGAGCCGGTGCCGTAGTTGGTGTACGGGGCCCACGAGCCGCCACCGCCGGGCGGCGTGGTCGTGGTCGTGGTCGTGCTGGTCGGCGGGGTGGTCGTGGTCGGACCGGCCGAGGTGACCAGGCGCAGGTTGTAGGCCTGCAGGATCTCGGCCACGGGCTGGAAGTAGATGGTGCCGCCGGACTGGCAGTTGCCGGACCCGCCGGAGGTGACGCCCTGGGCCTGGTCACCGGTCAGCCACGAGCCGCCGGAGTCGCCGGGCTCGGCGCAGGCGTTGGTGCGGGTCAGGCCGGTGATGGTGCCCTCGGGGTAGGTGACCGAGGCGTTCTTCTGCTGGATGGTGCCGCAGCGCCAGCCGGTGGTGGAGCCGGAGCGGCAGACCGAGGAGCCGACCGGGGCCTCCTGGGAGCCCGCGACCGGGACCGTGCCCGGGTAGCGGTTGACCAGGGCGCGCGGCGTGTTGCCCGCGTCGGCGCGGACCCAGGCGTAGTCGTTGCCGGGGAAGCTGCTGCCCTGGATGGTGCCGCCGGGGTTGGAGGTGCGGCCGCCGGTGGCTCCGCAGTGGCCCGCGGTGACGAAGCCGCCCTCGACGGCGAAGCCGATGGAGCAGCGACCGCCGCCGGGAAGCCCGTAGGCGTTGCCGCCGATGATGTCGATCAGCGGCTTGGGATCCTCGGTGCTGGCCTCGACCGCGACGACGTCGCTGCGGAGGCCCGCCTCGGCCGCCCACGCCCTGGCCTGCTCCGCGCCACCGGCGTGGGCGAGCACGACGATCTTGTTGGCGCGCACGTCGACGTACCAGCCAGGAACGGCGTCGGGGGCGCTGGTGGCCTTGGCGTCCAGCTTGGTCTTCGCGCTGTCCAGGGCGGACGCGCTGTGCTTGGCCGTGGTGGCGACGGCGCCGCGCGAGCGCACCGCGCTCGCCAGTGCCGGGTCGGTGACCGCGACGGTGAGGGTGTGGCCGGTGCCGTCCAGCCAGGACCCGGCGTACGCCGGGCCGAGGCGCGACTTCAGTGCCGCGTCGGTCTGGCCCGCGACCTTCTCGGCGTCGAGCCGTTCGCGTGTCTGTTCCGAGGAGATGCCGAGGTCACGGGCCATCGCGGCCAGCACGGCGGGGTCGGCCGTGTCGGCCGCGGTGGCGCTGGACGTCAGCGCCACCGCGATGGTCAGCCCGGCCGCTGTGACCGCCGCCGTGGCGGCGGCGATGAGCTTGCGGTTCATGTCCGCTCCTTGCATGCAGGGTGATTGCGGGCAGACCGTACGACGGGTATCAGCCAAGTGGTACATACCAATTGGGCATAAGGTCGGGCGTGCCGCGCGGGTAGCGTCGCTCGGGTGGAGAACATCGAGTTCCGGCGGTTCACCGCGGCGCAGACCGACGATCTGGCCGATCTCCTGGCCGGCACCGCGTGGCCCTTCCACGCCGGACCGCGCGTCGACCGGGCGGACGTGGTGGCGCGGGTCGCCGCCGGCTACTACGACAACGAGACGGCCCGCACCTTCTGCGTCGTCCAGGACGGACTGCTCGCGGGCGTGATCCGGTTGTTCGACCTCGACGACGACACACCGATGTTCGACCTGCGTGTGGGCGAACGGTTCCGCGGTGCCGGAATCGGGAGCGCCGCGTTGCGCTGGCTCACCGGGTACCTGTTCACCGAGCTGCCCTCGATCCGCCGGATCGAAGGGTCCACCCGCCAGGACAACCAGGCGATGCGGCGGCTGTTCCTGCGTTGCGGCTACGTCAAAGAAGCGCACCATCGCCAGGCGTGGCCGGGTGCGGACGGCGCGGTTTTCGACGCGGTCGGCTACGGCGTTCTGCGTACCGACTGGGAGACCGGAACGGTCACGCCCGTCGTTTTCGACGACGAGCCCCGGAAACCGCGTTCCTGCGGGTGATCGGTCACTACGACTACCTTTCCGTGGCATGACGTTCAGACTGTGGATGCGCGGCGAGGTGCGGCCGACCGAGCGCCGTGCGCCGATCACGCCCGCCGACGCCGCCTCGCTGGTGCGCGAAGGCTTCGCCGTGACGGTCGAGGAGTCCGCGCAACGCGTGCACCCGATCGAGGACTACGCCGCCGCGGGCTGCTCCGTCGCCGAGGCGGGCAGCTGGGTCGACGCGCCGCAGGACGCGGTGGTCGTCGGGCTGAAGGAACTGCCGGACGGCCCTCCCGCGCTGCGGCATCGGCACGTGCTGTTCGGCCACGCCTACAAACAGCAGGAGGGCGCGGAGGCGTTGCTGCGCCGGTTCGACGCGGGTGGCGGCGTGCTGCTCGACCTGGAGTACCTGACCGACGACTCCGGCAGGCGGCTGGCGGCGTTCGGCTACTGGGCGGGCTACGTCGGCGCGGCGCTGGCCGTGCTGCACCACCGCGGCGTGCTCGACGTGCCGCTCCACCCCACCTCCGTGCCCGAGCTCGACGCCCTGCTGGCCGGCGGCGATCCGATGAGCGCGGTGGTGGTCGGCGCACTCGGCCGATGCGGGCGCGGGGCCGAGCGGGCGCTGACGGCGGCGGGCCTGACGCCGTCGCTCTGGGATCTGGCCGAGACGCGCGACCTCGACCGGCACGCGTTGCTGCGGCACGAGGTGATGGTCAACGCGGTGCTCACGTCCGCGCCCGTGCCGCCGTTCCTGCGCCCCGCCGACCTCGACGAGCCGGAGCGCGCGCTGCGGACAGTGTGCGACGTGACGTGCGACGTCGGTTCGCCGTTCAACGTGCTGCCGATCTACGACCGCACCACGAGCTGGGAGCAGCCCGCGCGGACGCTCCGCGACGAGCCGCCGCTGGACCTCATCGCGATCGACAACCTCCCGTCGCTGGTGCCGCTCGAGGCGAGCGAGGCGTTCTCCGCCGACCTGCTGCCGCTGCTGCGGGACCTGCCGCGCACGACCTCACCCTGGCAACGCGCGGAGCGGCTCTTCCACGACACCGTCGCGTCGTTGAAGGAGGCGTCCCGGTAACCGGCCCCGTGTCACAAACGCGCGGGCTGTCCTGTCTTCCTCGACGTGAGCCAATCCCTGGAATCGAGCACCGGCACGGACGAGCCGGTCGTCGTGATCAAGAGCTACACCGTGCCGGCCGGCGAGGCCGAGCACTTCGTCGAGGTGTACCGGGAGAACGCGCGGATCATGTCCGCCCAGCCGGGCTTCGTGCGGTCTCGCCTGCACAGGCCACTCGCCGATGGGCCGGACGTGCGGTTCGTCCACGTCGCGGAGTGGCGGTCGGGAACCGAGCTGGACGAGGCCGTCACCGACCCCGAGTGGCGTGCCTCGGTGCGGCGCCTGTTCGACGACCCCGGCCTGCACGTCGTCTCGGAACCCGCCTCGTACCGCGTCGCGGTCGAGCTGCGGCCCTCGGGCGGCGCGATCAGGACGGTCGAGGACCTGCGCCGCCACCTGCAGTGGGCCATCGAGCTGGAGCACTCGACGATTCCGCCGTACCTGTGCGCGCTGTACTCGTTGGACCCGGGCCGCAACGCCGAGGCCGTGCAGGTCGTGGGCAGCGTGCTGGCCGAGGAGATGCTGCACCTGGCGTTGGCGGCGAACCTGCTCAACGCCGTCGGCGGCAAGCCGGTGCTCGACTCCCCCACGTTGCTGCCGCCGTACCCGCACCCGTTGCCTCACGGCGACAAGTCGTTCGAGGTGCAGCTCGTGCCGTTCGGCCCGGAGGCCCTGGAGCTGTTCCTGCGCATCGAACGACCTGCTTCGGTCGGCGCACCGCCAGAAGCAGACGCCTACGAGACGATCGGCCAGTTCTACGCCGCCGTCGAGGAAGGGATGCGGAGGCTCTGCGACGAGCTGGGCGAGGAGGCCGTGTTCAGCGGTGACCCGGCCCGGCAGGTAGGTGAGTTCCACCTGCGCGGCGGTGGCGGTGCGGTGGTTCCGGTGCACGACCTGAAGTCCGCGCTGGCGGCGTTGACGGAGATCACCGAGCAGGGCGAGGGAGCCGCGCGGACCGACGTCTGGGACGGCGACCGCGACGTCTTCCACCCCGAACGGGAGGAGGTGGCGCACTACTACCGGTTCCGGGAGCTCCAGCACGGGCGCCGCTACCAGACCGGTGACACGCCGCAGTCCGGTCCGACCGGTGAGGCGATCGCGGTCGACTTCGACGCGGTCATGCCCGTGCGGCCGAACCAGCGCTCTGCCGATCAACCCGAGGGCAGTGAGATCCGGGTGGCGCAGGAGCGGTTCAACGTCACCTACTGCCGCCTGCTCCAGGAGCTGGAGGGGGCGTTCAACGGTGAGCCCGCCCGTCTCGGGGCGACGGTCGGGAGCATGTACCAGGTGAAGGCGCAGGCACAGGCGTTGATGATGATGCCGTTGGAGGACGGGGAGACCACGGCCGGGCCGACGTTCGAGTACGTGCCGCCCGACCTGCGGGCCTGAGAGGGCGGGCAGTCCGGACCCCGGACCGCCCAGTACGCTTCGCCACGTCGGATTCCGTTGTGGGGCGGGGGTTCTGGGCTGTGCTGGACGCCATCCTCTTCGTGTACTCGGATCCGCTGACCGCGGGCGGCACGGTGGTCGGAGCGGTGGCGTTCGGCGCGGGCGGCTGGTTCGCGGCACCGAGGTTCGGGTGGCGGCCGGTCCCCTCCGTGTTCGCGGGGATCTTCCTCGGTCTCGTGCTCGCCCTGACCTTCTCGCGGTCCCTGCCGAGCTGGGCGCTGACCGGCACGGAGTTCTGCCTCCTCAACGGTTTCTCGCTGGACGGGGTGTCCGAGCTGTTCAACGCGCTGCTCCTGGTGCCGCCGGTGTGGTTCGCGGTGCTCGCGACGAGGCGGCCGCTCGCGGTGCTGGTGTCGGCGGTGGCGTTGAGCGCGGCGATCGAGGTCCTGCAGCCGCTCGTCGGACGCGGTCTCTGCGAGACGCAGGACTTCCTCAACAACAGTGCCGGAGCCGTGGTGGCGGCTGCTCTCGCCGGCGGTTACGTGGCGTTGCGCGACCGTGCAGCCGGAAATGCGTTGCGCAGATCCGGTCCGGCGCCGACGCTACCGCCCGTGGGGATGTTGGATGCCGTAGCGGCCCGGGTCGCGCGCGGCGAGAAGGTGCGGTTCCGCCCGACCGGGTCGTCGATGGTGCCGTTGATCCACAGCCGTCAGCGGGTGACCGTCGCCCCGGTCGACACCGCGAAGCTCGAGGTGGACGACATCGTGCTGGTGCGAGTCGCCGGAACGACCTACCTGCACCGGGTCACCGCGATCGCCGGACAGCGGGTGCAGATCGGGAACAACCGGGGGCGGATCAACGGCTGGACGAGCAGGGAGCGGGTCTTCGGGCTCTGCGTGGACGTGGACGGAGTGCCGCGCAAGAACATCGAGGGCAAGGTCGTACTCAGCGAGACGGCCGAGAACACCTGACCCGATCGCGGCGCCGGATGTGCCGCTCTCAGTCCGAACCCTTGTCACGGTTGAGCACGGCGGACGTGCCGTCCAGGTAGATCAGGGCGAGCGCCGCGTGCTCGGCGAGCACGCGAGCGGACTTCCTCACCAGCGGCAGCTCGCTCGACTCACCGAGTGCCTCGACGGTCGCCCTGGTCACCACCGCGATGCTGACGCGGCCACCCCGGTGGAGGTGGCCGAGCAGCTCGTCCCGCAGCCGCTGGTTCGTCTGCTGCGTCGGGCCGGGGTTGCGGTAGCCGTTCGACCGGGTGCGGAGGTCGCCGGACTCCCCGACGTACACGACGGGCAGGTCCTGGTCGGGCGCGTCCGACAGGCTGATCCGGTAGATGCCGGGCACGCGGGGCAACGTCGGGAACACCAGGCGGCCGTCGGCGCCGAGCCCGACGTCGCCCATCCGCTGCCACGACATGCGCACGCGCACGTCCAGTTCGACCGTCTCCATCTCGACAGCGGAGGCCACGACCACCTCCGAAGCGGGAGGACGATCGCGATACCCGGCGCCGACCGGCCCGCGCTCGAACCGCACGCGCTGCCGCGCGAAGTCGACCTGCGCCACGTGCCAGTCGGCGTCGCGCCACGACTGCGCCTGCACCGAGGTGCTGTTCGCCCACCACTGGCGCACGTGATGCGCGGTCGGCGGCAGACCGCTCACGAGATGCGCGATCTCGGCGAAGCCGAACTCCGCCGTCTGGCGGCCTGCCTCGGCGAGGGCGGCGAGATGACTCGTGAAGGGTGCGTACTCGGCCGGCATCCTGCCCAGGCTAGAGCGCTACGAGAACAGCACAACTCCCAGCGAGGGCAAGGCACAAGGGCGAGTAGTAACGCCGGTCGAGCCGAGCGAACTCCGTGTCGCGGCGGAACGACATCACCAGACCGGCCGCACCCCGTAACAACAACACAGCCGCCACCACCCCCGTACCCACGGCCGGAAGCCACGCCGGGCCCGGCACAGCGAGCAACGCCGCCTCGCCGACCACGAGGTAACCGGCCACCACGAGCAACAACGCCACGACGAGGGTCATCCCCGGTGTCGGCAGCTTGTCCACCGGCACGTCGACCACGCGCCGTGCGAACTCCTCACGCGTGCGCAGCGGCCACGGCGAGAACGTCCACACCACGTGCAGCACACCGACCGCCAGCAACACCGCTGATGTGAGCAGCGCAAGTCCAGTCATCACGACCTCCCGTTCCGTACACCCCTGTACGGTTTTCCATACAGTACTGTACGGAAGGTGGCGAAGCAGCGACTTTCCAAAGAGGACTGGCTCCACGCGGCACTCGGCGCGCTGGCGGAGGGTGGTGTCGGCGCCGTGGCGGTCGAGCCGCTCTCCAAACGGCTCGGCGTCACCCGCGGCAGCTTCTACTGGCACTTCGCCGACCGGAACGCCCTGCTGCGCGAAGCGCTCGAGTGGTGGGAATTGCAGGGCACCGAGGCCGTCATCGAGCAGGTGAGCACCATCGCCGATCCCCGGGAACGGCTGCGGCGGCTGTTCCACGTCGCGATCGTCGAGGATCCGACCAGCGGACTGGAGCCCGCGCTCGTGGCGCACGCCGACGATCCGGTGGTGGCACCGGCGCTGCACCGGGTGACCCGACGCCGCGTCGGCTTCCTCACCGAGGTGTACGCCGAACTCGGACTAGCGAAGGACGAAGCCCGGTATCAGGCCATCTCGGCGTACTCGGCCTACGTCGGCTGGATGCAGCTCCAGCGGGCCACGCCGAAAGCGCTGCCGGAGATCGCGGACGACCCGGAGGCGCTCACCCACTTCGTGGAGCAGCTGATCCCGCACCCCGCCGCCGGGTCCTGATTCGACCGTCTGCCAACAAGATTCGGTCGTTGCCGTGCCCGAACGGCCTGTGCCAGCATGGCAGGGGCATTCGGGGGGTGTCGTTGCGCGTCCAGGTTCTCGGCCCGGTGCGGGCCTGGCAGGACGGCCGGGAGATCGAGCTCGGTCCGGCGGGGAGACGCTCGGTGCTCGGGCTGCTCGCCCTGGCCGGTGGGCGGGTGGTGCCGCGGGCTGATCTGGTCGACGCGCTCTGGGGTGAGAACCCGCCTCCCAGCGCCACCAACGTGATCCAGACGCACGTCAAGCACCTGCGGCGGTTGTTCGACCCCGAGCGGCACAGATATGCGCGCAGCACCAGCATTCCGTTCGTCGGTGACGGGTACGCGTTGCGCATCCCGGACGACGAGGTCGACGTGGACCGGTTCCGCTCCCTCGTGGCCGCGGCGGGGAGGTCGAGTGACGTGGAGGAGGTCGCCGGGCTGCTCGGCACCGCGCTCGGGTTGTGGCAGGGGCGGCCGTTCGCCGACCATCCCGGACTCGCCGGGCACGCGAAAGTCGTTGCGCTGCTGAGTGAACGGCGCAACGCCGTGCTCGTCCACGCCGGGGCGATGATCGGGCTGGGCCGGGCGGTGGACGTCTTGCCATTGCTGGTGGAGCACGCTGCCGACCACCCGTTGGACGAGGCGGTGCAGGCACTCCTGGTGCGCGCCTACGCCGCGGCGGGCAGGCGGGCGGACGCTTTCGCCGTCTACGACAGGACTCGGCGGGTGCTGCGGGACGAGCTCGCGATCGGCCCCGGAGCGGAACTCCTCGCTGCTCATGCGGAGCTGCTCGACGAACCAGCGCCGGTCACGTCTCGTCGTGCCGTTCCGGTGCCGGCGCAGCTGCCCGCCAACACACCCGGTTTCCTCGGCCGCGCAACGGAACTGGCCGTTCTCGACGGGCTGCTCGCCGAACGCGACCCCGCGGCGACGGCGGTGATCGCGGTCTGCGGGACGGCCGGCGTAGGCAAGACCGCTCTGGCCGTCCAGTGGGGACACCGGATGCGCGCCGGGTTCCCGGACGGCCAGCTGTACGTGAACCTGCGCGGGTACGAGGCCGGGAAACCGGTCACGGCCGCGGACGTGCTGGCCGGGTTCCTGCAGGCGCTGGGAGTTCCCGGCAACGCGATCCCGGTCGACGTGGACGCGCGTGCGGCCCGGTACCGGACCGAGGTCGCGGACCGGCGGTTGCTGATCGTGCTGGACAACGCGGCGGCGGTCGAGCCGCTGCGGCCGCTGTTGCCCGGTGCGCCGTCGTGCGTAGTCGTGGTGACGAGCCGGGACAGCCTGGCGAGTCTGGTCTCGGTGCACGGCGCGCGGCGGCTCGAACTGCGGCCGTTGCGGCGGGGTGACGCGATCGTGTTGCTGCGCAAGCTGATCGGCGACCGGCCGCGGGCCGGGTCCGCGGCGTTGGCCGAGCTGGCCGAGCAGTGCGCGTTCCTGCCGCTGCCGTTGCGGGTGGCCGCGGAGCTCGTGGTCAGCCGGCCGGAGACCGAGCTGGCCGACCTGGTCGGGGAGCTCGGCGACCGGCAGCGGCGGCTGCGGCTGCTCGACGGCGGCGGGGACGAACGGGCAGCGGTGCGCGAGGTGCTCTCCTGGTCCTACAAGCACCTTCCGGCGCAGGCCGCGCGGCTGTTCCGGTTGCTGGGCGTGCATCCCGGCCGCGACTTCGACGTGGCCTGCGCCGCCGCGCTCGCGGACCTCGACCCGGACACCGCGAGCAGGCTGGTGGACGTGCTCGTCCGGGCGCACCTGGTCGACCGCGGTCCGGCCGGGCGGCACGGCATGCACGACCTGCTGCGCGCCTACGCCGTCGACCTGGCGCAGGACGAGCCCGGGCGGACCGCCGCGTTCGACCGGCTGCTCGACCACTACCTGACCACCGCGGCCGCGGCGATGGACGTCGTCTACCCCACCGGCCGCGTGGCCGTGACCGCGCCGGTCGCCGACCCGGCCCGGATGCGCGCGTGGCTCGACGCCGAGCGGGCCAACCTGACCGACCTCTGCGCGTTCGCCGCCGGTCACGGGCGCGCCGGGCAGGCGATGCGCCTGGCCGAGATGCTGTACCGGTACTTCGAGGCCGGGCACCACACCGAGGCCCTTGTCATGCACACCAACGGTTTGCGCGCCGCTCGCCTGGTCGGTGATCGCGAGGGCGAGGCACGGGCCCTGACGAACCTGGGCGCAGCGCACCGCCTGCTCGGCCGCTACAGCCCCGCGGCCGCCCGCCTGCGCCAGTCGCTGCGCCTGCACCGCGACCACTCCGACCGCGCCGGCGAGGCCCGCGCGTTGTCCCACCTCGGCATCGTCGAGGACCGCCTCGGCGACGTCGACGCGTCCATCGGCTACCTGCGGCAGGCACTCACCCGGTACCGCGAACTCGGTGACCGGCACGGCACGGCCTCGGTGCTCACGAACCTCGGCACCGTGCAGGGCCAGACGGGCGACCACGCGGGCGCCGCCGAGGCCCTGACCGCGGGCAGGGACCTGTTCCGCGCGCTCGGCGACCGAGCGGGGGAAGCGGCCGCGCTGACCAACCTGGCCGACGCGTACACCTACCTCGGCCGCCACACCGCCGCCGCGGCGCACCTGCACCAGGCGCTCGCCCACTTCCGCGACCTCGGTCACCGCTACGGCGAGGCGTCGGCGCTGTCGACCCTGGGCCAGGTCCAGGTCCACCTGGGCCGCGCCGAGGAGGCGATCGGGGTGCACGAGGAGGCGCTGGAGATCTTCCGGGCGACCGGGCACCGCTACGGCGAGGCGTACACGCTGAACGGCCTGGCCGAGGCCCTGCGCGCGGCAGGCCGGCCGGGTGCGCTCGCGGCGCACCGGGAGGCGTTGGCCATCGCGACCGAGACCGGTGACCAGGACGAGCAGTCACGTGCCACGGCCGGCATAGCGTCGTGCGGCGAGGACGCGCCGACCGGCCGCAGAGGCTGACCGAACCCCAGGAGACGATCTTGCTGCGGACCCCACGGCCATCGCACTGAGCCTCGGTGCGCTGCTCGCCGCTCTGATCTTCCCGACAGCGGCCGTGGCCGCACCGGACAACACTCGTCGGCCGCGACGCCGGTCTGCGGTTCGATCATCTTCAACCGCGAGGAACCGGGCCCGGTGAACGACCCCCGCGAGTGCTGCTTCTTCGCCGGCAACGCGTGACGAGCCGCAAGTGAGGCCACCGGCCCCACCCCGGAACGGGTCCGGCGCACCGTTCCGCCCGGCTCGACGTCCCTCCTAGGCTGGGAGCGGAAGCGTTGCGGCAGGAAAGGACCTCCATGGGGATCTCACTCAGCGCGGCCGACGTCCTTCCCGGGGACGCGGCGGACTCCACACTCGTCGCGAGGGTCTTCGACCCGGCCGCGGGCGGCCCCTCGGTCGTGACGATCCGCGGCGAGGAGGTCGTCGACCTGTCGCCGGTGGCGGCCACCGTCTCGTCGCTGCTCGACCGGCCGGACGCGCTGGAGATCGTCCGGAACCACCCCGGCGGCACGTCGTGGCCGCTCGCGGAGGTGCTGGCCGCCACGACGACCCCGGCCGGCGCCGTTCCCCGGTTCCTCGCCCCGGTCGACCTGCAGGTGCTCAAGGCCGCGGGCGTGACCTTCGTCCGCAGCATGCTCGAGCGGGTCATCGAGGAACGCGCCGACGGCGATCCCACGCGGGCCGAGGAGGTCCGCGCGAAGATCGGTGCGATCGTCCAGGGCCACATCTCCCACCTGAGGCCGGGGTCGGCGGAGGCCGCGGAGGTGAAGAGGGTTCTGCAGGCCGAGGGCCTGTGGTCGCAGTACCTCGAGGTCGGCATCGGCCCGGACCCCGAGATCTTCACCAAGGCCCCGGTGCTCTCGGCGGTGGGGCTCGGCGCCGACATCGGTGTTCTCGCCCGCTCGGCCTGGAACAACCCCGAGCCCGAACTCGTCCTCGTCGTGGACTCGCGCGGGAACCCGGCCGGCGCGACGCTCGGCAACGACGTCAACCTGCGCGACTTCGAGGGCCGCAGTGCTCTCCTGCTCACCGAGGCGAAGGACAACAACGCCTCCTGCGCCATCGGGCCGTTCCTCCGGCTGTTCGACGAGAGGTTCACCCTGGCGGACGCCAAGGCCACCGAGATCGCGCTGGACGTCACCGGCCCCGACGGGTTCGAGCTGCACGGCGTGAACCCGGTCTCCGAGATCAGCCGCGAGCTCGAGGACCTCGTGTCCCACGCGTTCGGCGCCCACCACCGCTACCCCGACGGCTTCGTGCTGTTCACCGGCACGATGTTCGCCCCGACCGAGGACCGCGACCAGCCCGGCGAGGGGTTCACGCACAGGGTCGGGGACGTCGTGCGCATCTCCTCGCCCCGGCTGGGCGCGTTGACGAACGTCGTGAACACGGCCGAGGACGCGGAGGACTGGACGTTCGGCATCACCGCGCTGATGGAGAACCTCGCCGCGCGCGGCCTGCTGGGCCCACGCCCGTGATCGGGGCTCAGAACACGGCCAGCGGGTTCACGGGCAGGCCGGTGGTGCCGAGGATGCGGGGAACGGCGGCCACGAAGAGGAACGTGTGACGGCCCTGCTCCTCGCACACCGCGGCGAGCTCCTCGCACTGGGCGCCGTCGATCAGCACGAGCCCGAGCCGCAAGAGTCCCAGCCGGTGCAGCGCGCCCGGGACGTCGCCCTGCACCGGCGGGGACGCGTCGCCGATGTCCCCGGCGTAGAGGGAGATCCCGTGGTCGTGCATCCAGCGGACCGCGCCCGAGGTCATGCCCGGCAGAGCCCGGCCGTGGTCGGGAACCCGGTCCCAGCCCGCCCGCACCACGAGGGCGTCACCCGGCTCCACCACGACGCCCGCCCGTGCCGCTGCGGCGTCCAGGTCGCCGGCCGTGACCGCGTGCCCGTCGGGCAGCTTGCCGCCGGGGGCCAGGTCGAGCAGCACGCCCCTGGTGACGATCCCGCCGGCGAACACGTCGGCGGCGCCGTGCGTCACTCCTGCGGGTCCTGAGCTCTCCGCCTGCGCGATGCCGGGATAGACCTGCCCGTCGATCACCATGTGCGACAACGCGTCCAGGTGGGTGACCTCGGGATGGTGCGTCGTCACGAGCATCAGCTCGGCCATCGCCATCGGCGGTGCGCCGGTGAACGACATGATGGTCTGCACGCCCGTGGTGTCGGCCTGCAGAGCCGCCATCGGACCGCCCATCAGCGGCGCGGTCGGGGTCTTGCGGGCCAGCGAGACCGACGATCCCGTGCGCACCTCGGCGGCGCCTCGCGCGCGGGCCTCCTCCGTGATCAGGTTGACGGTGCCGAGCTGGTCCGCGCCGCCCCAGCGCCCCCAGTTGCTCGGGAACTCGGCAGGACTCTGGTCCATTGGTGGCTTTCCTTCGTTTCCGTTGCGAGGACAGGACTCGCGGCGCGAGCGTCCACACCGCACCAAGATCGTCACCGCGCCGGGCGTCCGCCACCAGCCCATCCGCTGCCCATCCGGTGCCCAAAGCCGGTGGGTGGCGGCTTGGATACTGTCGGGTGCATGCCCTCACTCGGACACACCCTGCGGGAGCTGCGGCGGCGGTCCTTCACCGGTCGTGACGACGAGGTCGCCGTGTTCCGGGACGCGCTCGGCGGCTCCGGCGTGGTCTTCGTGCACGGGCCCGGCGGGGTGGGCAAGAGCGCGTTGCTCGACGCGTTCGCCGACCTGGCCGCCGAGAAGGGTTTCGAGCCGGTCCGGGTCGACGCCCGTCACCTGGCCCTCGGCCGGGGCGCGCTGCCCGTGCCCACCGGCGACGAGCCCGCGATCCTCTTCCTCGACACCTACGAGCTGCTGGAGCCGATCGACGACTGGATCCGCGAGCACTACCTGCCGTCGCTCCCCGAGCCCTGCCTGGTGGTGATCGCCGGACGGCGCGGCCCGGGACCGAGGTGGCGCGCGGACCCGGCCTGGCGGGCGGTGACGAGGGTCGTCCCGCTCGCGAACCTGTCCTCGCGGGAAGGTCTCGCCTACCTCAGTGCCCAGGACGTGCCCGAGGAGTCCCGCGAACGGCTGCTGAAGATCAGCAGAGGTCACCCCCTCACCCTGTCGATGATGGTGGACGCCGTGCGCCGCGGCGTCACCCCGCGCACGCTGTCGGACCTGCCGGGCGGGGCGGGCGCGTTGCTGACGCAGCTGATCGGCGAGGTGCCGAGTGCACGCCACCGCACCGCGCTGGAGGTCTGCGCGCTGCTGCTCGTCACGACCGAGGACCTGCTGCGCTCGATGGCCGGCGACGACACCGGTGAGCTGTTCGCCTGGCTGCGGGCGCAGGTGTTCGTCGACGAGTCCCCGTACGGGCTGTACCCGCACGACGTGGTCCGCGACGCCGTCGTCGCCGACCTGCGCTGGCGCGACCCCGCCCGCCACGCCGACCTCTACCGCAGAAAGCTCGCCGTGTTCCACCGTCAGGTCCGGGCGACGGCGAGCGAACGGGAGCGGCTCGACCTGATGGTCATGACGGTCGTGCTCAACGGGGCCCGGTCCCGGTTCGCCGCGCTGGCGTCGCTACCGCCGACGTTGCGGGCTCACGCCGACGGGCTGCGCGACGGTGACCAGCCCGCGATCGTCGCCATGACCACCCGGTGGCAGGGTCCCGAGCAGGCCGGGTCGGTGGCGCGGTGGATGAAGCGCCGGCCCGAGGCCTTCCGCGTCTTTCGCACCGAGACCGGCGAACCGCGCGGGTATGGCGCGTGCCTGGACCTGACCGAGGCCGACCTCGGCGTGGACCCCGGCACTGACGCGATGTGGGACCACGTCTCGGAGTCCGGGCCGCCGCGCGCCGGAGAACGGGTCCGCGCCTGGCGGTTCTTCCTCGACCGCGACCACGGCCAGCGCCCGTCCCCGTCGCTGACGCTGTTCGTCGCGTGGCAGATGCTGGAGATCGTCCTGATCGACGACGACACGGCGTGGAGCCTCGTCGGCGCGTTCGGCGACGGCGAGCTGTGGGCGCCCGCGATGGAGTCACTGGGGTTCCGGGCAGCCGGAGCGGGCTACGTCGTCGGCGAGTCGTCGTACCCGGTGTTCGCCCACGACTGGCGCCGCATCGGCGTCGAGGAGTACACGGATCTGTTGCACGCCAACCAGTTGGGCAGACCGGCTCCGGCCGGGGCGGTGCTGTCCAGGCCGGACTTCACCGACGCCGTCCGCTCCGCCCTGCGCGGCCTGCACACGCCGGAACTGCTGCTGGCCAACCCGTTGGTGCGGTCGCGGATGGTCCGGCGGCACGGGCTCGCAGGACGCACGCCCGTCGACTGCCTGCGAGACCTGCTCGACGACGCCGTCGCGGGGCTGAAGCCCGACTTCCGGGTGCTGGTCGACCGCACGTTCCTGCGGCCGGTCGGCGTTCAGGAGCGGGTCGCGGAGTCGTTGCACCTGTCGTTCAACACCTACCGGCGCCACCGGGACAAGGCGGTCGCACAGCTGACCGAGCTGCTGTGGGACCGCGAAACGGGAAACCACCGTCAGTCGTCTGCGTCACAACAGGTGGAAGTTGACACCGGTGTCAACGAATAGCGTCGTGTCGTCGGAAGAAATCGACAGCACGAGGAGCGGATCATCATGGGCAAGGCGTTGGGGTACAAGGCGTTCGGCGGCGCCGAGGTGCAGGAGTTCTTCGAGCGGCCGGACCCCGTGCCCGGTCCCGCCGAGGTGCTCGTGCGCGTCGCGGCGGCCGGGGTCAACCCGCTCGACCACAAGCTGCGGTCCGGCCACGGCACCGCCCTGAACGGCCACCTGCCGTTCCCCCAGGTCCTCGGCATGGAGGCGGCCGGCACGGTGCTCGCCGTGGGCGCCGACGTGACGGGGCTGGCCGTCGGCGACCGGGTCACCGGGTTCGCGCTGACCGGTGCGGGCACGTACGCCGAGACCACGCTGCTGCTCGGCGAGTCCACGGCGCGCGTTCCCGACGCCCTGCAGGACGTCTGGGCGGCGACCATTCCCGTCGCCGGCACCACCGCGCTGGACGTGCTCGACCAGCTCGACCTGCCCGCCGGGGCGTCGTTGCTGGTGAACGGGATCGGCGGTGGCGTGGGCATCGCGCTGGCCCAGCTCGCGCGGGACCGGGGGCTGGTCGTGACCGGCACGGCCGGTGCGGCCAAGAAGGACATCGTCACGGCGACCGGCGCGACGTTCGTGGACTACACCGACGGCGACGTGGTGCGGCGGCTCCGCGAGCTCGCTCCGGACGGCTTCACGGCACTGGCCGACAACGTCGGCGGCGAGTCCCTGCGTGCCGTCGCACCGCTGGCGACCACGATCGTCTCCGTCGGGGACCCGGCGGTGGCCGAGCTGGGTGGCGAGATGGTGCGCCGCCGCCTGGACCGGGCGAACCTCGAACGCGTCGCCGAACTGATGACCGCGGGGCGGCTCGACCCGCACATCACGCGGACGTACCCGCTCGCGCAGGCGGACGAGGCCCTGGCGCTCGTCGAGTCAGGCCACGCCTCGGGCAAGCTCATCCTCGACCTGAGCCTCTGACCCGTTCCGGTAGCGATAGCGGGTGTTGATCTCGATCAGCTCGTCGAGGACGGACCTCGCCCCGACGAGCCGCCCGATGTCGGCGGTCAGGCGGTCGCGTTCCTCGCGCATCGTGACGAAGGCGGCCTCGGCGACCTCGTTCTCGCCGCTGTCGACGCACGGCAGCAGCCGGGCGATCACCTTGCTGCTCAGTCCCGCGTCGAACAGGCGCCGGATGATCTCGACCCGCTCCACCTCCGTCGCCGCGTAGTGCCGCTGGCCGCCGGTCGACCGGCTGCTGTGCATCAGCCCCTGCTGCTCGTAGTACCGCAGCGAGCGGGCGCTGACGCCGGTCAACCGGGCCAGTTCGCCGATCTTCATCGTCGCGGCGGCGGGAGTCGTGGTCACGGAACCCAGACTACGACTCGGCGACGGGCCTCGCGTCGGCGTAGATCACCAGCGTGCAGTCCGGCTGCTCGGCGAGGTGGAACGCCGTGTAGGCGTAGTCGAGCACGCCGAGCTCGGGGTGCTTCAGGCTCTTCCGGCCACCGCGCTGGGGCTGCACCTCGTAGTTCGGCCACCACGCCCGGACCTCCGCGCTGGCCTCGTGCAGGTCGTCGATCAGCTTCGTGAACCTCGGCTCGCCGGGGTGGCGCGCGTGCAGCCCCCGCAGCCGGGCGAGCAGTCCGCGTGCCTCCGCCTCCCAGTCGATCACCGCGGTCCGCGCCTCGGGGGCGGTGAACACCCAGCGGGCGAGGTTCGGCGTCTGCTCGCGCAGCACGGGGAACAGCGCGGCCGCGGCCTCGTTGTGGCTGAGCACCTCGTAGGTGGCGTCGATGACGTACGCCGGGTTCGGCTGGAGAAGTCCCGGGACCGCGGCCACCTCCTCGGGCAGCGACGTGCTGGGGACGGCGCTCGACGTGTGCCCGGCGAGGTGGAACAGGTGGTCCCGCTCGGCGCCGTCGAGCCGCAGTGCCGCGGCGAGCGAGGCGAGCACCTGGTCGGAGGCCTGCACGTCCCGGCCCTGTTCGAGGTAGGTGTACCAGGTGGCGCTGATGCCCGCGAGCATGGCGATCTCCTCGCGGCGCAGCCCGGGAGTCCGGCGCCGGGAGGTGGTCGGCATCCCTGCCTCGGCGGGGGTGATCCGTTCCCGGCGGCTGCGCAGGAACACCCCCAGCTCGCGCGCCTGTTGCTCGGTCATGGCACCTCCGATACCAGGATGAATTAATTCTGGATACCAGTCTGAGGTCACCGCAAGCTGGGGTCATGAATGTTGAGGGAGAGGTTGTCGCGATCACCGGTGCCAGCAGCGGGATCGGCGAGGCGACCGCGCTGATGCTGGCCGGACGAGGCGCACGTCTCGTGCTCGGGGCACGGCGGTCGGACCGTCTGAAGGACCTGGTGGCCAAGATCGAGCAGTCTGGCGGCACAGCGGTCTACGCGCGCACGGACGTCACCCAGCGCGAAGACCTCCACGCGTTGGTGCGGCTCGCACAGCAGCGGTTCGGGCGACTCGACGTGCTGGTGAACAACGCCGGTGTCGGCCCGATCTCACCGCTGGACGATCTGCGTGTCGACGAGTGGGACGAGATGGTCGACGTCAACATCAAGGGCGTGCTGCACGGCATCGCGGCCGCGCTGCCCGTGTTCCGCGAGCAGCAGGCGGGACACTTCGTCACCACGGCCTCCACCGCCGCCCTCACCGTGGCGCCGGCGATGGCGGTCTACGCGGGCACGAAGGTCGCCGTGCGGTCGATCTGCGAGGGGCTTCGCCAGGAGGCTGGGCCGACGGTGCGCGTGACCACCGTGTTCCCGGGCTTCGTGCACACCGGGTTCGCGGAGGCCTCCTCCAACCCCGCTCTGCGCGAGCGCATCGCGGGCATGCGCGACGCCATCGCGATCCCGCCGGACGCGATCGCCCGCGCCATCGCCTTCGCGATCGAGCAACCGGCCGACGTCGACGTGAACGAGATCGTCGTGCGGCCGACCGCGCAGAGCTGAGACCGCTTCCTCACCAGGCCAGAACGCCGTTCTCGTCCTGCAAGGTCCCCGTCGGGCCGTCCTGCGCGAGGGTCGCGAACCGCACCACCACCGCCGCGCTCTCCCGCACCGGCCGCCCGATCCCGAAGGCCGCGGTCATGTCGGTGGCGGTCGGGCCGGGCTCGACCGCGTTGAACTTGATGCCCGGGTTGGCCTTCGCGTACTGGACGGTCAGCATGGTCGCCGCCGACTTGGACGCGGCGTAGAGCGCGAGGGGCATCTGGTACTCGCCGCGGTCGGGGTTGGTCACGGCCCAGAACGACCCCATGCTGCTCGACACGGTGACCACGACGGGGTTCGAGGACTCGCGCAGCAGCGGAAGCGCGGCCTCGGTCACGCGCACGACCCCGACCGCGTTGACGTCGAAGGCCCGCAGCGCCGCGGGGCCGTCGAGCGCGTCGTTGGCGAGGATGCCCGCGTTGTTCACCAGGACGTCGAGCCGGCCCTCGTCCGCGCCGATCTTCGCCAGCGCGCTGCGCACCGAGTCGTCGTCGGTCACGTCGAGCCGCACGAACCGGGCACCGAGCTCGGCGGCGGCCTTCTCCCCCAGCTCGGTGTCGCGCGCTCCGACGTAGACGGTGTGACCCAGCTGCAGAAGCTGTTTCGCCGTCTCGAAACCGATGCCCTTGTTGGCCCCGGTGATCAGTGTGATGGTCATGTGCTCTCTCTCGGATCTGCGGGCGTGGTCAACGGGTCGGCCGGCGGCGCCTCTCCCCGTTCCGGATCGACCTCTTTTGGAATGATCGATGCAGAACTCGACCGTAGCACGTTCTGCAGCGATCACTTCAGAAGAGGTAGGCTGCGGCGGTGGAGACGACACGACGGGCGACAGGGCGCCCACGCGGCTTCGACGCCGGCGAGGCGCTCGACCGCGCCCTGCTGGTGTTCTGGGACCAGGGTTACGAAGGCGCCAGCCTCGCGAACCTGACCGGCGCGATGGGCATCTCCACCGCCAGCATGTACGCGACCTTCGGCAACAAGGAACAGCTGTTCCGCAAGGCCCTTGAACGCTACGAGGAAGGCCCCGGCGCGTACGTCGTCCCCGCACTGGCCGAGCCGACCGCGCTCGGCGTCGCCACCGCGCTGCTCGCCGGCTCCATCCGCACCACCACGTGCCCGGAACAACCGCAGGGATGTCTTGGCGTGCAAGCGGCCCTGGCCACCGGTGAGGCCGGCCGCGAGATCCGCGCGCTCCTCGTCGACTGGCGCAACAAGGGCCACGAACGCATCCGCGAGCGGTTCCAGCGCGCCGTCGACGAGGGCGACCTCCCACCGGACTGCGACCCGGGGCTGCTCGCCCGCTACGTCCACACCCTGCAGGCGGGCATCGCCGTGGAGGCCGCCGGCGGCGTCAGCCCCGAGGAGCTGCAGGAGATGGCCGACGCCTTCCTGCGCCACTGGCCCGCCTGCTGACGAGGAGAAGCCCCATGCCCCGCATCCTGATCACCGGTGTCCGCGGGAAGACAGGACTTCCGCTGACCGAGCTGCTCACCGCTCGTCCGGACGTCGAGGTCCTCGGCGGGAGCAGCGACCCGTCCGCGGTGAGGATCGACCGCGTCGTCCCGACCAGGATCTCCTGGGACGACCCCTCGACCTGGGCCACCGCCACCGGCGGCATCGACGCCCTCTACCTAGTGCGGCCGGACCGCGAGGACGCTCCCGGGCTCATCGCCCGCCTGCTCGGCCAGATCCCCGCTCCGACGAGGATCGTGCTGCTGTCCGAACGGGACGTCGACTCGTTCGCGCCCGAGGACTGGGCTTCCCGGGCGGAGCGCGCGGTGCGCGACAGCGGACATCCGTGGACGTTCCTGCGACCGAGCTGGTTCATGCAGGTGCTGACCGACGACCGGTTCTACCGAGGAGACATCGCCGAGCGCGGCCGCCTGCCGTACGCCGGATCCGGCGCGCACCTGGCGTGGATCGACGCACGGGACATCGCCGCGGTCGCCGAGCGCGCGCTGCTCGACGACGGTCACACGGGCCAGACCTACGAACTCACAGGACCGGAGTCGCTCACGCTGCCGCAGACCGCCTCCGTGCTCTCCGACGGGCTCGGACGCCCGATCGCGCACGAGGAGATCACGATCGACGAGGCGGTGGCCGGCCTCGACGGGTTCGACCGCGACGAGTTCGCGTGGACGCTCGAACGGGTGCGTGACGGGGTGTTCGCCGGCGTCACCGACACGGTGGAGAAGGTGACGGGCCACCCGGCGCGCTCGCTGGCGGCCTTCGTCGCCGACCACCGGCACGCACTCGCGAACTCCTGAGCTTCCTCGAGGTGCCCAGGGGGCGTCGACGGACCAGGCGATGTCGGCGACCAGGTTCGCCGCGGTGTCGCAGGGGCGGGAGCCACCGGGCGTGGCGAGCCACAGTTCGCTGTTGATGTGCCTGAGGCAGGAGCCGGGGAGGTTCCACGCGCTCAGCCGCACGCCGCGGAACGGGTGGCGTCCGCCGCGAACCAACCGCCGGTGCCCGCCTCCACGCTGCCCGTGTGCCTCGGGTAGCGACCGGGGAAGTTCACCGGCTCGACCGAGTAGAACTCGACCGAAGTCGTGTTCGGTCTGGTCCGGTTGTTCCGGGGCGGAGACCGGTCGACCAGGTCAGGTCCTTTCGGCGCCCCGCGGCAGGGTGAACAGGACCGACGTGCCGCCTCCGGGCGTGGCGTCCAGCCGCACCTGGCCGCCGTGCCGCTCGACGATGCGGTTCACGATCGCCAGGCCCGCTCCGTGGCCACCGCCGCGGGAGTCGCGCTTGTGCAGCCTGCGGAAGAGCCGCAGCACCTCGGTGCGCTGCTCAGCGGGGATGCCGATGCCGTTGTCCCGCACGAGCACCTCGTCCTCACCGGCGAGCGCGATCTCCACGGTGCGAGGACCTTCCTCACGCGCGTACTTCGCCGCGTTCACGAGGAGGTTCACCAGCACCTCGTTCAGACGGTCGGGGTCCGCCCACACCAGCAGGCCCGGTTCGGGCAGCACGACCTCGACCTCCTGCTCCGCCAGCCGCAGACCCGCGACCTCCAGCGCGGTCAGGGCGGCGTCGCGCAGGTCGATCTCCTGGCGCTGCAGGGCGCTCTGGCCCAGCTGGGCGAAGTGCAGCAGCGAGTTGATCAGCTCGTCCATCCGCTGCGCGAGGCGCTGCACGGTGTCGAGGCGGCGCACCGTCGTGGCGTCGAGGTCGTCGGTGTCCTCGCGGATGAACGCCGTCGAGTTGAAGATGCCGCGCAGTGGTTCTTTGAGCTCGTGCGCGGCCACGTGCGCGTAGGTGTCGAGATCGTCGTTCGCGCGGCGAAGCTCGTCGTTCAACGCGGTGAGCCGGGCGTTGTGCCGCAGCACCAGCGTGGTGATCGCGCGGCCGAACTCACCGGCCACGGCCTCGTCCGAGGCGGTCCACGGCACGCAGTGCCCGCGCGTGAGGGCCCGGTACACGACCGAGGAGCCGCGCGGAGTGAGGCGCTGACCGTGTTCGCCGAGCTGAACCGGCGTGCTCGGGTCCGTCGCCCACGTCCGGCTGGCCCGGCGTTCGGGCCGCACCCACGCGATCAGGTCGCCGTTGCCCAGGGCGAGCAGCAGCACCCCGCTGAGGTGCTCGGCGTGCGGTGTCATGGAGGCGTCGTGCGCACCGAGGTCGTCCGTGCTCCACACCTCCCCCGCGGCCAGCTCGGGCGCCACCGCCCACAACGCGTCGAGGCCGGGCATCAGGTCGGCCTCGTCGCCACCGCCGACGATCGTCGTGGCACCACCGAACCGCAGCGCCACGACGTCGGCGTCGATCAGCTCGTGCAGCAGGTCGACGCTCGTCGAGACCGACTGCGTGACGTCCGTGCTCAGGTCCGTGACCAGGCGCGCCAACGCGGTGCGGGTGTCGTGGCGCGCGCGGGAGGTCTGCGCCTCCTCCAGCGCGGCGAGCTGCAGCGACAGCGTGACGCCGAAGAACTCGCAGGCCGAGCGCACCTCCGGGTCGAGGCGGCGGGGCGTGACGCCGTGGCAGGCGATGAGACCCCACAGCGAGCCGGAGTGCAGCAACGACACCGACATCGAGGACGCCACACCGATGTTGCGCAGGTACTCCAGGTGGAACGACGAGACCGTGCGCAACGCGGAGTCGGACAGGTCCAGCGGCGCGCTCGTGCCCGGCAGCACCTGCGGGAGCAACGTGGCGGTGGCGTCGTCCACGTCGTGGATCACGCGGATCCAGTTCCGCTCGTACAGCCGCCGTGCCTGGGGTGGGATGTCGGTGGCGGGGAACCACAGGCCGAGCCACGGCTCGAGCTCGTCGGCCACCGACTCCGCGATCACCTCACCGGGCCCCGCCGGGCCCTCGAACCGGTAGGCCACCACCCGGTCGTACCCGGTCAGCTGCCGGATCTCCGCCACCGCCGACGCGCAGACGTCGACCACGGTCCGTTCGTGCTGGAGCTTGGTGAGCGACGTGCGCAGGCGCGGGTAGAACTGCGAGAACCGGAACGTGTCCGCGGCGGGGCGCGGTTCGAACTCGAGCACCGTGCGGCCGTCCGCGCGGTACACGGTGACGTCGAAGTTCTCGCCCGAGCCCGGCAGCGCGAGGCCGCAGAGCCCCCGGTCACCGGTCGGGGCGTCGAGCGTGGCCCGCACCGCCGCGACGCCATCGGCCCCGAGCAACGCCTCCACCGGCGTCCCGAGCAGGGACTCGGGCGCTCTGCCGAGCACGTCCGTCGTGTTCGCGCTGGCGACCTCGACCAGCCCCGCGTCGTCCACGGCCAGCAGTGCGCCGTAGGACTGGATGCCACCGAGCAGGTGGATGGGCTCCGTGAGGCAGACGGTCAGGTCGAACGACGTCGTCCCCGCCTCCGACTCCGCCCGCGCGGCGAGAGCCCACTCCGCACCGAGGCCCACCTGGTCGTCCTGCATGCTGAGTCCTGCTTCCGGTGGGCGTACGGTTCTGTGGCGAAGATTGTTTGGCAGGACACGGCGGACGCGTGGAGCGGAGGGAGCGGCCCCGATGACAGCACCTTCCTGGCCCGGCCTGTTGCACGCGTTGTGGCGCAGCGCGTTCGCCGCGGGCAGCACCAAGGTCTTCGCGAAGGAACTCTACCTGGGGCTTTTGGAGCTTCCGCACGTCCGCGGCGTCCTCGGCGCGCGGGTCGGCCCCGACGGCGACGTGCGCGTCGTGCGCTGGGCCGACCACGAGCACGGGGTGCTGAGCGGGCCGGCCGGGCTCGCCGGGGACGTCGCCGCGTGGCTCGCGCACTCCCCCGCCCTGCCCGCGCGAGACGCCGGTCAGGCGAGGATCACGGAGCTGCGCGCCGATGCGCTGGCCTCGTTCGCCCCCGGCCTGGGTGCGCGCGTGGGCGAGGTCGGCGGTACGGCGGTGGTGGTCGCGTCCTTCCGCGCCGCCCAGGGCGACAGCGGCCTGCTCCTCGTCTGCCTGGAGCGCGCCCCGGAGGACGAGACGGTCGCACGGGCGCTGGAGCAGATCGCCGACGTGGTGATCGCCGCCGACGACCGGATCGCCGACCAGGCGTTGCTCGACAACCGGCTCGCGGCCGACGCGGTGCTGGCCGAGGTCTCCCTGCGGCTCGCCCGGTCGCTCGACGTGGAGGAGACGCTCCGCGCGGTCGTGCGCATGGCGGTGCCGGGTCTCGCCGACGGGGCCGCGGTGCACGTCCGGCGGCGTGACGGCGGGCTGGAGAAGATCGCCGCGGCGCACGTGGACGTGCGCCGGGAACGCCTGCTCAACGACCACCTGCGCAACGGCCGCTGGGCCGGCGCGCCGGTGCACGACGACGACGAGAGCGGCCCGGTGCCCTCGTCGCTGCCCGCCGACGTCGGCCTGGAGCTGATGACCAGCGCGGTCCTGCACGCGCACGGACGGGTGCTGGGCGTGCTGACGTTCTTCCACCGCGCCGGGACCCGCCGGGTGCCCACGCGGGAGTTCGTGCGCGACATCGCGGCGAGAGCCGCGCTCGCCATCGACAACGCGACGCTCTACAGCCGCCGGCGCGCCGAGGTCGAGGAGCTCCAGCGGCACCTGCTGCCGTCGGTGCTGCCCGAGATCGAGGGCGTCGAGGTGGCGACCGGGTACAACGTGGCCGGCCACCTGCTCGACGTCGGCGGTGACTTCTACGGGGTCGTGCGGCAGCCCGGTGACCGGTTCACCGCGCTCATCGGCGACGTGTGCGGCCGTGGCGCCGCGGCCGCCGCCCTGACCGGACTCGCCCGCCACACGGTGGAGACCATCCTGGAGGAGGGCGGCCGTGCCGAGGACGCGGTGCGCCTGCTCAACACCAAGATGCTGCGCAACGAGGTGGGCAAGTTCCTCACCATGGCCGCGGTCACGTTCGGCGCTCCCGGTCCCGGCGGCCTGCCGATGCGGTCGCTGACGGCGGGACATCCGCCACCGATGATCATCCGGCGTGACGGCCGGGTCGAGGAGACGGCCTGCCGCGGTCAGCTGGTCGGCGTGCTCGACGTGCTCACGCTGTCCACGGCCGACGACGTGCTGGTGCCCGGCGACAGCGTGGTGCTGTTCACCGACGGGCTGATCGAGGCCAGGGACGAGGCCGGGGCGTTCTTCGGCGACACCGACCTCGAGCCGACGCTGGCGGCGCTGCACGACCTGCCGCTGCCCGAGATGGCGGCCACGCTGGTCGAGGGCGACGGGCGCTACGGGGTGGACGACGACGCGGCGGTCATGGTGATCCGGTACCGCGGCAGCAGGGTGCTCGACGCCGTGCTGCCGGCGGACCAGGCGCTCGACGCCGCGCTCACGGCCGTCAGGTCGCTGGGCAGACCGGTGCCGGACCGGCTCGCGGGCGCACCGGAGCAGGGCGAGGTGACCGTCACCGTGGACGGGGACTCCGCCTGGGCGCGGATCGAGATCGGCGGAGGTGCTCGAACGTGGTGGACGGTCCTGTGACCGGGGGCGGCGAACAGGTCGTGCTGGTCGTCGAGGACAGCGAGGAGGACCGGGAGGCGATCCAGCGCGCGCTGTCGCGCTCGCACCCGGAGCTCGCGCTGGAGTTCCTCCACGACGGACATCTGGTCGCGGACCGGCTGCGGGACACCTCACTGGTCACGCCGGTGCTGGTGCTGCTCGACCTGAACATGCCGGGAGCCGACGGCTACCGGGTGCTGTCGGATCTGCGCACCGACCCCGACTCACGCCTGAGCGACGTGATCGTCGTCGTGTTCACCTCCTCGACCACGTCGCCGGACATCGACAGGTGCTACGAGGCGGGCGCGGACAGCTACGTCTACAAGCCGGTGAACTTCACGTTGTTCCGGACGGTGCTGCAAGGCGCTGTCGAGTACTGGCACACCAACGGCTTCGTGCGGCCCGCCGCGCCGCCGGACTTACCCGTGGGGTGACCGGTCCTCGGTCAGCTCCCGGCCAGGACGAACTCCGCCCAGACGACCTTGCCGTCGCCGGTCTGCCGCTGTCCCCACGTCGTCGCCAGCGCGGCGACCAAGGCCAGTCCGCGGCCTCCCGTCGTCGTGCCCTCCCGGGGACGGGCCGGCGTCTGAGCACCGTCCTGCACCTCCAGCCGCAGGAAGCCGGCGCGCTGCGTGAGGCACAGACGTCGAGGCTCCTCGCCGTGGCACAGCGCGTTCGCGACCAGTTCGTCCGCGACGAGCACCACGTCCTCCGCCTGCTCGGGCGGTAACCCGGCGACCTGGTCGCGCATCCAGGCACGTGCCCGGCGGAGCTCGCCGGAGTCGCCCCCGATCGCCAGCACGGCGGACGGTCTCGCCGAGGTCGCGAGGAAGTCCTCCTCGACGGACATGCGGGTCCCCAATCCGTCGCCGCACACCCGACGACCGCAGAAGTGGCATCCGGATGTTCGTGCCGGCCACCGCGCGCGGTTCGATCTCGCCGGGAACAGGTCGCCGGACCGGCCGAACTACGATGCGGCGGTGACCCTGCTGGCTCGCCTGCGGAGCGAGACCCGCGCCGCGCATCGTGCCCTGGAGGAGGACCTCGGGTTCCTCTCCCGGCTCACCTCGCCGGCGCGCTACGAGGAGCTGCTCGCGGCGTTCCTGGGGTTCCACGAACCACTGGACGAGGCCCTGGCGGCGTCCGTCGCCGCGCACGGGCTGCCGTGGGAGCTGATGCCGGACGCCGGACGGCTCACGGCGGACCTGCGCCGAAGCGGGTGGAGCCCGTCGCGGATCGCCGCGATCCCGAGGTCGTCCCCGCCCGACGTGGCGACGTTGCCCGCGCTCGTCGGCTCGCTCTACGTCGTGGAGGGCGCACGACTCGGCGGTCTCCTGATCACGCGGTGGGTCGGGGACTCGCTCGGCCCGGTCCCGGTGTCGTTCTTCGCGGCGGACGGTGACGCCCGCCGGAGGTTCCGGCGGTTCGGCGCGATGGCGGAGGCGGTGCTGCCCGCGGAGCAGGTGCCGGACGCCGTCTTGGCGGCGGAGCGGCACTTCGTGACGGTGCGCGGGTGGTTGCGCCGCCCCGGTGCCGTCGACGCGGTCGGTTCGACGTTCTGATCCCGCGCCCCGTTCAGGACCTCAGGTGGTGAACACCCCCTCCAGCCGTCCCTCGTGGTCCTTCAGCACCCGTCCGGGCTCGGTGCCCAGCACGCGGTCGAGCAGTGTCGCGTACACGTCGCGGAAGTCCGTGGTCTGCTTGAGGTCACCGTCGTCGAGGTCGGTCAGGCTCGGCTGGGCGCCGAGGAAGCCACCCCGCACACCGGCCCCGAGCAGGAAGACCGGACCCGCTGTGCCGTGGTCGGTCCCGTCGCTCGCGTTGGCGCGCACCCTCCTGCCGAACTCGGAGTAGACGAGCACGACCGCCCGCTTCCCCACCCTGCGGACGAACGGGGTGAGTGCCGCGTCCAGTTCGGACAGCAGCCGTTGCTGGGTCGCGCGCTCGTCGGAGTGCGTGTCGAACCCGCCGAGCGACGCCGAGTAGACGCGGCAGGGCGCACCCGCCTCGATCAGCCGGGCGACCACGTCGAGCTGTGCTCCCAACGCGCCCCCTCCTCCGGCCGAGGAGCCCTTGTCGCGCTGCTCGTCCGGGTCGTCGTCGGGCAGCTTGCCGCCGTCAGGCGACCCGGTCAGCGTCGTGGCGGTGTGGCGGAGGTCCGCGATCGACCGCGCGACCCGTGCCTGCCAGTGCTCCTCGCCGTCGGAGGCCTGCCCGAGCGCGGTGAACGCGTCGCCCAGCGGGCCCGTCGGGAGCTTCAGGCCGCTGAGCGGGAACGACGCCGCCGCCGTGCGTTCGCCCGCGAGCATGGGCGGCAGCAGGGGTTCCAGTGAGAGCGCGCGCAACGGGTCGTCGCCCGCGGTCTCGTCGAGCCAGCGGCCCAGCCAGCCGGACGGCACGGAGGTGCGGGGCGAGGCGGTCTGCCAGATGGCCATCGACCGGAAGTGGCTGTGGTCGGGCCGGTCGTAGCCGACGCCGCGCACGATGGCGAGGCCGCGCTCGTCCCACAGCTGCTTGAGGCCCTTGAGCCCGGGGTTGAGGCCCAGTCCCTCGCCGAGGCCGAGCACCTCGCCTGGTTCGTAGGCGAGGTCCGGTCGGGCGTCCTGGTAGGCGCGGTCCTCGGCGGGCACGACGGTGTTGAGGCCGTCGTTGCCGCCGTAGAGCGTCACGACGACCAGCACGCCCTGGCTCGCGTCGAGCGGGTCGTCGGAGGCCGCCTTCATCAGGTCGTCCCAGTTCACCTGCGTGGCGCCGAAGGCGAGGGCACCGGCCGCGGTGACACCGGACAGCGTGAGGAAACGGCGTCGGGTCAGGGTGTCCACGAGCTCACCTGCTCACCACGTACTCGGGGGCGCTCGCCGCCACGACGACGAGCCGCACCGGGTTGTCGGCGACCTTGCCGAGAGCGGTCTTCGTGCGGTCCGACCAGGAGTCCACGCCGAGCAGGCGCCGGGCCCCCTCGATCCGGTCGACCGTGCCCAGGGCGGTCTCGAGGTCGGCACGGTCCGCCACGAGCTTCGCGAGGTCGAGGCGGGACGGCCACGCGGCCGTCGTCAGCCACGCGCCACCGGCGGGCCAGCCGCCGACGCTCGGCGGCCGGAAGGGTGTCTGCCCCAGTCCGCGCAACGCCCGCAGCAGCGCGTCGGCCTGCTTGCGCTCGAGGTCGCGCGGCCGGACCCCGAGTGCGCGCATCAGCCCCACCGCCCACTCGACGGGCTGTTTGACCAGCACGTTCGCCGGATCGCGGAACGCGGGCTCGGAAGCCACGGCACGCACCAACGACCGCGTGTCGCGCCGGAACGCGGTGACCAGCCGGGCCAGCACGTCGGCGGCGGGCGGCCGGTCGGACACCATCCGGAACCACGCCCTGCCCGCGACGAACTCGGGGCTCTCCTTCCGGTCCAGCACCAGCGTCACCAACGACTCCGCGGTGAACCGCTCACTGCGTCCGAAGACCGTCTTCCGGCCGTCGTCGTGGCGCTTGGCGACCAGCTCGGCCTTGCCCGTGTCCGCGCGCACCGTCCAGCCGGTGAGCGCACGCGCGGCCTCCCGCACGTCCTGTTCCTCGTAGTGCCCGATGCCCAGCGCGAAGAGCTCCAGGAACTCCCGCGCGAGGTTCTCGTTGGGGGAACCGGCCTTGTTGTCGTTGCCGTCGAGCCACACCAGCATCGCCGGGTCCGTCACGAGAGCCTGGGCGAGGTCCGCGAACGGCCCCAGGCCGAGCCGGCGGAACGTCTCGTTCTGCGCCAGCATCGACCGCGGCGAGCGCACCTTCTGCTCGCTCGTCGCGAAGTGCCCGTGCCAGAACCACGTCATGCGCTCCACGGCGGGTCTGCCCGTCGTCACCATGCGGTCGAGCCACCACACCGTCAACGCGTGGTCGTCCTCCGCACGCTGGTGTGCGGCGTCCTGCTTGGCCGCGCGGTCGCCCTTGGCCGGACGGGGCGGGCTGGCGAGCGGTGGCGGGGCGACGTCACCGGCGGGGTCACCGGCGAGCAGCGCGTCCAGCGCGGCGTCGAACGTCCTGTCCAGGTCACCAGGCCGCGGGCCCGTCCCCAGCCGGTCGTGCAGCCTTCGCACCGCGGCGCGATCGTCCAGTTGCACCATGGCGGACAGTGTTCGTCGCGTGCCGTGGCGTGACCAGCCCGGCCGCGGATCCTTCAGACTCGCTTCAGGCGCTCGCGTGCCCGTTCCGCGCCGGCTTCCGCTCCAGCGGAGTTGCACCTGACGTAGCGGCATGTGCTGTTCTTCAAGGCACCACAGCTCGAAAGGCACCGTCCACGATGCACCTCTCGTTCACGCCGCCCCGCCAGGTCAAGATCGGTGACGCCGCCGCCTTCGCCGGGACGACCCCGCGGGCCATCCGCCACTACCACCAGATCGGCCTGCTGCAGGAGCCCGAACGCGGCGCGGACGGCCGTCGCCGCTACGGCTACGACGACATGATCCGTCTGCTGTGGATCCGGCGGATGGCCGAGGCCGGCGTCGGGCTCGACGACGTGCGGGCCGCGTTCGACGACACCCAGGACATCGACCAGAACCTGCGGCGCCTCGAAGAGACGCTGGCCGCCCAGGAGGACGAGATCAAACGTCAGCTCGCGGCCGTCCGGCGCCTGCGAGCCGTGGGGAGTCCGATGGGGTTGCTGTCGGACCTCGTGACGGACCGGCTCGCGCACCTGCCGTCCGGTGCGGTGCGACCGTCCGATCTGGACACCCTCATGGTGACGGAGCGGATCTTCGGCCCGGTGGCCGCCGCGGTCCAGGCCAGCGTGTTCATCGTGCTGGCCACGCACGCCGAGCTGCGGGCCGAGGACGACCGGCTCGATGCCGCCGAGGCGTCGCTCGACGACGGCGTGGCTCCCGACGACCCGCGGGTCGAGGAGCTGGCCCAGCAGCGGCACGCCCACCACAAGACACTGGAGCGGGCAATCGCGGCCGCCGGACTGGAAGCGGCCGAGGAGAAGCTCTTCGAAGACGACGCCCTGGACGGGGAGCACGACGTGCTGATGAGCGCCTACGAGGCGTTCACCAAGATGCCGTACGACTTCTCTCCCGCGCGATTGCGCTGCATCGAGCTCGCCGGGCGACTCATCGGGCAGGACCCGGACAGCTGACGACGAAACGCAGTGCGCGAACTATTGTTTTCGGGCAGGACGATTCCGGCGGACCAACACCTCGATCCGCCGGAATTTCTTTGCTCGACCTCGGTTACCGGAACACCGTCAGCCCGGGTTCATCAGCAGGCGGATGAAATGGACCGGTAGTACGCGACGTGACCGGGAAAAAGCTCGTAACGGCCATTGACCCGCAGGAAGTACTCGTCGCGACTGGTGCCGTCGTAGCGGAAGATCTCCGGGTCGCCGGTGGCCCGGAGCTGGTTGTCGGCACGACCGAAGGTCAGCGTCCCGACGCGGCCGTCGTCGCCGAGGCTCCTGGCCGCCTGCCACCTCCTGGTGGCACTCTCGGTGTTCTGCCCGAAACGGCAGTCGATGTCGTTGACGGTGAGATATCCGTCCGCGTAGAGCACCTTCTGCCAAATGCCCGTCGCGGAGCTGTTGGGGAACGTGGACCTCGACAGCTCGCCCTCGTCGCCCCAGTCGTCGGTCACGGTGCCGCCACCGCTGATGTACCCCTGGGACACCGATGCCTGCGCGGGCAACCCCACCGTCAGCGTGACGGCGACAACGGAGGTCACCACCGCGACAGCCTTGAGCAAACGCTTCATCCTTCTCCTGTCACTGAATCGTGTCACCGCAGAACGCATCATGCCATCCGATGCACGAATAACGTCGATACTTCACCCTCGAATACATCCGCCATTCCCGGGCGTCACTTTTCTACTCCATAAGGCGGCTGGGTTTTACTTCCGAATGCCGCATGATGCGCGGCATGACGGACCTCGATCTCTTCGGCAAGAGCCGCGCACGGTGCCTCGGCCCGTTCGACGGCGACGGGGTCTTCTGCGTGGGCAACGCCGACGAGTGCGACCACTACACCGAGGACGGCGCCGTCCGGATTCCGTGGAGAGGCTCGCCGCGACCCGAGGACGTCGCGCGGGTGCGCAGCCTCGCCCTGTGCCCGACCGACGCCCAGTTGCGCAAGGCGGTGCTGCCCGCCTATCTGCCGTCCCTGGTGAACCTGGAGTCGCTGACGCTGCCCGCGCCGCTCGTGGCGCGCCTGGCGTCGCCCGCGCTGACGTCGCTCGTGATCGGCAACCCCGACGGCCGGGTCCCCTCGGCGCCGCTCGCCGCCGACACCGCCCTGCCGGGGCTGCGGGGACTGTTGTGGGTCAGCTCCTACACCACGCCGCGGCTGCCTCAGGTGGTCGACCCGCTGCCGCCGCTCGAGTTCCTGCGCACCAACGTGAGCGGGGACGACGCGGTGCTGCGCCAGCTCGGGGAGCTGCCCTCGCTGCGGCACCTGGAGCTGGTGGACGTGAAGAACGCCGACGTCGTCGGCCACCTGGTGGCGCCGCTGCGCGTGCTGGAGATCGCCGGCACCGGACGCGAGTTCCCGGTGGCCCGGCTCGCCGCCGTCCCGACACTGGAGTCGTTGCGGCTCAACGGGATCCGTGCCGAGATCGACTGCGCGGTGTTTCCGGCGCTGCCCGAGCTGGTGCAGCTGACCGTCCTGAACTCGAAGAGGATCGTGAACGTCGAGGCGCTGCTCGACTGCCCGAAGCTGGCGAAGATCATGGTCGTGGACTGCGGCAACCCGTTCAAGAAGGATGGCAAGGCGCTGTTCGGGTCCGCGGGCTTCGCCGAGCTGGACATCGCCTACTCCTAGATCCGTCTGGAGTCAACTCGAGGTCATCATCTCGAAACCACTGAGGTGAACGGATCCAACTCGCTAGGTTTGGCGTCTGTACTTTCGGGATGCTTGCGTGTGTCCTTCGGGCAATCAGGGGAAGGGGACACATGAGTGACGCTGCCGCGCGTAAGGCTGAGCTGGAAGCGCGCAACGCCGCCATGCGGGAGAACGTCGACAACTTGATGGCTGATCTGCGGCGTCGCACGAGTGAGTTCGCCGGCGCGCAGGCCCGTGCGGCCGCCGTGACCGGGGAGGCGACCTCGCCGGATGGCCTGGTGCAGGCCAAGGTGAACCCGGCCGGGGTGCTGACGGACCTGCGGTTCGCTCCCGCCGCGTTCCAGCGGTCGACGCCGGAGAAGCTGGCGCGTTCGGTGATCGAGACCGCGCAGTCCGCGGCCCGGTCGGCGCGTGAGCAGGTCGAGGGCGCGCTCGCGCCGTTGCAGGGTCAGACCGACCTGTCCGAGCTCGTCGAGGGCGCGCCGTCGTTCGTCGACCTCCTGCAGCCGCCCCCGCCTCCGGGTCCGCCCGCCGCCGAGGCGCCGCCGCAGCGGGGCAGGCCCCCGCGCGACCCCGATCCCGATGACGACGAGGGCTTCGGCAGCGTGCTCAAGGGTCCGGGTCAGCGATGACCGGCGCATTTCGGATCGAGCCCGACCAGGTCCGGGCGGGCGCCGGCGCGTTCGGCGTCGCCGCGGAGATGCTCTCCGAGGCGGGCGGCACGCTGTCCAGCGCGCTGTCCGCGCAGGGTGCCTGCTGGGGTGGCGACGAGTCGGGCCGGCAGTTCTCCCAGGACTACGTGCCCGCCGCGGAGGGCACCGTCAAGGCGTTCGGCCAGCTGAGCGAGGCGATCCAGGCGATCAAGACCGCGCTGAACGAGACCGCCAACACGCATCAGAACATCGACGAGACCAGCAGTGGCGGCCTCGGCGCGATCGGGGGCTGAGCGGGAACCATGTCGATCACCATTCCATCGGAGATCACCTGGCTGTTCCCCATCGTGGTCGGCGAGAGCTGGCCCGAGGGCGATGAGGACAAGCTCAGAGCACTCGGCGATGCGTGGCGGGCCGCGTCCGCCGACATCGACGAGGTCATCACGCAGGCCGGCAACGCCGCGACGAAGTCGTTCGGCGCCATGGAGGGCCAGGCCGCCGACGCGTTCGGGGAGTACTGGAAGAAGTTCGTCGAGGGCGCGGACGCCTACCTGGTGAAGCTGAAGGAGTCCTGCGACGGCCTGGCCGGCTCGTGTGACAACACCGCGCTGGAGGTGGAGTACGCCAAGTACGCCATCATCGCCGCGCTGATCATGCTCGCGATCGAGATCGCGGCGTTGATCGCGGCGGCGTTCGGCACGTTCGGCACGTCCACGGCGGGCATCCCGATCGCCCAGGCGGCCACCCGCATCACCGTGCAGATGATCTTCCGCAAGCTGATCACCGCGATCCTGCGCGAGGTGCTCACCGAGGTCGCCATCGACGCGGCGATCCAGGGCATCCAGATCGCCAAGGGCGACCGCCACAGCTGGGACTGGAACAAGACCGGCAGCGCGGCGCTCTCCGGGGCCATCTCCGGCGCGATCGGCGGCGGCATGGACTTCGTCCCGACCAGAGCGACCGGCCTCGGCGGCAACGTCGTCGAAGGCGCCGTCCGCGGCGGCGTCGAGGGCGTCGGTTCCACCGTCGTGAGCGCGGTCGTCACCGGCGAGGACATCAGTGCCGGCGACCTCGCTCGCAGCGGTGTGTCCGGTGCGGTCTCCGGTGGGATCGGCGGGGCGAAGTCCCACTACGACACGCCCACGGCGCCGAACATCGGTGACGGGCCGGGTGCTCCGCCCTCGCCGGGTGGTCCGCCGAGCGGGCCTCCCGGTGGACCGTCGGGTGGACCTTCCGGAGGTCCCTCTGGTGGACCTTCTGGCGGCCCCACGGGCGGTCCCTCCGGTGGACCTTCTGGCGGCCCCACGGGCGGTCCCTCAGGCGGGCCTTCCGGTGGTCCCTCCGGTGGACCTTCAGGCGGACCGTCGGGCGGACCGTCGGGCGGTCCTTCCGGTGGCCCCTCTGGTGGGCCTTCCGGCGGTCCCACCGGCGGACCTTCTGGTGGGCCTTCCGGTGGACCATCGGCGGGCTCTTCGGACGGTCCGGGGAGTCCCGGTACGCGCTCCGAGACCAGTGCCGCGGCCGCCGCTCCGCCTGCTCCTACCGCTCCGCACGCGCCGACATCGCCGTCCCACCCCGGCTCCCCCACCTCCGGCGGCTCGGCCTCCGGAGGCCCCGCACCGCTCGGAGGCGGCGGGACGCCCGCGGGTGGTGTGCCGTCCGGCGGTGCGCAGGGCGGCAACCCGGCCGGTGGCAGCCCGTCGGCGAGTACCTCACGGCCGGCCGGCTTCACGCCGCCCGGTCCGAGCGGCTTCGGCGGTCCGACGCCGGGTGGCGCACACAGCGCACCCGGTGGCCCGGGCTCGCCGAGCGGATCTCACGGCTCTGGTGGGCCTGGCTCGTCGGGCGGCTACGGCTCGCCTGCGCCCGGCAGCCACGGAAGCCATCCGAGCGGCGCCGGTACGCCCGGCAGCCCCGGCTCATCGGGCAACTTCGGCAGCCCCGGCAACGCCGGTGGACCAGGCAACTTCAGCGGGCCGGGTAACCCAGGCGGGCAAGGCAACGCCGGCGGACCGGCCAACTTCGGCGGCCCCGGCAGTTCCGGTGGCCCCGGCAATCCCGGTGGACCGGGCAACTTCGCCGGGCCAGGCAACCCTGGCGGGCAAGGCAACCCCACCGGAACCTCCCACGTCGCCGGACCTGGCGGACCGGGCAACCCAGGTGGACCGTCCAACTTCGGCGGACCTGGCACTCCCAGCGGAACCGGCAACTTCGCCAACCCCGGCGGCCCCGGCGGAACCGGCAACTTCGCCAACCCCGGCGGATTCGGCAATCCCGGCGGGCAGGCGGGCTACGGCCCAGGTGGACAGGGCGTTCCGGCGGGTCATGGCCCTGCCGGCGGGTTCAACGGCCCGGCATCACCGGGCAACGCGCCAGGACAGACAGGCGGCGGTGGACTGCCGGCGAACGGTCCCGGTTTCGGGCCCGGCGGACACTCGCCCGCCCCTGGTACAGCAGGTGGTCCGCGCCCGGATTCGGGTGCGACCTCCAGCAGCCGCGCGGACTCCATCGCGCCGCAGACGTCGTGGAACCCCACGCGCCCCGATGGTGGGATGCCGCCTGCCGGTACCCCCGACCAACGCGGTGGTGCGCCGAGCACGTTCGGTGGGCCGAACGCGTTCGGCGGGGCACCTACGGCGCCCGGGACGCCTCAGCAGGGTGGCCCGGCTCGTCAGACGCCTCACCCCGACGCGGGCGGCTACCGGCCGGAACCGCGTCCGAACCAGCTCCGGCCCGACACCTCGAGGGCACCGGACGGCCAGCGTCCGATGTGGACGCCGCCTGGCTCCACTCGGCCCGACGCGCCCGTGAGGCACGACACCTCAGGTCAGCCGGACGCCAGCCGCTCCCCCGAGCGGACCGACGGCCCTGGTCGGCCCGCACCCGGTGCCCGACCGGACACAGCACCACCTGCCCGCCCGGACACAGGCCCGTCCTCTCGTCCGGACACCAACTCATCTACCCGTCCGGACACCGCACCTCCCACCCGACCGGACACCGGCACGTCCGCTCGACCGGACACCGCACCTCCCACCCGACCGGACACCGGCACATCCACCCGACCGGACACCGCACCGCCTGCCCGCCCGGACAACACGTCCCCCACCCGCCCGGACACGGCACCGGGAGCCCGGCCAGCCGACACCGGCACGAGCGAGCCCGCGGCACGCCCCGACCAGCCGTCCGGCACGGACGCGAGTCCTTCTCCGCACGGGCTCGGCGACGTGGACCGGTCCGCACCGCCGGACATGTCCGGCGAGGCCGGGGACGGGCCCGCGCCCGACGCGGACGGCGACGGCCCCAGCCCCGACAGCGCTGACGGCCCCCCTCCGACGCCCGGACCTCGGGTCGACGAGAACGGTGTTCCGCTCACCTACCTGGGCACGCGCCAGGGCGAGCACCCCTTTGCCGACATGGGCGAGTACGTGCCGATGGGCGGCGACCGCTCCAACGGCATGGGCAGCTACGACCAGCGCACCCGTGACCTCATCGGCGACCACGACCCGTGGGGGTCGCACAGCGACCGGGACGACTTCAACCAGCACCACCGGCCCGACGGGACGTACCGGACCAACCAGTGGCCCCCGCACGGTGGCGCGGTTCCGGGGTCGCAGCGGGACGTCACGCTGCCGCCGGGGACCGTGCTCGACCGCTTCGGCGGCGAGACCGGCCGGTTCCTGTCGCCGATGGACCCGAACGGGCAGCCGTACCACTACCGCGACCGGGCGATCTTCCCGGACAACGCCGAGATCGGGTACCACGTCTACGTCGTCGTGGACCCGGACGGGGTGCGCGGCGAGCTCGCCGACGTCGCACCCGCGCTGGGACAGCCCGGTGGCGGACGCCAGTTCACCCTGCCCGACACGGCCAGTGTCGAGCAGTTGCTGGCCAGTGGCGCCATCCGGGAGGTGCACGTCGCGCCGCCGGGTCATCCCGTCCTGCCCGCGGACTTCGGCGACACGCACGGCACGCCGACGCCGGACGCCCTCGCGCACAACGGCACGCCGGACACCCCGTCCGACGTCGGCTCGCCCCGCGACGACGCCGGGATGCCGAACCTGGACGCCGTTCCCGACGGGTTGCGGCCGCTGGCCGAGTCCACCGGGTTCGCCACCCCGGCGGGCGGCGCGCTGTTCGACCCGACGGACGTGCGCACCCGCAACGCGGCGAACGCGGTCGCGCCCATCCCCGGCCACTTCGTGCTCGACGTGCACAGCGACGGCCGCACCGCCCACGTCGGCGGGCAGCAGCTGAACGGTGCCGAGCTGGCCGCCCTCGCCCGAGGGCTCGGCTGGAACGGCACGGACCCGATCGTGCTCGTCGGCTGCGAGGCGGGACGTCATCCGGACGGCCTCGCCGCGGACCTGGCGCGCAACTCCGGGGCCACGGTCATCGCGCCCACGGAGCGGGCCTGGTCGGGCGAGGGCAACACCACGCCGTACTCGTCCAGCCCCGACTACGTCGACGCGGACGGGCGCACGTACCCGAGGATCCCGCCGGACGGCGGCTGGAACGCCTTCTCCCCCAACGGGGACATGACCCCGACGGGGTCGGGAGGCCTGCCCGTCGGCACCGCGTCCGACGGTGTGGCCCCCCAGGCCACACCGGGCGCGCCGGCGGACCCGTCGCGCGGGCTCATCCAGTCGCCCTTCACCCCGCCCAGGGTGAGCAACCCGAACGACCCGATCCCCATCCCGGTGGACAACCGGGGTGCGGCGGACCCTGCCCTGCAGGGCCAGCCGTTGCGGCCGTTGGCGACCGATGAACGGTTGATCGGCAGGCAGGGCCTCACCCCCAACACCGCGTACCGAGTGGACGGTCGGGGGACGTACTTCACCGACCAGCGCGGCGTGATCACCCACGCCGACCTGGTGTCGCCGAACACCCGCAACGACAACAACCCCGACGTCGAGTTCCCGGCGCCGAACACCACCTACCGGGTGGACGTCGACGGGGCCGAGCACCGCTACACCACCGACGACCGGGGATTCCCGCCGCGGTACCAGGAATGGGTCCAGCCCTACTCCGTCAACCCGAACAACCCGGTGCAGGTGCCCGCTCCGGGCGCGCAGCCGGGCGACCCGCTCGCGCCGCTCGCGCCCAGGGAGGCCTTCAGCGACCGCACGAACCTGCCGCCGAACACCATGTTCGAGGTCCCGGGACGCGGCACGTTCTACACAGGACCGCCGGACGCCGACGGCTTCGGCCGGGTGGTGGCGATCGAGGCGGTGTCGAGCCCGGGCGGTGTCCGGGACAACGCCAATCCGGACCTGAACAACTTCCACGCGAACAGCCAGTACGTCCTCGACGGCAATTACGTGATCGCGACCAACGACCACGGCATCCCGGCGGAGACGACCGACGAGCGCACCTACGGCCCCAGCAGGCGGGAGACCCGAAGCCAGTGGTCGCAGGACATCGTCGGTGCCGTGGGCGGGCCGAACTACGACGGCGGTCACATCAAGCCGAACCAGGTGACCAGGCCGACCCCCGACGCCGTCGGCCAGTTCCCGCAGCTCACCACTCAGAACCAGGGCAGGGGGACCCCGGACAACCGCGAGACCTGGTACGCCGGGGACATGCAGGCCGCGAGGGAGCAACGGGCCGGCAGTAGGGTTGCCTGGCACGATTTCCAAGCCGACGGCGGCCCGGTCCCGCACCAGGTGCACTCCCGCTTCGTGATGGTCGACGCCAGCGGAGCCCCGAGGATCAAGCTCAGGAGATTCGACAATGTCTGATGTGGACCACGGCGCGACCGACGCCGAACGGGGCCGTCGGTACGAGGAACTGGTCCAGCAGATCGGGGTCGCCCTGCTGGAGGCCGTGCCGCAGGGGTGGGTCCGGCTCGACCTGGTCGCGACGCTGGCGTCCAGCGCGCAGGACTTCGGTCTGGTGGTGTTGCTGGACAACGGAACGGCGGCCCAGGTGGAGCCCCCGGCCGAGGCAGCCGAGGCGTTCGTCGAGCTGCGCGAGCTGATGTACCTGCCGGGCCGGGGCACGTGGTTCTCCGCGCGGTTCATGATGAACCCGCCCAGCGAGTACCACGTGCTGTACAACTACCAGCACGACCCGGTCTGGGACCCGCCCGTGCCCGACGAGGTGTTCCGCAAGGACCTGGAGCGCTTCCCGCGGCCGGAGGAGAAGATCCCGAACTGGTTGCGCCGCAAGCTCGGCATGCCCGAGCTCCCGCCGCGGACGGAACGCGCGGGGCTCGTCGAACAGCGGGACGTGGAACGGCACATCGCCGACCTGCTGGTGATGCACGCGCCCAGCGACTGGACGCAGATCCGGGTCGGGTACCGCGCCGCCGGAGCCTTCGTGGAGATGCCCGCCTTCGTGGAGGGCCTCGACGGGCAGCTCAGGCCGTGGAACCCGCCCCCGGCGGCGGCCGAGGAGTTCGCGGCGCTGCGGGCCAGGATGGCCGCGCCGGGCGTCGGCCCGTGGTCGGGCGCGCAGATGATCATCGAGTTCCCCCTGCGCTCCTCCACGAGCTACACCTACGAGGACCCCGGCTGGAACACCAGGCCACCGGCGCCCGCGGTGCTGGACGACCTGCGGCGCTTCCCCCGCTCACCGGAGCACGTGCCGGAGTGGATGCGGGCGATCGTGCCGAACGTCGAGCAGGTGCTGGGCGCCCGCGCCCGGTTCCGCGAGGCACGGGTGTTCGACCGCCGCGAGCCGAACGGCCGCCCCGTGGTCGACCGCCCGCAGGTACCGGCGGACGAGGTCTCGGGCGTGCTGCGCTACCTCAACGAGGCCCACCTCGTGCTGGGCGGCCGAGGCCACGACACCGACCTGTTCGTGCCCGACAGCGTGCCGGACGTCCCCGCGGGCTTCCACACCGACGGCACCTGGCTGTGGCCCGCGTCGATCCCGCACTACCTGGCCAAGCACGGCGTGCCGCCGGAGCCCGAGCTCATCGCCCACATCCGGGCGGCGAACTTCACCCCGCCACCGGTCGACGCGGCGACGGCCGCGCTGGCGCACACCGCGCTCACCGGCGAGGTGTCCGCCGCACCGGCGTCGGCCGCACCGGCGTCGGCCGAGCTGTCCGACGGCGAGCGGAAACAGATGGCGCAGATCGCCTTGGCGCTGTCGGAGGCCGGGGTCATCCCGAGGGCGTACAGCCTCGACGGCCCGGTGGACGAGAGCTGGTGCCTGGAGCGCGCGGGCGACGAGTGGCAGGTGGCGCAGTACGAACGCGGGCGGTCGTTCGGCGCGCGGAGGTTCCCCGCGCTGATCGAGGCCGGGGCGTACCTGCTCGGCACGCTGACGATCCTGCCCGCGCGCCTGCGCGCGGGCGGTGCCGACAACAACACCGTCGCCGCCCTCAACGACTGGCCGATCCAGCCTCTGCCCGGCGAGCCGCCACTGACCCTGTTGACGCACAAGCGGATGGCGACGCTCATGGCGGGCCGGGAGGTCGTCCGGTACGGCGGCCCCGGCGGCAACCTGGTGTTCACCCCGAACACCGAGTTCCCGGAGACGTCGTTGCGCGCCGAGCGGGAAGCGGAAGGATCACGCCGCTACCGGGTGGTCCGCGACCTGCGCGTTCTGGCCGGGACGACGGTGCCGTGGCACGGCCAGCCCGGCGGGGGTCGCGGTTACCTGTTGCCGCGCTCGATCGGTGAGCACCTCGCCGACGGCAGCCTCACCGACATCAGCGGGGAATGAGCCGCGGTCGCGCGGCGGTGGTCACCGCCGCGCGACCGCGTCCTCCACGCCGGGGCTGAGGACGAAGTCGGCCTGGGCCGTGTTCGGCTTCTTCGCGCGGTCGCCGCCCGAGATGCGTGCGCCCCCGGAAACGGGGAACGCTGTGCCGGGACGTCCAGTGCGAAGGAGTCGGTGATGCCGAGCGTGATCGAGGCCGGCCTGTGGGGCCTGCTCGCGGGGTCCGCGCTGCTGGTGGGGGCGCTGGCCGGGTTCTTCGCCCGCGTCCCCGCGAAAGTGCTGGCCAGCGTGATGGCGTTCGGCAGCGGGGTGCTGTTGTCCGCCGTGTCGTTCGAGCTGGTCGCGGAGGCGAACGAACGCGGTGGTCTCGTCGCCGCGGCGACCGGGGCGCTGGCCGGCGCCGTCCTCTACACCGGCGCCAACGTGCTGCTCGCCCGCCGGGGTGCACGCCACCGCAAACGGTCAGGCGGCCAGCAACCCTCCGAAAAGGACAATCCCGGTTCCGGCGGCGCCATCGCGCTCGGCGCGCTGCTGGACGGCATCCCCGAGTCGATCGTCATCGGCGTGAGCCTGCTCAGCGGTGGCGGGGTCAGCCTGGTGACCGTCGCCGCCGTCTTCATCAGCAACGTGCCCGAGGGGATGTCCAGCGCCGCCGGGATGCGCCGCGCCGGACGGGGCAAGGGATACGTGCTCGGCCTGTGGACCGGCATCGCCGCCATCAGCAGCGTGGCGGCGATGGTCGGCAACGGTCTCCTCGGCGGCGCCGACCCCGTCGTGCTCGCCGTCATCACCGCGCTGGCCGGTGGTGCGATCCTCGCGATGGTCGCGGACACGATGATCCCCGAGGCGTTCGAGGAGGCCCACCTCCTCATCGGCCTCATCACCGTGATCGGTTTCCTCGTCGCCTTCGGCCTGTCGGAGGGCGTCTCCTGACGGTCGTCACGACGACCTGGAGCGAACGCCCCAGACGAGCAGGTAGAGCATCAGGCCGAACTCGGCGAGGAACGTCGGGACCGACACCAGGTCGCGGACGAGGCCGGGTGCGCCGGGCAGGGCGAACGCGATCAGCGGGTCGGCGACCCACGCGACGCTGCCGGCGACGAGCAGCACCCCCAGCGGCTTCGGGAACAGGGCGGAGCGCAGGGCGAGATAGCCCATGGGCAGCAGCCACAGGCCGAAGAACACGCCGCCGAGCGTGTAGCCGTAGCCGTGCAGGTCGAGCAGCAGCGACGCGAGGCTGTCGTCGTCGTACGCGGGATCGGTGGCGACCCGCAGCGCGCCCGCCTGGAAGGCGAGGTTGAGCAGGATGGAGCCCGCGCCGACCGACACGAAGACCAGGAGCGCTGTCGTCGCGCGCTCGTCCACGTGGTGCAGCAGGCGTTGCAGGACGAGTCCGAGCAGGACGAACACCACCGCCATCAGCACGTCCGCCGCGAGGCTCCAGCGGAAGAGCGTTTCGCGGGCCACGAGGGCGGCCGCGGTGGCGACGGGATCGCCGGGCACGCGCACGCTGTCGCGCACGACCAGTTCGGCCCAGATGCCGAGGACCGCGAGTGCCAGGTACAGCAGACCCGCTGTTCTCGCGAGTGTCTGGGGCTTGGTCATGGTTTCTCCTCGACGGTGGCGGTGATGACGGCACCAACGCTGTCGTGACCGAGCCTGGGGCGACTCCCCGCGAAGGCTCGTGCGCCTCCCCCTCTGGGTGGAGACCGACGAGCCTTGCGACGGATCTGCGCTGTGCCGCGCGCCCTCTACGCTTCGGTCATGCCGGCACTGGTTCGTCCCTGGTCCCGCGTCTGGCGCCACCTGCTCGCGGCGGCCATCGGCGTGGCGGCGTGGGGTGCCATGACCGCGGTGGTGCTGTCCCGTCCGCTGACCGTGGCGCAGCAGGACGTCGTGGGTGCGGTGCTGGTGCTCGACTTCGTGTTCGGCGTGGTGACGCTCGCGCTTCTCCCGCTGCGGCGGCGGTTTCCGCTGGCCGTGGCGTGCCTGACGAACGCCGCCTGCACCGTGTCGGTGACGAGCATGGGCCCGGCCGCACTGGCTGTCGCCTCACTGGCCACGCGGCGGCGACGAGGGCCCCTCGCGGTCGCCGCGGCCGTGTTCCTCGCGGGCGCGATCGTGTCGGAGTCCCTTTACCAGCGCCGTTTTCTGTTCCTGGAGAACGGCGGCGTCGAGGCCGCGGGCGGGGTCGTGCTCAGCGGGTTCTTCCTCGCCGCCGCCGTGGCGACCGGGTACTACGTCGCCGCCCGCCGCGACCTGGTCGACTCGCTGAGCGAGCGCGCCCTCACCGCTGAGCGGGAGCAGGCCCTGACCGCCCAGGTCGCCCGCGACGCGGAGCGGAACCGGATCGCCCGCGAGATGCACGACGTGCTGGCGCACCGCATTTCCATGGTGGCGCTGCACGCGGGAGCGCTCACCTACCGCGACGACCTCGACCGCGGGCAGACGGTCGAGACGGCGGAGACCATCCAGGAGAACGCCCGGCTCGCCCTGGCCGAACTGAGGGAGGTGCTGGGCGTCCTGCGCGCCGGTGGGAGCGCGGACGTCACCGCCGAACCTCCGCAGCCGACGCTCGCCCAGCTGCCCGCTCTGCTCGCCGACGCGCGGGAGGCCGGTTCCGCGGTGCGGTTCGACAGCGGGGAGATGCTCGCGCACCGGTTCCCGGAGACGGTGTCGCGCACGGCTTTCCGGATCGTCCAGGAGGCTCTGACGAACGCCAGGAAGCACGCACCCGGTGAGCCCGTCGCCGTGCGGCTCACCGGTGCCTCCGGAAGCGGGCTCGAGGTGGAGGTCAGCAACCGGCTGAGCGACCGGGTGAGCACGGCGTCGCCAGGTCTCGGGCTGCTGGGTCTCACGGAGCGCGCCGAGCTCGCCGGCGGAACCCTCGCCCACGGGCCGCGGGACGGGTCGTTCGTCGTGACGGCGAGGTTGCCGTGGCAGAGCTGAACGTGGTGCGCCTCGTCCTCGTCGACGACGACCCGCTGGTGCGAGCGGGACTGCGGATGATCCTGGGCGGCGCCGGGAACATCGACCTCGTCGGCGAGGCGGCCGACGGGCGGGACGCGATCGACGTGATCCTGCGCGAACGACCGGACGTCGTCCTGATGGACGTCCGGATGCCCCGGATGGACGGCCTGGAGGCCGCCCGACGGCTCCGCGACCGGGGATCTCCGGCCAGGGTCGTCGTCCTGACCACGTTCGACACCGACGAGATGGTCTTCACGGCGCTGCGGGAGGGAGCGGCGGGATTCCTGCTGAAGGACACCAGACCCGCCGACATCGTCGCCGCCGTGCACCGCGTCGCGCTCGGCGAGCCGATGCTCTCGCCGAGCGTCACCAGCAGGCTCATCGCCGTGGCCACCAGGCAGGGCGACTCCCGGCAACGCACGGCACGAGCGCTGCTCGCCCGCCTCACGGACCGCGAGCGCCAGGTCGCCACCGCGATCGCCGAGGGGGCGACCAACGCCGAGATCGCCGAGTCCCTGCACCTCGGCCTCGCCACCGTCAAGACGCACGTCGGGAGCGTGTTCGCGAAGCTGGAGGTCACCAACCGCGTCCAGGTGGCCCGGTGCCTGTACGACGCCGAGCCCGGGTGAGCCCCCGGCGAACGGCCCGCGGCTCTCGCCACGGGCCGTTCGCCGGCCGTCTCAGCAGTCGATGTGGATCTTGTCGATGTCGTTGGTGAAGAAGTTGCCCTGCGTCCCTATCTCGACCCACCCGTGCAGGTCGAAGTGGTCGCGGGACTCGACGTCCCAAACGTAGACCCAGACCTTGCCGCCGCCGTAGTTCGCGATCGACGAGATCCTGTCCTGGTAGGGCCCTCCCCGCAGGTCGTGCGTGCCGCACCGCGCCGCCGTGAACAACTTGTCGCGGCCGTCGGTCCCGTCGTAGTAGCAGGAGTACCCGGCCTGGCAGTCCCAGGCGCCGCCACCGCAGTTGCGGCTGGCGACGTTGCGCCAGGTCTTCGCGGAGCCGGTGTAGGTCACGCCGTTGAACGACGCGGCGACGCGTTCCGTTCCGGCCGCGCCCCACGTGACGCTGCCGTTGCCGTTGCTGTCGAAGCCCTGCTCGTAGTGCAGGTGCGGGTGGTTGTTCGAGGTGGGGCCCGTCCGTCCCACGCGGCCGATCAGCTGACCCTGCGCGACCGAGGCGCCCGCCGACACGGCCCGCGACTGCAGGTGCAGGTAGGTGCTGAAGTGGCCGCCGCCGTGGTTGATCTGGATCACGTTGCCGGCGTTGCCGTGGTAGAAGGACTGGTTCACCGTGCCCGCGGCGGAGGCCAGCAGCGCCGCGCCCTCCGTGCCGGCCTGGTCGGGCTCGCGGACCATGTCGAGCGCGGGGCTGTGGCCCCAGGTGTCCAGCCGCCACTGCTGACCGCACTCGAAGGGCAGCTGGAACGACGGCGCCGCCTGGGCCGCGGGCGCCGCGACGGTCACCATCAGTCCGCTTGCGACTGCCACGCACAGTGCGGCGGCGCGCAGTCTGCTCACCATCCCTGGTCTCATGATCCACTTCCTTGACGGGTTCGAGGTGTGCTTGCCGGTCCGGCCTTCACACTGTGTGCCGTCGTGTCCGTGAACTTTCCCGGGGTTTCAACAATCCGCTGCTCACGGACCACCCGAGGTCGCTGTCAGTGCCCGAAAAGGCGCACGCTCTCCTCAGCGCGGCCCAACGCGCTCAGCAACGCGGCCCGGCCCATGTGGTCGATGTCGTGCGTCAGGGCGTCCGTCGCGATCTCCCCGCCCTGCATCAACTTCTCGACGAGTGCGCGGTGGACCTCGGTCAGGCTCGCGGGATCGAAGTCGGGACGCACGAAGGTGAGCAGCAGCCTCACCTCGTCCTCGCAGCGGCGGTAGCTGTCGAGCAGGTGCTGGTTGCGGGCGGCCGCGACGATCGCCCGGTGGACGGCACTGTGCGCGCCCGTCAGTGCGCGCCACGACGGCTGCGGCGAGCGTCCGGCCATCTCCTCCAGGCGGTCGACCTCGGCCAGCACGGGTGACAGGTCCGCGCCCGCGGCCAGTGCCATGCGCAGCGCGCCCAGTTCGAGGACCTTGCGGTAGTCGAAGATCTCGTCGATGCGGGCCTTGCTCAGCGGCGCCACCACAGCTCCGCGGTGCCGCTCGTGCACCACCAGCCCTCGTTCGGTGAGCAACCGCAGCGCCGAACGCACCGTGTGCCGGCCGACGTCGAACCGCGCGGCCACGTCCTCCTCGCGGAAGCGGGTGCCCACCGGGTGCGCGCCGTCGAGCAGCTCACCCCGCAATGCCGCTGCGATCCGCTGGGGAGCGGCCATGACCTCGTCCACGGATCAGATTGTGTCACAATCATGGAGAAGTTGTTGCACGATCCTCGATCCCGACGGGGGCGCACCATGCAGAACGACGAGGCTCGCGTGTACGGCGAGTCAGGCCCGCCGGTGCTGCTCCTGCCCGGCGGCGCCGAGTCCTGCGACGGCTTCTTCCCCGGCCTGCGCGAGGGCCTGGCGGGCCGGGCCCTGGTGGTCGAACACGATCGGCCCGGCACCGGCACGTCGACGTCGGACGGATCGCTGGCCGACGCTACCGCCGCGCTGAGCTCGTTCGTCGAGCGGCTCGGCCGGGGTCCCGTCGTCGTGGTCGGCCAGAGCCTGGGAGGCGCGGTGGGGGTGCTGCTCGCCCGCGACCACCCCGAGCAGGTGGCGGGCCTGGTGCTGCTCGACCCCACGCCGATCAACGACCCGAACTCCTGCACGAGGATCGAACGCATGACGGGCGTGCTCGGCAGGATCGCCACGATCCCCGGACTGCGCCGCCTGCTCGCCGCCGCGTTCCGCGCCACCGCACGCCGGACCGCGCGCGGTCTGCGTCCCGACTGCGCCGCCGCGGCCGAACGCACGGCGAACCTGGACATCCCGACGCTCGCCCGCGCTGTCCGCGGGCTGACCGGCCTCTCCCACGGGCTGCGGGAGTCCGACCTCCCCCGGCTGCCGACGGTGGTGGTGACGGCCGAGCGCAAGCCCGGCCACGCGGTCCTGCTCGCTCACAGCCGTCTCGCCGACGCGTTCGGCGGCGAGATCCGGAGCTGGCCGGGTGCGACGCACAGCGTCCACCTCGATCACCCCGACGAGGTCCTGGAGACCGTGCGCGAGGTCGTCGACCGGGTGGCCGCGACGAGGTGAACCGAGCAGGCCGGCTTAGGTGGGATCACCACGTCAGACCGAGAACGTCCGCCATCGCGGCCAGGCCGTGCGGACTCAGGAACGCTGGGCGCAGCTTGGTGCCGTGCTGCAGGTAAGGGTGGAGCACGACCTCGCCCTTCGGCAGCACGTAGGCATCGGCCCAGGTCTCGGTGGCGTACCTCGCTGCGTCCTCGTCGGCCACGTGGCTGAGCAGCGTGGTGGATCCTTCGGGCAGCCGCCACGCTGCCTGCGGCCTTCCTCGCACCAGTTCGTCACGCGGCGCCAAGAAGCTTCGGCGCACCAGGGGAACCAGGTCCGGCGGCGGCGTGATTCCCGCGGCAGAGGCCCGCTTCGCGAACCATGAACCCAGTTTGGGCGTGTGCCACGGCGGGTCGCCGTCATGACCGTCGGGCCACAGCTCCGGACACAGACCCACGAGATTTTCCTGCAGGGACAGGCGGAGAAGCTCACTCGTGCCATCCGCGGAGGACGCTCGCCCCCACGGGTTGTGGCCCGGGTCAGGCTTCGATACTGGTGTGAAGAACCTGGCACCGCACAGAAGCCGCTCGACGGGGTCGGCGATCGCGCGCACCCTCGCGAGTTCCGCCTCTGCCCGAGCGTTCTCGGCCGCGACCTCCTGCTGCTCCTGCTGTTCGGACGCGGCGCGAGCGGCTTCAACGCAGGCGAAGCACATGCGTTGAGCGCCACCCGCCGAGTGGTCACCGCACACGAACGTGCCGCAGGACGTGCACACGCCCACGGCGAAAGTCCCGCAGGCACATGTCGTGTTGCGGCCCCGGTCGCCACCTGCGTGGTAGCGCTGCCCGCACGGGATCCTTCGTGCCACCGCCAGCCCCGTCGCTGGGTCGGTGAACACTTCCGGACGCCACCCCAGGCATTCGTGAAAACCCGGCGCGATGACCTTGTGTGCCGCGCTACCGCAGTGGGGACAGGTCACCGGATACCTCCTCGTGGACGACATCCGGCTATCGCTCATGCGGTGCAGTCCGCTACCGCACGGCTTCTCGTCGCGTGTAACTCGATCGCCGCGCCGCGCGAACTGAGTGGAGACACCCGCCGCGAGCTAGGACGGTCGCCATGGTCCAGCCTGACCCCGACAACCTTCCGGACAAGCCCGACGACGCGCTCGTGCACCTGGTGGAGAACCAACTCGGCCTACCCCTGCTCGCGTTCCTCATCGCGAGTGCGCTCTTCGTGACGGCCTGGTTCGGCTTCATCCGCGCGGCGCTGGGACTCGCGATCCGCGCGGCGCGGACCGTCGACGCGGGGCTGCGATCGAGGCCACGGCTGGAGCGCGTTCTGCTGGTCAGCTCGTTCGTGGTGCTGGTGGGCCTGGAACTCCTGTGGCTGTACGTCGTGTTCCTGATCGGCAACCTGCTGTCGTTCGGCTTCGGCCTGCGGGACAGCCCGATCATCCCGCTGGACGTCGTCGGGGTCGGCGTGCCGGCAGGCGCGACGGCGTTGGACACCTTCTCGTTTCTGTACCTGCTGTCGGCGATCGGCGTGTTGTTCCTCGCCGGACGCAGCGAAACCCGGCTCGACGACCGGGTCGTCCCGATCAACGCGACGATCATCAGCGCTCCGACCCTGGTGTGGGGCGTTCCCACCGCCGCGGTCGTTCTCTTCGACACCGCGTCCATGCTGTGGCAGGACGGCAAACCGTTCCTGCCGCCGGACATGCACCCTCCCGCGGCCATCGCGGCGTTCTGCCTGGCCTACTACATCGCCTGCTGCATGGCGGTGTTCGGCGTCGTACTGCTGGTCCGGCTCTGGCAGCGACAGCCCCAGCCGGGTGCGAAGATGAAGCTCTGAGGCGGGAGTCGGGCTGCTGTGCCCTGGACCAGCCGGGTGCGCACCGCTGTCCCAGGCCGATCTGGCGCCGGACCGAGTCGTTGCCGTGATCACGGCAACGCAGGCTGGACCCCATGCGAGCCGGGGTGTTCCTGCGCTGGGTGGCGCATCCGCTGACCGTGGGGGCGACCGCGGTCCTGCTGCTCAACGACCACGTGTTCAAGCAGGCGTGGCCGGGTGTCGTCACCGGCAAGCTCAGCGACGTCGCCGGACTGGTGGTGGCGCCGGCGGTGCTGGGGGTGGTGTTCGGCCTGTTCCGCGCCGGCTCGTTCGGTGCCGCGGCGGCGACGCTGCTGACGGGGGCCGGGTTCGCGTGGGTGAAGCTGAGCGGCACGGGAGCCGAGGTCGCTTCGGCGGCGTGGTCCGTCGTCAACGGACCCTCGGTCGTCCTGGCCGACCCGACCGACCTGGTCGCGTTGCCCGCGCTGGGACTCGCGTGGTGGGCCTGGCGACAGGCGGCCGCGGCTCCTCCCCTGCCGGACGGCCCCGTCCACCAGGTGCGAGTGCTGCTCGCGATGCCGCTCGCGGTGCTGGCCGTCGCCGCCACCTCCGCGCCCCTCGACACCCTTCAGTCGGTGAACTCCGTGCAGCTCGTGGGCGACCAGGTGGTCATCGAGGTGCAACAGCGGCTCTACAGCTCCGGCTCCGCTGGCGGCGGGTGGACTCCACTGGCGGAAGTCACGCCTGAGGAGTTGCTGGGTCGCCGGCAACCCGAAGCCTGCGTGCCCGGCGACGCCGCGCACTGCTACCGGGTGCACGGAGTCGGTGACCTCGACGTCCCCGGCCCGGTGCCCCACGGTGGCCGGTTGCTCGGCGTCGACGAGACGACCGACGGCGGCCGGACCTGGCGCACCGCCTGGGAGGTGCCGGCCTCGCGGTGGCCGTTCGTCCAGCGCCAGCACCCGGCCTCCGGAGGGATCGACCGCGTGTCGAAGGTGGCCAGTGTGGACGTCCTGGTCCGCACCGTCCCGGGTGGACACGAGGTGGTCGTGGCCAACGGCGCCGACGGGCTCGCGGTCCGCGACGCTTCCGGTGTGTGGCAACGAGTACCGGTCGAGGTCTCGGCAACCGGGGTGACCATCCGCCCCGCACCGCTCACCGGGTTCGGCCGGGTGATCGGGGACGACGTGCTCGACGCCGGGATGATCACCCTGCTCGCACTGCTGATCGGGATGTCGGTCGCGGCCCGCCGGTCCCGCGCCCGGATCGGGCACGTGCTCGTGGTGGTGCTGCCCCTCGTCTTCCTCCTGCTGGTGGCCATCCCGATCACCGGCGCGGTCGTGTTCTTCACGTCCTCCTCCGGCACGTCGACCATGCCCAAGCTGCTGCTCCCGCTGTTCCTGACCGGCATCGGCATCGGTCTCACGATGGCGCAGGGGGCGGTGCGCCGGTCACGCGCGGCGGTGGTCGACGCCGCCGCCGTGCTGACCGGGCTGGCGTTCCTGGTGCCTTTCCTGGGCTGGACTCTCGGTCTGCCCGCAGAACGCGGGCCCGCGACCCAGATCGGCCTGGCCCTCGCGGCGGCATGCCTGGTCCTGGTGGTCGTGGCCGGCTGGTGGGCGGGCCGCGACCCGGCCGTCACCGGCCGAGACCAGGTCCCGGCGACTCCACCGCGGTAACCGCCGCGAAGGCGTCCCCGAGGAACCGCCCCGACTGCCGTCATCGCGTTGCAGTCCACCTCTTGATCGCCTCACGCCGGTACTGCGGTGTCCGCCGAACCATTCGTGTCTTTGATGGCCGGACCGCATTCCACGTCGCCCTGCTTGATCCCCCTGGCCCCAGTTGTTAACGTCCACATCCGCTTGTGGCCCAGGTCACAGAACGTAGTTGGTCCGCGCTAGGAGCCGGGATGCGATCGTCGAAGTTCGGGGTGCTCGTGTTAGCGCTGCTCGTGGCGGCGTGCGGTGCTCCCGCAGCCGGTGAACAGGGCAAACCCGATGGCGCTCTCGTGGGCGTGACCATGCCGACGACGACGTCGCAGCGATGGATCAGCGACGGCGAGAACATCAAGCGCGACCTTGAGTCGCGCGGGCACCGGGTCGACCTGCAGTACGCGCAGAACGACGTGCCCACCCAGGCGAAGCAGATCGAGACCCAGATCGGCGCCGGCGCGAAGCTCCTGATCATCGCGTCGGTGGACGGCTCGGCGCTCACCAGCCAGCTGCAGATGGCCGCGGAGGCCGGGATCCCGGTGATCGCCTACGACCGGCTCCTGCGCGGCAGCCCGAACGTCGACTACTACGCGACGTTCGAGAACTTCCGCGTCGGCGTCTACCAGGCCGAGTCGCTGCTGACCGGGCTCGGCCTGCGCAACGGCGACGGCAGCCCCGGCCCCGAGGCCGGTCCGTTCAACGTCGAGCTGTTCGCCGGCTCGGCGGACGACAACAACTCGGTGTTCTTCTTCAACGGCGCCATGTCCGTGCTCAAGCCGTTCATCGACGACAAGAAGCTGGTGGTGCGCAGCGGTCAGACCGACTTCCAGGCCGTGACGACCCTGCGGTGGGACGGCGAGACAGCGCGCAAGCGGATGGACGAGATCCTCACGACGGCGTACCGCCGCAACAAGGTCAACGGCGTGCTTTCGCCCTACGACGGCATCTCCCTCGGCATCCTGGCCGCGCTGAAGAACAACGGGTACGGCCCCGTCTTCCCCACCGTGACCGGCCAGGACGCCGAGCTCGGCTCCGTGAAGTCCATCATCGCGGGCGAGCAGTACTCGACGATCTACAAGGACACCCGCGAGCTGGCGACGGCGACGGCGTCGATGGCCGAGGCCGTGCTGAAGGGCCGGACGCCGCCGCAGCTCAACAACCTCAACGACTACGAGAACGGCGTCAAGATCGTCCCCGCCTTCCTGCTCAACCCCGTGAGCGTCGACAAGTCCAACTACCACAAGGTCCTCGTCGACTCCGGCTACTACACCGACGACCAGCTCCGCTGAACCCGCGAGGTCAGCCGGTGATGGTCAGGTCGGCGTCGTTCAGGTCGAAGAAGACGTTGCCGACGGCCTCGATCCTGATCCGGCCCTGGTCGGTCCGCACCCTCGGCAGCCTCACGGTCTCGGCCCCGTCGTTGCGGGTGCCGGCCGCGAGCACGTGCGGGAAGGTCAGCCCGCCGTCGGTGGAGAAGGTGATCCGCACGGTCCTCGCGTTCACCGGGGAGGCCGCCGTCCCGGCCACGTCCCAGGTGACCTGGTGCCGCGAACCGCCCCGGTACGACGCACGGGACGCGTGTGAGGTCACCAGGAACGGGCCCGTGCCCGGCGCGATCACGAGTTCGGTGTCGGCACTGCCCACGCCACCACCACCCTGCCTGCCGTCGCGGGCGGTGAGTCTGAAGTGGAGGGTGCGAGAACCGTCCACGCCCACCCAGTCCGCGGTGGGCAGGAACTCCGAGTAGCAGTCGACGAGAGCGGGCGGCACGTTCGTGTCGAAACCGGTCTCCGGCGCGGGAGGTGGAGGCGCGGCCGGGCATCGGCCCGTGACCGCGTTGGTGTTGCCGGCCGCGATCTGCGCGAGGTCGGGGAAGACCCGCCGTGGGTCGGTCGTCGCGGTGTTGGCGCCTGGCGAGTGGTACTTCAGGGCGTCTTCCGCGCTGACGACGGCGGCGGTGCCGAACACGCGGAACAGGGGGCCGTCGGTCTTGGTGTTGTCCACCAGCGAGGTACCGGCCTCACCGCCCGGATCGTTCTGCTCCCACAGGTACGTCACCGGGTCGCCGTCGGGATCGGAGGCCTTGCCGGTCAAGGCGAACGGGGTGCGCGCCGGGATGGTCCGCCGCGCGGGCACGGTCACGACCGGCACGTGGTTGCGGGTGGACTCGACGCGGTGGCCACCGTTGTCCTGCGGGCCGCCCTTGACCGTCTCCCCTGCCCACCCGGACGCCCCGGTGAGGTCGATGCCCAGTGCGGAGACGTTCTTCCACCTCAGGCTTCCGCCGAACGTGACCTGGAAACCGGTGGTGTCGAACGGGGTCGGCCGGTTCACGTTGTCCCCGAGGCCCACCACGTCGACCTCCGCGCCCGCGGGCAGGATCGCCTCCACGGCGGCCTTGATCGCTTCCTGGCTGTAGCCGGCGTGGGTGACGGGCGCCGACCTGCGGCCCTCGTAGGTCAGGGTGAACGAGTCGCCACTGCCGAAGTCCCGCAGGGACACGTTCTGCACCTCGTCCCAGTCCCACTGGGTCGAGGAGGTGAACTCGCCGATCTCCGTGCGACTGCGGTGGGAGAAGTAGGGATCGTTGTGGCGCTGGAGGTTGTCCTGCTGGCAGGTGCCCGAGTAGGACATGATCGACGACCCGCTGCCCGGCTCGTAGGACGACGCGGCGACGCGTTGTCCCGTGCCGCACGAGTACTGGTCGCCGTTGAAGGTGTGCTCCGCGTTGAACTGATGCCCCATCTCGTGCGCCACGTAGTCCACGGCGAAGTAGTCACCCGTGGGAGTCGCGATGCCCGTGCAGGCAGCCGCCTTGTGCGCACCACCCACGCCCGGCACTCCCCCGCCGCCGCCCCGGACGCCCAGCACGACGTGCCCGATCTCGTAGTTGCTCGCCCCGACCAGCTGGCCCAGCACCGTCGCGGCACGGCCAAGAGTCCCCGTCACGCACCGCTCCAGTTCCTCCGGCAGGAAGCAGGGAGCCGCGCCGCACGGACCGTTCGACCCGGTCGCCTCGGCGTCGGTGCTGAGGTCGGTCCTGTCGGAACCGTTGGCCAGCACCAACCGGATCGCGAGCTCGTCGTCGTAGATCTGCGCGATCCGGTTGACCAGGGCCGCCTTCGCCGCGGTGACGTTCTCCAGGCCGAAGTAGCGCGCGTAGGACGGGTCGCTGATCATCGCCAGCCGGTAGGTGCGGCGCTGCACGAGCGGACTCGGGGCGGCGCCAGTGGAGCGGGCTTGTCGTGACGCGTACCCGACACCGGCTTCCCGCAACGGTTCGAGGCCACGGCCGTAGGAGCTGACGTAGAGGCTCTGGTCGCGATGGGACAACGGCGCGACGAGCCAGTGTCCGCGTTGCGACCGCACCGACGCGTGGAATCCCAGTGGTGTCAGGTCAGCGCGGACCGACGCGGCCGGGTCGTCCAGACCGCGGCCCGCGTACGTCCTGATCTCGGGGTGCCTTGCCGCAAGTTCCGGCTCCATCACCGGCGAGTCGGCCAGCGCGAACCGTTCGAACGTGCCCGCGGGCGTCGGCAGCACGACCTCGACGGTGCCGGTTCCGGCCAGGGCGGAGGCCATCGCGGTGCGGTCGAGGGTGAACCCCTGCTGACCCGCTCCCGACGCGGAGACGGCATCGTCCACCCCGGCCCACGGATTCTCCGCGGCGGCGGCTGTGCCCGGAGAGGCCACCAGCGCGCCCGTTGTCACAGCGACCAGCAGCACGATCAGCGCCCGGTGTGTCGGCGAACGTCTTGGCACGTAGGTCTCCCAGGGGTTTCGAAACTTTTTCTGGCTCTGCACAACGGTTTCTGCACTACGCTCGGTTCGACGTCCCAACGAGGGAGCTACCGACGTGGTCGAGACGCACGACATCGTTCGCCCGCCCGCAGAACTCAGCGCCGCCCTCGCGACTCTCGGCAGCGCGACGGCCAGCGCCGAACTGAGCCGCATGGGCATCCGCAGCGCGTTCATCCAAGGCCCGGTCACCGTGACACCCGGCATGCGCGTGGCCGGGCCCGCGTTGACACTGCAGTTCCTGCCGAAGCGGGAGGACCTCTACCCCGTCGACGAGTACGAGGAGCCGGAGAAGCAGCTGCACCGGCACGTCATGTACCACGCGCAGGCCGGCGACATGATCGTCGTGGACGCGCGCGGCGACATGAGCAGCGGCGTGTTCGGCGAGATGATGCTGACCTACTTCAAGGGTCGCGGCGGCGCCGGTGTCGTGATCGACGGGTGTCTGCGCGACGTCGGCGAGGCCAGGAAACTCGGTCTCGGGCTGTGGATCCGGGGCGCCACACCGAACTACCACGCCCAGACCGGCATCGTCCCGACCGCCGTGAACGTGCCGGTGGCGTGCGGGGGCACGATCGTCGAGCCGGGCGACATCGTCGTGGCGGACGACGACGGCGCGGTCGTGGTGCCGGTCAAGCTCGCGCCCGCCCTCGTCGCCGTCGCCCGGGAACACGCGGAGTGGGAGGAGTTCTCCCGGATCAAGCTGGCCGAGGGCGGTGACCTGCGGAGGTACTACCCGCTGTCGGAGGACGCCCGGCCCGAGTACGAGCGGTGGCGCGCCGAGCAGGGGCGTTAGCTCCACAGCCGGTCGTGGCTCGACTCGCCGTCCCAGTGCGTCGTCTCGGCGAAGAACACCGGGTCGCGCGGGTCGAGGTGGCATCGCAGCAGCTCCTCGTCGAGGTCGCCGAAACCCAGTCCCGGCGTGTCCGGCACCGTGATGTGGCCGTCCTGGATCAGCGGGCGCGGCAGGCCGGTGACGAGGTCGCTCCAGAACTCCACCTCGGCCGCGTGGTGTTCGAGCGCGAGGAAGTTCTCCGTGGCCGCGGCCAGGTGCACGGACGCCATCGTCGCGATCGGGGACGCCGCGAGGTGCAGCGCCATCGGGATGCCGCGTTCCTGCGCGTGGTCACCGATCCGCTTGGTCTCGGCGATCCCGCCCGCCGTCGCCGGATCGGGGTGCACGACGCGGATGGCACCGGTGTCGAGCAACGGACGGAAGCCGTCGAGCAGGTAGATGTCCTCCCCCGTGCACGTCGGGACGGCCACGGCCTCGGTCAGCTGACGCCACTGGTCCGTCAGCTGCCACGGGATCAGATCCTCGATCCAGGCCAGCGTGAACGGTTCCAGCGCGCGGCCGATGCGGATGCACGAGTCGAGGGCGATGTGACCGAAGTGGTCGGCGGCGAGCGCGACGTCGTACCCGACGACGGACCGGACCGTGTCCACATAGGACGCCAGGTGCTCGACGCCCTTCCCGGTCACCTGGATGCCGGTGAACGGGTGCATCGTCGTCAGGTCCTCGCGGGCACCGGGCGGCGCGATCAACGCCCCCGGCACGTCCCACAGCAGGTCGACGCCGACGTCCATCTTCAGCATCGTGAACCCGCGTCGCTTGCGCTCCAGCAGCCTGGCGCCCATCGCGTGCGGGTCCGGTAGCGACGGAGTGTCGGCGTAGCACCGGATCCGGTCGCGGAACCGGCCGCCGGCCAACGCGTACGCGGGCACTCCGTACGCCTTGCCGGCGAGGTCCATCAGCGCCATCTCGACCCCGGAGACCCCGCCACCCTGCCGTCCGTGCGCCCCGAACTGCTTGATCCTGCGGAAGATCTTGTCGACGTTGCAGGGGTTCTCGCCGACGAGTCTGCTCTTGAGCAGGAGCGCGTAGGTCGCGCTGGCCTGGTCGCGCACCTCCCCGTAGCCCGACAGGCCCTGGTTCGTGTCGATCCTGATGACCGACGAGCGGAACGGCACGCCGGTCAGGTTGGCCACCCGCAGGTCGGTGATCCGCAGGTCGCTCGGCCGGGACGCCGTCGGGACGTGCTCCTCGGTGATCGCCTCGCTCATCCCTTCACCGCGCCCGCGGTGAGGCCCTCGGTCAGGAACCGCTGCCCGAACGCGTACATGGTGACGACCGGGATGCTGATCAGCAGCGAGGCCGCGGCCAGCTGGCCCTGCGGCACGACGTCACCGAAGATCATCGACTGCATGCCGACGGGCAGCGTCTTGTAGTCGTCCTTGGTGATGAACACGAACGCGAACAGGAACTCGTTCCACGCGTTGGTGAGCGTGAACAGCGCCACCGCGAGCAGACCCGGTTTGGCCAGTGGCAGCACGATCCGGATGAACGCCCCGAACCGCGTGCAGCCGTCGACCAGCGCGGCCTCCTCGAGGTCGGCCGGGATCGACTTGAAGTAGCCGACGAGCAGCCACGTCGCGAACGGCAGCGTGAACGTGGGGTAGGCGAGCACCAGCGACCACAACGAGTCGTTGAGGCCGATCCCGCTCATCATCTGGTACAGCGGGATGAACAGCAGCGCGCCCGGCATCACGTACGTGAGCAGGATCGTCACCGTGAAGCTCTCCGAGCCCCGGAACTTCAGCCGTGCCAACGCGTATCCGGCAAGTGCCGCGCAGACCAGGGCGATCACCGTGGACGCCACCGACACCAGGATCGTGTTCAGGTACCAGGTGCCGAACGCCCTGCCCGTGAACAGGTTCGTGAACTGCTCGGTGGTCCACGGCGTCGGCCAGAGGTCGTCGGTGCGCGCCACGATCTGGTTGTCGGACTTGAAGGCCGTGACCGTCATCCAGTACAGCGGCGCGAGCACGAAGCCCAGCAAGCCGATGAGCGCGATCCCCGAACCGGTGCCGCCGACGAGACGCGCGGCCAGCCGGTTGCCCCGCGCGGCGAGCACCGAGACGACCCGTCCGACCGCGGCGGCGAGCACCACGAACACGGCGAGCACGAGCGCCGCCTTCCACACGATGTGCGGCGAGGCCCAGGCCAGCACGAGGGTCGAGGCCGCGACGACGACCCACGGCAGCGCCCGGCGCTGGGCGGGGGTGAGCCGCCTCCGTCCGAGATCACTCGCGGCCGGAAGGTCGTTGCGCCGCATCATGCGCACGAGGATCACCACGAGGACGGCGATGATCGGCAGCATCACCAGCGTGACCGCGGCCCCCGCGCCCAGCTGCAGCTGCTGGATGGCCTTCGAGTAGGCCACCATCACGTACGGCGCGGTGGCGTCGCCCGGACCGCCCTGGGTCATCAACCAGATGAGGTCGAAGTTGTTGAACGTCCAGATCGACGACAGCAGCACCGTCACGATCATGACGTGGCGCAGCCCCGGCAGCGTGATGTGCACGAAGCGCTGCCACGGCGAGGCTCCGTCCACCATCGCCGCCTCGTACAGGTGGCTGTCGATGGCCTTGAGCCCGGCCAGGAACGTCACCGTGAAGAACGGGATGCCCTTCCAGACGTTGACCAGGATGACCGACGGCATCGCGAGGGCGGGATCGGACAGCCACTCCGCCGGCCATCGGTCGACGAGACCGATCGCGGCGAGGCCGGGCCCGATCCCGGAGTCGGTCAGCAGGACGTTGACGCTGCCGAAGATCGGGTCGAACAGGGACCGCCAGGTGAAGGCCGTGACGACCGTCGGCACCACCCACGGCAGCAGGATCACGCCGGCGATGATCGCCCGTCCGCGACGCATGTGGTGCAGCATCAACGCCGCGATGAGGCCGAGGGTCACCTTGAAGATCTCGGCGTACGCGGTGAAGACGAACGAGTTCAGGACTCCTTTGTGGAACACGGTGTCGCCGACGAGGGCGGCGTAGTTGTCCAGCCCCACGAAGACCGTCTCCGCACCGTGGCGTTCCGTGGTGCTGGTGAGGACCGAGTCGACGATCGGGAACAGGATCAGCCCCGCGACGAGCACCAGCGTCGGCCCGACGAACAGCGCGGCGAGGCGCCAGTCGCGTCCGAGCACGCGCTGCGACGGGGACAGCGAGGAGGACGTGCGCGGCGCCGGGCTGACCGGCGCCGGCCGCGTGCGCAGATCGGTCACTGCTTGTAGCCCTGCTGCTCGAAGACCTGGACCATCCGGGTGTGGGCCGCGGCCACGGCGTCGGCGGGTCTGGTGCCCTGGATGACCGACTGCATCATGTCGGTGAGCAGGTAGGCGGCGGTCGCGGCCTGCTCGCCGGGACTCGGCGCCTGCGGGAACTTGAAGCCGGTCTTCGTGGTCACCGGCAGCGGCGTGCGGGTCTGCTCCCGCAGCGCGGGGAACGCCGGATCACCGCTGGTGTAGTACGGGTCGGAGTCCCACACCTTGTCCCACGAGGGGTTCACCAGGCACGGCGCTCCCTTCGCGACACCGAGCAGCGCGGTCCCGCTGGCCATGTACTTGGCCACGAGCTTGGCGAGGTCGGGGTTCTTCGCTCCCTTGAACACGACGAACGAGTTGGACTCGCCGAACGCGAGCGGCTTGTCGATCGCCGGTCCGGTGGCACCGTTGAACGGGTGGGTGTTGGCGTAGACCGGGTTGTTCTTGGTCTTCGAGTCGGCGTAGACGCTGAACTGGTTGAGCGTGAGCCCCAGGATCTGGGCGAGCCAGTTCTCGTTGTTGCTCGAGTCGGTCCAGCTCCCGATGCCGGGCGGCAGCATCGGCGCGTACTTCGGGTTCGTGTAGATGTCACCCATGAACGTGACGGCGGCGACGGTCTCCGGCGAGTTCAGCACCACCTTCGTGCCGGTGTTGTCCGCGAGCGCGCCGCCGTAGCAGTTGATGACGTTGGCGATGAAGCCGTTCGCGTCGCCGGAGCGGTTCACCGTGAGACCCCAGCCGAAGCGCCTCTTCGACGGGTCGGACACCTCCAAAGCGTTGTCGCGCAACTCTTCCCACGTGTAGTGGGGCTTGAGGTCGAGGCCCTTCTCCGTGTACCAGTCCTTGCGCAGGTACATCGCGGACGCGATGAAGTGGTACGGGATCGCGAACCAGCGGCCGCCGAACACGCAGTAGTTGGTGGCCTCCGTCGCGGGCTCGCCGTAGAGCTTCTTCATCTCCTCGACCACGTCGGTGACGTCGGTGAGGGCACCGAGGTTGTGCAGCTGCCCGACGAACCGCCGATCGCTCACGAACGCGAAGTCGCGGCTGGTGCCCGCTTTCACCTCGGCGTCCATCTTCGCGACCATGTCGCCCGCGTCCCCGGAGACCAGGTCGTTGCGGACCGTCGTGCCGGTGGCCTGCGCGAACACCTGCAGCGACGCGTCGAGCGCCTTGTTCGCGGACTCCGAGTAGAGCTTCTGCGAGAGCATTCCGACGGATCCGCCGCGCAGCGGAGCCGCCTGGTCGAGCAAGGCTTGGGGCACCTTGACGTCCACCTGCGGTGCGGCGGGCCCACCGCCCCCGCATCCGGCGAGACCGAGCACGCCGAGCGCGCTCATCCCCAGGAAGGTACGCCTTGATAAGTCCGCTTTCTCTTCCACGACAACAACTCCTCTCGCGTCCGGCCGAGCGGACGCGTACCGACGGGGCGACTCTGCAACCGGCGGGACAACGGGGTGAGGACCTCGCTGCCGGGTCGTTCATGTGACGAAGAAACGCTGAACTGCTGGTGGTCGAACGATGCGGCTAGGTCTTGCGGGAGGCCTGCCCGGCCTTCCGCTTCCTCTCCGCGATGAGGTTGGAGTTGTTGGCCAGGTGCTTGCGCATGGCCGCGCGCGCACGGTCTGGATCGCGCGCCACGAGCGCCTCGTAGATCTCCGTGTGGTCGGCGGTCGCCTTGCACAGCGCGGCCGGCGCCTCGTTGGTGATGCGCCGGCTGGCCGTGCCGAGCCACCGGGCGGAGTACATGATCCGGTCCAGGATGCGGTTGTCCGCGGCCCGGCAGATCTCCATGTGGAACTCGTGGTCCACCTCGAGGTAGGCGTTGGGATCCCCCTCGAGCGCCGCCATGCGGCCGATCTCGTCCCTGAGCCGTTCCAGCGTCTCTTCGGTGACGAGCGCCGCCGCCATCGCGGCGAGCTCGGGTTCGAGCAGCATGCGCATCTGGTCGAGCTCCTGCAACAGCTCGCCGACGATCTCGGCGGGCAGCCACTCGATCAGCAACGGGCTCAGGTAGTCCCACTCGGCCGGCGGACGGACGACGACTCGGCGACCTTGCGCCACCTCGACGATGTCGAGCGAGGCGAGGACCTTGAGCGTCTCCCGCGCCACCACGCGGGACACCCCGAACTCCCGCGAGATGTCGAGCTCCGACGGCCCCCGGCCGTCCTCGATCTCGCCGCTGACGATGCGCCGGGTCAGGTGTGCGGCCACCTGCACCGGAAGAGTCCGGACCTTGACAACGTCCGGAGACTCTTGTCCCCTTTGCATGTCATCAGCTTATAGGACAAGTTGAGCATCGCGACAGTCCCTCTGCACCACCCGGAGACGGGAGAGCAATGCGGATCGTGAACGTCACCACGGCAGTGGTCGCCTACCACGGCGAGGCCACGCTGGTCCGGATCGACACAGACGAGGGCCTCAGCGGGTTCGGCGAGGCCAATCCCGACGCCGGCGCGGCCGGCGTCGTCGGGATGATCCAGTTCCTGACACCGCTCCTGATCGGCGAGGACCCGCGCAACGTGGAGCGCTGCTGGGAGAAACTCCGCCGGAGCAAGGTCTTCGCGGGGCCACAGGGCGGGGTGTTCGTGATCGCCCTGTCCGGCATCGAGCTCGCTCTGTGGGACCTCGCGGGCAAGGCCGCGGGCCAGCCCGTCCACCGGATGCTCGGCGGCAAGTTCCGCGACCGCGTCCGCCTCTACGCCGACTGCGGCGACGGCGACGACCCGGCCGGTTCCGTCTCCGGGTGCGTGGACCGGGCCCAGCGGATGGTCGCCGAGGGCTTCACCGCGATCAAGTTCGACATCGACGACCTGCGCCACCCCGCCAAGTTCGACGACTTCAACCACACGATCAACAACGCCGAGCTGCGCTCGATGGTCGACCGCGTCGCCGCCGTCCGCGAGGCGATCGGCCCGGACGTCGACCTCGCCATCGACCTGCACGCGCGCTACGACGTGCCGAGCGCGTGCCGGATCGCCTGGGAGCTCGAACCGTTCCACCTCATGTGGCTGGAGGAACCGCTGCCCGCGGAGAACGTCGACGCACTGGTGCGGGTGCGGGAGCAGACCCGCACCCCGATCTGCGCGGGCGAGAACCTCTACCTGCGCTGGGGGTTCCGCGAGCTGCTCGAACGCGGCGCCGTGGACGTGATCGAGCCGGACGTGCCGAAGTGCGGCGGCCTCGCCGAGGCCAAGAAGATCGCCAACCTCGCGGAGCTGCACTACATCCCGTTCGCGCCGCACCTGGTGTCGACACCGCTGGGCACGATGGCCACGTCGCACCAGTGCGCGGCGATCCCCAACTTCTACGTGCAGGAGTGGCACGCGCTGGAGGAGCGGGAGGTGTGGGACAGCTACGTCCGCGCCCCCGACGGCAGCGGCTCGATCGTGAAGGACGGCTACATCACGCTGCCGGACACCCCCGGCATCGGCGTGGAGCTCGACATGGACGGCGTGCGGGCACACGCCGTCGCGGGGTACGGGGTGTTCGAGTAGCGGCCCCGGCTACCCCAGTGCCGTCAACGCCTCCACGGTCCGTTCGACGATCTGCTCCTGCGCCTCGGCACGGGACACCGTCGGCACGCCGTCACCTGGCTGGTCGCCGTAGTCACCGAAGAAGGCGTGCACCGCACCGGGAATCTCCTCGAAGCGGGTGTCCGGCGGCAACAGCTCGCGCGAGTCGGCCACGTCCTGGGCAGTCGTGAAGCCGTCCTGGGAGCCGCTGATCGACCACGCGGCCAGCCCCGCACGGCCCGACAGGTCGTCGACCGGATAGGACGCCCACAGCACGAGGCCGCGCGTCGACGGGTCCGCGAGCACGTCCCGCGCCGCCGCCACACCGCCCAGCGAATGGCCACCGACCGCCCACACCGGCACATCGGGGTGGGCGGCGCGGAGGTCTTTCGTGTCGCCGGCCAGGAGTGCGAGGTTCAGCGGCTCCTTCACCACGACCACGAGGAATCCCCGGTCGGCGACGCGTCGGAGCAACGGGACGTAGGCGCGGTGGTCGACGCGCGCGCCGGGGTGGAACACCAGGCCTGCCTTGGCCGGGCCGTCCGGGCGCAGCACCGTCGCGCCGTCGGTGTCCTGTGTGGCCGCGAACGGCTGGAGGTACACCAACGGTACGAGAAGGACGATCGCGAGCAACACCGCCAGCCACGACGGAACCCGTTGCCACAGCGCGAGGCCTGCGCCGGCCAGCACCGCCACGCCCAGCAGCACGAGGTGTGCGGGGTGGCCGTTGGTCAGCGGCCCCCACGCCAGGGCGAGCAGGACCAGCGGCACGGCGACGCAGAGGGCCGCCGCACCGCGCCGCAGCACTTTGTTCAGCATGCTGAGCATTATCCTCACACCGTGAGGACGACCTTCGCGCGGGCGTGCTCGGTCTCGACGTACCGCAGGGCCTCGCGTGCCTCGGCCAGCGCGTAGGTGCGGTCGACGACCGGGGTGAAGGCTCCCGACTCGGCGAGGTGCCGCAGGGCCGTGAGGTACTCGCGTCCGGCCGCCGTGGTGAGCACGACCAGGTTGTCGCGGACGAACGGCGCGCGCAGCTTCGCGCCCAGAATCAGCCTCATCGGGCCGAGGAGGCTGCCACCGTCGAACACTCCCCCGCCGGACAGCACGATCGTCCCGCCCGGCGTGAGCGCACGGCGCAGGGCGGTCAGCGGGTGGTTGCCGACGAGGTCGAAGACCAGGTCGTAGCGCTGGCCGGTTCTGGTGAAGTCGTCCACGGTGTAGTCCACGACGTGGTCGGCGCCCAGCGACCTCACCAGGTCGACGTTCCTCGTGCGGCAGACGCCGGTCACGGTGGCGCCCAGGGACTTGGCGATCTGCACGGCGAACGTGCCGACGCCTCCGGACGCGCCGTTGATCAGCACGCGCTGGCCCTGCCGGAGTCCTCCGTCGTCGCGCAGGCCTTTCAGCGCGGTCTGGCCGGCCAACGGGATCGCGGCGGCCTGCTCGAACGTGAGAGTGGCCGGCTTCATCTCGGCCAGGTCCTCCGGCACCACCACGTACTCGGCGAACGCGCCGTCGGCGGTGCCGAGGTCGCCGAACACCTCGTCTCCCGGGCGGAAGCGCCGCACGTCCCTGCCCACCGCCTCGACGGTGCCCGCGAAGTCACGGCCGCGGATCATGGCCTTGGGGCGCGCGACGCCGATGCCGGTCAGCCTGGCCAGGTAGGGGTCGCCGCGCATGACGTGCCAGTCGTACGCGTTGACCGCGGCCGCGCGCACCCGCACGAGGATCTCGTTGCCGGAGGCGGACGGTGGCTCGACGTCGCGGAGCTCCAGCATGTCCGGAGAGCCGTACCGGTCCTGAACGATCGCCTTCATCGGTGTGCTCCTCGGGCCAGTGCGACGCGGGTGGTCGTGCGCCGGGGCGCACGGATGACCCACTCCGCCACGGCGAGGTTGACCACCCAGGAGGCGAGCATCAGCAGTGCCTTGGTGAGCTGGTCGAGCGGGCCGGTGGCGGCGATCCACGACCCGAGCAGCACGGCCTGGGTGCCGGCACCGAGGCCGATCGCGAAGGCCCTGACCATCCAGGCGCGGTGCCCGAGGACGTCCCGGCGGCGGATGGCGAGGAACCCCAGCACGAGGAACACCACCCAGGCCGTGCCGAACACCAGCCGGATGCCGGTGAGGAACGCGCCCACGTCAGCCGGTTTGGGGTAGAACACGGTCATCCAGAGACCCGACAACGCACCCAGGAGTCCACAAAGGACCAGGACGCGGCCCGCGAGCCGATGCCAGCCGGGTCTGCCGCGGCGGAAGCACGGGGAGAACTGGAAGGCCCCGAGCAGGCTGTAGACGCTGACGGTGACGGCGTGCACCACCACGGGCACGGGCGAGGCGAAGAACCGCGCGTTGTCCGGGGTGATCTCCGCTCCGCCGAGCTCGGTCAGCCGGAACACACCGCCCAGCACGGGGACGACGCTGAGCAGGATGATCGCGGCCGGGATCAGCTTGTCGGACTTGGAGTTCATGCCCCGAATCGTGGCGTCCGGGGCTCGGTCGGATCATCGGCGGAAGGGCCTCGATCATCCTGGCCGATGGTCGGGCGTGCTCGTCGTACTTTCGGCTGACCGCCGGACCCGCCGGGTCTCGTAGGCCCAGATGGCGACCTCGACCCGGTTCCTCGCGCCGATCTTGGCCATCAGGCTCGCGAGGTGCGACTTCACGGTGCTCAGCGTGATGTGGAGCTCCTGGGCGACCTCGCTGTTGGTGCGCCCGTGGGCGACGGCGGCGAGCACCTGCTCCTCCCGATCGGTGAGCGGGTCGACGGGCTGCCTGGGAGTCGCCGGGCCGGTGTCCGCGAACGCGTCCAGCAGCCGGGCGGTGACGCTGGGCGCGATCAGGGCGTCACCGGCGGCCGCGGCGTGGACCGCCTGGGCGAGCAGCGCGGGACCCGCGTCCTTGAGCAGGAACCCCTTGGCGCCCGCCCGCAACGCCGCGTAGACGTACTCGTCGAGGTCGAACGTGGTGATCACCACGACGGCCAGCGGGTCGGCGACACCGGGCCCGGCCAGCAACCGGGTGGCCTCGATGCCGTCGATCCCGGGCATCCGGATGTCGAACAGGCACACGTCCGGCCGCAGCCTCCGGGCCAGCTCCACGGCCTGCCGTCCGTCGGGCGCCTCTCCGACGACCTCGATGCCCGGCTGGACGGCGAGGATCATCGACAGGCCGGTGCGGACGATCTCCTGGTCGTCGGCGACGAGCACGCGGACGCTCATCGCGCGGCCCCGTTCAGCGGCAGCACCGCGGTCACCGTCCAGCCCTCCGCGTCCGGGCCCGCCTCACAGGTGCCACCGAGCAACGTCGCCCGCTCCTTCATGCCGATGAGCCCGTGCCCCTGCAGGAAGCGGGCGTTTCCGGGTGTGCCGTCGTCGCTGACCCGCAGCCGCACCGACTCCTCGCCGACGGTGACCCTCACCTCGACACGGGTCGCGTGCCGGGCGTGCCTGCGGGCGTTGGTGACCGACTCCTGGGTGAGCCGGTAGATCGCCGTTCCCACCGACTTCGGCAGGCCGCCGACGGCTCCGTCGATCCGCACGTCCACCTCCGGACCGGGCCTGCCCGCGCTGGCGAGCAGCTCGACGTCGGAGACCGTGGGACTGGGCGCCAGGTCCGCGGAGTCGTTGTGCCGCAACGCCCGCACCATCGTGCGCATCTCGGCGAGCGCCCGCGAGGCCTCCGACTCGATCAGCGCGAGCGCCTCGGTCGCCGCCTCGGGCCGGTGCGCCGCCGTCGCCAGCCCGGCCTGGGCCCGGATCGCCATCGCCGACACGTGGTGGGCCACGGTGTCGTGCAGGTCCCGTGCCAGCCGTTCGCGTTCGAGCGACTTGACCTGCTCGAGCTCCCGAGCCCGGGCCCGCCCCCGATACCGCACCGCGGCACCGACCGCACAGGCCGTCCCCAGCACGGCACACCCGGCCACCGCGTCACCGGGACCGGTGTAGCCGAGCACCACGGACAGCCCGACCTTGCCGAGCATGACCGCGAGCCCGAGCACCCACTCCCGCCCCGACCCCCACCGGAACAGCGAGAACGGGAACAGCACCATGAACACCAGCACGGTGAGGTCGGACTCGCCCCCGAACACCAGCGACGCCACCGCGGCGATCCCGAACGCCGCGGCCACCGCGAGCAACGGCCTGCTCCGGCGCACCAGCAGCAACGGCAGCAACACCACGACGAGGACGAGCGAACCGACCCGCCAGCTCAGGTCCGGCCGCAGCGCCGTCTCGAGCACGGCGACCACCAGCAGGGCGCCGACCAACGCCCAGTCGTGCCACGGCCGTGCCGCCGCGCGTGCCGGCCGTGGCTCGTCCCAGACCGACCGCAGAAGGGCGAACACGGCGACATCGTACGAGAGCAGCAGCTGTCCGAGAAGGTGCTGTCAGCGTGGTTCGGCGCGCTGGAAGGCTTTCACCGCCAGCGGTGCGACCACGACCAGCAACACGAGAAGTGCCGCCACCGCCACCTCCCACGGATGCCTCAGTGGGAACGCCGCGTCGGCGGACGGCGGCGGCTGGTTGCCGAAGAGCTCTCTGGTGGCGTTGACGATTCCGCTCACCGGGTTCCACATCGCTATGTCACGCAACGGACCCGGTAGGGACTCCGCTGGGACCAGCGCGCTGGACAGCAGTGCCGGAGGCACCATCAGCAGCGCTGTCAGGGAGTTCACGGCCTCGGCGCTGCGCATCTTGAGGCCGATCAGGGCACCGGTCCACGCCATGGTGAAACCCAGGAACGACAGGAGCGCGAAGCCGGTCACCACCTCCAGCGGGCCGGTGTGGACGCGCCAGCCGATGAACAGGCCCACCACGGCCATGATCAGGCAGGAGACGAGGGCCAGCAGCAGGTCGGAGATCGTGCGGGCCAACAGCACCGACACGTTGTGGACGGGCAGGGAGCGGAAGCGGTCCACCAGGCCGTTGCGCAGGTCGTCGGAGATGCCCGCCGCCGTACCGCCCACGAGGGACAGCATCACCTGGGCCAGGCCGCCCGCCACCACGAACTCCTGGTACGGACCGCTGGGCACGACCACCACGTTGCCGAACAGGAAGCCGAAGAGCAGCACGACGATGATCGGACCGAGGACGACGCCGATGAGCTTCTCCGGCAGACGCACGAGGTGTCTGGTGTGCCTGCCGGACAACGCCAGCACGTCCATCGTCATGCTCATGACGCGCTCACCCCGGACACCAGCCCCAGAAAGACCTCGTCCAGCGAAGGTCTTCTGATGGCGAAGTCCTCGACTTCGACGCCCGACCGGTTCAGGGCGGAGGAAGCGACCGCGATCGCTTCGATACCACCGGACAGGGGTACCTGGACCTTGCGCTGGTCGGGACGCACCACGGGTTCCGCCGTCGCGACGTCCGCCAGCACAGACGCGGCCAAGGACAGAGAACTCGCTGCGGCGACGGTTATCTCCAGCACGTCTCCGCCGATGCCGCGCTTCAACGCCGCCGGCGTGCCCTCCGCGGCGACCTGGCCACCGTCGAGCACGACGACCCGGTCGGCCAGGCGGTCGGCCTCCTCCAGGTACTGGGTGGTCAGCAGGACGGCCACTCCGGCCGCTGCCTGGTCGAGCACCAGTCGCCACACCGCGGCGCGACTGGCCGGGTCGAGTCCGGTGGTGGGTTCGTCGAGGATCAGCACGGCCGGGTCGGTGATCACGCTGATCGCCAGGTCCAGGCGGCGGCGCAGGCCACCGGAGTAGGTGCGCACCGGGCGGTCGGCGTGCGTGTCCAGGCCGAAGCTCGCCAGCAGTTCTGTTGCCCTGGCCCGTGACCCGCGCAGGCCCAGCTGGTGCAGACGGGCGATGAGAACCAGGTTCTCGCGGCCGGTGAGGTGCTGGTCGACGGCCGCGTACTGACCCGCCAGCCCGAGACACGCACGGGCTCGGCGGCGGTCGCGGACCACGTCGTGCCCGGCTATCGAGGCACGGCCGCCGTCCGGGTCCAGCAACGTCGCGAGTATGCGCACCGTGGTCGTCTTGCCCGCGCCGTTGCGCCCCAGCAACCCGACCACCTCGCCACGCGACACCCGCAGGTCCAGTCCCGACAGCACCCGATGACCGCCGAAGGACTTCTCCACACCGGTCACATCGACCGCGACGTCCATGGCTCCCCCGAAATGGACTAGATGAGCTCGTGCAACCTGAAATGGTGAACGGCGCTCAGCACGAGCAACGCGCCGACCGCGGTGAGAATCCAGAGAAACGTTTTCCTGGTCTCCTCGACCAGTTTCTTGCGGACACGCCGGAGATGCGGTTCGACGCGGTCCCGGAAAAGCAGGAACGCGCCGCAGATCGCCAGCGGCGGCAGGACCATCACCGCGTTGTAGCCGACCAGCACGAGCAGATTCAGCACGAACGGCTGCTGAGCTGACCCGAGCACACCGATCGCGCCGAGGTACGGGAACGCCGTGGAGAACTCGACCACGGAGATCAGCGCCCCGAGCCCGAAGACCGCACCCAGCGACTGCGACTCGCTCAGTCGTTTCTCGGCCCGGTCCGGCTCGTCGTCCTGCCGGGGCTTCCGCGGCCAGTACCCGTACACCAACAGCACGACGCCGATCACGCCCTGCAGCACGTATCCCACATCGCTGCTCACCGCCGCCGACAGCCGGTCGCCGACGAATCCCGCGCCCAGCAACAGTGCGACACCCGCCGGCAGGTACACCGACACGATGCCCGCCACGTACGCCAGCACCTTGCGCCCCACCCTGCCACCGGTGAGCAACAGGTAGACCGTCACCGCCAACGCCGACGGGTTCGCGCTGTCCAGCAAAGCGAGCCCGGCGACCCCCAAGAGCACCCCACCCACGACGGCTCAGCTGCTCCTCTTGCTCAGCGACGCGACACCGAACAGGATCACTCCGACCACTGCGAGCACGATCCCGAACACCGGTTGCAGACCTTCGGCCCATTCCAGGAACGAGTACTGCTTTCCGGTGCTGCGCATCCACAACGAACCCACACCGATGGCGAAAAACGCGATTCCCGCACTCTTCATCGAGTCTCCCCCACTCGCGACCCTTGATTACTCAAAGTATCAGACAGTGCCGGATGAGTGAGCAAGTGCGGTCACAAACGATTCCATCGCACGGATGGACGACACCTGCTCCGGCAGGACCTCCTGGCGCCGGGGATCCAGGTCGTACCGGCGGACGAGCCACGCGGCGACCGTGTACGCGCCGATGCTGTCGAGCACCCCGGCCTCCAGCAGGTCGTAGTCCGGTGGCAGGTCCGCCGGGCCGACGTCCAAGCCGAACTCGGCGACGACGAACCGGGCGATCTCCTCACGCCGGGACGTCATGGTGCCCCGATCCGGCGACGGTCCACCTTGCCGCTGGTGGTGCGTGGCAACGGGTCCGAGGTCACGACCAACGACGAAGGGATCCCGCTGCGGGGCAGCAACGCCGCGCAGTGCGTCCGCAGGACGAGACTCGTCAGCGTGCTGCCATCGACCCGCCGGACGAGCGCGTGCAGCAGGTGCCCGGCGAACTCGTCGGGAACCGCGGCCACGCCCGCCTCCGCGACCTCCGGGTGGGCGAGCAACGCCTGCTCGACCTCGGCCGGGTTGACCCGCACACCGCGCACCTTCACCTGGAAGTCCTCACGGCCGTCCAGCGAGAGCTCCCCGTCGGGCGCCCGCACGACGAGGTCACCGGGCCGGAAGTACCGGACGCCTCGACGCACCGAGAACTTCTCCGCGTCGAGCGACGGGTCGAGGTAGCCCGGGGTCTGGAACGGCGTGCTCACCAGCAGTTCGCCGCGGCCGGGCCCGGTCAGCTCGGTGCCGTCGGCTGCGAGCACCACGACCTGGGTCGTCAGCACGGGTTCACCCAGAGCCGCCGACCGAACCGCCGCCACCGCTTCCCGAGCGGGGATCTCGCGCACGAACGCGTCGTTGATCTCCGTACAGCCGTAGACGTCGTACAAGCGGGCATTGGGGAACAGCTCGGGCAGGCGGCGCAGCACCGGCAACGGCATCAGGTCGCCGCTCCACATCACCGTGTCCACGCAGTCGAACGGGTCCCCGGTGGACGCCAGCATGCTGAACAGCACCGGCACCGCCTGCACGACGTCGACTCGCTCGGACCGGACCAGCCCTGCCAGGTACGCGCTGTCGGCGACCCTGCGACGATCCGGGATCACCACCTGGCCACCGCTCGCCAACGTGGTCCACACGTCGAACAACGACAGGTCGAAGTTCAACGGCGCGAAGGCGAACACCGTGCGTCCCGGTCCCACGCCGAACCGCGACGAGGCCCACGCGAAGAACCTCCGCAGCACGTCGCCGACGATCGGCACCACCTTCGGCGTCCCCGTCGAGCCCGACGTCGTCAGCAACAACGGCGCCGTGGTCGCGGCGGAACGGGCCGCGGCTCCGGTGTCGACTTCGATTCGCGCGCCGGCCGCGAGAGCGTACCGGCATCCCACCCGGTCCATGACCTCCCGCAGCACCCCCACGGGCAGATCCCCCGCGGGCAGCAGCACGGGGTGACCTTCTCGGGCGCACGCGATCACCAGCGCGATGATCTCCGGTGAGGTCGCGGCGGACACGCAGACCGCCTCGCCCTCGACGAGACCCAGCGCCCGCAACCCCTCGGCAGCCTCGCCGGCCAGCGCGCCCAGACCGGCGTTGTCGATCCGCCTGCCGTCGTACACGAGGGCAGGCGCGTCACCGGTGAGCCTCCGCGTGAGCGCGACCGCGAACTCCGACCGCTGTCCGACCGCGGTCACGTCCTGTTCTCCGTGATCCGCGCCAGCGCACCGACCAGGGCGTCCAGATCGTTCTCCGTGGTGTAGCAGCAGATCCCGGCCCGCACGGCCTCCGGCGCCTCCGGTGACACGGCCCGCATGGCACTGGAGGCGTAGAAGGTGCCGTCCCACACGCAGACACCGGCCTCGTCCAGCCGCTCCGCAACGTCCGCGGGCTTCACACGCTCGACTTGGAAGGTGAGCACGGGAACCCGGTCCGCATCCGGCGCTGGACCGAGCACGCGCACACCCGGCATCTCCGTCAGCGCACCGTGCAGTGCCGAAAAGAGCTTCGTCTCTTGGATGCAGAGAGCAGTCGTGTCCATTTCGGACAACACTCTGGCTGCGACACCCGCGCCGACGACCGCCTCGAAGTTGCAGGTGCCCAGCTGCAACGACCCCGGTGCGTGGACACCCGCCGACGGCACCTGCTCGGGCAACCGCAGCGAGCCCGCGAGTTCGGATCGGAACCAGAGCACCCCGCAGTGCGGCCCGTACCACTTGTAGGGCGCCGTCACGAACGCGTCGACGCCGATCCGGTCGACATCGGCGAAGCGATGCGCGACCGACTGGACCCCGTCGGCGAAAACCGAGGCGCCCACCTCCGCCGCCGCGGTGACGATCCCGCGCAGGTCGGGTACGGTGCCGAGCGCGTTGGACGCCGCGGTGACCGCGACCCACCTGGTCCGCGGCGTGATCACCGCGCGCACCGATTCCAACGGCAGCGTTCCGTCCGGCTCGATCCGTGCTACGCGCAGGGTCGCGCCGCGGCGAGCGCACAGATCCCGCCACGGTGCGAAGTTCGCCTCGTGATCCAGCTCGGTGCACACGATCTCGTCGCCCGGCCCGATGGTGTGCGCGACGGCGCGGGCGAACATCGTCGTGAGGCTGGTCATGTTGGCACCGAACAGCACGTGACCGCCCGACGCGCCGAGCAAGGACCGGACCGCAGCCGCCGAGGAGTCCACGAGCGCGGTGGACACGCGGCTCGGCGCGAAGGCGCCGTGATCGTTCGCGACGTGCTCGCCGCCCAGGTACTCCGCCATCGCGTCGCGCACCTCGCCGTGCACGAGCGTGCCGCCCGGCCCGTCGAACCTGTGCAGATGTGGCCTCCAGCCGGGAAAGTTCACCGCGCCCCTCCGGTCAGCTCGACCAGTCGCTGCCCGTATCCGTGCTCCGTCAGCTCGTCCGCGGGCCGCGACCGGTCGAGGTGGATCATCGTGCGCTTCATCCAGCGATCGGTACCGTCGTAACGGGCCCGGAAGGAACGCCGGCTGTGCACCGAGATGTCGTTGTCCACCAACAGGATGTCGCCCGGCGAGGTGTACACGGTCGTTCCGCACCCGTCCAGCGCGCGGCCGAGCTCGTCGTAGGCGGCCATGAACTCCGGGTCCTCGTCCAGGACCTTGCTGTACGACGGGTCGTACCGCAGACAGGGACCGTCGTCGGCCTGCCACGTGGTCGCGACCCCGCGGCCGGATCCGTCCTGGTCCCAGCTGTAGGAGTCGTCCGGCTCGATGACCACTCCACGACGGCCCAGCAGCCGCAGTCGTTCGGGCGCGAGCCCGGTGCGTCGAACGCTGGCGACGTCGGTGCCGATCCCGTCAGGGTTGCGCACGCACGCCAGCAACAGCAGATCGGCGCGGCGCGGGTGGAAGGCGTCCTCCGTGTGCCAGACCAGCGGAACGGTGCTGCTGGCGCCCACCTGCATCCGTTCGGCGCCCTGGCTGGGCACGATGTCGTGCACGAGCCGCCCGTCCTGCTGGTTCGCCCAGCCGAACACCCTGCCGAGTACCGATCCGACCAGAACGATGGCGAGGTCGACCGCCTGCCCGCGCTCGACCTTGGCCTCCCGCCACGAGGCAGGCGTCGGCCCCAGGTCGACGAGTCCGCCCAGCAGACCGGGGACGATCCGGTACCCGGTCTCGCGGTCCGGCGGCCGCACGTGCTCCGCCAGTGCCGCGAACAGTTCCGGTGGCACGGCATGGTCCTGCCACAGCCGATCGGTTGTCGCTCCACGCCCGGCGAGGTCACGAGCGGTGTCGGCCAGCAGTGCGGCCGCGCGTTCAAGTCCTGATGTCACTGCGTTCCCCCTGTCCGTCCACCGTGTACCCGGCCAGCAACCGAGACCCGTCCCGCACCCATCCGGCGTCGAGGAAGCTCGTCGTGGGCTGATGCCCCTCGAACGGGGCGTAGAACTCCTCGCGCAGCAGCGAGCACACCACCGCGTCGTAGTACCTGCCGTCCGCGAACAGGTAGTCGCGCAACAGCGCCTCGATCACACAGCCGCCCTTGACGAGGAAGCCGATGGTCCTGCGGTTGTAGAGCGCGGCGGTCATCGAGACCCGGTGGGCGCCCTCGACCTGGAACAGGTAGTCGGCGAGCAGCATGGCGCCCTCGATCCCGCATCCGCTGTCCCACAACGACTCGTCACCCACGACGCCGCCGAGCTCGAACCCGTCCCGGTGACCGTGCTGACGCCAGGACAGCGCGCCGATCGGTTCGCCGGCGATGGTCTCGATCACCGCGTACCGGGTGTCACCGTGCTCGACCGCGCTCCGCCAGCCGTCCTCGGTGGACACTCCGCCCTGGCCGCCTCCGACCAGGACGCCCGCGCGGGAGTGGTTGAGCCAGAGGGGAATCCTCGCGAAGTCCGCATCGCACACGGCACGCACCCGCACGAGCATTCCCGTCATCATGGCCCTCATGCTCGTTGCGCCGCCAGTGACTCCTCGATCCGCGCGATAGTGCGGAACGTGTCGGTCTTGGCGGAGCCGATGTCGAACTGGTAGCGCTCGTGCAACACGGCGATGAACTTCAACGTGTCCATCGAGTCGAGGCCGAACCTCGCGTCCGGCCCGAACAACGGCTCGTCGTCGCCGACGTCCCCGGCGGCCAGGCCGAGCTGGTCGTACGTGCTGACGAACACCTCGCGCAACTCTTTCCTCACCACAACACTCCCCTTGGTCAGAACTGGCGGAAGCACAGGGTGCCCCACAGGAAACCGGCGCCGATCGCGGAGATCGCGACGACATCGCCCGGCTGCGGCTCACCGGCGGCCGCGAGCCGGTCGAGCACCGTGAAGATCGTGGCCGCACCGGTGTTGCCGAGGACGTCGATGGTGACGGCCGCTCGGTCGAGCGGAACTTCCAGCGCCTTCAGCGCCGCCTCGATGATGTTGCGGTTCGCCTGGTGGAGAACGAAGTGCCGGACGTCGCCGAGCGACAGCCCGGCCCTCGAGACGGCGCGCCGGATGCTCACCGGCATGCGTTCGGTCGCCTGCTCCCAGACGACCCGGCCGTCCATCTTGAGGTAGTGGGCGCGATCCCCGACCGTCTCGGCGGTCGCGGGCCGGCTGCTGCCACCGGCCGGAACCTGCACGCTGTACGACAGGTCGGCTCCGACGTCCCACGACAGCAGACCGAAACCCGGGGCGGTCCTGCCGAGGACGACCGCCCCGGCGGCGTCCCCGAAGAACACCCTCGTCGTGCGATCGGCGGGGTCGGTGATGCGCGACAACGCCTCGGCGCCGATCACCAGCACGTGCCGGAAGTGGTCGTTCTGCATCAGATGGCTCGCCACGAGGATGCCGTGGACGCCGCCGGCGCAGGCGGCCTGGTTGAGGTCGAGCGGCCAGGCGCGGGTCGCGCCCAGCGCCTCCTTGACGATCAGCGCCGTCGACGGCAGCGGCTGGTCCTGGGTGAACGTGGCGACGACGACCGCGTCGAGGTCGGCCGCGCTGATGCCGGCCCGCTCGATCGCCTGCCTTCCCGCCGCGACGCACATGTCCGAAGTGGACTGTCCCGGGTCGAGGAACCGTCGGGACAGGATGCCGGTCCGCTGTTCGATCCACTCCTCGGTGGTGTCGAGCCCTCGCACGATCTCGCTGTTGGGCACGACCCTGGGCGGCAGGTGGACCCCGGTGGACAGGATCCCCACCGGCACGCGGAGTCCCGCGGCGCCGGCACCGACCGGCGCGGCGGTTCCCGCGGGGCGCACCACACTGGTCATCTGGAACTCCTTTCGGGTCTGGCGTCTCGGGTGCTGCCGGGGCGTGGCCGGGATCGGCCACGCCCCGCGAACGTCACCGCGTCAGCGCGGCCGACTCGATCAGCACGTGGCGCTGTCGAAGCTGGCCGGCAGCGCGGTCAGGTCGCCCTCGACCTCGCTGTCCTGCAGCTCGAGCACGTTGAACAGGTCCATGTCGGTTCCTCCCTCCAGGTGGTCGGCAGACCATCCGTTACCGGTGGCCGGCGGCGGTCAGTCCTGTGCCGGAATCAGCACGTGGCGGAGTCGAAGCTGGCCGGCAGCGCCGTCAGGTCGCCCTCGACCTCGCTGTCCTGCAGCTCGAGCACGTTGAACAGGTCCATGTGAAAACCTCCCCCCGGAAGTGTCGTGACTGGGTCGTCGTCAACCGGTGGCCGACGAAGACAGGAAGGGCAGGAAGCCCAGATCGGGCCGGTCCGCGGTCGCGATCGCGAGCAACACGCCGGCGCTCCCGGTAGCGAGATCCATCGACAACCGGAAGTCGAGGGTGCCGGGGAACGCGGCGCGTCCCCGGTACGACACGGCGTGCCAGTCGAGCCGGTGCACGTGTCGTTCGAGCACGGCGGTCGCGTCCGGCAGGCCGGTCCGGCGACTCAGTCGCGCCAGCACCGCCAGCAGGCCCGCACGACCGTGGTAGAGGTCGGACTGGATCACGAAGCCCCGCGACAGCGCCAGGGTCAGCGCGGGAAACGCGGCCGTCAAGCGGTCGTCGGTGACGTGCGGCAGCAGTTCGCCGATCACCAGCGCGATGCCCGCGCTGCCGTTCTCCAGGTACGGCAGGGTCCGTACACCGGTCTCCTCGACCTGCAACGACCCGTCCGCGGTGGTGACGCACCGATCGAGATCGCGGTGCACGGCCCTGACAGCCAGATCGAGCCACGACCGGTCACCGGTGCGCTCGTACAGCCGGACCATCAGCAGCGCGGCGCCGGACCATCCGTGCATCAACCCGGCCTCGACCGGACGGCGGGAGGGACCCAGATCCCGGCGCCACAACGAGGTGTGGTCACCGCTGGTGATCGCTTCGCCGATCCGCCCGCCGATCTCCACAGCGCGGACGAGGTCGTCGCGTTCGCCGTGAGCACCGGCCAGGTGCAGACGGTGGAGTGCGATGCCCGCGAGCCCTGAGTGCAGCGACATCCCCAGCCCCGCGTCGAGCACGTCGTCGTGTCGCAGCAGCAGATCCCTGGCCTCGTCCCGGTGCCCGAAGAGGTCGAGCACGTGGGCGATGCCCGCCGCGCCGTCGTAGAAGCCGGGCTTCAGGTTCGGCTCCGAGGCTGCTGCGCGCAGCAGCCAGTCCTCGTGCTCGGCGTGCCGGCCGCCCATCCCCGACGCGTGCAACGCCCACAGCACTCCGGCGGCACCGTGCGCGAGACAGGCCCCGCCGCCCTCGGCGAACTGCGCCAGGTCACCGGGGAACAGCCGGTCCGTCCTGGCGGGAGACGCCGACAGCAGGATCGCCTCGACCACAGACTTGCCGGCGGTGCGCACGTCGTCGGTGTCGAACCGGACGTCGAGCGGCAAGCCGAGCGACGCGGGACCGTGCACGCCCTCGGGCGGTGTGAGTTCACGGAGCAGGTCGTCGACGAACGCCTGGGACACCGGGAAGTGCTCCGCGACCGTGCGGACGAAGTCGTGCACCTTGGCCGGGTCGAGCGCCATCACGCGGTTCAGCACGAGGAACACGCCGAGCTTCACGGCGGCCAGCGCGTACTCGTCGACACCGACGCCCGTGCGGTGCTTCGACGTGAACCCGGTGGCACCCAGGCCGGGCCGATGTCCGGTCTCGGTGATGTCGAAGGCCAGCTCGAAATCGATGAACGACACGGAGTCGTCGTCGCCCACGAGGATGTTGCCCAGATGGAGGTCACCGAACACGATCCCGCGGTCGTGGATTTCGCCGAGCAGCAGCTCGATTCGTCCCAGCAGTGCCAACACCCTCTCGGTGTAGGCGGTGAACTGCTCCCCGGAGGCCTCCGCGCTCACCACCCACGGGTGGTTGCAGCCGCGCCAGACGTGCAAGGGCTGACCGGCGACGTGCTCCTGGACGAGGAAGTGGTGGTCTCCCACGCTGAAGTGGTCGAGCACCTCGGGCACACCGGGGAGTCCGGCGAGCTTCTCCAAGGCGTGCTTCTCCCGCATGAGCCGGGCGACCGAGTCGTGCTGGTTCTCGTCGACGCCGGCACCGGCCCGTGCCTCTTTGAGCACGACCTGAGCGCCGTCGGTCACCCTGCGCGCGCGGTAGACACCACCCGCGTTGGAGAAGTGCAGCGTCCGTTCGACTCGGTAGGGCTGGTCGTCGGACGCCCCGGCGCGCAACCGTTCGAGATGTGGTTCGAGGAACCCGGGCAGCTCGACCCACTCCGGCGTGCGGAACACCGGCCTGCGCCGGTCGGGAACGAGGACGCCGTCCGGCCGTCGCAGCGCCAGCACCCGTTCACCGTGCTCGTTCTGGCAATACCGGCGGACGAAAGCGCCGTACCGCACGGACAACGGAGAGTCGCCGTACTGGAGGTCGCTCAGCACCCGCGGCCCGCGTTCACCGCGCAGCAGCTCGCTCAGGTCGTCGAGGAGCACCCGCAGCTGCGCCTCGTCCGCGGGATAGACGGTGACGGTCTTCCCACTCGACTCCCGCGGCGCGTACTTGGCGTTCAGCGCGTAGACCAGGTTGCGGTTGCCGAGGTACTTGAACCGGACTCCGTTCGCCACGCAGTGATCCCACACAGCGGTGACGACGCGGTCCGCGTTCTGGGGCGTGGCGCTGACGTGGATCTTCCAGCCCTGCTCGGGCAGTTCCCCACCGATCGGGGTGAGCGAGGTCCACACTCCGCGCTTCCTCAGCGCCCAGCCGTCGGGGACGGGGCGACGGCTGACCTCGAGCTCGGCGGCGGCGAGGAAGCCCCTGCCGGTGGTCCACCGGCTCACGTCCTCGAAGAAGACGGGGTCCGCGAAGCAGTAGAGCTGTCTCAGCTCGAACACGTGTCCTCCTGGACCTGGCTGAACAGCAGACGCCGTTCCTCGACTCGGGTGATGAGGTCCCACAGCGGCACCAGCCCGTCGGCGTCGGTGCGACCGGTCGTCAGGCTGCGACTGGGTTTCGTCGGCGCCACGACCACGTTCGTCCGCTCGGACAGCTCCGCCAGGTTGCGCACCACCGCCGGGTTGGCGGCGGCACCCGGTGGCAGTGCCGGCGCCAGCCCGATGGGAGCCGACGTGCACTGCAGGGCCATCAGCACCGGCGTGTCCGCGAGCCCGAGCGACAGCCGCGCCAGGAAGTTCACACAGGCCGGGTACACGAGCACCGCCTCCGCCCACTCGGCCAGGCGGACGTGCAGCGCCGCGGGTTCCGGTTCCTCCGGCCACCGGTCTCGGATCACCTCACGGCGTGTCAGTGCCGTCAGCGAGTGCCTGCTGACGAACGCCTCGGCGCTCCTCGTCAGCGCGACCTGGATCTCCGTGTCCGGGTAGCTCAGCCGCAGCCAGTTGAGCCAGAACGGGAGGTGCATGGCGCTGATCGCGCCGGTACCGACCACGAGCACGGCCCGTGCACCGAAATCCGGTTTCTTCGCCTTTTCCGACGTCGTCATCCTGCTCACCCCCCAGCGAGTCCGGCCAACGAGTAAATGTCTACCGGGCACCGAGATGCGGCCGCAATGCCAGTTCGAAGAGTTCGAATTCGAAGTTCTCCATATCAGGAAAACTGAATTCGGGTGCCGATGTACCGTGCTTTCTGGATAGCGTGACCCTCATGGAGATGGCCAATGCGGTAGCAGTGGTGACAGGTGGCGCCAGGGGTATCGGGCGTGGCATCTGCCTGCGGCTGGCCCAGGAGGGCGCCACGGTCGCCGTGGGGTACCGCACGAACGCCGCCGCAGCAGCGGAGCTGGTCGCCGAACTGCACGACCTGGGGTCGGCGAAGTCGAGCGCCCACCTCCTCGACGTCACCGATGCGACCGCGGCGATGGAGTTGATGCGCCAGGTCAAGAACGACCACGGCCGCATCGACGTGCTGGTCAACAACGCCGCCGTCGGCGATGCGGGCGCTGTCAGCCCGCTCAACAGCGCCGAGGAGTGGGCCTTGCCGGTGCACACCAACCTGATCGGCACGTTCCACGCCGTCCGGGCGGTCTCGCTGCACATGCTCGTCGCGCGGTCGGGGTCGATCGTGAACGTGGCGTCGATCGCGGGTACCACAGGGATCGCCGGGCTCAGCGCGTACGGGGCGAGCAAGGCCGGGATCATCGGAATGACGCGTGCGCTCGCCAGGGAATGGGGACCTCACGGCGTCCGGGTGAACACCGTGGCCCCCGGTTATGTGGCGGACACCCCGATGGTGGAACGGGTGGGCGAGAAGGAACTCACCGAGATCAGGTCCAGAATTCCACTCGGCCGGCTCGCCCGCACCGACGAAATAGCTGATTCGGTGTTGTTCCTCGCGTCCGGGCGTTCGTCCTATCTGACCGGCCACACTCTGGTCGCGGACGGAGGTCTGACGGCATGAGCGAAGCTGTCCTGTTCAACCCGCAGGTGCACGTGCAGCCCGGGCACTACCGGGACCTGCACGACGGTCTCCCCGTCGCGCGGGAGCGGCTGGCCGAGGCGAGCGAGGCGATCGGCGTCGACCTCACCGCAGAGTTCTTCTCAGACGACCCCGGCCGGATCAACTTCGGTCCGGTCGTGCGGCCGGCCTCGTTGGCGCTCGCGATGGCGTTGTGGGACGGGCATGTCCGCGACCTCGCGGCACCGGACCTCATGGCGGGGCTCAGCATGGGCCAGATCACCGCCGCCTGCGCGAGCGGCTGCCTCAGCTTCCGCGATGCCGTGCGCATGGTGCACGCGATGGCGACCATCGAGCACGAGGAGTACGGCGACGACGACTTGGGCGTGGCGTTCTACTACAACGTGGACCTCGCGGTGATGCGGACCGAGGTCGAGGAACTGGCGCCGCAGAACAGGCACCTGGTGCCGTGCGCGTACACCGCGGACAACCAGATGATCGTCTCGGGCGACCTGCCGGCATTGCGCACGCTGAACGTGCGCGCGGCCGTCCACGGCGGGCTGGGCATCCTCGTGCCGTACGGCCCGCCCGCGCACAACCCGTTGCTCGCCCAGGTGCAACAACGCTTCGCCACCGAGTTCGAGTACCTCGACGAGCCACACGACCCGCGGGTTCCGCTGATCTGCAACCTGACGGGCGAACCCCTCCGCACAGCAGCCGAGGTGCACGAGGCGCTTGTCACCCAGTACACCAGGACCGTGCTCTGGGACCGCGGCCTGCGAGCGATGGCGGCGCGCGGCGTAGAGCGGCTCACGATCGTCGGGCCAGGTCACTTCGTACGCAAGTCGCTCGACTTCACCAGCGTGGAGTTCGAGGTGCGCACCTACCTGTCCGCCGCCGACCTCGTGCAGCGGGAGCCCGCGTGAGCGACGGCTGGGGTCTCGTCTTTCCCGGCATGGCGCCGTCGAACCACGCCGCCGTCGGCGAGTTCATGTCCCGCAGCCCGCACGCCCGCCGGCGGCTCGCCGTCGCGGACGAGGTGCTCGGGTTCCGGCTCGTCGACGCGTTGCGCGACTCGCGGGACGACACGTCGGTGGCCGCCCAGGTCAGCTTCGCGGTGAACTGCCTCGCCCTGGCCGACTGGGCGGAGGAGGAACTGGGCGTGGAGGCGGTGGCGTGCGCCGGGCCGAGCTTCGGCCAGTTCGCCGCCGCGGCGTACGCGGGGTGCCTGCCGTTCACCGAACTCGTTCGACTGGTCGCATTGGTGGCGGAGATGGAGAACCAGTACTTCCGTGAGCACCACCGCGACGTGGTCACCCACTTCTTCTACCGGACGCCACCGGACCGGCTGGCGGACCTGCTCGCCAGGGCGGTAGCGGACAACGTCTGGTTCGAGCTGTCGTCGCGGTTCGACGACGACTTCCACGCGATCTGCTTGCGGGAGCAGGACGTGCCGTGGTTCCGCGAGAACGTCCTCGCGGCGTCGGGCGTGCCGCTGCACACCCTGCGACCTGCGGTCCACTGCGCGCTGTTCGCCGGCCTGCGCGACCGGCTCGCCGCCGAGGTGTACCCGAAGTTCCACTTCACGCCCCCCGCGATCCCTCTGGTCTCGGCGCAGGACGGCACGGTGCTGAGCAGCGCGGACCAGGTTCTCGGCCTGCTCGCCGGCGAATGCGTCCGGCCGGTGGACTGGCCCGCCGCGGCCGCCGGTCTGCGCGCCGCGGGGGTGACCCGCGTGTGCGTGCCCGGCCCGAGCAATCTCTTCGACCGCCTGTCGGCCAAGCACTTCGAGGTGCACGCCGCGGGCCCGGAACGGGCGATGCCCGCGGGAGCAGTCTCATGAACACCTCGCAGGGCACCTCCATCGAGCTCGTCGTCCCGCAGCGGGACGAGGACTGGGAGTTCCTGCGGTCCGCGCTGTCGGGCAGCGGATCCGCCTACTCCTCCACCGGGCCGCAGCTGCTGTCCCCAGGAGCCACCGAGAAGTTCCTCCAGTCGGTCCGCGACCGGCTGCTGGTCGTCGTCCGGGCCGAGTCCTGCACCAGGATCGGCGCGCTGTACTGGACACCGGGTTCCTACGCCGGCTCGTTCGAGATCGGCTATCTGGTCGACGACCCCCGCGCGTGGTGTGACGGCGTCGGGGCGCGGGCGTTGTCCTTGCTGCTGACCTACCTGTTCCACTCGCTCAACGCCCATCGCGCGGGACTTGTCGCCGGGGTGTTCAACCTTCCTGTCCTGGAAGGCGCGGCCGCGAACTCGCTGAGGGTGGAGGGCGAGTTCCGCGACCACTTCTTCCTCGACGGCGGGTACCACCCGGCCGTGGTGTTCTCGATCCTGCGCGATGAGTACTACGCCGGTGCGGACCTGACTTCGGCCAACGCGATCTCGGACGCGGAGAAGGCGGACGCGAGGGCCCTGCTCGACGACTACGTCTCGTCGAGCAGAGCGCCTTTCACCCGGCCGACTTGATGTCCTCCATCAAAGCGAGGACCGCCCGCGCGGAAGGCAGCACACCTCTACCGCGGTCTGTCAGCACGACCCCGTCGGACTTGCGGTCGAACAACTGGGCGCCGATGGCCAGCTCGAGTTTCTTGACCTGATAGCTCACCGCGGGCTGCGAGTACCCCAGTTGCTTGGCTGCGACATCCATTCGGCCGACATCGGCGATCACCACGAATGCGCGCAATTCCCGCTCGTGCATGCTTTGACACTCCCCCTCGTGAACGCGATGGCGACTTCAGGAAAAACTCGACATCACGTGTTTGACCGCCGTGTAGTCGTCCAGGGCGAAGATCGACAGATCTTTGCCGAAACCTGATTTCTTGAACCCTCCGTGCGGCATCTCGGCCGCGAAACGGAGGTGGGTGTTGACCCAGACGCACCCGAAGTCGAGGCGGGCCGCGAACCTCATCGCCCGGCCGTGGTCCCGCGTCCACACGCTCGACGCGAGACCGTGCTCCACGCCGTTCGCGAGCTCCAGGGCGGTGGCCTCGTCCGGGAAGCCCTGCACGGTGACGACCGGCCCGAACACCTCCTCCTGGACGATCTCGTCGCGCTGCCGCACACCGGTGACCACGGTCGGCGCGAAGAAGAACCCGACGTCGCCGAGGCGATGGCCGCCGGTCAGCACCTCCGCGCCCGCCGGCAGCCGTTCGAGCAGCCCCGACACCCTGCCGAACTGATCAGCGTTGTTCAGCGGCCCCAGGTCGGTCCCGGCCTCGAGCGCCTCTGCCCGGCGCACCAGCAGCGCGGTCAGCTCGCCGCGCACGCGTTCCTCGACCAGCACCCGGCTCGCCGCAACGCAGTCCTGACCTGCGTTGCCGAATGCCGCGGCAGCGATCTCGTCCGCGGCGTGCTCCAGGTCCGCGTCCGCGAACACCACCGCCGCCGCGTTACCCCCCAGTTCCAGTTGCAACCGCTTCAAGGCACCGCCGGCGGCCGCGCCCACCTCGGCCCCCGCCCTGGTGCTGCCGGTGAACGACACCATCGCCGGAACCGGATGCCCCACCAACGCCCTGCCGGTGTCCCGGTCACCGCACACGACGTTCATCACGCCCGCGGGAAGGAAGTCCGCGGCGATCTCGGCCAGCCGCAGCGTCGACCGAGGCGTGGTCTCGGCGGGCTTGACCACCGTCGTGTTCCCGGCGGCGAGCGCGGGCGCGATCTTCCACACCGCCGTCATCAGCGGAAAGTTCCACGGCGTGATCTGGGCGCAAACGCCGACCGGCTGCCGCCTCACGAAGGAGGTGCAGCCGTCCAGGTACTCCCCCGCCGACGGTCCCGCGCCCGCACGTGCCGCGCCTGCGAAGAACCGCAGGTGGTCAGCGGCGGGGAGCAGTTCCTCCTCGATGAACGCCTGCCGCGGCTTGCCCGTGTCCGCGCACTCCAACTCGGCCAGGACGTCCACGTCCTGTTCGACCGCGTCGGCGAACCTCAGCAGACGGGTGGCTCGATCGCCGGGCGTGGTGAACCTCCACGACTCGAACGCGGCGGCCGCGGCACGCACCGCGGCGTCGACGTCACGAGCGCAGGACAGCGCCGATCCGACCGACGACTTCCCTGTCGACGGGTCCACGAGCACCGATCTACCTCCCGCCTCCGGCGGCCGGCGCTCATTGTTGACGAAGTTGTCCACGTACGAGTCTGCCTGAAAAGCAGATACCACGAATTCCCCCCAGGGCATTCGGCATCACAATGGATGACGCAGCCGCAGGTGTGAGCGGCCCCGACGGGTCCAGCCTGCCACAGCCAGGACGGGCAGGAAAGCAATTGTCCAATTCCACCCGAACAGGAGTAAGCGACGCACGTGAAGTCGAAGTCAAATACCTCACACAGCGGTTGCGCCGTCCGGGCACACCACAACCACCGGGAGCATCCCGACCGGCAGCTCGACACCTTTCAGGACAAAGTATGTTGACACTCCCACCTGACGTCGGTATAGGCGAAATACCGACATCCCAAGATGGATTCGCGATCACAGTTGCACATGGGCGAAATCCGAGAACCGAACAGCACTTCGCCGAGAAAGGCCGAGCGCTGATCAGAACTGTGAGCGACGAGCAGCGCTCGTGCACGCAACACCACCGGACGGTCGATCATCTGCCCGTCGAGCGCGGTGGTGGCACCGGCCGCTGCGGACGCGGCAACGACACATGCCTGCTCAAGCCGCTCGCTGGAGGAGCCGAACGCGCGGTTCACCGGTTCGACCTGGCACGGATGCACTCACAGTGTCACGGCGAAGCCGAGAGCCAGGGCGTGATGGAGGTCGGAGGAGGACACATCCGGCGTCGAGAGCCGTTGTCACGCCGTCGATCGGCGAGTCGAGCCGGCGGCGAGGTCGACACTCGCCGAAAGGGAGCCACAGCACGACGCCGTTGTGCACACGTCGACCGCGTTCACCACGCCCGTCGGTGTTCGACCAGCGGGATCGTGCGGCACCGAGGTCCAGTTCGCCGGACGTGGTCGCGCGCCTGAGGTTTGTCACCGGCACGAAGAGGAACGTCCGCGCGCTCGGCGTCGGTCTCCCCTCACGCCACGCTGAACGCGACGGTCGGCGGCCTGCCCGAACCGTTCACACCTGCGCTCGAGCAGGCGGGTCGCGAGAGCGCCTACTTCCTCAAATCACACCTTCAGACAGCAGTCGCACTGCGACGTTCAACCATTCTTCACCTATGGATGAGCGGAAACGTGCGAATGCCGAACTCGAACCCTCCTTCGTCATGACTGATCAGGCGGATCGCCGCCTCAAACCCGCCGAGCACACCGGGCCCGGGTGAACCGCGTGCGACGGCGCGACCCTACGATTGCGCGGCTCATCGTGTGTTGAGCATGGCGCTCGGCGTCGTACTCGGGGAGGGTTCAATGCACGGGAGTCGGTTCTCCGGCACCGAAGCGAACGGTCCGTCGCTGAAGCTGTGGTCGGTGTTGATCTCGGGCACCCTGGTCGTGGTGCTCCTGGCGTCCACCGCCGCGGTCCTGCTGGCGATCAGCGGCCTCTCCCAGGCGCGGTCCAGGTTGCTGGACGTGGTCGGCCCCGCCGTGGTCAGCGCGCAGCAACTCAGTGCCGACGTCGTCGACCAGGAGAACGGCGTCCGCGGTTACGTGCTCAGCGGCCGCGTGGACTTCCTCAAGCCGTACGAGAACGGGCTGGACCGGCAGGTCGCCGCACGGGAGACGGTCACGGCCCTGGACGCCCCGAAGATCGCCGAGACCACGAGCGCGCTCGACCAGGCGCTGGCGGCGTGGCGCGGCCAGTACGCCGACCCCACGATCGCCGCGGTGCGGGGCGGCACCCAGGTTCCCGACGAGGCGATCGGCAAGCAGCGCTTCGACGAGGTGCGCACCGCCCTGTCCGCGTTGCAGGCCGAACTCGCCGTCGAACGCGCGAACGCCCGCGCGGCGCTCAACAACTCGGCCAGCACCATGGCGGCCACGTGCGTGGTCGCCCTGGCGGTGCTGCTGGTCGCCGTGCTGGGCTGCGTCGCGGCACTGCTCGGCTACGTCGTGCGCCCGCTGAGCAGGCTGCGCGGGGAGGTCGAGCAGGTCGCCGGCGGCGACTTCGCGCACACGGTGACGGCCAGCGGCCCGGTCGAGCTCCGCGCGCTGGGCCTCGACGTCGACAAGATGCGGACCCGCATCGTCGAGGAGCTGGACCAAGCGCAGGAACGCAACGTCGCGCTGGACGCCGCGACCGAGGAGTTGCGCAGGTCCAACGCGGAGCTGGAGCAGTTCGCCTACGTCGCCTCCCACGACCTGCAGGAGCCGTTGCGCAAGGTCGCGAGCTTCTGCCAGTTGCTGGAGAAGCGCTACCGCGACCAGCTCGACGACCGTGCCAAGCAGTACATCGACTTCGCCGTCGACGGCGCGAAGCGCATGCAGCTGCTCATCAGCGACCTGCTCTCCTTCAGCCGGGTCGGCCGCCTGCGCGACAAGCAGGTCGTCGTCCCGGCCACCGACCTGGTCCAGGAGGCACGCCGCAACCTCGCCGAGGCGCTGGAGGAGTCCGGCGCCGAGATCGAGGTCGGTGAGCTGCCGGAGGTGCGGGGTGAGGTCCGGCTCCTCGTCGCGGTGTTCCAGAACCTGATCGGCAACGCCGTGAAGTTCCGCGGCGAGCAGGCTCCCCACGTGCGGATCGACGCGGAGCCCGACGACGACGGCATGTGGACCTTTTCCGTGCGGGACAACGGCATCGGCGTCGAGATCCAGTACGCGGAACGGATCTTCATCATCTTCCAGCGCCTGCACGCCAAGGACGAGTACGCGGGCACCGGCATCGGGCTGGCCCTGTGCCGCAAGATCGTCGAGCACCACGGCGGCAGCATCTGGCTCGACACCCAGGTCACCAGCGGTACGACCATCCGCTTCACCCTGCCGAAGGTCGAGGCGAACGCCCTGGTGGCGGTCGACTGACGTCGCCGGGCGTGTCGGAGATCCCGTTCGCGGGCACCCCCTCGTCACAACCGACGAGCGAGGAGGCCGTGATGCAGGGCGATGTCGAGACGTACCACGAGAACGGGACCTGGAAGAACAAGGTCGAGGGCAACTCCCAAGCCTCCAGCACGCACGACACGAAGGACGAGGCCGTCGCCAAGGGCCGCGAGATGGCCATCGAGCGCGGTGCCGAGCACGTGATCAAGAACCTCGACGGCACGATCGGCGAGAAGAACACCTATCCGCGCAGCAGCGACCCCCGCGACATTCCCGGCTGACGCCCGCTGGGCCGTCTGTCCAAATAGCACAGATCAGCGAACTTCCGAGATCGCGCGGGGTGTCGTGGCGCCGCACCGCTGAGCACGTTCGTATCGTGCCGACGTGGAAAGTGATCATGAGGACGATCAGGACTGCTCGGAGCTGAGCATCGAGATGGTGCCCATCGCGCTGGCTGCCTTGATCGTCGAGCTCGGGGAGGCACGCCGCCTGGCCGCGGAGCTGGCCGGGATGACACCGGCGCAGGCCGACCGCTCGTGGTGCGAACAGCTCGAGGACGAGTACGAGGACGTCGAGGTCCGGCGCGCGACGATGGCGCGGCAACTGGCGCGCTGGCGCCTTGATCACCCCCACGCGTCGGGCCTCGACGAGCTCGCGGACCACATCGCCGAGGTGGAACCCGTCCGCCGGGCGCTGATGCGAGAGCTGGCACGACTGCGTTGCGCTCGCGGCATGAGCGGAACCCGCGTCGTGCGCAGGGCGGCGCTGATCCGCGACGATCCGCGATGGACCTTCCCGGATCGTGTTGCCGGCCCCTGCGCCTTGCACGTGTGGCGCGAGGATGAGACGCACCTCGTCGCCGTCGTCGCCGGCCTCGAGGCCGATGACGTTCTCCGCACCGGTGAAGCGCGCGATGCTGTGGTCGCGCGACTGCAGGCCGACCACCCGGACTGCGAGATCGAACTGTTCGTGTGCATGCTCGGCGCTTCTCCGGGCTGTGGCGATCGTTTCGAGTGCGCGACGCAGCCGGACGCAGAGCCGATCCTCGCGCACGACCTGATCGACCGGCTCGGCGTCGCCCATCACTACCGCTGTGACTGCCGGTCCTGACACCGTCTTCGGCCTGGTGGGAGGGACCGGCCACACATGGCCGGGTCGCCGGCCTGGCCCTCGCACGACGCTCCGCACTGTGATGACCACGGACGTGGTGTCGCAGGAAGGGGAACGAGATGGCAGCGGCCACTCCCGCACAGGCACAGCGGGAAAACAGGGGGCGCCGGTTCGGCGACGTCGCGGTGGGGGCGCGATGAGCGGCGGGGCGGAACGGTCACGGCGGGCAGCGCAGGAGGCGGCGGACGATCCCCGGCGCTACGTCGCCCAGATCGACCCGGTCCACGCCCGGTTCCTCTGCGAGCTGGACGAACCGGAGGGCATCACCCGCGGTCGCGGTGGCGGGGAGGTGATCCTCACCGCCGACGCTGTCGCCTACCTGCAGCAGCTGCCGCCCGGATGGGACGGCCAGGTCGACTCCGGCAGGAGGTGGATCCACTTCGAGGGCGCGCCCCACCCCCTGAAATGTCTTTGAGCGGCAAGACATCCGGCCGGTAACGTCCTCCCGATGTCGACGATCTTGGTGACCGGCATGTCGGGGACGGGCAAGTCGTCGGCGCTCGCCGAGCTCGGCCGCCGCGGCTACCGAGTCGTGGACACCGACGACCCTGGCTGGCGCGAGTACCACCCCCATGCCGTTCCCGTCGACGAGCTGCACCGCGGTGAATGGCTCTGGGTCGAGGAGAGGATCACCGAGCTCCTCGACTCCGACGACGGCAGGCCGATGTTCGTTCAAGGGTGCGTGCGGAACCAGTCGCGGTTCTACGACCGCTTCCAGGCAGTCGTCCTGCTCAGCGCACCGAGGCACGTCATCCTCGACCGAGTGGCGCGCAGGACGACCAACGACTACGGCAAGACGGCGGTGGAGCGGGCGATGATCCTGGCCGATCTCGCCGAGGTGGAGCCGCTGCTCCTGCCACCTGCACCCACGAACTGGATGCCGGCCGCCCCCTCGACGAGGTCGTCGCCGGCCTGATCGCGATAGCGGAGGGCCGCTGAACGTCACGTCAGTCGATCCGGTCGACGCCCCAGTTCGGCGTGGGCGTCTGGCTGTCCATCGTGGACATGCGGTTGACCTGCTGGACGTAGGAGACCTTCGGGTCCTTGGCGAGTCTCGCCGCCTGCGCCGCAGACATGGTCGCGGAGTACCCGTCGACCACCTTGTCGTAGAACTTGCGCACCGAGCCGCCGTACCGCGCCACCATGGCCGAGGACTTGACGTCGGCCTCGCCCTTGAAGACGACGATGTACCGGTCCGCCACGGCGGCCGCGCAGGCGACCACCCTCATGATTTTCTCGCGCATCGACGTGCACCTTTACTTCGCAGGGAGTGCGGAGCAGGGACCGCGGTGGTGACCGCGGGGTTCCGCCGCCTGAACGTAGAAGTGCGGCTGTTCGGCCGACAACACTCAAAGCTGTGGCCGGGAAGACCACCTACCGCACCACTTACCGGCGAACGCGGGCGAACGCTCGTCATCCGGTAAGTGGTGCCGTGAGGTCAGCGCGCCGAGTACTCGGCGATCACCGCCCGCACCCGCAGCGGGCTGGAGCCGGGCACGTCCGCCGAGCCGACCGCGATCATCCGGTTCGTGCCGGGAACAGCGGTGATCGCGTTGTAGGACGCCCTCGGCGAGTCCACCGGTGCGGGAGCCGGGGTGGTGGTCCACCCCGCCGGGCCGCGGGAGTGGAAGGTCGCGTCCGGGTAGTCACCGATGACCCACGGGGTGTTGTCCGCCCCGACCGCGATGCCGGGGGTGACGGAGGTGTCCAGGCCGTCGACGACCTGCCAGGTCGTGCCGTCTCCTCGCACCACGACGGTGTCGGTCCCCATGCCACCGCCGTCGCCGACCGCCCAGATGTCCTTCGAGGACGTGCCGTCGAGCGACTGCAGGGTGACGGGCGCCTGGTTCAGTCCTATCTGGACGGTTTGCCACTCCGTGCCGTCCCAGTGGAACAGGAGCGGACCCACGTACCCGTTCCACCAGCCGTTGCCGGCGGCCCACACGTCGTCGGGCGCGAAGGCCTTGACGGCGTTGATGGTGCAGAAGTTCGGGAAGCTGCCGCCGTTCACGCACTCGTTGGGGGGCTGGTGTTCCTGCCAGGACGACCCGGTCCACTCGTGGAAGACCGGGAACCTGTCCCGGTAGCCGACCAGCCAGGCACGACCGTCCACGACGGAGAGGTCCTGGATCGAGAGCGTGCTCGGGGTGGCGCCCGGCGGGTACGGCACCTCGGTCCACGTCTTGCCGTCGAAGCGCCACACCAGCGTCGTGTTGCCTTCCGACGACCGCGGCACGCCGGTGACCCAGACGTCCTTCGCGGACGACGCCGCCACGTGCTGGAACGAGATCTGGCCCTGCACGACCGGGAGCGACGTGCGGGACCACCTGGTTCCGTTCCACCGCAGCATCATCGGACCACCGGTGGTGGGCTGGTCCGGGTGGTAGCCCTCGATTCCGACCGCCCAGGCGTGCCTCGCGTCGACCGCGGCCACGTCCCTGAGGTTGCTGGTGATCGTGGTCTGCGGGATCTGGGCCAGGCGCCACGCGGGTGCCGACGCGGCGGCCGGACCGGTACTGGCGGCGACGACCGCGACGGCGAACGCCGCGGTCACCCATCTGCGAACTCTCATAAGTCCCCCAAGCTCTGGAGCTGATCAGGACCGTGCGCAGCCGATCATTCCCGGGACCTGGCGGCCCACCAGGTTCTCCCGTCGTCTTGACCTGGTTGTGCGGAGATCGTGGCCGAGCCGTCGCGGCCAGGTAACCCGAATGGGATTCAGGTATGCCCTTGTGATCTAGGTCACCGGCCAGGTACAACTGAACGTACGGTTACCGGAAATCACGCCTCACGGATCTCCCTCCCTGCCAACCGAATACTTGTGAGGACCTGTGCGAACCGCAGTCGTCGTCGCCCTGCTCGGACTCGGTGCCGTCGCCGTAGCGACCGGCCTCGTGCTGCAGCTGCACGCCTATCCCCTGCTCGCGAAGCTGCAGCACGACATCGACACGGTCTCCGTCTCCGAAGGAGAAGGGGTCACGGCCGTCGTCCACCCGCCCGGCGGGATGCCCGAGGTCCGCCACAACCTGAGCCTCACCGCGACCACGCACGTCGAGGGTGATCTCGCGGCCCCGGAGGTCGAGAAGGACAGCGACGTCACCGTGTGGAAGCGGGCGACGATCGTCAAGGAGAACGCCGGCAAGCTCGTGCTCAGCGCCGAGGTCCGCAAGATCTGCCTCGACCGGCGCACCGGCGAGGCCGTCGCACCCTGCCACGGGGAGTTCTACGAGACCGAGCAGGGCGAGCGGATCACGGCGCAGGGCAGGCAACTCCTGCAGCCCGGACTCAACTTCGTGTTCCCGTTCGACACCGAGCAGCGCGACTACCGTTGGTACGACACGGTTCTCAAGCGGCCGGTGGACATCCACTTCGCCGGAGAGCAGCTGCTGCAAGGACTCGACGTGTACCGGTTCGTGCACACGGTCCCCCAGACGGCGCTCGACCGGTTCGCCGTACCGGGGTCGCTGCTCGGCAGTCCCGAGCCGTCCGTCGACGTCACCCAGTACTACGGGGTGACCCGCACGTTGCTGGTCGAACCCACGACCGGCGCGGTTCTCTCGGTCAGCGAGGACATCCGGCAGGAACTGCGGACCGACACCCAGCAGGAGGGCGCCGGAACCCCGGTGTTCGCGGGAGAACTGCGGCTGACCAACGCTTCGGTGACCGCGAACGTGGACCAGGTCAAGGAGAACCTGCCGAAGCTGTTCGTGATCACCGCTCTCCCCTGGGTCCTGGTCGTCGGCGGCGCCGCGCTGATCGCGATCGGCCTGGTCCTGCTGCTCGTGCGGCGGACCGGCCTGATCGCCGGGCCGCTGGCGCTGGTCATCGGTGCGTGCCTGGCGGGCACGATCACTTACTCCGTCACCAGCGCCGGCGACCCGGACGGCTCGCTCGACCTAGAGAACGTGGTGTCGTCCTCGAACGTCGACTACGGCCTCCGGTGAGCTCCGTGTTCCTCCTCGATGATGCGGGCCACGCGGAGCAGCTCACCCTCCGCCCTGGGCACCGAGATCAGGGTCACCGGCAACGGGTTGCCGTCGGCGTCCGAGCCCGCGCGCAGGGACACGGCCGGATAGCCGCTCACCCTCCACAGCGGGGAGAACGGCGAGGTGGCGCCGTTGCGCACCAGCACGGCGCCGGGCAGAGACATCGTCTCGGCTGGGCCGGTGTGCCCCGGCGTGACCAGCACGTCGACGCCGGTGAACATGTGGTTCATCATCACCCGCTCCGCCGCCCGCATCGACCGGCAGATACCCCGGAACGGTCCCGGCACGAAGCGGTCGAGCAGCGCCAGCTCACGGGGACCGGCGGCCAGGTGCGGTGCCAGCAGGAGCCGCGACTCGCTCGCGAGGTGCGGGTCGTGGTCGACCACCTCGTTGACGTGCAACGACAACAGCGCGGCCACGTCCTCGACGGCCCTGCGCATGGGCGCGCGAGTGCGGGTGGTGACCGACAGGCCGCGCAGGGACACGCCGATCCTCAGTGGACGGTCCGCCGGATCGGCCGCCCAGCCCGTCCCGCGCAGGACGTGCTCGACGTCGGCCACGGTCCTCGCGACCACGCCGGACCCGCTGGAGGTCTCGAAGCCGACGACGCCCGCACCGCCCGCAGGCACCTGCCCGGCACCGGGTGCCCGGCGCGCCAGCACGGCGGACACCACGCCGGTCGCGACGGCGACGGCCGTGCCCGACACCTTCGGATCCAGTGCGGTGGCGGGAACACCCGCCGTCGGGTTGCGATGGAGCTCGGCCGCGGACGTCGTGCCGACCACGACGGCTCCCGCCGCCACCAGCGCCTCGAAAGCCGAGCGGGGCAGGGAGTCCTCGACCGCCAAAGGCAGTCCGAGCAGACCGCCGCTCACCCCACCTGCCAACCGCCGATCGGCCTCCTCGGCACTGCGCCGGGCGGCGGCCAGATCGACATCTGTGAAAACCTGCCGCACGGATTCCAGCCGGCGTTCGGTCGTAGCAAGGAGTTCTGCGGCGGTCGTCGCACCGCCGGCGAGCAGCCGGGCCTGCTCAACTGCTCCGGGATAGCACACAGGGGTTTCTTCCACGTGTCTCTTCCTCCGGCTTCGTCGCCGATGAGTACGGAGCTGGTTCGTTCAGCCGCTACCCGTTGGACAGCAGGGGTTCCGCCGAACGGCTCTGCGGTTCGGCGGCCGAGTAGCTGCTTTCTTCACGCGGACCGATCAAGATGACTTGAGTCACCCCGGTCAGGGGGTTGCGCAGAGGTTACTGTCCGGTAGTTTCCTCGCCACTGTGACGTCCCTCTCATACCCCGTACACCCCCAGAAGGAGGACGAGTGCGACGTGTTGCGAGCCTTGTGCTGGTAGGCCTGGGCATCTTCTCGCTGGCGCTCGGAGCAGTCCTGCGCTTCTACGTGTACCCCGAGCTCGCCGTCGTACCACTCGACCAGAAGACGGAGTCCGTCGCCGAAGGCGCCGCCAAGGTCTTCTACCCCAAGGAACTCGTGGTCCGGGACGCCCGGCTGACGGCGACCCGCAAGGTCGAGAGCAACCTGACCGTGGCCGAGGCCAAGGTCGGCGGCGACGTGATGGTGTGGGACCAGGGCCTGGTCGTCACCGACTCCGAGAACCAGCTCGTCTCCGCGATGAAGCACCGCGTGTGCCTCGACCGGCGGACGAACATGGCCCTGCAGGACTGCACCCAGCAGTACGTGACGGACGCCGAGGGCGACCCGACCGCGGCCGACAAGGCGGTGCGGCAGGAGGGCCTGAACTACAAGTTCCCCTTCGACACCCAGCCGCAGGACTACGAGTACTTCGACACGACCCTGCGCAAGGCGACGACCGCGCGGTACGAGGGCACCGACGAGATCCGCGGGCTCGAGGTCTACAAGTTCGTCCAGAAGATCCCGTCGACCAAGTTCCGCGACCAGGAGGTGCCCGGCACGCTGGTCGGCAGCACCGAGGCCTCCGTCAAGGCCGAGCGCCGCTACTCGAACACCCGCACCATGTGGGTCGAGCCGGTCAGCGGCCTCATCGTCAAGGGTTCCGAACAGCAGCGCCAGGCACTGTTCGGGCCGGACGGAAAAGAGGGAACGGTACTGCTCGACGCCACCTTGACGTTCAACGAGAAAACTGTCGAGGAATCGACCGAACGGGCAACCGAGGCACGCGACAAATTGACTCTGATCAGCCGCACCGGACCGATCGTCCTGCTTTCGGTTGGCCTCGTCATGCTGCTGGCCGGAATTCTTCTCGGAGTGCTCGGACGGCGGGCTAGGCACGTCGCCTGAGCACGATCACGAAGTTCCACGAGGCGACCTCCCGGACCCCCGGCACGCGGGTGATCCACTTCGCCCACCACGGGTGGTACCGGGGGAACGTCTCGACCACGTCGGCGACGGTCTGGCGGTGTGCCCACCGCTGGACCGCCCCGACGCTCACCGGGAACAGGGACGTGCCGAACGCGTTCTTCGGCGGCTTGCCGTTTCGGCGCTCATAGCGGCGGCGAGCGTAGTGCCCGCCGAGGAAGTGCCACGGCGCGGTCTCGTGCCCGCCCCAGGGTGACCACCACGGCGTGTACGACATGAAGACGGTGCCTCCAGGCCTGGTCACACGCACCATCTCGGCCAGCATCAGCCACGGGTCGTCGACGTGCTCGAGGACGTTGGACGAGTAGCAGACGTCCACCGAGCCGTCGCGGAACGGCAGCGCGGTCCCGCTCGCGCGGATCATGCCGGGGTCGGGCTCACCACGGGCGGACAGCTCGCCGACGTCCGGGTCGAGGCCCACGTACCGCGCGCCGGCGCCGCGGAACGCCTCGGCGAAGTAGCCCGGACCACCACCCACGTCGAGTACGACGGCACCGTCCAGCGACGCGTACGAGGACACCTGGGAGACCGAGTCGTCCGCCAGGATCCGGTAGAAGTGGTCGGGGTCGGACTGTTCTTTCAGAAATGCGCGAAAAAGCCGAACGGCGCGATTGAAAGTTGGCTTTCGCAACTTTTCCCGGGCCGAAACTGAACCGATCTCGACCATTGCCATCTCCCGCATTCCGTCTACCATGGCTACCTGGCAGTAACCTAGCATCGGGAGAGGCAGATGTCGCGTGGTCCTGATTACCGGCCGAGCATTCTGCTGGTGAATTGGCGCGACACCAGACACCCCGAGGGCGGCGGTTCCGAACGGTACGTCGAGCGGATCGCCGAAGGCCTCGCCCAGCTCGGCTACCGGGTCTCGATCCAGTGCGCGGGCCACGACCGCGCCCCGTCCGGCGACTGGGTGGCGGGCGTCCGCTTCCGCAGGCGCGGCAACAAGTTCACGGTCTACCTGTACGCCCTGCTGGCGATCCTGCGCTCCGACGCGGACGTCATCGTGGACGTGCAGAACGGCATGCCCTTCTTCAGCCGCCTCGTCGCGCGCTGCCCCGTCCTCGTGCTGGTGCACCACGTGCACCGCGAGCAGTGGCACAGCGCGCTCGGCCCGTTGCTCGGCCGGGTCGGCTGGTGGATCGAGTCCTGGCTCGCGCCCCGGCTGTACCGCAAGTGCCGCTACGTCACCGTGTCCAACGTGACGCGCGACGAGCTGGGGCAGCTGGGCGTCGAGCTGCGACGCACCGCGGTCGTCCCGAACGGGCTGGACGCGCCGCCCGCGGTGACGGCCCGCCGCACGCAGGCCCCGGTGCTCGTCGCGGTGTCGCGACTGGTGCCGCACAAGCGCCTGGAGCACGCCATCGACCTGGTCGCCGAGCTCCGTCCACAGTGGCCGGACCTGCGACTGGAGCTCGTCGGCGAGGGCCCGTGGAAGGACGTCCTGCAGCAGCACGCGATCGACCGCGGCGTGCAGGACAGCGTCGTGCTGCACGGGTGGGTCGACGAGCAGGCCAAGCACGAGATCCTCGCCGGGGCGTGGGTGCACCTGTGCCCGTCGGTCAAGGAGGGCTGGGGCATCGTGATCATGGAGGCCGCCGCGCACGGCGTGCCGACGGTCGCGTACCGCTCGGCCGGCGGCGTGGCCGAGGCGATCGTGGAACACGAGACCGGTCTGCTGGCAGGCGACTTCGACGAGTTCGTCCGGCACACGACCACGTTGCTGCGCGACCGACCGTTGCGCGCCAGGATGGGCGCCGCGGGCAGGCGGCGCGTCCGGCAGTTCAGCTGGGAGGAGAGCCTCGGGGCGTTCGAGAGCGTCGTGCACGGCGCCTTGCGTGCTACCGCCGGGCCTCGTGACCGCTGAGCACCGTCTCGCACAACAGATCCAGCAGCCCCGCGGCGGCGGCCGCGTCGAAGTCGCGCCGCCGCACGCGCACCGTCGCCGTGGTGACCTCCCCTGTCGTCACCACACCGAACGCGACGCCGGAGCGACCGCTCGCCGCGGGGTAGAAGCGCAAAGCCGTCACACCGGCGTCGACGACGCCGAGGTTCGACACGAGGAACGTGCTCCCGAGGCGGGACGCCAGCAACCTCATCCCCCAGCGCGCCAAAGGGTTGTGCGCGCTCGGGAACCCCGCCTCCGGCGCCGAGGACGCGAGCAGGACGCGCACGTCCTCGTCGGTCGCCCCCGGTGGCAGCCGCAGGCGCAGCAGGGCGCTGTCGGCCTCGGGACGCGGATCGGCGCCACCACGCCAGGAAGCGCCGATCGCGGCGACGACCCGGCCGTGCTCGGCGCCACGGGCGGCGTTCCACCTCCGCGTCGTGCCGAGCGCGGCGGAGGTGAGCCCGGCGCTGCCCAGCTTCACGGCGGGCAGCACGCGGGACACCAGGTGGTCGCCTAAGTCGTTGCCGTGCAAGGAGGGCTGGATGCGCGTGGGAGGCGCCCACACCGCCTCCCGCACGCGGTCGAGCGCGCTCAGCAGGTAGGTACGGTCGGAGCCGCGCGCGGCCACTCCGGTCGCGGAGCTCCGCACGGGTTCGCCCAGAGCGATGCCGAGCAAGGCGAGCAGGCCGAGGCCGTCGACGGCACCGTGGTGCGCCGCGATCAGCAGGGAGTCACCGGCGAGCGCGACCCGGACCAGCGGGTCACCCTGGTGGTAGTGGTCGTCGGCGAACGCGGCCCGCGCACCGTCCAGATCGGACGGAAGGAGCACGATCGCGGCCGGGCCGAGGTTCGGGAACTCCGCGCTGGCGCGGGACATCCGCGCGGCGACCACCGCCGGGTCCGGCATCTCGCGCGGAGTCACCTCCAGCAGAATGCTCCAGGAGGCCGCCGGATCCCCGGAGAAGGCCACGGGCACCGGTCAGCGGGAGCCGTAGTCGAGGACCTCGGGCGCCACGGCCTTCTGTCCCTCTTCGATCCGCTGCTCGACGACCTTGTCGGGGTTGTTCTGCTCGACGACGATCACGCCGACCCCTCCGGCGAGCGCGGCCCCGGCAACGATCGCGACCAGCACCGAAACCAGTTCCACGTCTTACTCCTCAGGTCGGGGTGCCGCGAATCTACCGGCCGGTAACCGTCTCCACAACAGGCTCGTACCGATCAGTGACCCGGCCGCGACCCAGGCCAGCACAACGGGCGCAACGGGTGCGCCGTTCGGTTCAACCGGCGTTGCTCCCGGCACCCGGTACAGCGTCAGCTCGGGTCCGTCGTGGACCTTCTCCAGCCGTGCGAGCAGGTTCTCGTCCACCCGGCCCGGAGTGCCGCGTTCGACCAGCACCCAGCCGATGCCGGTCAGGTCGCCGGCCCGCAGGCGCGCGGCCGCGGGGTCCTCCCCCGACACGATCCGGCCGCCGACGGACAGCGAGTCGTCCACGACGGTCGTGCCGGGCAGGAAACGCGGCGCGGGGTCGAGCTGGGTGCGCCGGTCGTTCCAGTCGAACCTGCGGAACGCCGACAGCGGGTACACCGCCACGGCACCGGGCTCGTCGACGAGCTCCTCCCGCACCGCCGCCCAGTCCGCCGGGTAGTCCACCGGCTCGAGCCGTCCGAACCCGCCCCAGGCCAGGTCCGGCAGCAGTCCCAGCAGCAGCACGGCCACGAGCAGCCGCCCGCGCAGCCGTTCCACCGCGGCGGCCAGCCCGAGCGCGAACGGCAGGGCCAGCCACGCGACCCACTTCTGGCTGTCGCGCAACAGTCCCGCGCCCGGGACGTGCTCGATCAGCGCCTCCAGCAGCGTCACTCCCCCAGGCAGCACGGCGAGCAGGGCCAGCACCGCGCCGAGCGCCCCCAGTCCCGCCAGCGGCCACACGGACACGCGCTTCGACAGCTCCCGCAACCCGAACACCGCCGCGGCGAGGAGCAGCAGCGTGATCACGGGCAGGGCGGGGTTGGCGCGGCTCACCGGGACCACCTCGGCGTTCCAGATCCCGCCCAGGCCCAGCACGCTGAGCACCGGACCGCCCCAGTTCTCCGCCCGCGCGCTGAACGCCTCGACCCCCGCCGGGTCGGAGAGTCCGCTGTGCAGCAACGAGGGCACCCACCACGGCGCGTTCAGGACGACCCCGACGCCGAGCACCTGCAAGGCACCGCGGCGCCCTGCGGTGGCCAGGGCCGTGCCGAGCGCGAGGATGCCGCCCGGAGCCGAGAGCACGGCGGGCAGGCTGACGAGCACGAGCCGGGTCCACGCCCGCGGTTCGCCGTCCCGCATCTTCAAGCCCGCCATCGCGACCCACGGCAGCGCCGCGTACCCCAGCAGCAGCGTCCAGTGGCCGATGAAGAGCCTCTCGGCCACGTAGGCGTTCCAGGAGTACGCCACGGCGGCGACGATCCGCACGCCCGTCCTGTCCGTGGGCACGAGCCGTCCGGCCCCCAGCGCGCCGACGAACACGATCGCGAGGAGTGCGAGCTTCTGCACGAGCTGACCGGGGACCACCTGGGTCGCGAGCGCCACCACGGCGTCCACCGGCACCGCGCGCGGCAGGGCGTCCCCGAGCCCGAACGCGGCGGCGTTGAGCGGCTGCTCCGGCGTGAACACCATGTCGTAGACGAGGACGTAGCCCGGCCGCAGCACAGGTGCCAGCGCCGCCAGCGCCAGCGTCGCGCACGCGGCGTAGAGCGTCAGTCCGTTCGGCCGCACTTGCTCCCTCTCCGGTCGCGCCGGGGCTACAGTCGCCGAAACTACCGGCCAGTAGTACTCGCCGGTAGTACCGCGGCAGACCTGCCACCGGAAGGATCCCGCGTGTCCGCTCCGGCCACGACCACGACCCGCATGGACGCCGTGCTGATCACGGGCGCGCTGCTGGGCGCCAACGCCGCGAGCTACCTGCTGACCATCGCCGCCGCACGGGTCCTGGCCCCCGCGGTCTTCGGCGAGCTCAGCGCCCTGCTCGCGCTCGTGGTCATCGGCGTGGTGCCCGCCATGAGCCTGCAGACCGTCGCCGCCCTGCGGGTGACGAACCTCGGCCCGCGTCCGCTCTTCGGCCTGGGGCTGAGCGTGAGCGCCGGGATGACCGTGCTGACGCTGGCTCTCGTGCCGTTGCTCGCGAACCTGCTGCACCTCGACGGTCCCTGGCCGGTCGTGTGGCTCGCGCTGTCCCTGGCCCCGCTGACGGTGCTGGGCGTCCTGCACGGACTCCTTCAGGGCACGCACCGGTTCGGCGCGCTGGCGTTGCTGGTGTCGCTGGAAGGACTCGGCAAGGTCGGCGGCGGGGTGATCGGCCTCTGGCTCTCCCCGTCGTCCACGTCGGTGCTCGCGGGCACGGCGATCGGCTCGTTCCTCGTCGTGCTGACCGGGTGGCGCCTGTGCGGCCGTCCTCGCCCGGCACGCCCGGCGGGCGGGCTCGACGTGCTGCACGCGTCGCAGGCGATGCTCGCGCTGGTGCTGCTCGTCAACCTCGACCTCGTGCTGGCCCGGCACCAGCTCGCGGACCAGTCGGGCGGCTACGCCGTGGGGGCGGTGGTCACGAAGATCGCGTACTGGCTGCCCCAGGCGGTCGGCGTGCTCGTGCTGCCGCGCATGGCGGACGCGGACGACCGGCGGCGGATGCTCCCGAAGGCCCTGGCGATCTGCGCGGGCCTCGACGTGTTCGTGGTCGTGGGCTGCGCGCTGTTCGGACCGCTCGGGGTGTCGCTGATCGGTGGCGCGCACTACCAGGGCGACTCGATCCCGTTGTGGCAGTTCGCTCTCGTCGGTTCGTGCCTGGCGCTGGTGCAGCTGCTGCTGTTCGCCCGGATCGCGAGCGGGGACCGGCGCTCCACCGCGGCCGTGTGGATCGCCGTGGCCGCCGAGATCGCGCTGATCTCCCTGTGGCTCAACGACTCCGCCGGTCAGGTCGTGACCGGCGCGCTGCTCGCCACCGCGGGACTGGTGGTCGCGGGCACCGTCATCGAGGCCCGCGGCAGCCGCCAGGCCTGATCACGGCGTGACGGGCGCCGTGGTCTCCACGTCCTTCTCGGCGTCCTCCTCGGCGTCCTCCTCGGCGTCCTTGCGGCCGAACGGGCGGAACGCCGCCGCGACCACCGCCGAGACCGCCACCAGCAGCGACGCCTGCACGAGCGGGACGTAGGCCCACTCCTGCCCGTGGCCGAGGACCCGGCCCAGCACCGCGACGACCGACCCCAGCGCGACGCCCGCCACCGCGATCACCTTCGGCGCGGCCGCCCAGAACTCGCGGGCGAGCAGGCACGCGATCACCGCCACGATCGGCAGCATCCCGCCCAGCACCGCCAGCAGCACCAGCATCGCGACCATCAGCCACCGGCTCCGCGACGGCGCCACGAACGTCACGCGCCGCCGCACGGGGACCAGGGCGAGCACGAGAACGCCGAGCACGCCGAGCACGCCGGCGAGCAGACCGGTGCGGTACCGGGCGTCGGGCCCGAACTCCAGCGCGACCACACCACCGTCGCCCTCGGGCAGGACGTAGGCCTGCTGCCACCCGTCGACCCGGACCTTCTCCAGCACCTGACCGTTCAGGGTCGCCGTCCAGCCGTCGTTGACGTTCTCGGGCACCACGAGCAACGCCCGCGCGCCCGGTCCCACGGTGACCTCGCGATCGGTGGCCTCCCACGCGCCGACGGTCACCTCCCGTTGCGTGGCAACGGGTTTCGCGAGATCGAGGTGCGTCACGGACACGTCCTGCACCACGAACGAGTCGGACCGCGACGTGGTCAGCACGTGGTCCCCGGCCGGCAGCTCCAGCGCGGTCGCGAGGTCGTCGTCGCACAGCACGGCCTGCAGCGGCAGCCCGGCCACGACGTCGCCGAGCACCCCGGACACCGAGCTGGTGATCTTCTTGCCGTCGATGTCGACGACCGGGCCCTGACCGCACGGCACGGTGAACGGCGTCGTGGCCGGTACCGGCTTCAGCACTCCGTCCAGGGCGGGCACCGCGAGCTCACCGATCTCGGCCGGTCCGGAACCGCCCGCCTCGCGCACCACGATCTCGAGCTTCTCGGTGTCCGCCGGTTTGATCGTGACGAGTCCGCCTTCGCCGACGCGCACGACCTCCGTGGCGGCGTCGGTGCTCACCTCCAGCTCGATCGGGGTCCTCGCCCCCCGCACGCCCTCGATCCGGAACTCCGACACGGTCCGCTTGCCCTTCCAGGCCACCGTGAGCGTCGGACGGATGTCCGTCACGTCCGGCACCCACGACGTGCCCAGGTCACCGTCCACAGCGGACAGAGGACTCGCCGCGACGTCGCCCGCGAGCGAGGTCGACCCCGTCACCGACACCCCGTCCGGGGACACCGGGTTCTTCGCGCCCGCCGCGGGGACGACGGTCGCCCGCACGGCGAACTTCCCCGCGACGGAGGTGCGGAACAGCCGCGTGAGCCCGTTGACCTCCTCGCCGAACCGGGACAGCGAAGAGTCGCACCGCACCGCGTCACCCGTGCGGTAGCAGGCGGGACGCGCCTGGCTGCCGCGGGTGAACGAGAAGCCCGGCTCGGCCGCGTCCCGGTCGCGGGGCACCCGCAGGGCCCGCTGCGCCGTCATGCCCGGCACGCTCAGCTCCTTGACGCCGACGTTGCCGTCCTGCCGGTCCGCGGCGACGCCGAGGAACGTCACCCGCACGCTGCCGGTCAGCCCGGGGCTGACGGCGTACGCGTGGGGGCCGCCGCCGGTCGGCACGTCGTGCTCGCTCGACCCCGTGTCCGTCGTGATCCGGATCCGGTTGACCGTCCACCCCACCCGCAGGTCGTCGACGAGGTCGAGCTTCACCTCGCCGACCGCGCGCGGGGTGTCGAGGTCGATCTGCAGCCACTGCCCTACGGGGCCGGTGTAGCTGGAGGAGTGCCACGCGGTGCCACCGTCGCCGTCGACCGCGGCGAACGGCGAGTTCGCGGGGTCGATCGCCCCCGCGGCGTCGGCGTACGCGGTCGACGTGGACGCCCGGACGGCCCGGATCCCCCGGTACTCGGCCACGGTCTGGTGCCGGACGTCCTGGAACGGCGACACGTCCAGCGCGACACGGCCCTGCCGGGACGCCTCGTCCGCGGACATCGTCTGGCTGAGGTTGTCGGACACCCTGCCGACGTTGCGCTCCTTGCGCCGGAGACCGTCGGTGACGAGCAGCTCCGCGGACTCCTCCGTCGCGTCGCCGGCGAGGATCGCCGGCTGGTCGGTCTTGAGGAGTCCCTGGGACAGCAACGGCAGCAACGACTCCGGCCCGCCGCTGACCGTCGGCACGTCCGCCGCGTTGACCGCGGTCACGACCGGGACCGGACGCTTGACCTCGAAGATCTCCAGCGATCTGCCGGTCGCGGCCGCGTCGACCGAGCTGACGAGCCGCTGGTCGCTCATCCGCACCTCGGGCCCGAACTCGGCGACGCGCTCGATGCCGGGTGATCCCCGCAACGCCTGGCGCAGCACCGCGAGCGGCGGCGAACCGGTCTGCTCGCGGGCGATGTCGTTGCGCAACAACAGGAACCTGTAACCGCCACGCGCGAGGAAGTCGGCTAGCCCCGCCGAGCCCCGCCCGTCCGCGAGTGCGTCGTAGACGGCGTCCATGTACCGGGTGTTGCCCTCGGACCCGAGCGGTACCTGGTTGCGCACCGCCCACGGCGCCTCCGCGAGCGACTGCATCGGCTCGTCCACGGTCCTGCCCCAGGTGTACTGGCCGAAACCCGTGGCGGGCAACAACAACGTTCTCGCTCTGGCGTCCTTCTCCGCGAGCCAGCCCGCCGCCTCGCGCCAGTGCCCCGGAACCTCCGACCAGCCGAGCCCGGGCCGCAGGGTGAGCAGCCACGCGGGCGCGGCGACGACCGCGATCAGCAGCAGGGCCAGGCCGGTGCGGGCCCGCCTCCGCCAGTGCTCGGGAGCGGCGCGCAGCCCGGCCGGACGGGACAGGTGCAGGCCGTGGACGAACCCCAGGACGATGCACAACCGCAGCACCGGTTCGAACTTGTGCACGTTGCGCAAGGGCGCGAGCGGCCCGTCGAGCAACCCGCGGACCGTCTCGGCGAGCGGCGAGTCGAGCGACCCGACGTAGCCGACGGTCAGCAGCGTCAGACCGGCGAGCGTGCCGAGCACGAGGAACCGGCGTTCGGGCAAACCGAGCCGGGCGAGGCCCACGACGCCGATGAGCGCCACCGCCGCCGTCCCGGCCATCAGCACCGGGTTGTCCACGAGCAGGAAGCCGTTGGGCCACCACGGTTCGCCTTGGAGCACGTACGCGACCCACTGGTTCGTGCCGCGCAGGACCTGGAACAACGACATGGGCGCGGTGGTGTTCGCGGCCGACTCGATGTAGTCGAGGAACGGCAGGCTGTACCGGCCGAGCAGCAGCAGCGGCACGATCCACCACAGCGCGACGGCGAGCACGCATCCCGCCCACCACAGCACCAGCCGGACGTGCGCGCCGTTCCACCTGCGGGTGAGCAACCAGATCCCGGGCAGGACCAGCGCCATCACGACCATGGCGCCGTTGATGCCGCCCATGCACAGCACCGCGAGCGCGGACAACGCCGCCGCCCGGCGCGGTGACCCGATGCGGTCCGCGAGGACCAGCGGCAGCAGCACCCACGGCAACATGACGGCGGGCAGCATCTCCGCCGACAGCGGCCCGATCTCGGTCAGCACCCGGGGCGCCAGCGCGTAGGCGAGCGCACCGGCGTACCTCGTCGGCTCGTGGCCGATGCCGAGCGCGCGGGCGAGCCGCAGCACGCCGTAGAACGCGAGGCAGAGCAGCACCGCGCACCAGAGCCGCTGGGTGACCCACGCGGGGATGCCGAGGAGCTGGCCGGCCGCGAAGAAGGGGCCCATCGGGAAGAAGTAGCCGTAGGCCTGGTTCTGCAGCTCGCCCGCCGTCGCCGCGGGGTTCCACAGGTGCAGGGCCCTGCCGAGGAACCCGGCCGGGTTGACGGCCAGGTCGAGCTTCGTGTCGAACGTCGCCGTTCCGAAGCGTTGGGCGAACGACAGCACCGTGAGTGCGAGGAGCACCCACGTCGTCGGGTTCCGGTGCGCGATCTTCAGGCTGCTGATGGCGCAGGAAGTTACCACCGGGTAGTGCTCGCGGGCGACTGTCGCTATCTTGGGCCCCACGACCGTTCTGGGGCGCACTCAGGCAGGTGGAGATGACTTCTTCGACCGCGTTCGAGCAAGCGTGGGAGCTGGGCGACCAGGTGCCCGGCTGGTTGACCGTTGACCAGGCCACCATGCTGTGGCAGGCCGCGCTGCGGCTCGGGCCCGGCGCGCGGATCGTGGAGATCGGCAGCCACCAGGGCAGATCCACCACCGTGCTGGGGCTCGCCGCCACGTCCGTCGGGGCGACGGTCGTCGCGGTCGACCCGTTCGTCGAGGGCAAGCTGTTCGGCGGGACCCCCACGCGCACCCGGTTCGAGAAGAACGTCGCCCGCGCGGGCCTGACGGACGTCGTGCGGCTCGAAGCCGAGTACAGCACCAAGCTGCGCACGCGCTGGAACGAGCGCATCGACCTGCTGTACATCGACGGCAAACACGACTACTGGACGTTCACCGACGACATGCTGTGGTCGGAGAACCTCGTCCCCAACGGCGAGATCCTGGTGCACGACGCGTTCTCGTCCATCGGGGTCACCAGCGGCATCCTGCTGAAGGTGTTGTGCGGCAACCGGTACGTGTACCTGGACCGGGCGGGTTCACTGGCGCGCTTCCGGCTGGCGCGGCCGGGTTGGGCCGATCGCAGGCGGGTGCTCGCCGAGATGCCGTGGTTCCTGCGCAACGTGGGCATCAAGGTGCTGCTGCGCCTGCGGCTGCGCCCGGTGGCACGGCTGTTCGGCCACCACGGGCCGTACGATCCGTACTGAGGTCTACTGGGGACGGCAGGCCGGTGGCTGGCACAGCATCGTGCTCAGCGCCTGGGCGAAGATGTCGCTGATGCCGGCGGGATCGACCGTGGTGAACGCCCGGCCGCCGGTGGCGTCGGCGATCCGGGTCAGCTCGTCGACGTCGACGTCCGGTCCCATGCCGATCGCGATGACCGGCAGCGGCCTGCGCTTGTCCTGCAGCTTGGCCAACTCGTCCAGCAGCTGGCGCTGACCGATCGAGTCCGGGTCCTCGTTGCGGCCGTCGGTCATGATCGCGACGATGTTGATCCGGCCGAGCTCCCAGTTCTTCCTGGCCTCCTGGTAGGCCGCCAGGGTCGTGTCGTACAGGCCCGTCGCCCCGTTCGCGGTCGCGCGGGTGGCCCGGACCGCGGCGACGGCCTGGCCGTTCGCGAGGTGGTCCCGGACGGAGGCGAACGGGATGATCTCCTTGTAGTCCTTGTCGCCGTCCAGCCCGGTGGAGAACTTCCACAGGCCGATCTGCGTGCCGGGCTTGAACATCCCCAGCCCCCGCTCGGCCGCCGCGACGGCGAGCGCCATCCTCGTGGTCCCGGTCCTCGGCACGAGCTGGTTCATCGAGCCCGACACGTCCAGCACGCCCAGCACCCGCGCGGTCAGCGTGAGCCCGCTCCACAGCCGGAGCGTCTCGTCCACCGCCCCCTGGTCCAGAACGGCGGCGGAGTCGTCGGGCGCGCGCAGGCCGAACCGGCCGAGCTCCGTGCCGGACCGCACCCGTGCGAGGAACTTCTCGGCACCCGCCCGCTGCGCCTGTCCGGCGTCGGGCAGCACGACGTACGGGAAGTCGAGCGGGGGCACCGGCTGCTCCGCGGCGACCGCCGTCAGCCTGGTCGCCCCCGGCGTGGAGTTGTGCCGTTCGAGGGCCTGCTCGGAGGTGGGGAACACGTCCAGCGGACGGGCGAACAGGTCGTCGGCCTGCTCGGAGTAGTCGGCGGACACCGGCCGGATGGTGGCGACGGTCGCGGCCGCGGCGTCCTTCTCCCCCGACGTGAACCCGCGCATCGCCAGCAACGCCGACAGGCTCGCCGGGTCCTTGGCGGGGTCGGCGATACCGGCGACCGCCTTGGCTCCGAGCCCGATCAGCTCACGCCAGTTCTTGCCCTTGCCGGGGTCCTTCACGGCGAGCACCACCGGTGACAGCGCGACCGACACGCCTGCCTCGGGCACCCGCCACGCACCGGAGTCCCGCGCCTGCCTCAGCCACATCGTCGACTCCGGCACCCACACCGACGGGGACTCCCCGCCGGCGGCCAGCCGGGCGGCCGTCTCCCGCGCGGACTCGGCCTTGACCTCGACGCGATAGCAGTCCGGGTCGGTGCCGAGCTTCTCCGCCGCGTCGCTCAGGGCGGGCGCGACGGCGGGCGCGGCGGTGACGAGCACCGTCGCCGGATCCGTGCAGCGCGTCGCGTTGAGCCGCTTGATCACCGCGTCCCCGCCGATCCAGGCGGCGACGGACAAGACGAGCAGCACCGAGAGCGCGACAACAGGTGCCGTCACACGCCGTGGTCGCACCATGGCGGACACCCTAGACAACAGGAACCGGCACGACCAGAACTCACGGGTTCCGATTTCCGGCGAGGATCAGCAGGTGACCTTGACGGTCGCGCCCGCCTTGAACGACACGTGCACGTGGTCCATGTGGTTGGCCGTGGGGCTGCCACGGTCCTCCATCGGCGTGAACCCGCTGCCGTCGTTGTAGCGCTGGCGCCAGATCACGTAGGTGACGCCGAACGCCTTCTGGTTGGCCAGCACGTAGTCGGCCAGGGCGTTGCCGGTCGCGGTGTCGACCATGAAGTCGAGCGCCAGGCCGGTGGGGTGGTCGCCGGAGCCGCCTCGGCCGGCGGCGCCGCCGATGTCCTCGACGCCGAACTTGCCGGCCACGTGGTGACCCACCTGGGCCACGTGCGGCTTCACGCCGTCCAGGGTGGTCGGGCAGGGCGGCGGAGGAGGCGGTGGGGGCGGGGTGGTGGTCTCGGGGGTCGTCGTGGTCACCGGAGGGACCGTGGTCGTCACCACGGCCGACGAGGACGGCACGGTGGTCGAGGCCACGACGGAGGGAGCTTCCTGGCTGACAGAGGTTGTCGGGGCGGCCAGCAGAGCGGCGGCGCCCGTGGGATCGACCTGCCGGCCGGTCTCCTGGACCACCCAGAAGGTCGCGGCCAGTCCCGCACCGAGGGAGATGGCGACCGCGAGGGGCAGTTTTCGGCTGGCTAACTGGTCAGTTCTATGTCGGCCCGGCATTCGGGAGCACCTTGCGTTGGGGACGGGGCATCACACGGGCCGCGATATTACGAAACGAACACGACAAGGTCTCGGGCGAGTGTTCATGGTCACAATTCACCCGGTTAGACCACTGCTACACATAGCGAGAGCGCGTGGTCAGGCGCGTCCAAAAAGCCCTATTCATGGCCTATGGAGTGGTCCGTTCGGACGTGTACGACGAGCCCGTCGGCGATGAAATCCTCATGTCTTGCGCACGAATCGGTCCACGAGCTCGCGCACCGACGGGGTGTCGTCGATCAGGACCCAGGCGAGGCCCGCGTTCCGGATACCGGCCTCCAAGCCGGGCCGGGCCGTGCGGGGACGTGCGGGGACGTGCGGGGACGTGAGCCTCAGGTACTCCTGGGCCAGGCGCCGTCCTGCAGGTCTCGTCGGGCGAGGACAGCGCCTAGAGCCCGAGCCGCTGTCGCTCGGCCTCCACCACCCGCTGCTCCACCGACACCGCCGAGTCCAGCGCGCTCGCGTGCGCATGCTTCGTGTCGCTCTCGCGCGCGTAGTGGTCGAACAGCAGGGTCTTGTGGTCGCGGATCTCCTGCACCCGCGCGTCCACGCTGTCCTTGACCAGCAACCGGTGCACGTGCACCTTGCGGACCTGGCCCATCCGGTGGCACCGGGCGATCGCCTGGTCCTCCGTGCTCGGCTTCCACTGCGGCTCGGCGATGATCACCACGGACGCGGCCTGGATGTTGAGGCCCACGCCGCCCGCCTCGATCTGGGCCACCAGCACCGCGTGGTCCTCGCACGCCGTGAACTCGTCCACCATCTTCTGACGGCCCTGCGCCGACGTGGCGCCGGTCAGCGGGCCGAAGACCTGGACGTGCTCCGCGACCGCGTCCAGCACGTCGTGGAAGTACGAGAACACCACGACCTTCCAGCCGTTGTCCCTCGACTCCTCGATGATCTCCAGCAGCCGTTCGAGCTTCGCCGAGCCGTCGGGGGTGCCCGGGGTGTAGGCGGCGCGGCGCATCGCCATCAGGTTCCCCTCGCGCACCGCGTCGAGGTAGGCGCTCCGGTCCTGCTTGCCGAACTCGACCCAGTCCTCCACCTCCAGCAGCTCCGGCAGCTCTCCCAGGACGTCCTCCTGGTTGCGCCGCAGGTACACCGGTGCGACGACGCGGCGGAACGCCTTCGCTCCCACCACGGCGTCGATCGTGCCCGTGCGGGCCGCGACACCGGGCTGGAGGTAGGCGACCAGGTTGCGGAACTCCTCGACGCGGTTCTCCATCGGAGTGCCGGTGAGGAGCACCGCCCGTTCCGCGCGCTGCACGACCTTGTTGACCGCCTGCGAGCGCTGGGTGTCCGGGTTCTTCACGTAGTGCGCCTCGTCCACGACGACCAGGGCCGGGCGGAACCTCTTCGGCAGCACCAGTTTCGGCAACGTGCCGAACGTCGTCACGCCGACGCCGCCCTGCGCCAGCCACTCGCCCACCGCGCCGTCGCGGCCCGCGCCGTGCATGCGGTGCGGCACCAGGTCGCTGTGGCGGGCGATCTCGTTGACCCAGTTGACGACGACGCTCGCCGGGCAGACCACCAGGAACCCGCGCCGCCCTTCCGCGGCGAGACTGGCCATCACCGCGACGGCCTCGATCGTCTTGCCCAGGCCCATCTCGTCGCCGATGATCACGCGTTTGCGGGCCAGCGCGAACTTCGCGCCGAACACCTGGTAGCCGCGCAGCGACACCTTGAGCAGGCTGGTGTCGAGCGGGGTCGCGTCGACCTCGTGCTCGATCTCGGACGGCACGAAACCCTTGGCGGCACTGCGATCCGGCGCCGCTTCGGCACCGGCGAGGTCGGCCAGGAGCGTGTTGTAGGCGGCCGCGTCGAGCTCGTAGTCCCGCCACAGCGCGCGGTGGTCGAGGTCCGGTACGCGCAGCTGCGTGCCCACCGCGCGCAACGCCGCCACGTCACGGCTGGCCAGCAACGACTCCAGCCGGCCGAGCGAGTCGAGGGCGGCCTGCCTGTTCTTCCGCAACGAGAAGAACATCCGCAGCCGGCTCCACGCACGGGACGCGGACCGCACGTCGGCGTCGACCCTGTCCAGCACGTCCCCGAGCGGCTCGCGCAGCGGGCCGACGAGCTGGTTCGCCCTGCGCAGCTTGGACATCAGCTGCAGCAGCTCGGTCTGGGAGCGGTCGGCGCGGTCGGGGTTCAGCCGCACGGTCAGGTCGCGTGCGACACCCTCGACGACGGCGCGGACGACCCGTACGATCTGCTCGGCGGACTGCCTGCCGACACCGGGCACCCCGTCGAGCTGCTCCAGGCGTGCCCGGGCGACGTCGGCGACAGTCCGGTACCCGGCGGCCTTCAGCGTGCTCAGCCTCAGGTTCGCCTTCGAGTCGCGGAGCGCGTCCACGGGCATGGCGCTGAGCCGTTCGGCCACCAGCGAGTCCCGGAGCGCCTCGTACTTCGCGGTGGCGAGCGCGAGCAACCGGTCCGGTTCCGCGCGCACTCCCGCTGCCTCGGCGCGGAACGCCTCCGCGGCGGCCAGCACCGTGCGAGCGTGGCTACCGACCTTCGACGAGTCGTCCACCCGTGTCCTTCCGTCAGGCGGCCCGAGGGTACCGAACCACGCCTGACGTCACTCCTGAGCGGTCCAGCTGTCCGCGGGGGCCGGTCTGCCGAACAGGTAGCCCTGGGCGTAGGAGCACCCGGCCTCGCGGAGCCACTCCGCCTGCTCCGGCGTCTCGATCCCCTCGGCGACGGTCTGCGCGCCGAGGACGTCGGCGAGGGCGATGATGCAGCGGATCACGCCCTCCGTGCGGCCGTTGCTGCCGAGAGCACGAGTGAACGAGCTGTCGATCTTCACGACGTCGAACGGGTAGCGCTGCAGGTAGCTCAGCGACGAGTACCCGGTGCCGAAGTCGTCCAGCGCCACCCGGATCCCCGCGTCCCGCACGGCCACCAGGCTCCGCATCGCCGGTCCGTCCGCCCACACGCTCTCGGTGACCTCGATCGTCAGGCTGCCCGGCGCCAGCCCGGTCGCGGCGACGACGCCGTCCAGCCGAGGCAGGAAGCCGGGGGTCGACAGCTCGCGGGTGGACACGTTGACCGTCACCCCCAGCGAACGCCCCTCGGCCTGCCAGCGCACGGCCTGGCGGCACGCGGCCTCGAGGACCTTCTGGCCGAGCGGCACGATGAGCCCGGTCTCCTCGGCCAGGCCGATGAACGCGTCGGGCCCCAGCAGTCCCCGGCCGGGCCGCTGCCACCGGACCAGCGCCTCCGCGCTCGTCACCGCGCCCGTCGCGAGGTCGATGATGGGCTGGTAGTGCACGACGAGCTGGCCGTCCTCCACCGCGGTGCGCAGGTCCGTCCGGTCCCGCTGCCGGATCAGCGCCTGCTCGCCCATGTCCGGGTGGAACAGGCGGATGCGGTTGCCGCCCTCCCGCTTCGCGACGTACATCGCGGTGTCCGCGTCCCGCAGCAGCTCGGCCGTGCCGACGCCCGGCCCGGAGACCGCGACGCCGATGCTCGCGCCGAACTGCTCCGGGGCGCCGTTCAGCTCCGTCAGCACGGACTTCGCGAGCCGCACGACGTCCTCGACCTCGGCCCCCGGAGCGAGCACGGCGAACTCGTCGCCACCGAGTCGTCCCGCGACGGCCTCGGGCGGCAGCGCGGAGACCATGCGGGCCGCCACGGCCTTCAGGTACTGGTCGCCGGCTTCGTGGCCGTCGGCGTCGTTGACGTCCTTGAACCTGTCCAGGTCCACGATCAGCAACCCGGCCGTGGAGCTCAGGGCCATCGCCTCCCGCACGACGTGCAGGAAGTGCGCCCGGCTCGCCAGACCGGTCAGCTCGTCGCGCTCCGCCTTGTCGCGCAGCGCCTCCTCCCAGAGACGGCGCCTGCTCACGTCCACGGCGGCGACCACCGTGTGGTCGGGCCCGGCGGGCTGCTCGACCGGACCCGTGTGCAGGGCGAGCACCAGCCCGGCGTCCGACTCCACCTCGACCGGCCCGTCCGCCGCCGCGCATCCGTCGTCGCACCGGGTGATCGCAACGCCGTGCGCGCACGGCACCGTGCTCGCCTCGATGGTGTCGTCGTCCCAGCTGAACATCTCGCGGGCACGGAGGTTGTGCAGCCTGGGGGTACCGCGCTCGTCGAGCAGCGCCAGCCCGACCGGTGTGGCCTGGAGCAAGGCGCCCACGGTCCGGCGCGCGGCCTCCTGGGCCCTGACCGCGCGCACGGTCTCGTGCAGGGCGAACGTCCCGATCACCAGTCCCAGCAACGGCATGACGCCGGACATCAGCACGTCGGCGTCGACCCGGTCCAGCCGGGACAACGACACGCCGAGCCCTCCCACGTACCCGGCCAGGCCCACCAGCGACTTCACCGGGTACCGCCCCGAGCCGCCCTGCAACGCGCGCCGCGTCGTCACTCCGAAGAGGAACGCGAGCACCGGCTGGACGCCGGGGAGCACCAGCGCCGAACCGGCCGTGACGACACCCTCCGCCACCGCGGACGCCCACCCGTCCAGTCGCGGCCACAACCACCACGAACTCACGAGGAGCACGACCAGCGGCGCCAGGAACAAGCGCACCACGCCGCCGGCGGAGAAGAGGAGGTTGCCGGTCAGCGCGGCAGCGCCCAGCAACGCGAAAGCATTGGTGAGCAATCGAACCGTCCGCAAAGGATCACGCTTCGTGCGCCCCTCCGACTCGTCCACCAGCCCCGATGCCGAGGCACTGGAACGGTGCGAACGCTCCACGCGAGATGCCCCCAGGGTCCGAGATGTCCTGCCGGTCCTGCTCGACGAAAAACGCACTATCTGTAAAAAGAAATGACGGTGCAACCGCCGTTCGGGTACCGAACAAAGGTTGCGACATCATCGGCTGCGCCTTGCGGCACCTTCTTTTACAGCACAGTGCTCGCCGGGGTGATCACCGCGTTCTCCGGGCAGCCCGGGATTCCTGTGGATCGCCATGGCGCCGGCTTCGGCGTCGTGTCGATCCAGGCCGGCCCAGATCGACACGCGATGTGGTCGCACGAGCGGGGGTCGATCCGCGGCGGACTCGGGACGGCCGGTCACCACTGGTAGGGCAGGAACTTCCCGTCGAGCGTGACCACCACCCGGTCGCCCGCCGGGTCGGCGACGCGGTCGACGTTCATCCGGAAGTTGACGGCACTCATGATCCCGTCACCGAACTGCTCGTGGATGAGCTCCTTGACCGCCGGCCCGCAGACCTGCAGGACCTCGTGGAACCGGTAGATCGTCGGGTCGACCGGCACCGCGGTGTCCAGCGCCCCGCGAGTGGGCTGCGCCGCCAGCGCGCGGACCTGCCCGGCGGTGAGCTCCAGCAGCTCACCGGCCCTCGCGGCGACGTCGGGCGGCACCGGGTGCTGTCCCGGCAACGCCGAGGTCGTCCACACCGGCGGCCGGTCGAGCGTCTCCGCGATCGCGGGCCAGGTGAGCCCGAGCCGCGCCTTGGCCGCCAGCACTGCCTCGTTCTCGGCGTGCACGTGCTCAGCTGTTCGTCGAGTACGAGTGCGCGCCCGTGCCGGCGAGCTTGCCGCCGTCGACGATCAGGTACTCGTCGCGGATCGGCGTGCCCGCGAAGAACGACTCCAGGATCTCCCTGGTGCCGGCCGCGTACCGGGCCTGAGCGGACAGGGAGCTGCCGGAGATGTGCGGCGTCATGCCGTGGTGCGGCATGGTGCGCCACGGGTGGTCTGCCGGGGCGGGCTGCGGGAACCAGACGTCACCCGCGTACCCGGCGAGCCGGCCGCTCCGCACCGCCCTGACCACCGAGTCGCGGTCGGCGATGCGGGCGCGGGCGGTGTTGATCAGGTACGCGCCGCGCTTCATCGTGGCGATCAGCTCGTCGTCGAACAGCCCCTCGGTCTCGGGGTGCAGCGGCGCGTTGATCGTCACGACGTCGCAGTGCGGCACCATCGCGGCGGTGCTCTCGTGGAACGTCAGGCCGAGCTCGCGCTCGACGCTCTCCGGCAGCCGGTGCCGGTCGGTGTAGTGCAGGTGCACGTCGAACGGCGCCAGCCTCCGCAGCACCGCGAGACCGATGCGCCCGGCCGCGACCGTGCCGACGTGCATGCCCTCGACGTCGTACGAGCGGGCGACCGCGTCGGCGATGTTCCAGCCGCCGTCGAGCACGATCTGGTGCGACGGAACGAAGTTGCGCACCAGGTTGAGGATGGACATCACCACGTGCTCGGCGACGCTGATGGAGTTGCAGTACGTCACCTCCGCGACCGTGACGCCGTGGGCGATGGCCGCGTCGAGGTCGACGTGGTCCGAGCCGATGCCCGCCGTCAGCGCGAGCTTGAGCTTCGGAGCGCGGGCGATCCGTTCCGCCGTCAGGTACGCGGGCCAGAACGGCTGGGAGATCACGACGTCCGCGTCCGCCAGCTCGCGGTCGAACACCGAGCCTTCGCGGTCCTTGTCCGAGGTGACGACGAGGGTGTGGCCCTGGTTCTCCAGGTACCGGCGCAGGCCGAGCTCACCGGACACGCTGCCGAGCAGGGCTCCGGGCGTGAAGTCCACAGAGGACGGAGTGGGCAGCGTCTGCCCGCCGGGATAGGCGTCGAGGTCCGGCAGACCGTCCCTCGCGTACGTCTGGGGGTAGCCGTCGATCGGGTCGTCGTAGAGCACGCACAGGACCTTCGCCATTGCGGTTCTCCCTCGCCGGACGTCGTGGTGGTCGAGCGGTTCCGACCTTCCTCCGGGAATCACCGCGCTGTCCAAACGAACGTCCCTATCGCTTGACAGCTCTCGGCTATCAGGCGAGATAGGTGTGGGTCTCGGTGGCTTTCACCGCCGCCCAGACCGTGTCACCGGGCCGCAGCCGCAGGTCCGCGAGAGTGGCGGTGGTGATGTCGGCGAGCACGGGCGGGCTGCCGTCGAGCCGCACGCGGGTGGTGTGGGCGTGCTGTTCCATCGCCGCGACGGTGACCTGCCACGTGTTGCGCGGGCTGCCCTGCGGCTTCTCCGGGTGCAGGCTCACGGCGCTGGGCGGGAACGCGACGTGCACAGCGCCGGTCACCGGCTCGGCAACGGTGATGCTGCCGCCTTCCACGAGGTCCACGGTCGTGCCGTGAGCGTTGCCCCGGTAGAGGTTCAGGCCGACGAGGTTCGCGACGTAGTCGGTCCGCGGTTGGCGGGCGACCTCGGACGGCGTGCCCTGCTGGACCGCGCGGCCGTGCTCCAGGATCACCAGGCGGTCGGCGAGCACCATCGCGTCGAGCGGGTCGTGGGTCACGAGGAGGGTGTGGCCGCCGAACTCGGCGAGGTGCTTGCCGAGCTCGGAGCGGACCTGCAGGCGGGTGCTGGCGTCGAGCGCCGCCAGCGGTTCGTCGAGCAGCAGCAGGCTCGGGCCGGTGGCGAGGGCGCGCGCGAGTGCCACGCGCTGGGCCTGGCCACCGGACAGCCCGCGAGGCTTGCGCTGGGCGTACTCCGCCAGTCCGACGCGGTCGAGCCAGGTCGCGGCCCGTGCCCTCGCCTCCGCGCGCCGGGTGCCGCGGGCGCGCAGTCCGAACGCGACGTTCTCCAGCGCGGACATGTGCGCGAAGAGCAGGTAGTCCTGGAACACGACGCCGACCGGGCGGTCCTCGGGGTGCAGGAAGGCGTCCGGACCGTCCCAGGTGGACTCGCCGAGCGTGATGCTGCCGGAGGTGAGCGGCGACAGACCTGCCAGCGCGCGCAACGCGGTGGACTTGCCGGCGCCGTTGGGACCGAGCAGGGCGACCACCTCGCCGGGGGCGATGGTGAGGTCGAGCGCGAGGTCGAAGTTCCCGCGCGTGACGCGCAGTTCCGCGTTCAGGGTCATGTCGGCCCGCTGATCCACCGGTCGCGCAGACCGGCCAGCACTCCGACGGACACCAGCAACAGCACGATGCTCAGCACGATCGCCGCGTCCGGATCCGTTTCCAGGGCGAGATACACCGCCAGCGGCATCGTCGTGGTCTCTCCTGGGAAGTTGCCGGCGAACGTGATCGTGGCACCGAACTCCCCCAGCGCCCGCGCCCAGCACAGCACGCCGCCCGCGACGACCCCGGGCAGTACGGACGGCAACGTCACGCATCGGAACGTGAGCCAGCGGGACGCACCGAGCGTGGCCGCCGCTTCTTCGAACCGCGGGTCAGCGGCTCGCAGAGCGCCCTCCACCGAGATCACCAGGAACGGCATGGCCACGAACGCCTCGGCGACCACGACGCCGGCGGTGGTGAAGGGCAGCGAGATCCCGAACCACGCGTCCAGGTGCTGCCCGATCACCCCGCGCCGTCCCAGCACCAGCAGCAACGCGACACCACCGACGACCGGCGGCAGCACGAGCGGCACGGTGACGAGCGCGCGCAGGAACCCGCGCCCCGGCAGGCCGGAGCGGGCGAGCAGCCAGGCGAGCGGGATGCCGAGCACCAGGCACAGCACCGTCGCCAGTGAGGCGCAGATCAGCGAGAGCCGGAGCGCCTCGCCCACCTCGGCGCTGAAGAGCTGACCGGACAGGCTCCCCCACGGTGCCTTGACCAGCAGCCCGGCGAGCGGCACCAGCAGGAACGCCAGGCCGATGAACGCGGGCAGGGCGAGGACGACCGGAAGCCGTCCTCGCGCACGATGACGTGTCACGGGCTGACGAAGCCCGCCGCGCTCAGCACCGACCTGCCCTTGCCGGACAGCACGAACTCGATGAACGCCTTGGCCGCGGCCGCGTTCGGAGCCTTCGCGACCGGGGCGATCGGGTAGTCGTTGACGGCCTGGTCCGCCTCGGTGAAGTCGATGCCCTCGACCCTGTCCCCGGCGGCCTTCACGTCGGTCTTGTAGACCAGCGCGCCGTCGACCTCACCGAGCGAGACCTTGGTGAGCACGGCCTTGACGTCCTGCTCCAGCGTGTCCGGGGACGCCGTGACCCCGGCGGCCTCGAAGACCTTCTTCGCCGCGGCGCCACAGGGGACCTGCTCGGCGCACAGCGCGATCTTCCTGCCCGCGTCGGCGAAGTCCGGCAGGCCCGCGATCTTGCCCGGGTTGCCCTTCGGCACCGCGATCGCGAGCTTGTTCCTCACGAACGTCGTGGGCGCGTCCGTGATCGTCTTCGTGTCGGTCACCTGCTTCATGTTCGCAGGTGCCGCGCTCGCGAACACGTCGGCGGGGGCGCCCTGGTTGAGCTGCTGGGCGAGCGCGGAGCTGCCGCCGAAGTTGAACTTCACCTTCGTGCCGGGGTGGGCGGCCTCGAAGTCCTCGCCCAGCCGCGTGAACGTCTCGGTCAGCGACGCCGCCGCGAACACCGTGACGTTCCCCGTGACCTTCGGCGCCTCCGAACCCGCCGTGGGCGAACTGCCGGGCTGGCCGGAGCCGCAGCCCGCGAGCGCCAGTGCGGCCGTGGCGGCGACGACGGCTCCGCGCGCGATTCTGGACATGACCTCAGGCCTCCGGGATCTCCACGACCACGTGGGTGGACTCGGCCGCGGCGGCCTCGCTGATCCGCACATTCGGCACGAAGAACATCGTATGTCCCGCTTTTGCGGAATCAAGCCTCGGGTGCGTTCGCGGATCCAATCGTGATCCAACTCCGATAACGCGTCGTCTGAGTGGTCTTTTCACCGCATCTACGCCCAAGGGGGCGATCCACGGATCTCGCCTTCTGCAAAACCGTCCGGCGTCGTACCGTGGAGGGTGTGGACCTCTCGTTCGCCCGAGTACCGACGCCGCGCACACCGGCCCCCGACGACCAGGTCCTGGTCACCGGGGACATCAGCGACGACTGGACGTTCTCCACCGCACACCTCGACGCCCACGCCCGCGAGCCCGTCAACGTGCAGTACCGCACGACCCGTGTGCGCGAGGTCCACTGCGTGCAGGGCGTGCCGCTGCACGAGATCCTCGGCAGGGTCGTCCTGCGCCTCGACGACGGGAGCAAGATGGACAAGCTCGGCTTCGTCGTCGTCGCGACCTCGCAGGACGGCTTCCGCGTGGTGCTTTCGTGGGCCGAGGTGGACCCGGAGTTCGGCTCCTGCTCGGCGCTGCTCGCGACCCGCTACAACGGCCGCCGGCTCACCCGCCCCACGCTCGTGACGCCGCAGGACGGGCGCTCCAGCCGTTACGTGCGCGACCTCGCGCGCATCGAGATCTCCCGCGTCGGAGCGAGTGCCCGCCTGGCGTAGGCACGCACGTCGGCGTCGGTGTCCTCGGTGGCGCGCTCGAGGGCCGGCGCCACCGACGGGTCCCCGGACCACCGGGCCAGCGCCCGTACCGCCGCCTCGCGGACGTCGGGTCGGGGTCACCCGCCAGCCCGATCACGAGTCCGGGTCGGTGAGCGCCTTCGCGACGCCCACGCGCACCTGCCACGCCGGACCGCCGAGCAGGCCGGCGGCCAGGTCGCTCAACGACGCCGGGTGTCCGACCCGTTCGGCCGCTTCCAGGGCGGCGGCGCGGACCAGCGGATCATCGTCGCCGGTCAGCGCGGCGAGGACGGACACGTCCGTGATCCCCTTCGCCACCTGCACCCGCGGCTCCCGGGACGGGTCGTGTGCCGCCTCGGTCAGCGTCGCCACCGCCGCCCTGCGCACGGGACCGGATCGGCGAGGTACGGCTCCAGGTCCGCGAGGGCGAGCTGGGAGTCGGCCAGTGCCAGCACCCGCGCCGACTCGACCGCGGCTTTCTCCGCACCTGACCACCGGGCGTCAGATCACCTGCGCCACACGGTTCCCCGGCGCTCGTACTCCATCACCGTCTCGGCCCGGTGCGCGATCCCCACCCCCACGAACCGCTCGACCAGCCACAACGCGACGTCGAGCCCGGACGTGATCCCGCCGCCGGTGATCAGGTCCCCGTCGTCGACCACGCGGGCGTCGACGACGGTGGCGCCCTGAGCCGCGAGGTCCGCCTTCGCCCCGTGGTGGGTGGTCGCGTTGCGCCCCTTGGTGATCCCCGCCGCGGACAGGACCATCGTGCCGGTGCAGATGCCGACCGGGAGAGCCTCGGAGGCCGCGAGCCGCCGCAGGAACCCCTTGTCGGCGATCACCTTGCGCACCCCGTCGGAGCGGCCGTAACCGCCACCGGGCATCACGACGACGTCGGCGTCACGGGGTGACCACCCGTTCGGGACGACCACCTCGGTGCCGAACGTGCACTTGACCCTGCCGGGTGCCCCCGTCGTCACCAGGGTCGTCTCGACGGCGCCGCCGGACAGCCTCCCCGCCAGGCCCAGCACTTCGACCGGTGCGATGAAGTCCTGCTCCTCCACGCCGTCGAAGACGACGACGTGCACGCGCAACGGACTCGCCGCGGACGCCGGGGCTCCCGCCGCACCGACGACCCCGACCGACAACGCCGACGCACGCAGGAATGTTCGCCGTTCCACGAGACCTCCCGAGCTCGGTTCGTCCCACCGGGACGCGCTTCACCCACAGGTCGGGGTGCGCACCCGAACGGTTCCGGGAAAGGCATTTTTCGGCGCGGTGGGGCGACGAGCGATCGGGCCGGGTTCAGACCCGCCCGTAGGCCTGCCTCGCGATGCGGGCGGCCGAGGGCGCGTGGGCCTCGGCCTCCGCCTTGATGTCGGCGATCGTCTGGCCCGCCAGCGCCTGACGCCACTGCAGCTCGGCGCGCTGCATCGCGCCGTTCACCGCGCAGGTGCGACGGAAGGCGCTCCGGGGAGCGTTCTCCCCCATGCCGTTGCGGCGGATCTCCGTGCAGGTGAACGCCGGGTCCGGGCCCTCGATGGCGGCGACGACCTCCATCAGCGTGATCTCGTCCGCGGGGCGGGCCAGGAGGAATCCCCCGCGCGCGCCCGGAAGCGACTCGACGAGCCCCGCCCTGGCGAGTGCCTGCAGCTGCTTGTGCAGGTACGCCTGGGGAAGGTCGTAGCTCGCGGCCAGGGCCGCGGTGCTGACGGGCTTGTCGTCGTCGACCCACGCCAGGGAGAGCAGCACGTGCATCGCCCACTCGACACCCTGGTTCATCCGCACCGGCCGATGCTAGGCAACCTGGACATTGAACGTCAACATTGGCCGGCGCCGTTCAGGTGCGTGCGTTGCGAGGTCTTCGGTTCAGACCTTCTGCACCGCGGCGTCGGGCAGCTCGTCCGCGCCGGTCGTCCAGAGGTCGGGCCCGAAGACCTCGAAGTGCACCTGCTCTCCGGGCACACCACGGGCGATCAGCGACGAACGGATGTCGCGCATGAACGGGACCGGGCCGCAGAGATGCGCCGTGACCCCGTCCGGCAGCGCCAGTCCTCCAGCGTCGAGCGGCCCCCTGGCCTCGGCGGCGGGTGCGCCGCTGTCGTAGAACGGCAGGTGCCGGAACTCCCGCAGCTGCGAACCGAAGTACGTCACGTGGTCGAGCAGGGCGTGCCGGTCCGGATGACGTTCCGCGTGCACCAGTGTGACCGGGCGATCGGGCTGATGACGCGCCACGTGCTCCAGCAGCGCGGCGGTCTGCGTGATGCCGATGCCAGCGCTGGCCAGCAGCAGCGGGCCGTCCCCGGACGCCAGCACCGCGTCGCCGAACGGATGGCTGACGTCGACCTCGTCGCCGACCTCGGTGTTCGTGGTCAGGGCGGTGGACACGATCCCGTCCGGCGCGCCGTCCCGGCCCCGCACCCGGCGGACCGTGATGCGCAGCGTCGAGTAGCCGGTGGCGTGCGAGAGCGTGTACTGCCGTCCCTGCCGCCCGAACTCGGGCCGTTCGACGAACACCGTGACGTACTGCCCGGGCCGATGCGCCTCGACGCCGCCGGAGGCGGGCGCCAGGTACAGCGAGACGACGTCCTCGGCCTCCTCCTGGCGCGAGACCACCCGGTACCTGCGCGACGGGCTCGCGGGGTCGATCTCCCGCTCGTGGTACATCCGGGACTCGGCCTCGATCAGCTTGACCGCCATCAGCCAGTACACCTGGTCCCAGGCCACGGCCACGGCCGGAGTCACCGCGTCACCGAGCACCGCGGCGACCGCGGCCAGCAGATAGCGGCCCACCAGCGGGTACTGGTCGGGCCTGATCCCGAGGGACGCGTGCTTGTGGGCGATGCGACCGAGCACCGGGCCCATGGGCACGGCGCCCTCCCCCACGAGGCTCGACGCGTAGGCGATCACCGCGCCGGCGAGCGCACGCCGCTGGTCACCGTTGGCCTGGCTGCCCCGGTTGAACAGGTCGAGCAGTTCGGGGTGGTCGGCGAACATCGTGTCGTAGAAGACCCCGGAGATCGTGACGACGTTCTCCCGGACCGCGGGCAGAGTCGCGCGGACGATCTGCTCAGCCTCGGTGGACAGCAAGGGAACCTCCTGGAACGAGAACCGCCGGAACGCTCCCCGCGACTCCGGGCCGTTCCGGACGAGGTGCGCGGAGTGACCGTAGAACAAACTTGCATCTGAAATACCTATTTGTGTTCGTGATCACCGATCGGTTGTGCCCCAACGACAACCGCACCTGGCCCCCTGGAAGCCGTGCCAGACGGGGACGCCTGGTGATCGGGTGCGCCACACGACTCCGCGCGCAGGGAGCGGAGCACTCGACGATGCTGATGTGATGGCCGAGCCGGAGCACACGCCAGACGGGCACTTCGTGATCATCAACGGGCGCCGGTGGCGTGCCACCGACCCCGAGATCCCGCCCGAGCAGGCGGCACGGCTGCGCAGCCGGCTGATGGCGGCTCGCCGGGACGTCGGCGCCGCCCTGCGCGCCGAGGACGGCGAGGCGGAGCGTGAGGCCCGCGCGCGGGTCCAGCTCGCGAAGGTCGCCCTCGGGGAGCGCGGGACCCCGTGGTGGGAGCAGACGGCGAGCGAGCGGCGGGAGCGGTGGCAGAAGGGCCTGGACGAGCTGGACGAGCGCGACGCCTGAGCGCCCGCGACCTCAGGACGCGCCGGCCACCGGCGGCACCGGAACGGGAGTCGCCTTGCTGTGCAACAACTCCAACGTCTCGCGCGCGATGTCGGCGATCTCGACGCGACCCCCGTTCGAGGTCCACGTCTGCACGATCACCTCGATCACGTTCATCGTGCCGGCGGCGGTCAGCGCCCCGAACAGCAGATCGTCGGGACGGTCCTCCCGCCGCAGGATCTCCTGGGCCAGCCGCTGCCGCCAGCTCCAGCACAGGTCGGCCAGACCGGCCCGCAGGCCCGTGGTCTTGTCGAAGATCTCGTACAGGGCCAGCAGGCGGGCCGAGTTGGCACCGATCGTCCGCTCGACGCTGTCGACCACCGCGTAGAGCGCCTCGGGCAGCGGTAGGTCGTCGGGCTGGGCCAGGAAGGCGTCCATGGCCGCGCCGAGGCCGCTCTCGACGAAGCTGACGACGAGCGCTTCCTTGGTCGAGTAGTAGCGGTACAGGGTGCGGGTGCCGACCTCGGCGGCGGCGGCGATCTGCTCGATCGTCGTGTCGTCGTAGCCCTGGGCGACGAACAGGTCGAACGCCGTGTCGGCGATGAACCGCCGGGTGCGTTCCATCTTCGCCTCGCGCAAACCCACAGCGCACCTCCCGTCCCCTGGCGAAACGCACGGTAGCACCGCCATGTGGCACGTACTGCCATGTGACACACCGGCCGGTTGCGGCATCCAGTGTCATCTGACAGCCTCAGTCATATGACAGCGACTGCCACATTTTCGAACGAGGGTGGGCTGGGCGATGAGTGAGACCACGATCGACGCGCCGGCCACCTTCCCCACCGCGCGCGACGCCGGCTGTCCGTTCGACCCGCCCGCCGAGTACGCCGGTCTGCGCGCGCAGGAGGGCACGGCCTCGCTGGCCTGTCCGGTCGGCGTCGAGGCACGTGTCGTCAGCCGGTACGCCGATGTGCGCGCGGTGCTCGCCGATCCCAACCTCAGCTCGCACGCGGCGCCGTCCACGCACGTCGTGGCGGGCGGGCTGCTCGACCGTCCCGTGGCGCCCGGCAGCCTGCTGAACATGGACGGCCCCGGTCACGCCCGGCTGCGCCGCCTGCTCACGCCGGAGTTCACCGTCAAGCGGATCCAGGCCATGCGCCCCTACGTCCAGGGCCTGGTCGACGACCACCTCGACGCGATGCTGGCCCGGTCCGGGCCGGTCGACCTGGTGCGGGACTTCGCGCTGCCCATCCCGTCGCTGGTGATCTGCGAGCTGCTGGGGGTCGACTACGCCGACCGCGACCGGTTCCAGGAGCAGACCGCGGTGCTGATCGCCACCAACAGCGACCCCGCCGCGCTGGAGCAGGCCAACCTCGAGGTCGTCGGGTTCATGACCCAGCTCGTGCTGTCCAAGGTGGCGGCGCCGGGCGACGACCTGCTGGGCAGGCTGATCGTGCGCGCCCGGGAGAGCGGGCAGGAGCTGTCCGTCGAAGAACTGGTGACCCTCGGCATCACGCTCCTGATCGCCGGGCACGAGACCACGGCGAACATGATCGGGCTGAGCACGCTGGCCCTGCTGCGTCAGCCCGACCAGCTGGCCGCGTTGCGGGCCGACCCCGGGCTCGCGGGCACGGCCGTCGACGAGATGCTGCGGTACCTGTCGATCGTGCAGTTCGGCGTGCTGCGGCAGGCCACCGGTGACGTGACGGTCGGCGACGAGACGATCAAGGCCGGCGAGTGGCTCGTGGCCGCGTTGTCCGCGGGCAACCGCGACGAGTCGGTGTTCCCCGACCCCGACCGCATCGACCTCCGGCGTGAGGCGACCGCCCACCTGGCGTTCGGCTACGGCATCCACCAGTGCCTCGGCCAGCAGCTGGCCAGGGTCGAGCTGCAGGAGGTCTTCGCCCGCCTGCACCAGCGCATCCCGACGCTGCGGCTCGCGGTGCCGTTCGAGGACGTCGAGTTCAAGAACGACGCGCTCGTCTACGGCGTGCGCGCGCTGCCGGTCACCTGGGACGGGAGGGACGAGCGATGAAGGTCCGCGTCGACGTGGACGCCTGTGTCGGAGCCGGTCAGTGCGTGCTCGCGGCACCGGACGTGTTCGACCAGCGCGACGAGGACGGCATGGTCGTCCTGCTGGTCGAGGACCCGCCCGCCCACCTGGAGGCGGCCACCGAGCACGCCGCCCTGCTGTGCCCGGCGCTCGCGATCGTCGTGGAGAAGTAGGTGGGAGACCTCGAACGGGTGGTCGTCGTCGGTGCTTCGGCGGCCGGCGCGACCACCGCCGAGACGCTGCGCAGGGAGGGCTACACCGGCGCGCTCACCCTGGTCGGTGACGAGAAGGTCCTCCCCTACGACCGTCCGCCGCTGTCCAAACAGGTCCTGGCGGGCACCTGGGATCCGGAGAGGACGGTCCTGCGGCTGGCCTCCGCGTACGCGGATCTCGGCATCGAGCTGAGGCTCGGGACGCCCGCGACCGGACTGGACCTCACCCGCCGCACGGTCACGCTGTCGGGCGGCGACGAGCTCGGCTACGACGGCCTGGTGATCGCCACCGGCACGACCGCGCGCGAGCTGCCGTCCGGCCACGACCTGGCCGGGGTGCACGTGCTGCGCACCCTGGACGACGCGCTGGCGTTGCGCGGCGCGCTGCTGCGGTCGTCCTCGGTCGTGGTCGTCGGCGCGGGGTTCCTCGGCTCGGAGGCCGCGGCCGTCGCCCGGCAGAGGGGCCTGGACGTCACGCTGGTGGACCCGCTCCCCCTGCCGCTGGTCCGCCAGTTCGGCGACCGGGTCGCGGCGGCGGTCGCCGAACTGCACGAGGAACAGGGCGTGCGGCTGCGCACCGGGACGGGCGTGGCCGCGCTGCACGGCGAGGTCTCGGTGGCAGCGGTCGAGCTGACCGACGGGACCGTGCTCCGCGCCGACGTCGTGCTGGTGGCGATCGGCGCGGAGCCCGCCACCGGCTGGCTCGACGGCTCCGGGGTCCCGGTGGACGACGGCGTGGTGTGCGACGCGACCTGCCGGGCCGCCGACCAGGTGTACGCGGCGGGCGACGTGGCCCGGTGGTTCCATCCCCGGTTCGGCGGGCTGATGCGCGTCGAGCACCGGATGAACGCCACCGAGCAGGGCATGGCGGTGGCGCGCAACCTCCTCGGCGCGCAGACCCCGTTCGCTCCGGTGCCGTACTTCTGGACCGACCAGTTCGACACGAAGATCCAGGCGCACGGCGTGTTCCCGGCCGACGCCGAGATGGTCGTCGCGCACGGCACCATCGCCGAACGGAGGTTCGTCGCGCACTACCGCGTGAACGACGAGGTCGTCGGCGTGCTCGGCTGGAACATGGCCAAGCAGCTGCTGCGGGACCGGAGCCTGGTCAGCGGAGGCTGAGCCAGTCGAGGTTGATCGCGCCGGTGTCACCCGGCCCGTAGGACAGCGTCACCACCGGGTCGCGTCCGTTCAGCGGGACGCCCTCGAACGTCACCGTTCCCCAGGCGTCCCAGCTGTCGGAGACCTTCGGGAAGCTCACCTGACGCACGGCACGGCCGTCCACGAACAACGTCATCGTGCGCGCGTCGGAGTGGGCGTTCGCGTACCGCAGGGTGATCGCGCCCGTGGCCTGGCCGGCCGACGCGCGGTGCAGCGTGAACGACGACGCGGCGCCCTGCGCCCAGAGTCCGTCGACGAAGGCGCGACCCGAGTAGCCGGTGTGGTTGACGTTGGTCTTGACGCCGCCGCTGTTGCGCGCGTCCTCGGCCTCCAGACGGCCGGGCGCGGGGCAGCCGGACACCGTGCCCGCGGTGTCGGCGCACCGGTCCCGCGCGTCCGGCACGCCGTCGCCGTCGCGGTCGCCGCCGGACGCTCCCGTCAGCGTGATCTCGACGGTGTGCGCGCCGGTCAGGGTCGCGGGGATCTCGGCAGAGGACGGACGGCCGTCGACGGTGACCGAGCGGATCGTGCTGCCCGCCCCGCGCAGCGCGATCGTCAGGTCGGCGCCGCGGTACCGCACGTTCCGCAGCGTGACGTCACCCCAGCCCGCGGGCAGGTTCGGCGCGAACGTCAGTCCCCGCTCGGTGTACCCGATCCCGAACAGTCCGGTGTGGACCATGTCGAGCAACGCCGTCGCCGACCAGGTCTGGTCGGGTTCGGAGCCCCAGTGGAACTTCACCGTGTCGCCCAACCGCTGCCAGCCGCCGTCGACCACGCCGGTGGTGCCGTTGTAGATCTCCCAGAACCCGCTGTTGTTCGTCGCGAGCTTGGCCAGCCGGGACGCCTCCGCGGCGAAGCGGTCCTGGTCACCCTGCCGGGCCAGCGCCTTGGCCCACAGGCCCTGGACCAGCGGCCAGACGATCGCGTTGTGGCGGCCGGGCTGCGCCTCGGAGTAGCGGTCCCAGTGCGGGAACGTGTCGGGCATGCCCCAGGTCATCCCGCGGGCGTTCGCGAGGATCGACCGCGCCTGGGCGGGGCTCGCGACGTCGAAGAGGATCGCGAACGCGAGCCCGGCGCCCTCCTGGTGCGCTCCGGGCGTGCCGTCGGCGAGCAGCTGGTAGTTGTACAGGCCGGTCGCCGGGTTCCAGAAGTACCGGTTGACCGCGGTCTTGAGCGCGGCGGCCTTCGCCCGGTGGGTCGTGGCCTCCTGCGGCCGCCCGAGGCGCTCGGCCATGTTCGCCGCGCTGACGTAGGCGGCGTGGTAGAGCACGTTGGTGCTCAGGTACATCCCGCTGGCGACGCCCGGCCACGGCATGCTGCCGGTGCTGACCGACTCGGTCGCGTCGGCGGGTGGCGCCGGATACCCGGCGATGCCGTCGTTGAAGAACGACGCGCCGGTGAACAACCCGTAGGAGGGGTTGAAGCCGGCCGTGGTGGCGCGTTCCCGGATCGCCAGCGTGGTGCCGGTCGCGCGGTAGGCGTTGCCGAGGAACTCCTGGTCACCGGTGACGAGGTAGTGGTGCCACGCGGCGGTGGCCCAGACGACCTGGTCCCACTGCTGGTCGTCCTGCTGCACCCGCAGGGCGCCGGCGGGGTCCTTGTCGACGACGGCCCAGAGCGTGTTCTCCGCCAGGGCCGGGGACAGCAGGCTGGTCGCGTTCCAGCTGTTGATCGACGCGTCGCGCGTCCAGGGCTGCGCGTAGCCACCGCCCGCGCGGACGATGCCGACGGCCGGGTCGAGCAGGCCGCTCTTGTCGTAGCCGGCGTCGTACCCCATGGTGTTGACGCGCAGCAGGTTGTCCAGCGCGGCCGTGTAGGCGGTGCCGTACAGCGCCTGGCTCAGCGGGTTCGCGAACGTGAGCGACGGTGTGGCGGCCGCTGTCGCCGGTGGGACACCGGTGACCACGCCGACCATCGTCGACAGAGCTACCAGGACACGACCGATCCCCCGCCGGGAACTCATCCGGTGCACCTCTCCCGGCACCCGGACCCGACCGGAGCCGAACGACGAGTCCACCATGAAAGCGCTCCCACGCCGCGCGCCGCCGAACTTCCTGTCCGCTTCTGTCAGAACCCGACACATGCGCGACATCGCATACAACCGCCCTCATCAGGCGAACATCAGAAATTCGGCCTCGCAGCGCGCGAGGCGGCACGAGAGGTGTAGCGTGATGCCATCCGCTATGGATTCGAAGCACGGTCGCCCGTGACCACCGTCACGGGCATTTTGCTGTTCGCCGTCTCGATCCGCAGCGGATCACCACGGCCCCCGCACAGTGCGGGAGCCAAATTCATGCTTGGAGTGCACCATGGCCACCGGAACCGTCAAGTGGTTCAACGCCGAAAAGGGATTCGGCTTCATCGAGCAGGACGGTGGCGGCGCCGACGTCTTCGCCCACTACTCGAACATCGTCGCGCAGGGCTTCCGTGAGCTCCAGGAGGGCCAGAAGGTCTCCTTCGACATCACGCAGGGCCAGAAGGGCCCGCAGGCGGAGAACATCGTCCCCGCCTAGTCCTTCTGCCGCCGCCGGTCTCCGGTGGCACGCGCGGACTGCATCAGAGCCCGGCCGGATGGTCCATCCGGCCGGGCTCTGCGCTGTTCGACGAACCGGTCGAACCCGGCGGCGTCGTCGATGCCGTCGCGCCGGTGTCAAACACCCTCGTCGATTCGACCACAGGCACCCCGGAAACCGCTTTCCCCTTTCCAGGTCAACACAATCGGCACTTGCGTCGCCGAGTGGGACGGTCCATCGTGACCGGCGTGGCGATGCGACGAAGCGTTCTGCTCGCGGTGGTGGCCACCGCCCTGCTGACCAGTCCTCCGCCTGCGACCGGGCAGGTGCGGCAGCCTTCCCCCGTCCCGCTCGAACGCCTCGACCGCGGGCTCGTCGCGTCCACCACGAGCGGTGGCGTGCACCTGAGCTGGCGCCTGCTCGGCCGGGAGGCCACCGGGGCGGGCACCACCGGGCTGCGAGGCCCGGACTTCGCGGTCTACCGCGACGGCAGGCGCCTGGCGGTCGTCACGGACAGCACCACCTACCTCGACCCGTCCCCCACCGCCGGTGCGCGGTACCAGGTGGCGCCCGTCGTCCGCGGTGCGACGTTCGGGCGAAGCAGGGCGGTGACGGCGTGGACGGCCCCGTACCGCGATCTGCCGTTGCGCAGGCCCGCGGACGGCGTGACCCCCGCCGGCGAGAGCTACACCTACTCGGCCAACGACGTGAGCGTGGGCGACGTGGACGGCGACGGGCAGTACGAGTACGTCGTGAAGTGGGACCCCAGCAACTCCAAGGACGTCTCGCAGGTCGGCTACACCGGGCCGGTGTACCTCGACACCTACCGGTTCGACGGCACGTTGCTGCACCGCGTCGACCTGGGAGTGAACATCCGCGCGGGCGCGCACTACACCCAGTTCCTCGTCCACGACTTCGACGGGGACGGGCGCGCGGAGCTGATGCTGAAGACCGCGCCGGGCACGAAGGTCACCGGTCGCGACGGCCGGGACCGGTACGTCACGATGCCGCGGGAGGACGTCAGGGCGGGGTACTCGCACTCCGACGACTACCGACTGAGCGCCGACGGCTACCGCGAGCACCTCATCGGGACGTTCCGTTCCTGGCACGCGCATCCCGAGGTCGTCGCGGCCCGCTGGCCCGCGACGATCGAGCAGGCGCTGGGGATCGAGCCGCGGTACGCGTACCCGCTGTCCGCACCGGACGCCGCGGCCCTGGCCGACCACTTCATCGACGTCTACGCGCCGGGCCGCAGCGCCAACAACAGGCTGAGGCAGTTCGCCGGCTTCATCGTGAGCGGACCGGAGTACCTGACGGTGTTCGACGGCGCCACGGGCCGGGAGCTCCAGACCGTGCGCTACGAACCGGGCCGCGGTGACGACGGGCTCCTGTGGGGCGACTACGCGATGAGCCGCATCGAGCCGGGCAACCGGGTCGACCGCTTCCTCGCCGGGGTGGCCTACCTCGACGGCAAGCGCCCCTCCGCCGTCTTCGCCCGCGGCTACTACACCCGGTCCACGGTCACCGCCTACGACTGGAACGGCAGGCGGCTCACGAAGCGGTGGCTCGCCGACAGCGGCTGGGTGCCGATGACCAACCCGTTCCGCGACACCCCGCACGGCCGCGACGGCACGAACCCGAGCCACGCCCGGCTGACGACGCAGGGCGCGCACTCGCTCAGCGTCGCCGACGTGGACGGTGACGGCCGGCAAGAGATCGTCTACGGCGGTGCGACGCTCGACGACGACGGCTCGCTGCTCTACAGCTCCACCGGCGTTCTGCCACCCGGGAGCGCGGATCCGGGAGCGGCGGTCCGGGTCGGTCACGGTGACGCCCTGCACGTCACCGACGTCGACCCGAACCGTCCCGGCCTCGAGACCTACATGGTGCACGAGGGGGCGCGCAGTGCCCCCTACGGCTACACGCTGCGCGACGCGCGGACCGGCGAGGTGCTCCACGGCGCGTACTCCGGCATGGACACCGGTCGCGGCATGATCGGCGACGTGCGTCCCGACGTGCCCGGCGTGGAGACGTGGGCGTCGATGCCGAGCGGGTCGGACTCGGCCGGGATCCGGAGCGCGGACGGGCGGCTGCTCGAGACCCGTTCACCCGGCACGAACATGAGCATCCGCTGGGCCGGCGACCTGACCACGCAGATCGTGAACGGCGCGCAGGACGTGACGCCGACCATCGACGACTGGCGGCGCGGCACGCTGCTCACCGCCACCGGGACCCGGACCAACAACGGCACCAAGGGCACGCCGTCGCTCGTGGCCGACGTGTTCGGCGACTGGCGGGAAGAGCTCGTGGTGCGCACCCAGGACAGCTCGGCCCTGCGGTTCTACACCAGCACCGAACCCACGAACCACAAGATGTACACGCTCATGCACGACCGCCAGTACCGCGTCGAGGTGGCCCGCCAGCAGACCACCTACAACCAGCCCTCCTACCCCGGCTTCTACCTGGCGTCCGACGTCGACTGGTCCCGCGTCCCCCTGCCCTCCCGCTGAAGCCGGTTCTTCTGGGACGGCGCGAGGAACGGGATACTGCCGCCATGACGGCGAAAGCGGGCGCGGTCGTGACCGGGGCCGGGCGGGGCGTGGGCAAGCTCGTCGCGCGGATGCTGGCCGAACGCGGTCACACGGTGCTGGTCACCGACGTCGACGAGGCCACCGCGGCCGCGACGGCCGCCGAGATCGGCGGGATCGCACGGGTGCTCGACGTGCGCGACGACGCGGCCGTCCAGGCGGCGCGTGACGAGATCGTCGCCCGTGCGGGCCGGCTCGACGTCTGGGTCAACAACGCGGGAGTCCTGGTGACCGGGCCCGCGTGGGAGCAGGACGCCGCCACCCGGACGCTGATGGTCGAGGTCAACACCCTCGGGACCATCAACGGCACGGTCGCCGCGATCCAGGCCATGCGGGGCAACGGCGGCGGGCACGTCGTGAACATCGTGTCCCTCGCGGGCATCACCGCCGTCGTGGGCGAGGCGGTGTACGCCGCGTCCAAGCACGCGGCCATCGGCTTCAGCCTCAGCACCCTCGCCGACCTCCGGCAGGCGGGCGTCCGGGACGTCGACATCTCGTGCGTCTGCCCGGACGGCATCTGGACGCCGATGCTCCACGACAAGCTCGACGACCCCTCGGCCGCGCTGTCGTTCTCCGGCACGCTGCTGCGGCCCGCCGACATCGCCGCCACCGTCGCCGCCGTGCTCGACCGGCCGAGACCGGTCACCACCGTCCCGAGGTGGCGTGGAGCGCTGGCGAGGCTCGCCGACACGTTCCCGCGCTTCGGTCTGCGCGCGATCCCGTTCATGGTGGCGCAGGGCCGCCGGACCCAGCGCAGGCTGCGGGACCGGTCTCAGCCGTAGCGCTCGACCAGGGTGGTGCCGATCGCGGCCAGCTGGTCGCGCACGGCCGGCGGGCCGGTCACCTCGATCCAGTCGACGAGCCCGGCCAGCTCACCGGCGAGCGCGTGCTCGTTGTACCCCCGGATGAGGACCTCGACGCGGCCGTCCGGTGTGGACCCGCCCACCTCCAGCCGGTCGCCGACCACCCTGCGGAGCCGGCTCAGCTCGTGAGGCTTGCACACCGCCTGGACCTCGAGGGGCGACCGCCTGCGGTCGACCTCGTCGGCGATCTCGCGCCAGCTCCCGGCGAGGTCGAAGTCCGCGGGCCGGTGCACGGGATCACCGGTCGGGGCGGCGGACGACACGCGGTCGATCCGGAACGTCCGCCGTCCGGCCTCGGTACCGGCGACGAGGTACCAGGACGGGCCCTTGGCGACGATGCCGAGCGGATGGACGGTCCTGACGGTCTCGACGCCTTCCCCGTCCAGGTAGCCGAGCTGCACCTGGACGCCTCGGATCACCGCGTCCTGGAGCTCGCCGAGGAACCGGGGCGGCGGGTACTCGACCCGGCTCGTCCCCCATCCCCGCGGGTCCGTGACCAGCGACGACGCCGCTGCCTCCGCCTGCTCCCGAAACGGCTCCGGCAGGGCGTGGACGAGTTTGCGCAGTGCCGCCTTCACGGCGGGCGTCGCGGCCGAGGCCTGACCGGCGACCAGGAACAGCGCGCGGGCCTCGCCCGCGGTCAGCCCGGACAGGTCGGTGCGGGCACCGCCGACGAGACGCCAGCCCCCGCCGCGGCCCTGCGTGGAGTAGACGGGCACACCGGCGAGAGCCAGGGCGTCGAGGTCCCGGCGAGCGGTGCGCTCGGAGACCTCCAGCTCCCGGGCCACCTCCGCCGCCGTCACCTGCTGCCGGCGTTGCAGCAGGAGCAGGACGGCCACCAACCGGTCGGTTCCCACGCCGGAAAGGCTGTCACACAAACCGGTCATGAGGTGACCGGTTTGGGTCGCAGGATGGCCACGTGAGCAACAGAACCGACTTCCCCGAGCCCACCCTCGTCCCGGTCAACGGCGTGGAGCTCGAAGTGTTCGAAGCAGGCACGGGCAGGCCCGTCGTGCTCTGCCACGGCTGGCCCGAGCACGCCTTCTCCTGGCGCCACCAGGTGCCCGCGCTCGTGGCGGCCGGCTACCACGTCATCGTCCCGAACCAGCGCGGCTACGGGGGCTCGTCGCGCCCGGACGAGGTGACGGACTACGACATCACCCACCTGACGGGCGACCTCGTCGCGCTCCTCGACCACTACGGGTACGAGGACGCCACCTTCATCGGCCACGACTGGGGCGCGACCGTCGTCTGGGCACTGGCCCTGCTGCACCCGGACCGCGTGAACAAGGTGATCAACCTCAGCGTGCCCTACCAGGAACGCGGGGAACGGCCGTGGGTCGAGTTCCTGGAGGACCTGCTCGGCGGCGACTCCCACCTCGTGCACTTCAACCGGCAGCCCGGCGTCGCGGCCGCCGTGTTCGACGCGAACACCGCCCGGTTCCTGCGCAACCTGTTCCGCAAGAACCTGCCGCCCTCGCAGCCGCGGCCGGGCATGGCGTTCATCGATCTCGCCCTCGCGGAGACACCCGCCGGCGAGCCCGTGATGAGCGACGACGAACTGGCCGTGTTCGTCTCGGCGTTCGAGTCGTCCGGCTTCACACCCGGCGTGAACTGGTACCGCAACCTCGACCGCAACTGGCACCTGCTGGCAGATGTGGACCCCGTCGTCCGCCGGCCCGCGCTGATGATCTACGGCGACCGGGACTCGGTCCAGAAGTCCCCCTCCCTGCCGGAGTTCGTGCCCGGCGTGGAGGTGGTCAGCCTGGACTGCGGGCACTGGATCCAGCAGGAGAGGCCGGACGAGGTGAACCAGGCGATCCTGAAGTGGCTGGAGCAGCAGGACGCCGAATAGGGCCCACGGGCGGGCGCGGCTCCAGACGCCGCGCCCGCGGCGGCCTGCCTCGCCCGCGGCGGCCTGCCTCGCCCGCGGTGGCTTGGCTCGCCCGCACCGGGCGTGACGGCGTCAGTCGCGTGGTTCGCCGAACGCCGCGAGCGACACGGGCTGCCAGTCGCGCCAGGTCTGCAGGCGCTCCTGGTAGATCTCCTCGATCACGGGGAAGAGGCGCCCGAGCAGCAGCCGTCGTGGCGGGTTCTCCGCGTCGACGAGGGCGAGAACGGCGGGCACCGTAGCGGCGGCCTCGCCGATCTCGAACTCCACGGCGTTCTCGGCGCGGGCCCGCGCGTAGTCCGGCGACTCGGCGCTGCGACGGGATCCGCGATCGAGCCAGTCGGTCGCGTAGGGACCGGGCTCGACGCAGGTGACGTGGACGCCGAAGCCCTCGACCTCCTGCCACAACGACTCGGAAAGCCCTTCGAGCGCCCACTTGGAGGCGTGGTAAGCGCCGATGCCGGGGTAGGCGCGGACGCCGCCCTCGCTGGTCACCTGGAGGAGGTGCCCGCCGCCCTGGCGCCGCAGCACGGGCAGGACCGCCTGCGTCACCCAGACCGCGCCGAAGAAGTTGGTCTCCATCTGCTGGCGCAACTCACGTTCCGCGAGCTCCTCGACCATGCCGAAGTGGCCGTAGCCGGCGTTGTTGACCACGACGTCGATGCGCCCGAACCGCTCGACCGCCCTGCCGACTGCAGCGAAGACCCCTTCGCGGTCGGTGACGTCGAGCTCCAGCGCCAGCACGGTGTCCGGGAAGCGTTCTTCGAGGTCCTTCAGCGCCCCGCGGTCGCGGGCGGTGGCGACCACGCGGTCGCCTCGTTCCGCAGCGGCCTCCGCCCAGAGGCGGCCGAAACCCGTGGACGTACCGGTGACGAACCAGACTTTGCTCATGACCCGAGTCTCGGCGGGAAGCAGCCATGCCACCAGCGACGATCAATCAGCTCAGGTATTCCAGGCTGGCATACTGGCTCCGTGAGCCTGGACGTTCATCCTCAGCTGCTGCGGGCGTTGCGGGCCGTGGTCGAGACCGGCTCGCTCACCGCGGCCTCCGAACGCCTGGGCTTCACGCAGTCGGCGTTGTCCAAGCAGATCGCCGCACTGGAGACCGCGACCGGCACGCGCCTGTTCGAGCGAGGCCCCCGAGGCGTGGAACCGACCGCGGCGGGCGCCCGCCTGGCCGTGCGCGCGGCGGCGATCCTGGACCAGTACGAGGTCGCCCAGCGCGAGCTCGAGGACCTGCCCGCACCCCTCGGCGGCCGCATAGCGCTGGGCGGCTTCCCGACCACGGCCCTGCGCCTGGTCCCCCGCACGATCGCCCGCGTCCGCGCCGCCCACCCGTCGATCGAGGTCGAGTTCCTCGAGTCGTCCACGCCGGTGCAGATCCGGCGGCTGCGGGCCGGACGGCTCGACCTCGCCGTGCTGGCCTCCGGTGAGGACCTGCCGGGCTGGGACCTCACCGGCGTCGAGGTCGAGCCGCTGCCGTCCGGCGCGCTGCTGGTCGCGGTGGGCGCGCGGCACCGTCTGGCCGGCGCCCGGCGAGTGCCCGTCGGCGAGGTGGCGCGGGAGGGGTGGATCGTGGGCCGGGGTGCCCGCGGGGAGCCGCAGTTCGGGGCCTGGCCCACGGTGACACAGCCTCGTGTGGTGGCCGAACTCGGGGACTGGTCGGCGCGGTTCGGGTTCGTCGCCGCCGGACTCGGGATCACGACGATCCCGCGTCTCGCCGCCGCCGCCCTGCCGGGTGGGGTCGTGTGCGTCGAGGTCGACGACCCGGACTGGGCGGGGCGGTCGATGGGGCTCGCGTGGATCGGGCGCCTCACCGGTCCCGGTGCGGCCGTGCGGTCGGCGTTGGCCGAGGAGGCGCGGCTGATCGCCGACGGGCGTTAGCCGCCACCGGAGGCCGGGTAGCCGGGTGCGTCAGGAGAACCCGAGCAGGAGGAGAGCGATGAGCGCCACGACCACGGTGGACCGGCTGCGCACGGTGCTGGCCGACGTCGGCTACCCCGCGGACAAGGGGCAGCTCGTCGACCACGCCTCGCGCAACAACGCCGACGAGGACACCGTGCACGCCCTGCACTCCGTCCCGGAGCGCAGCTACGAGTCGTTCGACGACGTGCTCGGTGTCATCGCCGTCGACAACAGCCGGGAGTCCTGAGCGGGCTCAGGTCACGGTCGTCGTCACCACGGCGACCGTGACCGCGGCCGTCGACGCCGCGATCGCCGCCGCCGTCCTGGTCACCGCGGCGCTGACCGCCTCCGCACCCCAGTTGCCCCGTTCCAGCTCCTTCGCGCGCCGGCTGACCTCGCCCGACCACGCCAGCTTCGGCCGCAGGGCCGGGAGCGCGCCGCTCGCGGACAGCAAAGCGGTCAGCGCGGCGGTGCGGGCGTCGGGGGTCTCGCCGTCGACGAGCACGGCGCGGATCCGTTGCCGGACCTCCTCCTCGTGGGCGGTGTCGGTGGCGGGCAGGGTGGTCACGCGGAACAGGCCCAGCACCCGCTTCTTCTCGCGGGCGATCAGGCCTCGCTCGACGAGGCGGTCCACCACCTTCGACCACGTGTCGGCGCCGATCCTGGCCAGGACCGAGTCGACGGACCGGGCCTTCTCGGCCACCTTGTCGTAGCCCGCCCTCAGCAGCGGGTCCTCCGGCGCGTCACCCGCGGTGAACACCTTCTTGTCCCGCAGCTCGACCTGGCCCTGCAGGGCCAGTTCGACCAGGACGGCGCCGCCGATCGTGTAGTAGAGCGTGCCGGCGGCGGCCGGGGTTCCCGACTCGTCGTCCATGAGCAGCAGGGCGAGGTCCTCGACGATCAGCATGTCTTCCTCTCTCAGAGCCAGTCGTGTTCTCGTGCGTACCGGGCGGCTTCGTGCCGGGTCTTGGTCTGGGTCTTCTGCATCGCGTTCGACAGGTAGTTGCGGACGGTGCCGTCGGCGAGGTGGAGCTGCTTGGCCATGTCGGCGACCGAGTAGCCCTCCGTGGTGGCGCGCAGGACGTCGATCTCGCGGTCGGTGAGCGGGCAGTCGTCGGCCACGGCGAGCGCGGAGACGTCCGGGTCGATCCACCTCTTGCCGCCGTGCAGGGCGGCGATGACCGTCGTGATGTGGGCGGGGTCGGCGGACTTGCTCACGAAGCCCTGCACGCCGAGCTTGAGTGCCTTGCGCAGCACGCCGGGGCGGGCGTGCCTGGTCAGCATGAGGACGACCTGGCCAGGCACCGCACGGCGGATCTCCGCCACCGCGCCCAGACCGTCCATTCCGGGCATCTCCAGGTCGATCACCAGCACGTCCGGGCGGTGTTCGAGCGTCGCCGCGACGGCCTGCTCGCCGTTCTCGGCCTCGGCGAGGACGGTGATGTCGCCCTCCATCGGCAGCAGCGCCGCCATCGCCTTGCGCAGCAGGGCCTCGTCGTCGGCCAGCACGACCGTGGTCATCGCGCCACCCCCGACGGGAACGCCGCGGCCGTGGTGAACTCGCCGTCGACCTGCGCCACCGTCAGCTCTCCCCCGGCACCGGCCAGCCGGTCCCTCAACGTGGACAGGCCGCGCAGCCGCGGTGGGTCCTCGTCTCCGGACGCGCCGTCGTTGACGATCGTGATGCCGGACTCCGCAAGCGTGATCCGCACCTGTTCCGCCTGGGCGTGCCTGAGGATGTTCGTGGTCGTCTCGCGCAGCACCTGGCCGAGCAGCTCCCCCGCGTCGAGGTCGACGGGCGCCGAGCGGACGATCCGCACGCGGATTCCCGCGGCCTCGAACAGGTTCTTCGCGTTCTCCAGCTCGCCCGCGAGGTTGAGCCGCCGTTGCGCGTACGCGAGCTCCTTGGTCTGCCTGATCGTGTCGCCGACCAGGGCCTGGATCTCCCGCAGCTCCTCCTCGGCGCGGTCGGCGTCGCGGCGCACCAGCTTGCCGGCGAGCGCGGTCTTGAGCTTCACCACGTGCAGCGTGTGGCCCTGGATGTCGTGCAGCTCGCTCGCGAACCGGATGCGTTCCCGCGCGACGGCGAGCTCCGCCTCGTGCTCGCGGGCCTCGTCCAGCTCGGCGAGGACCCGGTAGAAGGCGTCGTTGGCGAACATGAACGCGAGCGTGACCACGATGACGGCGGTGGGGACGAGTACGAAGTGGAACGCGGTCGAGCCCGCGCTCTCCTGTGACACCAACAACCTCGACGCGCCCGCCGCCGTGACGAATGCGACGAGCCCCGCCGCGGCGGGGATCCGGTGCCTCCGCATCTGGGGCACGATGAGCGGGCCCACGACCGTGATGCTGTAGAACGCCGTGCTGCTGCCGCTGACCAACGCGCCGAAGACCCACACCGCCGCACTGGTTCCCAGCAGGGGCAAGGCGAAAACGTCGATGTCGTCCTTCGCCCAGCGCACGACGGCGACCATGGCCGTGACGACGCCGAGGACGAGGACGACCGCCTCCCACCACACGCCGGAGTCGAACACGACCAGCAGCGTCCCGACCGGAATGATCACCGTGAGCTGCGTGGTGAGGTTCAGCCTGCTCATCCGCCCCCGTGCGGACGAGGCGTAGCTGCGCGGCTGGGGCTTGGTCACGAACCCAGTATTTCGCCGGGGGTCCCCCGGCACCAGTGACGCCACGTCATGCCTTCGGGGGCACAAATGTCACGGTCAGGTGGTGACGTGGTGACACTGCCCGCCGATCGTCCCGATCGGTGGAATGGACGCCATGTCGACCACACCCGTCATCGAAGTGGACCGCCTGAACGTCCGGTACGGCGACTTCCACGCCGTGCAGGACCTGTCCTTCCACGTGCGGCGAGGCGAGCTGTACGCGTTGCTGGGCACGAACGGCGCGGGCAAGACCTCCACGCTGGAGACCGTCGAGGGGCACCGCACCGCCACGTCGGGCACCGTGCGGGTCTTCGGCCACGACCCGGGCGACCGCGCCGCCGTACGTCCCCGGATGGGGATCATGTTGCAGGACAGCGGGTTCACGCCGGACCTGACGGTCGCGGAGTCCGTCCGGCTCGTCGGGGCGCTCACGCGGCGCACGGACCGGGTCGCCCGCGTGCTCGACGTCGTCGACCTCACCCGCAAGGCGGACACGAAGGTGTCCCAGCTGTCCGGTGGCGAGAAACGGCGCCTCGACTTCGCCACCGCCGTGTACGGCACACCCGAGCTGGTGTTCCTCGACGAACCCACGACCGGCCTCGACATCCAGTCCCGCGACGACCTGTGGTCCACAGTGGACAGGATGCGCGAGGACGGCACCACCGTCGTGCTCACGACGCACTACCTGGAAGAGGCGCAGCAGCACGCCGACCGCATCGGGCTCATGCACCGCGGCCGGTTCCACCGCGAGGGCACCGTCGCCGAGCTGACCAGGACGTTGCCGTCGGTGATCCGCTTCGGTCTCGCGACGCCCGCTCCGGCGCTCCCCCTGGACGCGACGAGCGACGCGGACGGCCGGTACCTCGTCGAGACCTTCGAGCTGCAGAAGGCCATGTCCGCGCTGCTGCGCTGGGCCGAGGACCACGGCGTCGAGCTGCGCGACCTGGAGGCCGGACCGACGCGCCTCGACGACGTCTTCCGCGCCATCGGCACCTCCTGACCCTCCGTCCTGAAAGGACACCGCCGTGCTCCCGATCTTCCTCAGCGAACTGACCCAGATCTTCCGCAACCGGTCGGTGCTGGTCACGAGCTTCGTCATGCCCATCGCCGTCAGCGCGTTCTTCCTCTACCAGCACGAGCTCTTCACCCAGATCGGCAGCCTGGGCTACATCGCCGCGATCGTCATGTTCACCGTCTGCGCGTTCGGCCTCTACGCGAGCTCGGTCACCACGCTGGCCTCGCGGCGCCAGAACCTGTTCCTCAAGCGGCTGCGGTCCACCGCCGCCGGTGACGCGGGCATCCTCACCGGACTCGTGCTGCCCGCCACCGTGATCGCGCTGGTCCAGGTGACCGTGATCATGGCCGTGCTCGCCGCCGTCACCACGGCGCCGGACAACGTCGCCCTGCTGGCGCTCGCGGTCGTCACGACCGCGCTCATGATGGTCGGCCTGGCGCTGGCCACCGCCGGGCTGACGAACTCGCCCGAGCACGCGCAGGTTACGACCCTGCCCGTCTGCCTCGGAGTCGTCGCCGTCGCGAGCTGGGTCGGCATCAGCGGGACCGAGGACCTGACGCTGCTCAAGCGGCTGCTGCCGGGTGGCTCCGCGACGGAGCTCGTCGTGAACGCCTGGACCGGCGGGGTCCCGATGGCGGACTCCCTGGTCCTGCTGGCCCCGACGCTCGCGTGGGTGGTCGTGGCCGGTGCGCTCGCCTCCCGCCTGTTCCGCTGGGAGCCGCGGCGCTGACCGATGGCCCGTGAATAGGCAACTCTTGCCGATGCGGCGGCGGGCGCGGCGAGTCGATGATCAAGCTCTTCTTCGACCTTCGCACCGGGAGTCCCGCATGTCCACAGCAGTCGTGTCACGCAGCGCGAGCAGGCGCTGGTGGTGGTTCCTCTGGGGACTCCTCGCCGTGCTCGCGCTCGTCACCGCCGGGGTGTTCGTCCCGCCGTACCTCGCCGGGGGCACGACCGTGCCGAACCTGGACCGCACCACACCGGGCTACTACACGAGCCTCGTGATCCACGCCGTGCCCGCAGGCATCGCGCTGGTCACGGGCCCGTGGCAGTTCGTGCCGAAGCTGCGGGCGCGCTACCCGCGGCTGCACCGGGTGACGGGCCGGGTCTACCTGGTGTCGGTCGTCGTCGCCTCGCTCGCCGCCGTGTACTCGTCGGCCGTGACGAAGAGCGGCTTCGCACTGCAGGTCGCGTTCTTCGTGCTGATCGCGGCCTGGCTCTACACCGCCGCGAAGGCCTACCGCGCGATCCGGCGCGGCGAGGTGCGCCTGCACCGGATCTGGATGATCCGCAACTACGCGCTCACGTTCGCCGCGGTCACCCTGCGCCTGTACCAGCTGCCGCTCCTCGTGCTGATGGACTCGGTGACGTGGCTGGAGTACCGGGAGGTCTACACCGTGAGCGCGTGGTTGTCGCTGCTGGGCAACGTGCTGGTCGCCGAGTACTTCATCGTCCACCGCTTCCTCGTCGCGCCCGCCGCCGCGGCACAGGAGCGGGTGCCCGTGCACGCCGGATGAGGTGTCTGCCGCGAGAATGAGCGTCGTGCCCAGTCCTGGTGACGTCGAGATGACCGGCCGGCACGGTGAGAGGCGCCGTGTCGGCGCGCTCGTGGAGGCCGCCCGCGCGGGCCGGGGCGGGTCGCTCGTGCTGGGCGGTGAGCCCGGCATCGGCAAGAGCGCGTTGCTGGCCCACGCCGAGCGGGCGGCGTCCGGGTTCCGGGTGCTGCGGGCGACCGGGTCGGAGTTCGAGCAGGAGCTCCCCTACGCCGCGTTGCACCAGCTGTGCGTGCCGCTCCTGCGCCACCTCGACGCGCTGCCCGGGCCGCGGTCCGAGGCGCTGCGGATCGCGTTCGGGCTGACCGGTGGCGCGCCGCAGCCGTTCCAGGTCGGGCTCGCGGTGCTCGACCTGCTCACGGCGGTGGGCGACGACCGGCCGGTGTTGTGCGTGGTCGACGACGCGCAGTGGCTCGACGAGGCCTCGTCGAGGGTGCTCGCGTTCGTCGCCCGGCGCGTGGGGTCGGACCCGGTCGCCGTGGTGCTCGCGGTCCGCTCGCCCGGCGTGGAGGGGCTGGACGGGCTGGAGCGGCTCGACGTGGGTCCGTTGAACGACCAGGACGCCAAGGCGCTGCTGGCCGCGCGGAACCCGTTCCCCCTCGACGACCGCGTCCGCGACCGGCTCGTCGCCGAGGCGAACGGCAACCCGCTCGCCCTGCTCGAGTTCCCCCTGGCCGGCGGCTTCGGCCTGCCTGCCGCGTCGTCGGCGTCGGCCCGCGTCGAGGAGGGCTTCCGGACCCGGCTCGCCGGGCTGCCGCGAGACGCACGACTGCTCCTGACCGTCGCCAGCGCCGATCCCACCGGCGACCCCGGCCTGCTCTGGGCGGCCGCCGAGTCGCTGGGGATCGGCGTCGCGGACGTCGCCGGTCTGGCGGAGTTCGGCGCGCGGATCCGCTTCTGCCACCCGCTCGCGCGGTCGGCGGTCTACCGCGCGGCATCCGACCGGGACCGTCGCGCCGCGCACGGTGCGCTCGCGGAGGCCACCGACCCGTCCACGGCGCCGGACCGCCGGGCCTGGCACCGCGCCCAGGCGAGTGCCGGGCCCGACGAGGACCTCGCGGCGGAGTTGGAGAGCTGCGCGGCGCGCGCGAGGTCGCGGGGTGGGGTCGCGGCGGCGGCGGCGTTCTGGGAGCGCTCCGTCGCGCTGTCGCTGGACCCGCGTTCCCGTGCTCGGCGCACGCTGGACGCGGTCGAGGCCGCGATCGAGGCGGGTGCCACCGAGCGGGCGGCGGACCTGCTGACGACTGTCGAGTCGTCCGCGCGTTCCGACCTGCTGCGCGGCCGGATCGCGTTCCTCCGGCCCGGTGACGACCGCGGTCCGTCGTGGATGGTCAGCGCCGCCCGGCGCCTGCCGGATCCGGGCCGGGCGCGCGAGTGCTTTCTCGACGCCCTGGAGATGAGCCTGGTCGTCGGGCGCGCGGGTGGCGTCGTCGACGAGGTCCTCACCGCCGCACGGGCAGAGGCGCCGCCACCCGACTCCCCCGACCTCCTCGAAGCGCTGCTCATCCTCGCCGAGGACGGCTATCGTGCCGCCCTTCCGCTGCTGCGCCATGCCGTGCACGCCGAGGGCGGACCGCTGTGGAGCCGCCGTCCCGCGCTGGCGTCGATGATCAGCACCGAGCTGTGGGACCTCGACACCCACTTCGCCATCGCCGACTGGTTGCTGAAGGCGGGCAGGGAGTCGGGTTCGCCGTCGACGTTGCGGCTCGCCCACGCCCAGAAGGCCTTGTGCGCGGTGCTCGCCGGCGACATCGGCCAGGCGCTCACCGCGACCGCCGAGGAGGAGGCCGTCGCCGACGCGACCGGCGAACCCCCGTTGCGGCACCACCGCCTGCTGCTGGCGGCGATGCGCGGCCGCCGCGAGGAGACCCTGGGCCTGCTCCGCGAGATCCCGCGCGGCACGGGCCAGGTGGCGAGCCTGCACTGGTCGGAATCCTTGCTGCACAACGGTCGCGGCGACCACCCCGCCGCCCTGGCCGCGGCCCGCGCGGCCACCGGGCACGGCGACCTGTTCCTCACCGGGGCGGCGCTTCCGGAGCTCGTCGAGGCCGCCGTCCGCTGCCAGGAACCCACTGCGGCAAGGGAAGCGCTGGAGGCGTTGACCGAACGCACGGAGGCGGCGGGCACCGCGCTCGGCCGGGGCGTGGCGGCGTACTCGCGCGGCCTCGTGACCGGCGCCGAGGACGACTACCGGGAGGCCGTCGAGCACCTCGCGGACAGCCCGCTACGCCCGTACCGGGGCCGGGCGCACCTGCACTACGGGGAGTGGTTGCGGCGCAAGGGAAGGCGGAAGGACGCACTGCGGGAACTGCGCACCGCGCACGAGGTGCTCTCAGCGGCCGGGGCGGAGGCGTTCGCCGCACGTGCCGCCGCCGGGCTCCGCACCGCCGGGCACCGGGTGGAGCGCCTGTCGTCCCCGGTCCACGAGCAGCTCACGACGCACCAGGTGGCCGTCGCCCGGCTCGTCGCCGGTGGTGCGACCTCGAAGGAGGTCGCCGCCCAGCTGTTCATCAGCAAGCGGACGGTGGACGCGCACCTGCGCACGATCTTCCAGCGGCTCGGGGTGACGTCGCGGCGGCAGCTCAAGGACCATCCCGGCCTGCGGGGCGAGGGCTGACGGGACGTGGAGCTGTTAGCGTGCCTCCGTCCACTGGAGAACGGGAGCGCTGCGCCATGAAGTACACCGTCTCGCTGGAGATCGCCCAGCCGCGGGAGAGGGTGGCCCAGCTGCTCGCCGACCCCGGACACCTGCCGATGTGGTTGCGGGGCCTGGTGGTGCACGAGCCGCTGAACGGCGCGCACGGGCACGTCGGCACCGAGTCGCGGGTGGTGCTGCGGATGGGACAGCAGGAGTTCGAGGCCACCGAGACCGTCACGCGCCGGGAACCGGTGGAGCTGCAAGGGATTCCGAAGGACCAGGTCGTCCGCTTCGAACGTGAGATCGTCGGCAAGGGCATGTGGAACGCGGCGCGGGAGCGGCTGACCGAGACCGGACCGGGGACGACGCTCTGGGAGAGCGAGAACGAGTACCGGTTCAGCGGTGTGATGATGCGGTTGGTGGGGCTGTTGATGCCCGGCACGTTCCGCAAGCAGTCGCTCCAGCACATGCAGGACTTCAAGGCGTACGCCGAGCACGGGCAGGACGTCCGCGAAGCCGGGGACTGAGCACCGGTCAGCCTCCGGTGTTCGCGGACGGGGCGCCCACGCCGTTGCAGGGGGCGCCCCACAGGCCTCGTTTCGCCAGTGCCGCCTCCAGTTCCGCGTCGACGAACGGACCCGAGGCGCCCTCGGCACGCAGCACTCCCTCGCGGACCGCCAGCAACGCGTAGTCCGTGCCGTCCGGGAGTTCCAGGTTGACCTCGCCGGGCGTGACGCTGGTGAACCGCACCGGTGTGTTCAGCAGTGTCGCCTCCGCGAAGGCACGGGCTTCCGCCGCCCAGCAGGCCGCCGGGGGCGCCAGCAGCGAGATGCGGAGTCGTGCGCCGTTCGAGAACTGGACGGTGCGGCCGTCGATCACCGCGGCCAGCAGGAGCGAGGCGGGCTCGGGGGACGGCGGTGAAGACCGTGTGGGGACGGGCGGCGGTTCGGGGGCCGGAGCGGCGCACGCGGTGATGAGCAGAGCCACGAGCACGGTGACGCACCTGCGTGCCACGAACCACTCCCCGACGGTAGTTGAAAGTTTTACTACCGTAGTTCCGGTCCCGCGCCGCGCAATCGGCCATTCGGTGCCGGGCGGGCAGTCGAGCGGACCACCGAACGCCGAAGATCCCCACCCTCGCGTGTGAACGCTAACAGGCCATATCCCCTCTAGCGATCCCAGAACCGACAAGCCCTGACACCGTCAAGGGTTCGCGATCGTCGAATGTTCGACAGTTGGGAGTTAACGCTAACAAGAGTCGTTGACCGCGAGACCACGTCGTGGCTAGGTTCGCTCGCAGGCCGTCCGTCACCGGTGCCGTCAGCCGAGCAACTGGAGCGCCCCATGTCCCCTTCGCTGAGCCGACGCGGTTTCCTCAACGCCGCCGGAGTGGCCGTCGTCGCGACCACCGTGCCGTCACTGGTGCCGGGAACAGCGCAGGCCGCCGCGATACCGCCCGTCCGCGGTGACGTCGGGGTGTCGGCCTCCGCCTTCGACCTCTCCGAGGTGCGGCTGACGGCGGGACGGTGGCTGGACAACCAGAACCGGACGTTGTCCTACCTGCGGTTCGTCGACACCGAGCGGCTGCTCTACAACTTCCGCGCCAACCACCGGCTCTCCACCAACGGCGCCGCGGCGCTGGGCGGGTGGGAGGCGCCGGACTTCCCGTTCCGCACGCACAGCCAAGGACACTTCCTCACGGCCTGGGCGCAGGCGTGGGCGGTGCCGGGTGACACGACGTGCCGGGACAAGGCGAACCGGATGGTGGCCGAGCTGGCCAGGTGCCAGGCCAACAACTCGGCGGCCGGGTTCAACACCGGGTACCTGTCGGGCTTCCCGGAGTCGGACTTCGACGCGATGGAGGCCGGGTCCCCCAAGTCCGTCTCGTACTACTCGCTGCACAAGACGCTCGCCGGGCTGCTGGACGTCTGGCGCCTGGTCGGCAACACGCAGGCACGCGACGTGCTGCTGCGGCTCGCCGCGTGGGTGGACTGGCGCACGGCCCGGTTGTCCTACAGCAGGATGCAGAGCGTCCTGGGCACCGAGTTCGGCGGGATGAACGCCGTGCTCACCGACCTGTACCAGCAGACGGGCGACGCGCGCTGGCTGACCACGGCACAACGGTTCGACCACGCCGCCGTGTTCGACCCGCTCGCCGCCGGCCAGGACCGGCTGAACGGCCTGCACGCCAACACCCAGGTGCCCAAGTGGATCGGCGCGGCGCGGGAGTACAAGGCGACCGGGACGACGCGGTACCGCGACATCGCCGTCAACGCCTGGAACATCACCGTCGGCGCGCACACCTACGTGATCGGCGGCAACAGCCAGGCCGAGCACTTCCGCGCCCCCAACGCCATCGCCTCCTACCTCAACACCGACACGTGCGAGGCGTGCAACACCTACAACATGCTCGAACTGACCCGCGAGCTGTGGCTCACCGATCCCGGTCGTGCGGCCTACTTCGACTACTACGAGCGCGCGCTGCTCAACCACCTGATCGGCCAGCAGAACCCGGCGGACCCCCACGGCCACATCTGCTACTTCACCGGCCTGAACCCCGGCCACCGGCGCGGCAACACGGGACCGGCCTGGGGCGGCGGGAACTGGAGCACCGACTACGGCACGTTCTGGTGCTGCCAGGGCACGGGGATCGAGACCAACACCAAGCTCGCCGACTCGCTCTACTTCCACAGCGGCACAACGCTCACGGTCAACCTCTACGTGCCGTCGGTGCTGACGTGGTCCTCTCGCGGCATCACGGTCACGCAGAGCACGAGCTACCCGGCGAGCGACACGACGACGCTGGCCGTCACGGGCAACGCGAGCGGGTCGTGGACCATGCGGCTGCGCATCCCGGCCTGGACCACGAACGCGACCGTCAGCGTCAACGGCGTCGCCCAGGACATCGCCACCACGCCCGGCACCTACGCCTCCCTGACCAGGTCGTGGACCTCCGGCGACGTGGTGTCGCTGAAGCTGCCGATGCGCCTGGTCGTCCAGCCCTCCAACGACAACGCGAACGTCGTCGCACTCACCTACGGCCCTGCCGTGCTCGCGGGCAACTACGGCAACACGAGCCTGTCGGCGTTGCCCTCTCTCGACGTCAGCTCCGTCACGCGCACCAGTTCGTCATCGCTGGCGTTCACGGCGCGGGCCAACGGAACGCAGGTGAACCTCGGACCGTTCCACGACGCGCACGGCTTCAACTACACCGTCTACTGGAACACCGGCGCCGCCGCGGCGAGCTACCGCCTGTTGAACGCCGGCACCGGCATGGTGCTGGGTGTCCAGAACATGTCCACATCGGACGGTGGACTGGCCGTGCAGTGGCACGACAGCGGGACCGCCGACCACAACTGGCAGCTGATCCCCGACGGGTCCGACGTGCGGCTGCGCAACGTCCACAGCGGCAAGGTGCTGGGCGTCGAGAACATGTCGACCGCGGACAACGCGCGGGTCCTGCAGTGGTCGGACAACGGCACGGCCGACCACAGGTGGACGCTGATCGCCAACGGGGACGGCACGCACAAGGTCCGCAACGCCCACAGCGGCAAGCTCCTCGGCGTCCTCAACGGTTCCGGCACCGCGGGAGCGCAGGTCGTGCAGGACCCCGACAACGGCAGCGCGGACAACCGGTGGCGGCTGGTCGCCAACTGACGCGCTCAGGCAGGCGTGCAGGTGATCGGCACGATGCCGGGCGGAACTCCGCTGCCGACGAGGTCGAACGTGGTGGACCCGCCCGGGTCGAGCGCGCCCCCGGTCACGCGGACCGAGGACCCGGACTGGGTCACGGCGGCCGTCTCCTCGACCCGCTGACCGTCCGGGAACGTCCAGTCGAGCACCCAGCCCCCGACCGGCGAGGTCCCCACGTTGGCGACCTCCACGACCGCGCGGAACCCCCCGTCCCAGCTCTCGTCGACGGTCAGCGCCGCGAAACACGCCGCGGGGGCAGGAGCTCCGATCGCCTTGCGGGGCTTCTGCCCGTCCACCGTGACGGAGAAGTCCTCGATGGCGTTGCCCGCTCCCCCGCGCCACAGGTTGAACCCGGCCTCGACGGCGACCAGGTACCAGTCGCGCGAGACCTGGCCGCGGCCGACGGAGTCCTCGGTGAACGCACTGATGTCGAGGCCCTTGACGGCCGTGACCTCACCGACGCGTTCGTAGGTGATCCGCACCCGGTCCTGGTCCCGTGCCAGCCACACGTTCCACCGCGCGTCCGAGATCGGCACCTCGCGCGCGAGCTGCACCCCGCCGGGCCGGACGTCGCCCCGGCTGCGCAGCCAGATCACCAGCTCGGCGCCGTCCGGGGTGCGCTCGGCGACGGGCCCGCTGTGGAACCACACGACGTAGGCGGCGTTGAACACCCCGGCGTCGACCTGGCTGCTGACCCAGTCGCTCGTGACGCGCGGCATCGCCGACACCTGGACCGGCAGGTCTCCGACGTCCGTGCACTCGTGCCAGTGGCATCCCCTGACCAGCGACGGGCTGGCGGCGGGCGCGCCCTGCGGCGGAACGTCGTGCTCGGCGCTCTCGATCCGCAACGACTGGTCCCCGACGGTGACGCACTGCGCCGTCTCGGCACCCCAGACGTTGTTCTGCGCCAGGTAGTCCCTGCCACCGGCCGGAACGACCGCGTCTCTCGCGCAGAGCGAGACGCTCGCCCCTCCCGCCGGACCGACGTGGGACAGCACCAGGCCGACGAGCGCGGCGACCGAGGCACCTCCCAGTCCGAGCGCCACGAACGCGACGGCGACGCGGAAGGCGATCTGAGCGGCGGGGTTCATCCGTGCTCCTCGGTCGGTTTCCCTGTCCAGGGATACGCCCCCGCCGCCCGAGCAGTTCACCAGAGCCTGCGAACCGGAGCGTCCAGCCTGGTCAGCGAGGTGGTCCACAGTGGAAGATGACACGATGAGCGACCGGAGAACGGGCCGGGCGAAAGGGCCCACCGGACCCGTGATCGGCCGCGCGCTGCGGTTGCTCGACGCGTTCGACGCCGAGCACCGCGCGCTGACGCTGAGCGACCTGGCCCGCCGCGCGGGGATACCGCTGTCGACCGCCCACCGGCTGCTGCAGGAACTGGTCGCGTGGGGCGCGGTCGAACGCGACCGCGACGGCCTCTACCAGGTCGGCCTGCGGTTGTGGGAGCTCGGTTCGCTCGCGCCGCGCGGGCCCGGCCTGCGCGAGACCGCGCTGCCCTACCTGGAGGACCTCTGCCAGGTCACCAGGGAGAACGTGCAGCTCGCGGTCAGGGAGGGCACGGAGGTCGTCTTCGTCGAACGGATCGCCGGGTTCGGGTCGGTGCCGGTGCACACCCGCGTCGGCGGCCGCTGGGCCCTGACCTCCACCGGTGTCGGCCTGGTCCTGCTCGCGCACGCGTCACCCGAGGTGCAGGAGGACGTCCTCCGCGGGCCGATCGAACCGCACACCGCGAAGACCGTCACCGATCCCGTGCAGCTGCGCAGGATGCTCGCCGCCGTGCGGTCGAACGGCTACTCGGTCAGCGACCGCCAGGTCACGATGGACGCGCTGTCCGTCGGGGCGCCGATCCGCCGCGGCACCGGCGAGGTCGTCGCGGCGGTGTCCCTGGTCGTGCGGCACGGCAGCACCACCCCGCACGGGCTCGCGGGTCTGGTGCGCACGTGCGCGCAGGCGATCTCCCGCGCACTGGCTGTCTGACCGGCCAGCCTTCCATTTTCCGGAAACCGTGCTTCGGCTCGGGCGGTGATCTCCTCCACTCTGTGGCCTCCCACCACGAAAAGGAGTGCCGATGTCCTGGTTCCCGCGTGACCAGTGGTACGTCGCCGCCTACGGCTCCGAGATCGCGCACGACCTGTTCACCCGCACCGTCTGCGGCGAGCCGATCCTGTTCTGGCGCACCCGCGACGGCTCGGTGACGGCCATGCCCGACCGCTGCGTCCACCGCCGGTTCCCGCTGTCGCAGCCCCCTTCCCGGCTCGTCGACGACCAGGTGGTCTGCGGCTACCACGGCTTCACCTACGACGCCGGCGGCAAGTGCGTCGCCGTGCCGGGACAAGCCCGCATCCCCCGCACAGCGCGGTTGACGCCGTTTCCGGTCGTGGAGCAGGACTCGTTCGTCTGGGTGTTCATCGGCGACCCGGCGAACGCCGACGCCGCACGGATCCCCCGCGCGCCGTGGCTCGTCGACCCCGGCTACACGACCGTCTGCGGCATGGAACCGTTGAACGCCAGGTACGGCCTGCTCGTCGACAACCTGCTGGACCTCTCGCACGAGACCTACCTGCACGGCGGGTACATCGGGACGCCGGAGGTCGCGTCGACCCCGATCAACACCGAGGTCGACGAGGACGCCGGGATCATCTCCGTGTCCCGCCGCATGGACGACGCGGAGTGCCCGCCGTTCTACGCCAAGTCGACCGGCCTGCAGGGCAGGATCGCGCGCTGGCAGGACATCGAGTACACGCCGCCGTGCCTGTACACGCTGCACAGCCGCATCGCGCCGGTCGGGTCGGTGCCCCGCGCCGACGGGACCGACCCCGACGCGTTCCACGTCGAGGTCGTCTACGCGATCACGCCGGAGACCGAGACCACGACGCACGACTTCTGGGCCGTGGCAAGGGACTTCGCGCTCGGCGACGAGGAGGTCTCGATGTTCCTCGCGGACAGCAACCGCACGGTCGTCATGCAGGACGTCGTGGCGTTGAACGTTCTCGAACAGGTCATCGCGAACGAACCCGAGGGCTACCAGGAGCTGTCCATCAACATCGACACCGGTGGGCTCGCGGCCCGTCGCGTGCTGGCCCGGCTGTGCGAGAAGTGACCACCGGCCGGGTGTTCCGCATCCACTGGGTGCCGGGCACCGACCGGCTCCACGCGACGTGCCACTGCGCCGCGGAGCGCGAGTTCGAGGACCCCGTCGAGCTGTGGGAGTGGCTGCTCGGCCACCCGGAGGGGCACGCGCCGTGAAACTGCTGCTGGACAGGAAGGAACCGGTCGCCGACGGCGTCGTGCTGCTCACGTTCAAGGACCCGGACGGTGGTTCGCTGCCCGCGTGGACGCCCGGCGCGCACGTGGACCTGGAACTGGGCGGGGGTCTCGTCCGCCAGTACTCGCTGTGCGGGAATCCGGCCGACACCTCGGCGTTCCAGGTGGCGGTGCTGCGCGAACCGGGGGGACGCGGCGGATCGCGGCACCTGCACGACGTGCTGACCGCCGGGGACCTCGTCGAGGTGAGCGCGCCGCGCAACCACTTCGAGCTCGTCGAGGCGAAGCGCTACCTGTTCATCGCGGGCGGCATCGGGATCACCCCGATCCTGCCGATGGTCGCGCAGGTGGAGGCGGCGGGACACGAGTGGCGCCTCGCCTACGGCGGCAGGACGCGGTCCTCCATGGCCTTCCGCGCGGAACTGGAGCGGCGGGGCAACGTGGAGATCCGCCCTCAGGACGAGTACGGGCAGCTGGACCTGGAGGCGTTGCTGGGCAGGCCCTCACCGGAGACCGCGGTGTACTGCTGCGGACCGGAGACCCTGCTGCTCGCGGTCGAACAGCACTGCGCGGCGTGGCCTCCCGGCACACTGCGCGTCGAACGGTTCTCACCGAAAGCCGTTGTGTCGCAGGACGTCCCGGCGGAGTTCGACGTCGAGCTGGCGCGCACGGGCGTCGTCGTGCGCGTGCCGGCGGAGAAGTCCGTGCTGGACGTGCTCGAGGAACAGCGCGTGTCCGTGCTGTCGTCCTGCCGGGAGGGCACGTGCGGCACCTGCGAGGCGATCGTGCTGGACGGCGTCCCCGACCACCGCGACTCCGTTCTCACAGCGGAGGAACAGGAGTGCGGTGACGTGATGATGATCTGCGTGTCGCGGTCGCGCTCGGAGCGTCTCGTGCTCGATCTCTGAGCTGTCACGTGGACCTGGCGAAGAGGCCGCCGTCGACGGGGAGGCAGACGCCGTTGACGTAGGCGGCGCGGTCGGAGGCCAGGAACACCGCGGCGTTCGCGACGTCGTGCGGCGAGCCCATCCGGCCGGTCGGGCTCGCCGCGTGGCGGGCGGCCGCGTCGGTGGTGACCTGGCCCGCAGCCATCGGGGTGTCGATCAGGCCGGGCAGCACGGCGTTGGCGCGGAGGCCGTCGCGGGCGTGGGCCAGCGCGAGCGAGACGGTCAGCTGGTTCAGGCCCGCCTTGGCCGCGCTGTACACCGGGTAGACGTAGCCGGTGTCGCGGATCGCGGCCAGCGACGACACGTTGACGATGGCGCCCCGGCCGGCCCCGAGCATGTGCGGGACCGTGTACCGGCAGGTGAGGTAGGCGCTGGTCAGGTTGACCGCGATGCCGTGGTTCCAGGTGGCGAGGTCGACGGTGGTGAGGTCGCCGAGAATCGACGCGCCGACGTTGTTGTGCAGCACGTGCGGTGGCCCCATGGCCGTCACCACCCGCTCGACGGCGGCGGCGACGTCGGCCTCCACCGTGACGTCGGCGGTGACGGCGAGCGCGGTGCCCCCGGCGGCGGTGATCTCCTTCGCGACGCGGGCGGCCTCGGCGGGATCGCGGTCCACGGTGGCGACCCGCGCGCCCGCACGGGCGTAGGCCAGGGCGGCGGCCTCGCCGTTGCTCAGGCCCGGGCCGCTGGAGCCCGCTCCGAAGACGAGGACCACACGGCCGTCCAGCTCCTGTTCGCTCATCGGCCCACGATGACGCCGGCCCGTGCCCGCGGCCCACCGTCCGCCGACGAGAAAGGCCCTCCCCGAGTGCTCCGATTGTAGAATCCGGGGCATGACCAGCACGGCCGTGTCCGCGCCGATCGACGGGCTCGCCACCGAGCTGTCGCGGTCGGTCGTGGTGAACGACCCCACCATGCAGATGCTCTACGCGAGCCCGCACTACGGCGACGCGGACCCGGTGCGCATCCGGGCCGTGCTCGACCACGTCGCCGAGCCCGCCGCCCGCGGGCACGTTCTCGCGCAAGGGGTGTCGGCCTGGACGAGAGCGGGGCTGATCCCCGCCAACGACGCGATCGGCATGCACGCCAGGGTCTGCGTGCCGGTCCGCTGGGAGGGCGCGCTGCTCGGCCTGCTGATGGTGATGGACGCCGACCAGTCCATGACCACGGCGGAGCTCGGGCGGGTCAACGAGGTCGCCCGGGAACTGGCGCTGGTGCTGCACACCGAGGCCGGCCGGGCGGAGTCGACCGGGACCGACCAGCTCGTGCTGGACCTCGTCGGCACCGACCCGTCCGCCCGGCGGGCCGCCGCGCGGACGCTGCACTCGAGCGGGCGTGCCGGCCGGTTCGCGCTGGTCACGGCGGTCGAGATCGCGGTCGCCGGTGCCCGCACCACGACGACCTCGCACATCGAGGTCGCGCTGCGGCACGCGGTGTCCGGGCAGGCGGCCGATCAGCTGGTCTCGGTGACCGGTGACGGCGCCGTGCTGCTGCTGGGCTCGCCGGAGCCGGCCGAGCCTCCGACGTCGCGGATCAGCGGCGTGCTCGACCGCGTCCACGAGTTCGCCCTCGGCCACTTCCACTGTGTCGCGGGCATCGGCGGCACCGGGCCGGGCCTGCACCACGCCGGCACGTCGTTGCGGCAGGCCGTTCTCGCGCGGCGGGCGGCGGCGCTGGGCGTGCGCGGACCGGTCGTGGCGTGGCGCGACCTGGGCGTTCTCGGGCCGCTGCTGTCCATCCCGGATGCCGCGCTGACCGAGGCGGTGCTGCCCGACGAGGTCCACCGGCTGCGCGCGGCCGACGCCGACGGCCAGCTCACCGAGACCGTGCGTGCCTACCTCGACGCGGCGGGCAACGGTCCGCTCGCCGCCGAGCGGCTGCACGTGCACCGGACGACGCTCTACTACCGGCTCGGCAGGCTCCGGGACCTGACCGGCCTCGACGTGGTGGCCGACGGGCAGACGCGGCTCGTGCTGCACGTCGGGCTCACCCTGGCCGATGTGGTTCGACAATCGGAGCACGCCGGGAGGTGAACTCTCGTCGCCCGGCGGTGGTGGTCCGGGCGGCGCCGGTCCGAGACTGCTCGGCAGCCGGGCCGACTCGACGAGGAGATCGCGATGCCCACGTTCCGCACCAATGACGGCGTCACGCTGACCTACCAGGACTCCGGCGGCCCGGACGGCGGGGTCCCGCTGGTGATGCTGCACGGCTGGGGCCAGACGCAGGCGATGTTCCGCCACCAGCTCGGCGCTCTCGGCGACCGGCGGGTGATCACCCTCGACCAGCGCGGGCACGGTCTGTCGGACAAGCCGCACCACGGGTACCGCATCGCCCGCCTGGCCCAGGACTTCGTCGGGCTGCTCGACCACCTGAGCCTCGACCGGGTCGACGCGCTGGGCTGGTCGATGGGCGCTTCCGTGCTGTGGAGCCACATCGACACCCACGGCACCACCCGGCTGCGGCGCCTGGTGATCGTCGACCAGCCCGCCGCGGTCGCCGCCGTGCCGTGGATGTCGGCCGCCGAGCAGACCGAGTCGGGCGCGATCTTCGACGTGGGCGGGCTGCTCGCGCTCAACGGTGACCTCCACGGACCGGACGGCGCGACGGTCCGCGAGACGTTCGTCCGGTCGATGTTCTCCGGCGAGACCGCCCCCGAGGTGTGGGAGTTCGTCGCGCGGGAGATCACCGCCACTCCCGCGTACGCCGCGGTGCCGCTGCTGTTCGACCACTGCGCCCAGGACTGGCGCGACGTGCTGCCCCGCATCGACGTCCCGGCCCTGGTCCTGGGCTGCGACGGCAGCCACGTCAGCCCTGACTCGCAGCGCTACATCGCCGACCGGATTCCCGACGCCGAGCTGCACGTCTTCCCCACCACCGAGGCCAGCTCGCACTTCGTGTTCCTGGAGAACCCGGCGGCGTTCAACGCGGTCCTCGACAAGTTCCTCAGCTGACGGGCGCTACGTCCGCGTCCGTCCGATGTAGACGTTGCGGGCGCGGTAGACCGTCTCGGCCGTGGGCCCCGGGCTGCCCGACGAGCCCTCCATCTGCAGGTTGAGGATCAGCCACAACGGCTTGCCGGCGAAGTTCCTGCCGGTGTGCTTCGCGATCCACCTGCCGTCGAGGTAGTAGTGGATGTCGACGTCCGTGCCGTTGACCTTGGTGATCCACGCCCGGTAGGTGTGCCACGAACCGGGCGAGGACACGCCGACGATCGAGCTGGACACGTCGCTGGACGTCCGGAAGGTGTTGAACCAGTTCCGGTTGTCCCCCTTGAACTCGAGGATGTCGCTCTCCGGCGGCCAGCTGGTGACGCCGGTGAGCCAGAAGGCGGGCCAGGTGCCCCGCGCGGAGGGTGCCTGGAACTCGCCCTTGACCTCCCAGTTGGGGAACTGGTCGGTGACCACGACGTGCTCCTTCGCGTGGATCGCGCCGGAGTGGTAGCGGATGGGCAGGTGCGGGTCGGCGCCGCTGTTGCCCTCGTCCCAGGAGATCCGCGTCGCCTTCACCGTGAGCACACCGCCCGACAGCGACACGTGGTTGTGGTCGGTCGCGCTCGCGTACATGCGGGCGGTGCCGTTGTGGTCGGAGCCCCACGGGTAGCGGTAGTTCCACTCCGACTCCAGCGCGCCGTAGCCGCCGAAGGACCCCGGCGTGATCACGTCCTCCCACGCGGCCGCCTGAGCGGGACTCGGAAGACCGGCCGTGAGGACGAGGACCAGCGCGGTGGCCGCGATTCTCATGGTTCGCACTGTGGAGCAGGAAGTCGATGCGGTGCAACGGTTTCGTCGAATCGACGAAAGCTTCGACCCGAATCCGGCGGACACGTCACGGGAGGACTCCCTCGACGCGAAGAGGTGAGGCCCCGCCGGAGTCGTTCCGGCAGGGCCCCACCCAGGGATTGGATCAGGCGACGGTCAGGAGCACTTCCGCCCGTCGTTCACGCACTTCACGATCTTGGCCATCGTCTGGTCGGAGTTGACGTTGGCGAAGTCGTTGTGGTCGGAGAACGGGTTGTGCTCCTCCTCCGGGAAGGCGTCGAGCTGGTACTGCCCCTTCTGCTGCGTGTCGCGGGCGATGTTGTAGGAGATGCTGATCCGCAGCTGCGGGATCGCCTTGAAGCCCTGCGGGCACCCACCGGTCTGCTTGTCGTTGAACCGGACGTGGTCGCGGTGGTTCGCGCTGTCGGCGTTCTTGCCGTCCCAGCAGCCCGGGAAGTCGTGCACCCGCATGACCTTGCTGCCGTTCGGGCAGATCACGTACTTGTCCGAGAGGCGGTCCTCGAACCCGCTGCAGGTCCACGTCGCGCGGGCGTTGGCGGGGCCGCGGCTGGTCGGCTTGGCGTCACCGGTGACCATCTTCAGGAACTGCGGCATGCCCGTGACCTTGCTGGTCGCGTTGCCGCGGTACTCGATCTTCACCTGGGCCGGGCGGACGATCTTGCCGTTGTTGCCGACGAGCTCCAGGTTCTTGCCGGTGGGGGCGGCGAGGGGCGGCGGGGCGACGGTGGTGGTCGCAGGCGGCGCCGTGGTGGTCGTGGCACCGCCGTTGTTGTTGCCACCGTTGTTGTTGCCGTTCCCGTTGTTCCCGTTGTTGTTGCCGCCGTTGTTGTTCTCGTTGCCGTTGTTGCCGCCCTCGTCCTCGTTGAGGCCGCACTTCGCGAGGCGCTCCAGCCCCTGCGGCTTCTCGGCGTTGCGGCCGATCGCGATCGCGATCCGGTCGAGGGTCGCGGTCCGCTTGTCCTTCAACGGCCCGAGGATGGCGTTGTCGATGAAGTTCGCCCCGCCCTGCCCCTTGGTCTTCACCAGGCGCTGGTTGGCTTCGGCGATCTGCTTGTCGAGCTGGTTGAGGTTGTCGTCCACCTCGTCGAGAGCCTGGTCCGGCACGCCCGGCAGCGCCTCACGGACCGACGGGCACTTGATCGTCGGCGTCGCGGCGTCCTGGTCGGCGCCGGGCTGACGGGCCGCTTCCTGCTCGTTGTCGTTCTGCTCGGCCTGCTGGAAGATGCCCTCGCCGGCGAACTTGCGGGGCTTCTGCGTGCCGTGGCCGTTGTGGCCTCCGCCGCCGTGGTTGCCGTGGCCCCACCGCACGTCGCACTCGGCGAGCGGGGTCAGGTTCGGCTTGCGGCCGGACCGGCTCAGCGCGGTCGCGATGCGGTCGAGCGTGGCGGCGCGCTGACCGCGCAACGGACCCAGGATCGTGTTGTTGACGAAGTTCGGGTCAGCCGGGTTCTGGGCGCGCGCGACCTTGTCGCTCGCCTCCCTGAGCTGCTGGGCGAGCTGCTGGAGGTTCCGGATGATCTCGTCGCGCACCCGCTGCGACACGGCCGGCAGCCGGTTCGCGACGCCGGGGCACGCGACCTCTCCCGGGCCGTTCTCCTTGATCTTGTCAGGGTTGGACCCGACGGACTGGGGGTTGGCCTGGGGGTTGATCCGCACCACAGGCCAGAAGTAGGACGACTTGTCGCCGTTGCGGCAGGTCGTCTCCGAGTCGAGCAGGCTCTCGTCCGTGGACTCCGCGCTGATCGACAGGTTGCCCACGAAGTCGTGGACGTGCTGGGCACCGTGCTTCAGACCCGGCTGGGCGACCGGGTTGTCGGCGCTGAACTTGCCCTCTTCGTTCGTGCCGCAGTCGACCGTGAACACACCGCCGGCGCCGTTCTTGCCGACCTTCGGCTCCACGACGTTCTTGGCCACCTGCTCGATGGGCACGAACGCGCTCAGCGGAGCGGGCTCACCGTTCTTGGCGGCGAGGGCTACCGTGGCGGTGCCCGCGGCGACCACGGCGACCGCCGACAACGAAGCGATCAGGCGGAACTTCCGTCTGTCCGTCACGCGGTGCGTCATTCGTTCTCCTCATTCGTGCGGCGCATGAACGGGGATACGTACGGGGCGGTTCATCGGCTCAACCGAATTGTTGTCGTCGAACAGAACCGAACGCCGCGGCGTCCGTTCGAGGGACCTCCCTGCATGACTAGAGGGTGAGCGACTCGTCACCCTCGGTCATATTTGACCACTTTGGCGAGTGGTTGTGTTGGATTCTGTCCGATCACGTTGGAGTTATCCGTTCGTAATTTCGGCCATTCGGACCACACGGCAACGGGCGTTCTGACAGCATCCGAAAGGAGGTCGGCAGAACTTTTGGGGGTTTCGCTGATGAAGATCCTGTCCGGCGCCGGTGTGTTCGGCGCGTCCATCGCACTCGTACTGGCGACGTCCGGCGTGGCGGCGGCCGACTGTCCGCCCGCTGATCGCGCCCCGTGGTCCGCACCGACCGTGCCGGTGCCCGTGACCATCCACGACCTGCAACCGCGCAAGTGTTACAACGTGCACGGCCTGCTCGGGGAGAAGGCCGACCACCTGGCCAACAGGACGAAGAACTCGGTGCTGAACATGTTCTCCGAGCCGGACTGCGGAGGCGGGCTGTTCATCGACGCGATCTTCCCGCCCGAGCCGGGGAACCGCTCGGAGTCGACGAAGGCGTACTACTCCTTCACCGTCTCCCCGCTGAACGGCGGCTGAACGGCGCAGGGCCCTGGGCCGTCCGTCCGGGGCCTTGCCACAACAGTCGGTTCAAACGAAAGGCCGATCCGGCACTGAACCGATTGCCGCTCGCGATACTCTTCTAGGCCTATGGCACCGGTCGGGGCAGTTCCGTGGGCGGGGTGTTGAGGCGGGCGGAAAGCCCGCTCGGCGAGGGGAAGCGCTTTGCGAAGATCGAGACGGGTTTCGCCTGGCTGCGTCTGATCGGGGCCACCCTGGTCGTCGTCGAGCACAGCTTCCCGCTGGTCCACCCGGCGGAGATCGGGATGTTCCCGAAGAGCTGGAACCTCTCGCCGGGCTACTTCGCGCTGATGGCGTTCTTCGCCATGAGCGGCTACCAGATCGCGGACAGCTGGCACCGCGACGCCTCGTGGTGGCGCTACCTGCTCAAGCGGGCGCTGCGCATCTGGCCGCCGCTGCTCGTGGTCGTGATGATCAGCGCGTTCGTGATCGGCCCTCTCGTGACGGTGCTGAGCCCTGCCGAGTACTGGAGCGACCACGAGACGTGGGGCTACGTCGTCAACAACGCGGGCCTGTACACGCTGCAGCACACGCTGCCGGGCGTCTTCGCGGACAACCCGTACTCCTGGTCGGTCAACGGTTCCATCTGGACGTTGCCGATGGAGACCACCGGCTACCTGATCGTGCTGGCCGCCGGACTCGTCGGCGTCCTGGGCAAGGGCCGGCTCGCGCTCTTCCCGCTGCTGGCGGTGTTCCTCGTGCTGGACGGTTTCGGCCAGGCGCGCGTCGGCTACAACGGCGTCTTCGGCGGCCTGCTCAGCCTGCCTCTGGCACCGCTCGTCACCTACATGGTGCCGTTCGTGCTGGGCATGATCTTCTTCGCCTACCGCGACCGGATCCGGTTCCTCCCGCTGGTCGCGTACGGCCTGTTCGCGCTGTACCTGATCACGAACTTCACCCCGCCGCTGGAACCCGCCGCGCGCTACCTGCTGCCGCTGGCCGCGGGCTATGGCGCCGTCACCTGGGCGCATCACTGGCCACGCAGGCTCGCCGGGTACGACGAGTGGGTCTACGGCAGCTACGGCATGTACATCTGGGGCATGCCGGTGCAGCAGCTGTTCGTGCTGGCGGGGGTGCGCGACCCGTGGCTGCTGATGGCCTTGGCGGTGCCGGCCGCGTACGCGTTCGGGCTGCTGTCGTGGCGGTTGGTCGAGAAGCCGACGCAGGAGCTGCGGCGGTACCTGAGACCGCCGGCCAGACCCGCACCGGAACCGCCGCGCCCGCCCGCCCCGTTCGTGCCCGGCGCGCGGAGCCCCCAGCCCGCGCGTCAGCCGCAGTTCGTGAGACCGCGCACCGAGCAGGCGGGCCAGCGCCGCCGCTACAGCGGAGATCTGCGCGACGACGCTTTTCGGCCGTGAGTCAGTAGCTGAACGTCGTCGCGGGCTCGTCGCCGATCCAGTTCCACATCGGGACCGTGCCGTTCAGCTCCGCACCGGGGACGAGGGCGTCTGCGTCGAGTTGCTTGGCGTTGAAGCAGAGCGGGCACACGAAGTACCGGCCACCCGCCGCCTCGTAGCGCTTGAGCAGGTCCGCGATCGGCGGGCAGCCGTCGCACGCGACACCTGCGGCGGTGCCGGTCAGCGACAGCCGCACGGCCTCCTTGGACAGGAACATGAGCGTCTCGCGCCCGGTCTCGGCGGCGCCCACCGCGACGAGGAACGCGACGGTCACCTTCTCCGGGTCCTCGAGTCCGGTGGACAGGCTGACGACGGCTTTGTTCGGCATGGTCCGCTCCTTGAGTTCGTCGGGAGACAGGACGTTAGGAGCGGGAACGTGCCGTGTCGTCGGGCGTTCTCCCTACAGATCGAGCGGGTCGAGCAGGCCGTTGCGCAGCGCGAACAACGTCGCGGTCGACCGGGACGACGCCCCCGTCTTGGTGTAGATCCGCTCGATGTGCGTGCCCGCCGTCTTGCGGGAGATGCCGAGCCGCTCGGCGACCTCACCGGTCTGCGCGCCCCGGGAGATCAGGACCAGCACCTCGACCTCGCGCGGGGTGAGCCCGGCCGGCCCCGTCACCCGCCGCCGGCCCCCGTTGCCCGCCGCGGCGAGGACGGCCTCGGCCGCGTCCCCGTCGAGCGCACCGGTCCGGATCGCGTCCCGGACCGCGCCCACGGCCTGCTTGTCCGTCAACGCCGCCCGGTGCGCCCTGGGTTCGAGCATCGCCCGGTACGCGCACGCCGCGGCCAGCACACGCCCGGTCATCGGCACGGAGGCACCGGACAGCCCGCGGTGGTAGCCGCCGCCGTCCATGCGTTCGTGGGCCGTGGCCGCGATCGCGCCCAACCGGGCGAGCGCGGCGGGACGGGCGAGCACGCGCTCGGTGTAGTACGAGCTCAGCCGGACCCGTTCCCAGTCGGTGGCCGACAGCGGTCCCGGATGGTCCAGAACTGTCACCGGTACGCCGTGCAGGCCGATGTCGTGCAGCAGTCCCGCGCGCCGGGTGGCGATGACGTCGTTCAGGGGCAGGCCCATCGACCGGGCCGCCGCACCCGCGAGCTCCGCGACACCACGGGAGTGCCCGGCCCGCGACGCGCACCGCAGGTCGATGAAGTCGGCCAGCGCCTCCAGCGCCGCGTCCAGCTCGCCCTCGGTCAGCGGACGGCGCCACCGCGGGGACGCCGGACCGGCGTCGTCCAGGACTTCGGGGGCGTGCGCGACGAACGCGTCGACCACGTCAGGCGCGAACTGGCGGCCTCGCCGTGCTCGCGCGACCTCGAGCGCACCGTCTACACCACCGACGCGGTGCCGCACCTCGACGACGTCGGCCAGGTGCAACAGCCGGACGATCGGCACGACGTCCGTGCCCCCCACGCCCCGCGGCACACCGCGGCCGTCCCACCGGGTGAAGAACTGGCGCAGTGCCGCCACCACGTCCTGGCCGAGCCCGAGCCGCTCCGCGAGCGCCGAGGTCGTCACGCAATGGGACTGCATGCCCTGCAGGACGTTCTGCCCGCCGCTCGTCACGAGCGTCGCCGCCGCCTTGAGCCGGTGCCACGCGGGCCTGCCACGACCGGTGCGGCGCAGGAAGAACCCGAACCCGGCCAGGCCGGCGAGGTCGGTCTCGTAGCTGTCCGCGCGGAAGGCGATGTCGTCCCCGAACGACGCGGCCACCTCCGGTGAGTCCGCTATGCAGCCGACCCAGGCGAGCATCGAGACGTAGAACAGCGATCGCCGCTCGGCCTCGGGCAGGCCGGTGCGCTCGGCGAGCCGGTCCGCGATCCGCCACGACCGGAGGACGTGCTCCATCGGCTGTCCCAGGCCGAGGTCCGTGGTCAGCGAGAACGCCGCCAGCAGCTCGGTCAGGTCGATCCCGGAATCCCGATCGGCGAGCTCCACCCGCGCAGGGTAACTCCGCGGCGGCTACCGGATCAGGCGAAACCGCCGCCGCCCTGAGGCGCCACAGCGGGTTCGTGGAACAGGTTCGTGCGGTACTGCGCCACCTCCGCGGCCGAGAAGGCACGCTGGGTCCCGGCGAATCCCTCGTCCGGGTGACTGAAGAGCCCGTGCTCTGGCAATGCGGTCGTAGGCGACGCGACGTGCTGGATCTGCAAGGTCCCGGCTTTCTGTGCGGCCCGTGATCGGTCACGGGCGGTCGTGCTGGGAGTTCGACAAACGCGATGAGCGCGCATCCGGAGATGCACGCTCATCGCGTGAGGTCTGTGGGGCGGTCCTACTTGAAGGCGTCCTTGACCTTCTCGACCGCTTCCTTCAGGTGACCCTTCGACTGGTCGCCCTTGCCCTCGGCCTCGAGACGCTCGTCGTCGGTCGCCGAGCCGACGCCCTCCTTGACCTTGCCCTTGAGCTGGTCGGCCTTGGCGTCGATCTTGTCGTCGGTGCCCATGTGGTCCTCCCTCAACGACTGCTTCCGGTGCTACGAACGCCGGATGCCCCGCGCGGACGGGTGTCAACCGTCTCCCTCGTCACAACTTTCTGCTCCACTGTGGACAGCCTCCGGTCGGCGTCGGTCGCGGCGGCGGTGATCCTGCCCAGGAACGCCGCGACGGTGCGGAGCTCGGCGGGTGGCGTTGTGCGGAGGACGCCGGCGATCTCGGTGCCGGCGGCGGCGAGATAGCGGCGGGCCCGGTCGCGCGAGGCCGGGGTGGGGCGCAGGGTCACGCGGCGGCGGTCCGTGCTCTCGCGGCTGCGGACCAGGTGACCGGCGGTCTCCAGGCGGTTGAGCAGGATCGTGGTGGCGCCGGTCGTCATGCCCATCTGGCGGGCGAGCCGGGCGGGTGAGAGGGGCGTGTCGGCTTCGGCCGCCCAGATGATCTGGCCGAGCGCGTTGGCGTCGGAGGCGGGCAGCCGCATCCAGGTGGCCAGGTGCTGGGTGAGCGCGGTGAACCCGACGACCCAGTCGCGCAGGCCGTGCATCACCTCGACCTGGGCGGACGACCACGCCTCCACCAGCGGGTCCGCGTCTGTCATGCAACCCCCTTCGCACCGAAGTAGCTTTGCTGCAAAGCTACCAAGCGAGGGGTTGCACATGACGACACGGCACGCGGTGATCTCCGGTGCGAGCATCGCCGGGCTCTCGGCCGCGTTCTGGCTGCGGCGGGCCGGTTGGGAGGTGACCGTGCTGGAGCGGGCGGCGTCGTTCCGCGACGGCGGGCAGAACGTCGACGTGCGCGGCACGGCGCGCGAAGTGCTCACCAGGATGGGGCTGTTCGAGGCGGTCAAGGAGCAGAACACCACGGAGACCGGCACGGTGTTCGTCGACTCGGACGGCCGGGTGCTCGCGGAGCTTCCCTCGGCGGGTCCGGACGGGGCGACGGCCGAACTGGAGGTCCTGCGCGGCGACTTCGCCCGCACGATCCTGCGGAACCTGCCCGAGGGCGTCGAAGTCCTCTACGGCGACACCATTTCCGGCGTCGAGGACGGTGCCGACGCCGTCACGGTGACCACGGCGTCCGGACGGACGTGGAACGCCGACCTGCTGGTCGTCGCCGAAGGGGTTCGCTCCGCCACGCGCGACCTGGTCTTCGGCGACCTCGTCGGACGGCGTGACCTCGGCATCGCCATGGCGTTCGGCACGATCCCCCGCACGCCGGACGACGACACGCGGTGGCGCTGGTACACCACGACCGGAGGACGGCAGGTCCACCTGCGGCCCGACAACCACGGCACGACCCGCGCCATGCTCGCCTGCACCGGGGACGTCGCCGACCGCGGAGAGGCGTTGAGCCGCTTCCGCGACCGGTTCGCCGGCGCGGGCTGGGAGACCGACCGCGTCCTCGACGGGCTCGAGCGGTCCGACGACGTCTACGTCGACCAGCTCACCCAGATCCGGATGCCCACGTGGCACCGCGGACGGGTGTGCCTCGCCGGGGACGCCGCGTGGTGCGTCACCCCGATGGGCGGGGGCGGCGCGTCGCTGGCACTCATCAGCGGGTACGTGCTGGCGTCCTCGATGGACGGTGCCGGGCTCGCCGCCTACGAGGAGTGGATGCGGCCCCTCGTGGACGACGTGCAGGGCTTCCCGGGCTGGGTCGTGCCGTTCGCCTACCCGCAGACGCGGCTCGGGCTGCGCCTGCGCCGCCTGGTGGACAAGGTGTTCACGTCACGGCTGCTGACGCCGCTGACGGCCAAGATCACCCAGGTCGCCGCCAGCGAGCGCCCCCTGCCTCCCCAGGCGGTGTCCCGGACCTGACGCCGGTCACCGCCGGAGCCGTTGCGCGGCCAGCCTTCCCGAGATCAGCACCGGGGGGATCCCGACGCCGGGTGTCGTGCCGCTGCCCGCCAGCACGACGTTGCCGTCGCGGAACGGCAGGTTGCTCGGGCGGAACGGGCCCGTCTGGGCGAAGGTGTGCGCGGCCGAGAACGGGGTGCCCGCAGCCTGGCCGTCGCGCGCCCAGTCGTCCGGGGTCACGACGGCGAGCGGCTCGGCGTCCACGACGAGCTTGCGCGCCGTCATCTCCGCGATGAGCTCCTCCGCGTAGCGCTCGGCCTCGACGTCCCAGCGGATCGGGGCGACGTCGAGGTTCGGGCAGGGCGCCAGGAGGTACTGCAGGTGACGGTCCTCGGGGGCGAGGGCGGGGTCGGTGAGCGTCGGCGTGGTCAGCAGCAGCGACGGGTCGCTCATCAGACGTCCACGCCGGATGATCTCGTCGAAGGTGCCGTTCCACTGCCCGCCGAAGGAGATCGTGTGGTGGGCGAGGTCGTCCACCACACGGCGGGCGCTGAGGTGCACGACGACGGCCGACGGCGACCAGCGCAACGGCCTCACCCGGCGCGGTCTCCCTCGCAGGAGCCGGGAGCTCTGGGCGGGACCGGTGGCCAGAACCACCGCGTCACAAGGAAAACGGGCCTCGGTCGACCGCACAGCGGTCACCCGGTTCCCCGTGCGTTCGAGGTCGTCGACCTCCACGCCGTAGGCGAACTGCACACCGGCGCGCGCCGCGGCATCGGCCAATGCCTGGGGCACGGCACGCATTCCGCCACGCGGGAACCACACGCCCGCCACGGTGTCCATGTAGGCGATGACGGCGTAGGCGGCCAACGCGTCTCGCGGCGCCACACCGGCGTACAGCGCCTGGAACGTGAACACCCGGCGCAGCCGTTCGTCCCGCAGGAACCGCCCCACGGCACGGTCGAGCGAACCGAAGCCCCCGAGCCGGGTCAGCGCCACCAGGTCGGGGCCCACCAGGTCGAGCGGGGAGTCGAAGCTCGCGCCGATGAACCTGTCCCGCTCCACCTCGTAGAGCTTGCCGAGCCACGTCCGCAGGTCGCGGTAGCCGCGGGCCTCCTCGCCGCCCGCGAACTCGCGGACGGCCTGCTCCATCCGCTCGCCGTCGGTGTGCACGTCGAGGGCGGTCCCGTCGGCGAACGACGCGCGGTAGGCCGGGTGCAGCGGCAGGAGCTCCAGGTGGTCCTCCCGTCGCTCCCCCACCGCCGCGAAGGCCTCGTCGAGCAGCTCCGGCATGGTGAGCACGGTCGGTCCCGTGTCGATGCGGTGGCCCGCCACGTCGAGCCTGCCCGCGAGCCCACCGGGGTGCGGCTGCCGTTCGAGCACCGTCACCTCGTGGCCGGCGCCGCGCAGGTGCAGCGCGGCCGACAACCCCGAGAGCCCGGCTCCGACCACGACCACCCGGTCGGTCCTGCCTCGCACCGTGCGCGTCATCAGGTCGTCCTCGTCACGGCGCGGCCCGCGAGGCGGACCAGTTCGGCGTGGGCCTGCTCGTCGAGGTCCACTCGGTCCAGTGCCGCCAGCCCCTTGGCCGCGAGCACCTCGATGTGCTCCTCGACCGCGGCGACCGCGCCGAGGTCGACCAGCAACGCGCGCACGTCGTCGACGGTCCGGTCGCTCACCGCGCTGCCGGTGAGGCACCGGCGCAGGAGCCGTTGCGCGCCAGGGCTTCCCTGGGCCCGGGACAGCGCGATGGACATGAGCGGTGTCCGCTTGCCCTCCCTCAGGTCCTCGCCCACCGGCTTCCCGCAGACCGACGGGTCCCCGAACACCCCGATCAGGTCGTCCCGCAGCTGGAACGCGATGCCGACGGAGTGGCCGTACTCGCGCAGGCACGCCACGACGTCGTCGTCCGCTCCGGCGAGGGCGGCACCGAGGTGCAGGGGACGCTCCACGGTGTACGCGGCGGTCTTCAGCGCGGCGACCCGCACGGCGTGCTCCAGCGACTCCTCGCGCCGGGCGACGGCCTGCAGGTCGAGGTGCTGACCGGCGATCATCTCCGTGCGCACCTCCTGCCACGGCCGCCAGGCCCGTTGCAGCGCGTCCGCGGGCAGCCCGGCCGTCACCAGGGCGTCGTCGGCCCAGGCCAGCGCGAGGTCGCCGACCAGGATCGCCGCCGAGTCACCGTACTGGCGGGCGCTGCCCGCCCAGCGTTCACGCCGGTGCCGTGCCGCGAGCGCCTCGTGCACGGAGGGCTTGCCCCGCCGCGTGGGCGAGCGGTCCATCACGTCGTCGTGCGTCAGCGCACAGGTCTGCAGCAGTTCGAACGCGACCAGTGCGCGTACGACGGCGTCCGCGCGCGGCGCACCCCCCGCCGCCCGCCAGCCCCACCACGCGAACGTGGGTCTGATCCTCTTGCCCCCGGCCAGCGTCAGCCTGCGCAGCTCGTCTCCGAGCTCCCCCTCGGCACCCTGCTTCGCGGCCAGGAACTCCCGCAGCGCGTCGTCCAGCAGCAGGCCGAAGTCGTCCAAAGGCAACGCGCGAGCGTCCACGCTGGTCAACAGCGACATCGTCGCCCCCTCGGTGTCAGGATAAGTTCGGCGTTTCGAGCTGAACACGGACGCATCGGATCTGCATGATGAACGCGGTCGTTGTGCGGAGGACAACGCGCAGTCTTAGCGTGGGAGGCACACTTCCCCGAGAGGACCGCCTGATGTCGGCAGAGCGCGAACTGGACGCAGCCGGTGTGACCACGCCGGCGTTGCGCGACGCGTACAGACGCTGCCGCGAGCTCAACGCGCAGCACGGCCGCACCTACTTCCTGGCGACGAGGCTGCTCAGCCCGGAGCAACGCCCGGCCGTGCACGCCCTGTACGGGTTCGCGCGCTGGGTGGACGACATCGTGGACGACCTCCACAGTGGACTCGACGAGAAGAACGCCGAGCTGTCCGCCGTCGAGCTGAGGCTGCGCGACGCCTTGGAGAAGGGCACGTCGGACGACCAGGTCCTGACCGCGTTGCTCGACACCGTGGGCCGCTACGACATCCCGGCCCGGCACTTTCACGACTTCATGGCGTCGATGCGGATGGATCTCACCGTCGCCGAGTACCCCACCTTCGCCGATCTCGAACGGTACGTGCACGGATCCGCCGCCGTGATCGGGTTGCAGGTCCTGCCGGTGCTCGGCACGAGCGTGCCGCGCGAGGAGGCGGAACCCGCCGCCGCGGCTCTCGGTGTCGCCTTCCAGCTCACCAACTTCATCCGGGACGTCGGCGAGGACATCGACCGGGGACGGGTGTACCTGCCCGCCGACGAGCTCGCCGCGTTCGGTGTCGACCGCGAGAAGCTCCTGCACGCGCGTGCGACGAGCAGGACCGACCCGCAGGTGCGGGCCGCTCTGCGCGATCAGGTCGGCAGGGCGCGTGACGTGTACACCCGCGCGTTGCCGGGCATCGCGATGCTCGCACCGCGGTCGCGGCCGTGCGTGATGACCGCGTACCGGCTCTACGGAAGGATTCTGGACCTCATCGAGGAGGCGGACTACGACGTGTTCTCACGCCGTCTCGTCGTGTCCAACGGCAGGCGGCTCGCCGTCGCCCTGCCCGCGCTGGCCAGGGCGGTGCTCGCCCGTGCCGCCTGACGAGGGGAACACGATGCGGGACGACATTCCGCTGAAGGTGTACTCGAGCCCGCCGTGGAAGGAGCAGCGGCCCACGTGGCAGGACGCCAAACCGGCGTTGATCGCGGCGGCGCTCAAGCGCGCGGAGGCGCGGCCGTCCGGCAACTGGTTCGTCGCGGGCGCGAGCACGGACGTCGTGCGCGGCAAGGTGTGCGGACGGACCATCGCGGGACGGGAGATCGTGCTCTGGCGCGGGCCCCAGGGCCGGGTGCTCGCGGGGTCCGGGTCGTGCCCGCACCTCGGAGCACCGCTGTGCGACGGCGCGGTGGCGGAGGGAAAGCTGATCTGCCGCTGGCACGGGCTCGCGCTCGACGGCACGCGGTTCGGCGCGTGGACGCCCTTCCCCGCGCACGACGACGGCGTGCTCGTCTGGGTGCGGCTCGACGAGGCGGGCGGCGAGGAGCCGCTGGACGCTCCCGTGCTGCCGCAACGCCCTCCGGCGGGCTCGATCGACGCGGTGGTGGCGCTCGCGGGGCGCTGCGATCCCGAGGACGTCGTCGCGAACCGGCTCGACCCGTGGCACGGCGCGTGGTTCCACCCCTACTCGTTCGCCAACCTGAAGGTGCTGGAGACCCCGACCGAGGAGAACGACGTCTTCCTGGTCGAGGTCACGTTCCGGCTGGCCGGCCGCGTCGGTGTGCCGGTGGTCGCCGCGTTCACCTGCCCGGAGCCGCGCACCGTCGCGATGCACATCGTCGAGGGCGAGGGCACCGGCAGCGTCGTCGAGACCCACGCGACGCCGATCGGCCCCGGCCGCACCGTCGTGGTCGAGGCCACCATCGCGCACTCGGACCGCGAGGGGTTCGCGTTCGCGAGGCGGGCCGCCGGCGCACTGCGGCCGCTCATGCGCCGGGCGGCCGTCCGGTTGTGGCGCGACGACCTCGCCTACGCCGAACGCCGCTACGCCCTCAGGTCGAGCGGCCGCTTCCCCGGCTGAGCTGGGTCAGGACGCCCGCCCGACCGGCTTGCTCACCCGGCGGGCGGCGGCGCGCAGCAACGGCACACGCCCCTCGGTCGGCACGGTCCACAGCTCGGTCCCGGCCACGCCCCACCGGCGCAGCAGGCGGTTCGCCGCGGTGAACCCGGTGGTGGCGGCGCGTTCCATCAACGCGACGGGCAGGTCGACGCGCACGTGGTCCCCGGCGAGCACGAGGAACTCGTCGGGTGTGCCCACGCCCGGCCGCCGCGAGTACCCGCCTGCCGGGAACAGCGGGCAGTCGTCGCGCAGCTCGTGCCGCTCATCGACGATCTCGGCCCGTTTCGTCTCCGGGTAGACCTCGGTGAGCTGGTGCCACAACCGCGCCCGCGCGTCGTGTTCGTCCACATCGGACGGCAGCGCGTAGCCGTGCAGCTCGACCACCGAGCCCCCGGTGCGCGCGGCCCACGCCCGTGCCTCGTGCTCGTAGTGGTCGAGCACGCTGATGTTGTCGAGCAGGTCGTGCCCGCTCGTGCCCAGGAAGCCCGGCCTGTCCGCGTCCACCGGCCGGTCGAGCCAGTACCGCGACACCAGGAACGGCGGTGCGTTGCGCAGTTCACCTACGCGGTCCCGCCACTGGGCGTCCCCGAGTGACGGTGAAGCGTCGACGAGCGAGCGCAGACCGCGGACGTCGGCGGCGAGCACCACCGCGTCGGCCTCGATCGCGCCTCCGCCGAGCTCCACCGAGAAGCGCTTCTCCTGTCCGGCTCGGATGGATCCGACCGAGGTGCCCGTGCAGACCGTCGCGCCCAGGGAGGCGAGGTGCTGCCCGAGCGGTCCCCACAGACCGTGCGGGAACGGGTCCGCGGCCACGTCGAACAGCAGGCCTTCGTTGGACCCGAGGAAGTAGATGTGGAACATCACCGCGAGCTCCGCGGCCGACATCTCGCTGGGGTGCGCGAAGAAGCTGCGGGAGAACACCTCGAACGCGAGGGCGTGCGCCGCCTGCGGAAAGCGGATGCGCTCCAGGTAGGACGCCGCGTCGATGCCGTCGAGGGCCTCGTAGACGCGCGGCACGGACACGTCGAACAACGACATGGCCGTGCGGCCGTCGACCTGCGGGAGGTCACGCCACCGGAACGTCGGGCTGTTGCGCAGGAACGCGAGCGCGTTCCACGGTGCCGTCGTCGGCAGTCCCGCGAACGAGTCGCGGTGACCGGACGCCTGCTGCAACGGGTAGTCCGGCAGCCCGGTCAGCGCGCGTCCGCCCGGATCGACCCGGCGCAGCAACGACCGCAGGTTGTAGTACTGGCGGAAGAACGCGTGGAAGCCGCGGGTCATCGTGACCTCGCTGCCGTCGGCGAGCCGCGTCGGCCAGCCGCCCACGCGTCCGCCGAGGTAGTTCTCCCGTTCGCAGAGCACCACCCGCGCGCCGCGTTCGGACAGCAGCGTCGCCGCGGCCAGACCGGCGATCCCGCCCCCCACGACGACGACCTGCGGGGTGTCGGCGCCGAAGCGCTCACGTCCTGCCGGCGCGGCGATCCGCACCGCCTTGCGATCCTTCACCGTTGCTCCTGTTCCGGTGCGTGGCCGAGGAAGGTGTGCACGACCCCGAGCTGCAGGCCGCGGGCCGGTGAGCTGCTGACGCCGACGAACCCGTTGCGGCGCAACCGGTCGCGCAACGCGGAGGCCCCGTCGAAGCGCAGCACGCTGCGCCAGAGGTAGGTGAAGAGCGAGCGGTCGCCGGTGGCGAGCCATCCGGCGGGCACGATCACTCCGCACAACGCCGTCCACACCGCGGTACTGATCATCGAATCGCGGACCGAGTACTCGTGCAGCACCAGCCGTCCGCCCGGCGTGAGCATGTCCGTCAGCTTGCGCAGCAACGGATCCGGTTCCGGCACGTTGCGCACGAGGTAGGCCGCGAACACGGCGTCGAACCGGCCCTCGTCGACGTCCTCGGCGCGGCTGTGCACGAACCGCACCCGGTCCGGCCAGCGCTTGCTCCGGGCGCGGTCGAGCATCCCGGCCGAGGCGTCCACGGCGACGATCTCGACGCCCGGCGCGGCCACGACCAGCGCCGCGGTGGACGCACCCGTGCCGCAGCCGAGGTCGAGCACCCGCATGCCGGGCCGCAGTCCGAGCGCCCGCGCGGAACGGCGCAACGCCTGGTGGTATCCGGGGTTGAGACCGACGAGCAGGTCGTACCCGTGCGCGGCCCGGTCGAACTTCCCCGGTACCTGGAGTTTGTCCACGTGCCAGCCCCTCCTGATCCCCACAGCGACAACACCGTGGTGGCCGTCGCGGACTTCCTGAACCGACCGTAGGTGGGACGCGGCGAGCCTGCACAACGGCAGGCGTTTCTCATGCGGAGGCGGCTAGAACGTCACACACGCTCAGCGTCGTGCGGTAGCCGAGCAGCAGGACGATGTGCAGGCCGAACAGCCACAACCCGAGCGCGGCGACCGTGCCGACCGCCGGCAGGCCTCCGAAGGGGACGGACCAGTCCAGCGGGATGGCGAGGAACAGCAGGAAACCGTGCAGGAAGCCCGTGAGCACGGCGCCGACGGCGAACCCCGACAGCACCGCGGCCTTGAACGACAACGCGACCGGGCCCGCGAACGCGAACACGAGGGCGATGGCAACGCACACCGGGACCAGGTCGAGGTGGAACGACAGCACGACCCCCAGCACGGCGGACCAGCCCCCGGCCTCGTACAGCGGCGCCACCTCCGTGGTGAACCGCAGCGGCAGCGCGAGCAGCAGCGGTGACACGACCAGCACGGGCAGGAACCCGACGCGTCCGGCCTGCCCCGTCCACTTCGACACGGGCCGGCCGGCCACCTGGCCGAGTCCGCGCCGCAGCCCCTCGCCGTACAGGGTCGCGGGGATCAGCGCGGCGGCGAGCACCAGCCAGGAGGAGTGCACCGCGGCCTCGGCCAGCCGCACCAGCGCCGCGGTGGGATCGTGCGCCGCGGGCATCGACCCGCCGAGGAGCCGGGCGCTGTCGAGCACGAACTCCGGTCCGAACAGCAGTGCCGCCCCGCGCAGCGCGAGCAGCAGCATCGGCACCAGGCCGAGTCCCGCGTAGAACGTCAGCCCGGCGGCCCACAGCACGAGGTCCCGGCCGTGCAACGAACTTCCCACGTCCGCTCTCACGGCTCGGAGCACACCCATGATCACCAGTTACCCAGATCTGCGTGATGCCACCCATCCGCATACGGTGGTGACGTGACAGGTGACGAGGTGGACCCCGTTGCCTCTTGGTCGCGCCTGCACGGCGCGGACGTCTCCGGCAGCCCGATGGTCGTCGGCTGGTTGCGGTTCATCCACTCGATCGCGCGGCCCTTCGACCGCGTGCACCCCGATCTGCTGTCCGTTGCCGGAGTGGTCGCCGCCGGTGGCGCCGTGGCCGCGGCGTTCGCGGGTGGACGGTGGCCGTTGCTGGCACTCGTGCTGGTCGTCGGCTGCGGGGTGCTCGACGGGCTGGACGGCGCGGTCGCCCTGCGCACGGGCCGGGCCCGGCCGCTGGGTGCCGTGATCGACGCCGTCGCCGACCGGCTCTCCGACCTGTGTCTCGTGCTGGTGCTGTTCGCGCTGCACGCCCCCGCGTGGTGGTGCGCCGGTCTCGGCGTGGCGCTGCTGCTCCACGAGTACGCCAGGGCCAAGGCGCAAAGCGTGGGCATGACGTCGGCCGGCGCGATCACCGTCGCGGAACGTCCGACCAGGATGATCGCCGCCGCCGTCGCCTGCGCCGGTGCGGGACTGGCGCCCGGCGGCACTCCGGGGACCGGGTGGGACTGGGGCACGGTCTCCGCGCTCGTGTGGGCGGTGTGCGCGGTGGCCGGGTTCGGCCAGCTCGTGCTGGGGATCCGGCACGAACTCCACGGCCAGGCGCTGCCGGGCGGGGATCAGGCCGGTCCGACGAGCCGGGAGACGATCGCCGCCGACATCCCCACCAGCGGCAGTCCCCCACCGGGATGAGCCGATCCCCCGACCAGGAAGAGGCCGGGGACGGGTGACCGGTTGGCGGGCCGCAGGAGTGCCGCGCGCGGCCCGTTGGACGAGGTGCCGTAGATCGCGCCCCCGACGGACCCGGTGTCGCGCTCCCAGTCCGCCGGTGTGCGGATCTCCCGCCACAGCACGCGGTCCCGCACGTCGAGGCCCCGTTTCGCCATCACTTCGAGGACCTGGTCGGCGTACCGCGCGGCGAGCCCGGGGGCCGTCCAGTCCACCTGGCCCTGCCTCGGGGCGTTCACCAGCACGAACCAGGCCTCGGAGCCGTCCGGTGCCACCGAGGGGTCGGCGGGGTGGCAGACGTAGACGGTGGGGTCGGGCACCGGGCGCGGGTCCGCGCCGAAGATCGAGTCGAACTCGGCGTCGTAGTCGTCCGGGAACAGCACCCGGTGGTGCGCCGGGTCCGGAGTCCTGCCGCGCAACGCCAGCAGCAGGACGAAGCCGGACAGCGAGGGCTCGACCTTGCGCAACGCCCTGCGTGCCCGCCCCGCCCGGCGATCGGGCAGCAGCGCACCGTAGAGCTGGGCCGCGTCGGCGTCCGACACGACGACGTCCGCCTCCACCCGTTCGCCGTCCCGCAGCACCAGGCCGGACGCCCCACCGGCGCGGGTCTCGATCGCATCGACCCTCGTGTCGAACCGGAACCCGGCTCCCAGCAGCACACACCGTTCGAACAACGCCTCGCCCAGCATGCGCAGCCCGCCCCGCACGTACCAGCCGCCGAACCGCTGCTCGATGAACGGGACCACCGTCATCAACGCCGGGGTGCGGCGGGGGTCCGAGCCGCTGTAGGTGGCGTAGCGGTCGAGCAGCATGCGCAGACGCGGGTCCGTCAAACGACGTTCGCCGACCGCGCGCAGGGTGCGCCACGGCGCGATCGCCATCAGGTCGCGGACGCTCGCCGAACGGCGCACCAGATCGCGCACGCCACCCAGCGGGTTCTGCAGCACGGATTCGCCGACGAGGTCCCACAACCGTTCCGCGTCGGTCATGACGGCACGCCAGTCACGCGCGGCCCCCGGCCCCATCGCCGCGGCGATGGCGGCGTCGACGTCGCGTTCGGCGTGCGGCAGGTCGAGCGCCGAACCGTCGGGAAACCGGTACCGGCACACGGGGTCGACCGGCACGACGTCCACGACGTCGTCGAGCGGCGCGCCGGTCTCGGCGAAGAGGTCGCGGTAGACCTGCGGCAGCGTCAGCAACGACGGGCCCGTGTCGAAGGTGAACCCGTCCCGCCGCAGCACGCCGAGCTTGCCGCCGTGCTGCGCGGCCTGTTCGTACACGGTCACGGTGTGCCCGGCCGCCGCCAGCCGCGCGGTGACGGCCAGCCCGCCCATGCCCGCACCGATCACTGCCACTCGTGCCACGTCAGCTGCTTCCCCGCAACGATCGTCCCTTCCAGTGCAGACGGCCCTTCCACCGCGACCACCACGACCGCGCGATCAGGGTCACCAGGGCCACCACCGAGATCGGATGGGCCAGCGCGTCCGGCCACACCCGGCCACCCGTGCGCCGCGCTGCCACCGCACGACCGAGGACACCGGCGAGGTAACCGACGGCTCCTGCCCGCGAGCCCGCCAGTGCCGCCAGAGGTGGCAGCACGAACAGCCAGCCGAGCACGCCCGCCAACGCGACCGCCGGAACGGGACCGCCCGTCGCGGACCACAAGGACTTCTCGTAGCCGTCCCGCAGCTCCGCCCACCCGTCGTACATCCGGCAGGCCGCGACCGAGCTGCCGTCGGCCACGACACCGCGACCGCCGCCGCGCTTGATCGCCCGCATCAGCGCGAGGTCGTCGAGCACCGCCGTGGCCACCCCCTCGAAGCCTCCGCACCGATGGTAGGCGTCGGTGTCCACGACGAGGAACTGGCCGTTGGCCGCGGACAACGACGGTCGCGGCGAACGCTCGGCGAGGCGCAGCGGCAGGAAGGTGAGCCACGACCACTGCAGCAACGGCTGGACCAGGCGGGTTGCCGCGTCGTCCGCGAGCTGGCGGGGAAACGGCGACACGGCGTCGAGCCGGGTGTCGCGCAGCAGGGCGATCGCGGCGGCCACGGCATGAGGTTCGAGCACCACGTCGGCGTCGACGAACACGAGAACCCGGCCCCGAGCCAAGGAGGCCAGCTGTGCGCACGCGTGCGGCTTGCCGGGAAGGTCCGGTGGTGGCGGTTCTCCGGTGACGACGCGGAGCCGGACGTCCCCAGCGGCGACCGAGAGGACCTCGTCGGCGGTGCCGTCCGTCGACCCGTCGTCGAGGACGATGATCTCCAGGCCGGGCACTCCCCGCTGGTCGAGCAGGGACCGGATGGTCGGGGCGATGCGGTGCGCCTCGTCCCGTGCGGGGACCAGCACCGACACCGGTTCGCCGCACTCCGGCGGATCAGCCGGCGGGACTCTCATCAACCGCGCGTTGACCAGCACGTGCAGCATCGAGACGACGGAACCGACTGCGGCACCGCGCACGGCGGCCGTGACCCACGGCTTCACCGATGAGCCCGCCAGACCTCGACCGCGAACGGCACGGCGACGACTCCCATCAGCAGACCGCCGACGAGCGCGCCGGACGGGCGTCCGAAGAACGCGGCGTGCGCCCACACCGACGAGCCGAAGGTCCACAGGTAGAGCACCGGAGCGGGTCCCAGGCGCAGGTCCAGCTCACGCTCCGAACGTCCCACCAGCCGGTGCAGTGCGGCCACCATCAGCGTGGCGACGAGGATCCACCCGGCGAAGTTGGTCAGCGGCACGCCGGGAACGCCGGGCAACGCGGGCTCGGGATGCGCCCACACCCAGTGACCGGCGTCGACCATCTGCGGGTCCAGGAACACGTCCCAGCTCACCAGGGCCCACGCGCCGAACCCGACGACGAGCCAGGCCGGGCCGCCGTCGCGCCACCGCCGGGTGAGGGCGCGGCCGACGAGCAGCGCGGGCCAGCACATCATCACCCAGGCCAGGGGCACCACCAGCGGCACGGTCCACAGCGAGGGCCCCAGCGTGCCCGCGTAGTCGTACTGGCCGAACGGGAACCCCGTGTGGACGCCGACCGTCTCGGCGAGCAGCCCGCCTCCCCCGGCGACCACGACGAGCGCGCCCGCGGCCGCCCCGCCGAACCGGACCGCCGCGTCGCACACCGACGCCACCGCGAAGGCGGCCACGGACAGCAGCGTCGTCGGCAGCCGCGCGTCCGGGTCGGTCATCGAGTAGACGATCTGGGCGACCACGACGACGAGGCCGCAGGCCCAGGCGAAACCGGGTAAGACCTTGATCGGCCTGCGAACCGCTGACCGCGAAGCCGACGTCATGGGCACCGGATCACGCTAACCGGCGCCGGAGGCCGCTGCACGACAGCGCGAACGCCCCAGGTCAGGTCGCGGCGTTCGACCGGGTGTGCAGCAGGCCCGCGATGACGGACTCGACGAGCACGCGGTAGCTGCGGTCGACGTCGCGGGGCAGGCCGAACCCGCCCGCGCTCTCGAGGCTCGCGAAACCGTGCACCGCCGAGCGCAGCGCACGAGCCGCGTCGATCGCTTCGTCGTCGTGGAACCCGAGACCGGCGAGGATGTCGAGAAGGGCGCGCAACGACTCGTCGCTGACTCGTCGGTCCTCCTCGTCGTCGGGCGCAGGTGCGCGCAGGGACGCCACGTAGCGGCCGGGGTGGTCGAGGACCCAGCGGCGGTACGCGTCGGCGAACGCGTGGATCGCGGCCGCGCCCGCCTTGCCGACGGCCGCCCGGGCCGCCGTGCCGCCCAGTTCGCGCTTGGCCTGCAGGGCGATGCCCCGGCGCAGCGCGTCCAGGGACTCGACGTGCCGGTAGAGCGACGGGGGCCGCACGTCGAGCCGCTCGGCGAGCAGGCCCATGGTCAGCGCCGCGAAGCCGACCTCGTCGGCGAGCTCCGCGCCGGCCGCGATGACGGTGGCCGGAACGAGACCCGCCCTAGGCACGGTGGCCGCCGTTGCGGGAGGTCAGCATCAGGAACACCACTTCGCCGGGTACCGGGGGACGTGCGGGTTCGATCATCTCAGGCCTCCTGGCCGCCGCTCGCCAGTGGTGTGGCTCGGAACGTTGCCGGGGGAATTCGCGGTCAGACGGGTGCATCGTGGTGTCGGCCCCACGTCTTCGTGCTGGTTGTACGGGGGCGTGGGGGTGGTGCCGCGAGGTGCCCTGCTGAGCGTGGATCACCTCGCCGACGTTCCGAGTCACACCACTAGGCACGCGTCAGGGTCCTGGCCAGGAACGGCAGCGCGAGTGCGAGGACCTCGTCGGGGGTCTGCGTGTGCGGGTAGTGCCCGGCACCTTCGACGACCGCGAGCTCACCGCGTCCCGGAGGCAGGTCGGCGAGGACCCTCTCCCCCTCGGCACGCGGGTCGGCCCAGTCGGGGTCGGCGGTGCCGACGACGACCAGGACCGGGCAGGTGACGTCGGGCAGGTGCGCGCCGGCGTCGGCGGGGCTGGTCTTGCACATGGCCTGCAGGACCTTCATCCGGCCGGGCTCGGTCAGCTTCGACTCGATGCGCGCGAGCTCCGCGTCCCAGTCCGCGGGCTTCGTCGGCATCGCGATGTCGAGGTACTTCTTCCAGCTCGGCAGGCTTCCCCCGATCATCACCTTCGCGAGCTGGGTGTAGCCGGCGCGGAACCGGGCCACGCGCATCAGCCCGCCGATGTCGAACGACTGCGCGCGGGTGAACGGCGCGAGCTCGATGACGCCCGCGACCACGTCGGGCGCGGTGGCGGCCGCGATGGTCGCCGCGCCACCGCTGATCGACTGTCCGATGATCACGGCCGGGCCGCCGAGGTGGCGGATCACGGCCACCAGGTCCCCGGCGATGTCCGTGCGGCTGTAGCCGTCCCAGCCGGTGCTGGAGTCACCGCAGCCGCGGATGTCGACGTTCGCCACCCGGTAGCCCTGCGCCGCCAGCGCCGGGGCGAGGAAGCGGTACGAGTGGCGGCTGTCACCGATGCCGTGGGCCAGCACGACGAGGGGACCTTCGCCGGTCACGTCGTAGGCCAGGGTGTTCCCGGCGATCGTCAGGTACTCCGTCATGCCGTCCTCCGAAGCAAAGCTAATCCGATTAGCTAAAAGCTAACCGGATTAGCCAAGCCTGTCAACGCCGCCTCACTGCCCGCGGACGCGACCCCACGGCTTGAAGACCGAGAGCACCATCGCGAAGCTCAGCAGCACCAGGGCGCTGATGGCGAGGAACGCGACGAACCACATGTCCTGCAACGGTTGTTCACCCGAGGACAGCTCGCGGATCGGGCCGAGGAACGCCAGCAGCAACGCGCACGCCACGACGTTGAGGACCAGCTTCACGGCGACCCACCGGTAGTGGAAGAGTCCCCACTTCGTCGCCAGGCCGAGCAGGACGCGGTGACCAGGCAGACCACCTCCGCGAGTCCCACGACCTCCAGCACCTCGCCGACCCGCCTGGCGGAAATGCCGTGCGTGGCGCCGAGGGCGAGCAGGTGGTCACGGGCGGAGCGGACGGGGTGGACCGCACAGGCTTCGAGCAGCACCCCGATCTCCCGCAGCGGGGCGCGGTAGGGCTTGCCGTTGACCCTCGTGAGGCCCGACGTCGGCGAGGCGAGACCGACGAGCATCCGCGTGGTCGTGGTCTTGCCCGCGCCGTTCGGACCGAGGAACCCGGTGACGGTGCCCGGTGCGATGCTGAAGGAGAGCGCTTCCACCGCAACCTTCGGACCGTGCCGCTTGGTGAGGTCCACGACCTCGATCATCGCTCTCTCCCGAAGTGGATCGCCTGTGTCCCCCACAGATTCGCCACTCAGGCCCCGAGGATCGTCCTACTCGCGCAGGCTTCTGCATTCCCCGGCCGCGGTATAGGCACGAAGATCACGTTTGGAACGCGTGAAACCGTTGCACACTGGTAAATCGGCGATTTGCCAGAACGCATTTCGCGGACTGCCAAGGGAATCCCGTCGTGCCCCGGCGAGCGGCGCGCTCAGAGCAACATCACGGGCATTCGCACCAAGATCGCCGCGACCGCCCCTCGAACCGTTCTGCCGGCCCTACTGTCCTCGTGCATGAGACTGGTACCGCTGCAGTGGGCCTCACTCGTCGTGATCGCCCTCGATACCATCGTCATCCTCTCCGGACTCGTCACCGGCAGCGCGCTGTTGCCCAGATCGGCGAACCTCGTGCTGACGGTGATCTCCGTGGCCCTGATGTTCGCGGTGCTGGCGCTGATGAGGGGCGGGTTCAACTTCGAGAAACCGACACTGCCGGCGTGGTCGATCGCGGTGGCGGTGATCGCGTTCTTCGGTGGCGTCTTCCTCTTCGCCTACCCGCTGGTGACCAACAGCACCGCGGGCGACTTCGAGGAGCGGGACGGCAAGTACCAGGAGACGAGGAACGGCGTCGTCCGCGAGCTCACGCGGGAGCAGTACGACTCGGTGGTGGCCGTCAACCAGCGCGGGTGGGCCGGCCTCTCCCTCGCGTTCGGTGGTCTCACGCTCGCCTACGCCGGGATCCGCCACCGCAGGTGACGGGCACCCGGATCAGGGTGCGACCAGTCGCCGCACCGCTTCGACGACCACGCGACGACATCCGGCGTGCGAGAGCCTGGCCTCCGAGAGGTCCGGCTCCGGCGTTCCGCATCGGGGTATTCGGCCAGAACGGCTCTCGCGCGGCACGTCGTGGGACGACACGCTCACCGAGGTTCAAGTCCAAAGTGGACTCCGTGACCGCGCGGGATCAGGGCTGGGCGGCCAGAGGGAAGCTCACCCCGGTCAGCCGCTCCGACGCCTCCCACAACCGCCGCGCCATCACCGGGTCGCTGGCCGCCGCCGACCGGCCGACCAGCGCCGGGTGGCCGTGCAGCTCGAACCGCCCGTCCGGACCGACGTAGCTGGCGCCCGGCAGGTCCTGGGTCGCCGCGTACAACGACGGCAGCGCGCCCTGCAGTTCGGTCTGCGCGAGATAGCGCCCTGCCACGTGCACGAGCTTGACCAGATGCTTGTTGCGTCCCTTGGTCCCCAGGTTCGACGCCGTGTAGCCGGGGTGCGACGACAGCGCCCGCACCGGCGACCCGGCCTCGCGGCAGCGCCGCTCCAGTTCGAGGGTGAACAACAGGTTCGCGAGCTTCGACCGGCCGTAGGCCTTCACCGCGGTGTAGCCGGAACGGGCGAAGTCGAGGTCGTCGAGATCGAGCACACCCGCCTTGTGCGCGCCGGACGCGACCGTCACCACGCGGTCGGTGATCGACGGCAGCAGCAGGTTGGTCAGCGCGAAATGGCCGAGGTGGTTGGTGCCGAACTGCAGCTCGAACCCGTCCGCCGTGTGGCCGTGCGGGGTCATCGCCACCCCGGCGTTGTTGACGAGGACGTCGATCCCGCCCTGCCAGGCCTCGGCGAACGCGCGCACCGACGCCAGGTTCGCCAGGTCCAGCTCGCGGACCTCGGTCTGGCCGGGCATGGCGGCCGCGGCCCGCTCACCGGCGGCGACGTCGCGCACCGCGAGCACCGTGCGCGCCCCGGCGGCGGCGAAGGCGGTCGCCGTTCCCCGGCCCACCCCGCTCGCCGCACCGGTGACCACGACGGTACGACCGGTCAGGTCAGGAAGGTCGTCGGCGCCCCACCGGTGCTCAGTCATGATCGCCAGCTTAGGCGCCCGTGTCCGCGGCGCACGTCGCAGCCGCTGGACGACCGCCGATCGTCGTCCACGGCGAGTCCACCGGCACGGTCTGCCACCGCGCGGCCGACCGGCGGTTCCCGCGTCCGTCCACAGTGGATGGAGTGGTCGAGAACCGGCCGATCGCCCTGGTCACTTCCGGCACCTGCCGCTGTAGGGTCGTGTGCGTGGACCTGGAGGACACCGCGGCCCGGCTCGGAGTTCCCGCCGAGGAGATCGAACGCGTGCACCGGCTCGCCGGTGCCCTGCCGTCCGCTCCCCTGCCCGCCAGGACGGACGCACCAGCGCTGCTCGACCGGCTCGCGGTGCCGCCGGACGACGCCGCCGAGATCATGGCGGGCTGGCCCGACGCCGGTTCCGCGCTGTGGACTCCGGAGCTGCGGTGGTTGCTGGACCGCTCGATCGCCCTGGTGGCCGCGGACCTCGGTGGCTTCGAGTGGCTCTCGCCCGGTCCCGAGCTGCCACGCGAACGGGGTCCCGCCTGGCGGCATCTCTACGTGTACGCGTACCTGGCGTTGGTCGGGGTGGTCACGAGGTACCACGGTGAGCACGGCATCTCCGAGGCCGTGTCGCGGGCGACCCTCGCGGACCTGGGCCGCAACCTCGCGGTCGACCGGCGGATGCGCGGGGAGGGCTGGCCGGTCATGCAGAGCTGGCTGACGTTGCACGCGCGGGGAGGTGTCTACGAGCTCGGCCGCCTGCAGCACCAGCGCGGTGAGGGCACCATCGCCCTGCACGTCGCCGACGCGGGGCCGCTGGCACCGGCGGCCGTCGACGTGTCGCTCGACGAGGCCCGCGCGTTCTTCCCGCGGCACTTCCCCGGCGAGCGGTACACGGCGTTCTCCTGCGGCTCGTGGCTGCTCGACCCGCAACTGCTGGAGCACCTGCCCGCGGACTCCAACATCGCCCGGTTCCAGCAGCGGTTCGAGCTCGAGCCCCACGTGGAGCAGGACGTGCCCGACGGCGACGTGGAGGTGCTGCGGTTCGTCTTCCGCACCCTCACCACGCCGCTCGACCGGCTGCCGCGGCGCACGGCGCTGCAGCGCGCGGTCGTCGACCACCTGCGAGCGGGCCGCCACTGGCACTGGCGCACCGGTCGCTTCCCGCTCTGAGCACCGCTCAGGCCATGTCCTCCAGGGCGATCCGCGACCAGCCGCCGTCCACCAGCACGTGCAGGTCGGCGCCGCGGCCGACCACCTGCGCCGACCGCGGCAGCGGCTGCCCGTCCGGCCCGACGAGCCGGTACTCGCCGGTCACGTGGACCCGGTCGTCGCCCAGCTCCCCCACGACCAGCCGGTCGCGATCGGGCCCGTAGCCGCCGAACAGCGCGACACGGGAACCGTCGGCGGCGATCGCCTTGGCTCCCTGGACGTCGTTGTGCCAACCGGTGACGGTGCCGTTGTGGATCCGCACCAGCGGGAAGTCGGTGTAGTAGCAGGCCCACGTCGTCTCGTCGTCGGCGACGTTGAGCGCGTAGCAGTCGCTGATCGCGTCCCACGTCCCGTCGAGGCCCGGGAAGTTCCAGTCCGGGGAGAACGCGGTGGAGAACCGCGTCAGCCCGGACTCCCCCAGCGGAGACGGGCTGCCGGCCTCGCCCCAGCCGTAGTTGCCGTAGACGCCCTCGTCGAAGTACCCCACCCAGACCTCACCGCGGCGGGTCGCCTGGACGTGCTCGATGCCGTCGCCGAAGGTGTGCTCGCCCAGGACCACGCCCTCGTGGTCGAACACGATCGCGTTGCGGTCCGGCCCCTTCGGCCGCCACCGGCAACGCGCGCCCACGACCAGGACCCGGCCCTCGGGCAACGACTGCACGGAGGGGAAAGCCACCGGCAGGCCGGAGAGGTGGGTGGTGACGACGCTGTCCGCGATGTGCACCGTCACCCGCGCCGCAACCGGCCGAGCCGCCTGGGGATCGGGGAACGTGGCCCCACCCCGCTGCGTCGTCACCGACGTCAGCGACTCCACGTCCGCGGGCGACGCCCACAACGCCACGACGTCGTCCGCCGGGCCCACTGACGCCGACACCAGCACGTCGCCGGGCAGCGGCGGCAGGAGCCGCGCGTGCTGCCGGGTCTCGACGGCCGGCAGTGCCAGCACCTCGGCACGCCGTGCCTCGTTCCGCTGCTCCCAGTCCTCGTTCACCGGCGCATTCGATCACGGCGGCGGCGCCGGGCGCCGCCGCATTTCCCCCGTACCGCTTACCCGCGGTCCTCCAGCTTGATCTCGTACCTGCCCGCCAGCGCGACGCCGGCACCGATCGTGGTGACCACCGGAGCGGCCAGCGCCGCGACCACCCCGAGAGCCATCGGCACCTCCAGCACCACCTCGTCCTTGCTGTCACGCACGACCACGTGACGGCGGAAGCCCTCGCTGACCAGTCCGCGAACGGCGTCGACCACCGAATCGGTGGCAGTGCGGGTGGACTCGGGCCCGGATTCGCTCATGTCTCTCCTCGATCTGCGGATTTCCCTGACGAGATCCAGATTGCCCGCGATCGCACCCGGTTCCATCAGGGTTCTCCCCTGACCTCCGCCTGATTCGCCCCCTGGGGCGGTCAGGGACGCGGACGGCTCACCGCACCCGCGCCAGCAGCCCGAGTGCCCTGGCCAGAACCGCCGACTCGTCGTCCGCGCGCACCGCGGCCATGAGGTCGACGCCCTGCTCTCCCGCCAGCGGCCGGTAGACCGTGCCCGGCACACCCAGCTCCGCCACCGGTTGCGGCACCACGGCCACGCCGAGTCCGGATGCGACGAACGTGACGAGCGTGGAGGTCTCCTCGACCTCGTGACGGATGCGGGGCTCGAACCCGGCCGAGCGGCACAGGTCCGTGACGATGCCGTGCATGACGGAACGGCCTCGTGCGGCGTGCACGATCAGGTCTTCGTCGCGCAGGTCGCCGATCTTCAACCGGCGTCGTCGTGCCAGCCGGTGGTCCTCGGGCAGGGCCACGATGAACCGGTCGTGGCGCACCGTCCGCACCTGCACCGCCGGGTGCTCGACCGGTGGGCGCAACAACGCGAGGTCGATGCGGCGGGCGAGCAGCGACTCCAGCTGGTCCGGTGCCAGCATCTCGCCGCGGAACACGAAGTCGACGGCCGGCAGTTCGTCGCGCAGGGCCCGCGCGAACGCGGGCAGCAGGCTGTAGGTGGCCGAGCCGACGCAGCCGACGACCAGGCGGCCCTGCAGTCCGTCGGCCACGCGCCTCGCCTCGGCACCGGCGTCGTCCACGGCGGCCAGCACGGCTCGCGCGCGGTCGAGGTAGGCCGCTCCGGCGTCGGTGAGCTCGACCTTGCGGGTCGTGCGGCGCAGCAACATCACGCCGAGCTCCGCCTCCAGCTGCTGGATCTGCTGCGACAGGGGCGGTTGTGCCATGTGCAGGCGTTCGGCGGCGCGGCCGAAGTGCCGTTCCTCGGCGACCGCGACGAAGTAGCGCAGATGACGGAGCTCCACCGATTGATACTCGCAGAGTCTCATTGACCGCGAAATGTGTATTTCTGCATATGACCGATCGGCCCTAGGGTCGAGGACATGACCGACGTCGTGATCTGCGAGCCCCTCCGGACACCGGTCGGGCGGTTCGGCGGGGCCCTCTCCTCGCTGAGCGCCGCCGACCTCGCCACCGCCGTGCTCACGGAGCTGGTGCGCCGCACGGGGTTGCGGGAGGGCGATGTCGACGACGTCGTGCTCGGCCAGAGCTACCCGAACGGCGAGTCACCGGCGATCGGCCGGGTCGCGGCGCTCGACGCGGGCCTCGGCACCGGGGTTCCCGGTCTCCAGATCGACCGGCGCTGCGGCTCCGGGCTGCAGGCCGTGCTCTACGCGGCGGGGCAGGTCGCGACCGGCGCGGCGAGCGTCGTCGTCGCCGGTGGCGCGGAGTCGATGTCGCAGGTCGAGCACTACGCACTCGGGCTGCGCACGGGAGTCCGCAGCGGTGGCGTGCAGCTGCTCGACCGCCTCGACCGGGCCAGGGAGACGGCGGGCGGCCGGTTCCACCCGGTGCCCGGCGGCATGCTGGAGACGGCCGAGAACCTGCGCCGCGAGTACGGCATCTCCCGCGCCGACCAGGACGAGCTGGCGGTGCGGTCCCAGCAGCGCTGGGGCGCCGCCGACCAGGCAGGACGGTTCGCCGACGAGCTCGTGCCGGTCACCGTGCCCGGACGGCGCGGCAAGCCCGACGTCGTCGTCGGCCGCGACGAGCACCCTCGCCCGGACACGACCCTCGACGACCTGGCCGCGCTGCGGCCGGTGAGGTTGAAGCTCGACGCCGAGTCCACGGTCACGGCGGGCAACGCCAGCGGCCAGAACGACGGCGCGGCGCTGTGCGTCGTCACCACCCGGGACGAGGCCGCGAAACGAGGGCTGCGGCCCGTGCTCGCGCTCAGGTCGTGGGCGGTCACCGGTGTCGGGCCGGAGGTGATGGGCATCGGGCCCGTGTCCGCCTCGGCGGCCGCGCTGGCCCGCGCCGGGCTCACCCTCGACGACATGGACGTGATCGAGCTCAACGAGGCGTTCGCGGCCCAGGTCCTCGCCTGCCTGAGCGAGTGGAAGCTCGACCCCGCCGACGAACGGCTCAACCCCAACGGTTCGGGCATCTCGCTCGGGCACCCGGTGGGCGCGACCGGCGCCCGGATCCTCACGACGCTCGCGCACGAGATGCGCCGCCGCGACAGCCGGTACGGCCTGGAGACGATGTGCATCGGCGGCGGGCAGGGTCTCGCCGCGGTGTTCGAGGCGGTGCGCCGATGAGCGTCGCCGAGGTCCACCACGTCGTCGGCGGCAGGCCGGACGGGCCGGTCGTCGTGCTGTCCAACTCGCTCGGCTCGACGCTGGAGATGTGGGACGCCACCGTCCCCGCGCTCGAGGAGCACTTCCGCGTCGTCCGCTACGACACCCGCGGCCACGGCCGTTCCCCCGTCCTGCCCGGCCCGGCCACCCTTGACGCCCTCGCCGACGACCTCGTCGCGCTGCTCGACCGCCTGGGAGTGGAGAAGGCCCACCTGGTCGGTCTGTCGCTCGGTGGCATGACGGCGTTGCGCGTCGCCGCCCGCGACCCCGGCCGCGTCGACCGGCTCGCCGTGCTGTGCACGAGCGCGCACCTCGGACCGGCATCGAACTGGACGGGCCGCGCGGCCCTCGTCCGTGCGCGAGGGACGGTCGCGGTCGCCGAAGCAGTGGTCCAGCGCTGGTTCACCCCGGCCTACCGCGATCGAGAACGCTGGGAGGCCATGGTGGCCGCGACTCCCGCGGAGGGCTACGCGGCCTGCTGCGAGGCCATCGCGGCCATGGACCAGCGCGCCGACCTGCACCGGATCACCGCGCCCACCCTCGCGATCGCGGGTGCCGACGACCCGGCCACCCCGCCGCCGCACCTCGAGCACATCGCCACGTCCGTCCGCGACGGCCGGCTCCTCGTCGTGCCCGGCGCCGCCCACCTCGCCAACGCCGAACGGCCGGACGTCGTCACGCCGGCGCTCGTCGACCACCTCACGAAGGAGAGCCACTCATGAGCCTCGACAAGGTGGTCGGCGGAGCGGCCGAGGCCGTGGCGGGCATCCGTCCGGGCGCGAGCGTCGCGGTCGGCGGGTTCGGGCTCGCGGGCATCCCGTGGTTCCTCATCGAGGCGTTGCTGGAACAGGGCGCGGACGACCTGACGATCGTGTCCAACAACTGCGGTGTCGACGGCGCGGGCCTCGGCCTGCTGCTCGAAGCCCGCCGCATCAGCAGGGTCGTCGCGTCGTACGTCGGCGAGAACAAGGAGTTCGCCCGGCAGTACCTGGCGGGTGAGCTGACGGTCGAGCTCACTCCACAAGGGACGCTCGCGGAACGGCTGCGGGCCGGCGGGTCGGGCGTGGGCGCCTTCTACACCCCCACCGGCGTCGGCACGCTCGTCTCCGAGGGCGGCCTCCCGTGGCGGTACAACGCGGACGGCACCGTCGCCCTCGCGTCCCCGCCCAAGGAGGTGCGCACCTTCCACGGCAAGGAGATGGTGCTGGAGGAGTCGATCGTCACCGACGTCGCCCTCATCCGCGCCGCGATCGCCGACCGGGCGGGCAACTGCGTCTTCCACGCCGCCGCCCGCAACTTCAACCCGGCCGCCGCGATGTCCGGCCGGTACACCGTCGTCGAGGCGGAACGGGTCGTCGACGTCGGCGAGATCCACCCCGACCACGTGCACCTGCCCGGTGTGTTCGTGCAGAGCGTCGTCGCTCTCACCCCCGACCAGGCCGCCCGCAAGGACATCGAGAAGCGCACCACCCGCGCCCGCCAGGAGGCGAACTGACATGGCCTGGACCCGCGACGAGATGGCCGCCCGCGCCGCGCTCGAGCTGCGCGACGGCGAGTACGTCAACCTCGGCATCGGCCTGCCCACGCTGATCCCCGACCACCTGCCCGCGGACTCCACGGTCACGCTGCACGCGGAGAACGGCATCCTCGGCGTCGGCCCGTTCCCCTACGACGACGAGGTCGACCCCGACCTGATCAACGCGGGCAAGCAGACCGTCAGCGTCCTGCCGGGGGCGTCGTTCTTCGACTCCCCCACCAGCTTCGCCATGATCCGCGGCGGGCACATCGACACGGCGGTCCTCGGCGGCATGCAGGTCTCCGCGCGCGGAGACCTCGCGAACTGGATGGTGCCCGGCGCGATGGTCAAGGGCATGGGCGGCGCGATGGACCTCGTCAGCGGTGCCCGGCGCGTGATCGTCCTGATGGAGCACAACGCCCGCAACGGCGACGCCAAGCTCGTCGACACCTGCACGTTGCCGCTCACCGGCCGCGGGGTCGTCTCCCGCGTGATCACCGACCTCGCCGTGCTCGACGTCGAGGACGGCGGTTTCCGGCTGGTCGAGCTCGCGCCCGGCAGCACCGTCGAGGACGTCACGGCCAGGACGGGAGCACCGGTCCTGGCCGCGCGCTGACGGTCAGATCGCCGGGACGAGCACCCTCCACATGGGATACGCGGTGATGCTGACGAACGGTGACGTCGTCTGCGGGCACACGGTGAACACGCTGGAGTACACAATGGAGGGTCACCTGCGGCTGTGCGGGGAACGGGAGCGCTTCGGCCCGCACGCCGCCGCGGGAGTCTTCTACGTCGACGAGGTCGGCTAGCGGGCCGGACCGAGGGGCACGCGCACCCGCACGTCCTGGAGCCCGGCGAGAGGCCAGGCGACGACGAGGTCGAGCACGTCGGCCTGCGGGCGGGTGAGCGTGAACTCCCGGTGGCAGGAGAAGGACTGGTCGCCTCCGGAGGAGGCGCCCTCACCCGACCGGAGCCAGAAGGCCTCGTGTCCCCGGATGACCGCCAGGGAGGGACCGGGTCCCGCCGCCCGGATCTGGGCGGGGTCGTCCCAGACGGGCGGTTCCCGCCTCGACGGGGAGAAGGCGCGGACGTTGATCACGTCCGCCCGCTCGCCCCTGGCGACGCTGAACAACTCCATGGACAGCACCGAGTCCGTGACGCTCAGCCGCGTGAGCACGACGGCCACACGGTCGTCGAGGCGGTGCAGCACCCGCGGTGGCGCGACGCTCGTCGCCGCTTCGAGAGCGAGAGAGTGCCGGCCGGGGTCGGCGTGGTGGGTGAGGTCGTCCGGCACGGTCCCGACGTCCAGCGGTGCCTGCCAGATCGAGGTGGTGGCCTGCTCGACGGTGGCGCGGCCGGGCAGCGGCAGGGTGACGACGGTCTCCGGGAAGCCGATCTCCGGCCAGGCGAGCACGAGGGACATCTCGTCGAAGGTCGCCGGGAACCGGAACGCGGCGCGGGAGGAGGGACCGTCCTCGCCGAGGAAGTAGTCACCACCGCTGGCCGAGCCGGACACGGCGAACTCCCAGTGCGCACGGCCGTCCGGGCCGACGCGGCCGACCCTCAGGTCCTCGCCCTCGTCCCAGGCCGGCAGCAACCGGCGGGGCGCGACGGGCGGCGGGGCGAGCCCTTCACGGATGTCCCGCTGCCGTTCGGTCGCGCTGCGGCGGTCCAGCGGACGGCGGGCCAGGAGCTCGATCTCCAGGCCCGAGGGCCGGGACACCGCGCGCACCACACCGACGGTCAGCTCCGGCCGGCGCACGAGCAGGCCGCCCGGATGCGCCACCGCCCCCAGGAACTCGGTCGTGTCCACCTCCTCACTCTCCCACGCTCGTCCAGGCGAACCTCGACCGAAGAAACGAAAAGGATCTGTTTCGCATTGCGGTAGGGTGAGGACCATGCCCACGACGACAGCTGACATCCCCGCGGCCGTGTCCGGTGCGCGCCAGGTGTTCGACGCCGGCGCCACCCGTCCCGTGGCCGCCCGTGCCGCCGGCCTGCGGGCGTTGCGCGCGATGCTCACGGAGAACGAGGCGGCGTTCGAGGCGGCACTGTGGAGCGACCTGCGCAAGAGCGCGGGCGAGGCGCAGCTGACCGAGATCGGCGTGGTGCTGGCGGAGATCGCCCACACGCTGCGCCACCTGCGGCGGTGGTCGCGGCCGAGGCGCGCGCCGGTGCCGATGGCGTTGTGGCCGGCACGTGCCCGCCTGGTGCCCGAACCGCTCGGCGTGGTGCTGGTGATCGCGCCCTGGAACTACCCGATGCAGCTGCTCCTCGACCCGCTGGTGGGTGTGCTGGCCGCGGGGAACACCGCCGTGCTCAAGCCGAGCGAGCTCGCGCCCGCGACGTCCGCGCTGATCGCGAGGCTCGTGCCCGCCTACTTCCCCGACGGCACGGTGCGCGTGGTCGAGGGTGGTGTCCCGGAGACCACCGAGCTGCTGGCCCAGCGGTTCGACCACATCGTGTTCACCGGCGGCGGCGCGGTCGGCCGGGTCGTGATGAGGGCCGCGGCCGAGCACCTCACGCCGGTGACGCTGGAGCTCGGCGGCAAGTCCCCCGCCTGGTTCGACGACGACGCCCACCTGGAGCAGGCCGCACGGCGCCTGGTGTGGGCGAAGTTCACCAACGCGGGCCAGACGTGCGTCGCCCCCGACTACGTGATGACCACCCCGGACCGCGTTCCCGCCCTCGTGCAGGCGCTCGGGAAGGCGATCGCGGACCTGTGGGGCGCCGACCCGCGGGCGAGCGCGGACTACGGCCGCATCGTGAACGAGCGGCAGTTCGACCGGCTCGTGTCGCTGCTGGACGGCACGAACGTGGTGGTCGGCGGTGAGCACGACCGGGCGGAGCGGTACCTGGCGCCCACGGTCGTGACGCTGAGCGGCGACCGGTCGTCCGTCGGCCCGGACGCGTCGCATCCGGTGCTGCGGGAGGAGATCTTCGGCCCGGTCCTGCCCGTCGTCGCGGTCGACTCGGCGGAGCAGGCAGTGGACGTGGTCAACGCCTGGGACAAGCCTCTCGCGCTGTACGTGTTCACATCGAGCTCCCGCACCCGCAGGCTTTTCGAGCAGCGGACGTCGTCCGGCGCCGTGGTCCACGACGCGGGGCTGATCCACGTCGCGGCGAGCGGGCTGCCGTTCGGCGGTGTCGGCGCCAGCGGGATCGGCGCCTACCACGGCCCGTTCTCGTGGAGTGCCTTCTCCCACCTCAAGCCCGTGCTGCGCAAGCCGCTCGCGCTCGACACGCTGCGCCTGGCCCAGCCCCCGTTCGGCGGGCTGGGGACGCGGCTCGCGCAACGCCTGACGCGACGCGGTTAGCGGAACTCGGCAGACCGGACTTCGCTGGTCTGCTTGGATTGCGCGGTGTTCTGGAACTGGCTCGAACGGGTGTCGTGGGTCGCGGGGATCGTCAGCGTCCTGATCGCGCTGATCACGTCGCTGATGGCGGCCCGCTCGGCCAAGCTCGCGACCCGCGAGCTCACGATGCTCGTCGCGGCGGCGCTGGAGAAGCCGGAACTGCTCGAGAAGCTCGAACTGGAGACACGCGCGCGGGCCGAGGCCGTGCGGCGCCGGGTGCGTGCCGTGGTGGTCTCGGTGTCGACGACGGTCCTCTCCTTGGGCGCCATCGCTCTCGCCGCCTTCATGATCTCCACCCTGCCGGACCACGTGAGCACCGAGGTCGTGGGCGGGGACGCTCCCCGGACCGTGCGGGAGTGCGCCAGCACCCCGGACACCGTCGTCTGCGCCCCGGTGCACGTCTACGAGCTGGCAGCCGGGACGAAGGTCGAGACGCGGTTCGGGGGCGTCGACCGATCGCCGCCGGGAAAGGGCCGGGGCGGGCTGTCGGTCGAGCTGCCCGGCTGCGAGTCCGAGGTGCGGTGGCACGTCACCGTCGACGGCCGGAAGGTCGCCGAGGCCGTGTCGCGCGACGTCCTGGTGAACGTCGAGTTCCCCATGACGAGCGACGGCGAGTACACCTTCGTCGCGCAGCAGGCGGGCGGCGGCTGCGCCACGACGGAGATGCGCGTCCGCACCGGGTTCACGTTCGAGAGCTGACCTGCCTCGCGAGCGCGCCGGCCAGCCGGCGCGTCCTGCTCTGGGTGGCCGCGTCGAGGTCGTGGTGGGCGGTCAGGACGATCTCCGTGGCACCGGCGTCGGCGTAGGCCCGCAGCCCGGCGGCGACGGTGTCCTCGTCACCGACCAGCGCGAGGTCTCCTGGGTTCTCCGTGCCGTTGAGCGCGAGGACGCGCCGGTAGGACTCGAACCGGGTGTAGAAGGCGAGGCCGTCGGCCATCGTGCGACGGGCGTCCGGGTCCGTCGTGACCGCCGCCGGCACGAGCGCGACGATCCGGGGAGCGGGCCGTCCCGCCGCGGCGGCCGTGATGGCGGGGACGATGTGCTCCTCGAGCACCCGCGGACCGGCCAGGTACGGAACGGTGCCGTCGGCGAGCTCTCCGGCGACGCGCAGTGCCTTCGGGGCCATGGCCGCGACGAGCAAGGGGGTGTTCGAGGCTCCGGGCACGTGGGTCGGCAGCATCGACCGCGCGGTCAGGAGCTCGCCCTCGTGCTCGACGGGCTCGCCCCGCAGCAGCGGCCCCAGCACGGTGAGGAACTCGCGCAGGCGGGCCACCGGCCGTTCCCAGGGCAGCCCGAACGCCTTCTCCACGATCGGGGGCGCGCCCAGTGCAACGGCGATGTGGAACCGGCCTCCGAGGGCCGCCTGCGTGGTCTGGGCCTGGCTCGCGACCAGCAGCGGGTGCCGGGCGAAGATCGGGACCGCCGACACACCCACCTCGATGCCGGGGACCCGTGACCCGACGAGCCCGGCCAGTCCGATCGCGTCGTAGTCCAGCCGCTGTCCCGTCCACACCGAGGCGACGCCGTGGGCGGCGGCCTCGGCGGCCTCCTCCACGACGGCCTCGACCAGGTTGTCCCCCGCCGTGCCGGCCAGGGTGACGCCGTACCGCACGGCTCGCGAAGTGATCGACATGCCCCCATGTCACCCGCTGCCGGGCGCGCGCGTGTCCGTGATGCCCGTCAACCCCGCTTCTGATGCTTGCGGGGCATCAGCCGGGCCAGGCGCTGTCCGGTGCCGGGGCAGTGCGCCCTCGTGACGTCCAGGAAGGCGCCCAGCGGTGGTGAGATGTCGTTGGTGCGGAAGGACATAGTGAGATCGGGCAGGCGCAGCGGCGGGTCGACCTCCACCATGACGGTCTCCGCCCGCGCCAGCCGCCGCACGCTCGACGGCACCAGCCCGACGCCCATGCCGCAGGCCGCCAGGCCGATGACGGTGTGCACGTCGCGGGCGTGCGTGACGCCGCTCGCGGACTCGATCACCGGCGCCAGCGCGCGCGTCGCGGCCGGTTCGTCGGCGGCGGGCGCGGCGATCAGCGGCTGACCGCGCAGCTGGCCGGGCGTGATCGCCGGCTGGCCCGCGAAGGGATGCCCTCGATGGCACACGGCGATGAGGTGGTCGGCGGCGACCGGCACCGCGGTCAGGTGTTCGGCGCCCTCCCCCGCCGGTGCGCCCCGGCTGACGGCGAGGTCGATGTCACCCGCGAGCAGAGCGGCGCCGCTCTGGGCGGTCGACAGCTCACGGCACTCCAGGACCACGCCGGGGTGCGCCGACCGGAACCGCGCCAGCAACGACGGCAGCAGCTCGATCAGCGCCTCCCCGACGAAGCCCAGCCGCAGCGAGCCCGCCTGCCCGCGAGCCGCCCGCCGTGCCTCGGTCGCCCCGGCCTCGACCTGCTCCAGGACCCGCCGGGCGTGCCCGACGTAGACCGCGCCCGCCGCCGTCGCCACGACCCCGCGCGCGGTCCGTTCGAACAGCCGGGTGCCCAGCTCCTGCTCGACCGCCCCGACCTGCCGCGACAGGGAGGGCTGGGTCATGCCGAGCGCCTGGGCCGCACGGCGGAAGTTGCCGTGCTCGGCCACCGACACCACGTACCGGAGTTGCCTCAGTTCCACACCGGACAGCCAACCACCCTCCGATGCCCGGCGGGCATCAGAGCGCGGAGAAGTGCGCGGCGTCGCCGACGATCGTCGTGCTGGCCACGCCCTCGACGCTGACCGGTACGTCACCGGCGATCGTGATCCGGTGCAGCCGGCGCCGCAGGTCGTCGTAGTCGGCGACGCCGTAGTGCTGCGTCGCCCTGTTGTCCCACACCGCCACGTCGCCGTCGGACCACTGCCACCGCACGGTGTTCTCCAGCCGCGTCACCCGGTTCTGCAGCAGGTCGAAGATCGCCTTCGACTCCGCCGGGCTCACCCCGACGATCCGCTTCACGAAGTGCCCCAGCAACAACGCGCGTTCGCCGGTCTCGGGGTGCACGCGCACGAGCGGGTGTTCGGTCTCGTACCGCTGCGACACGAACTCCTCGCGGTAGGCCTCCTCCTTCACGTCCACTCCCCCGATGCGCGTGGAGTCGATGTAGCCCGCGTAGTCGTAGACGTTGGTGTGCACCGCCCACAGCCGGTCCACGAGCGCCTTCAACGCCTCGGGCAGCTCGGTGTACGCCCGTGCCGTGTTCGCCCACACCGTGCTGCCGCCGTAGGGAGGGAGCTCGATCGCACGCAGGATGCTGATCGCGGGCACGCGGTCGACGAACGTGACGTCGGTGTGCCAGCTGTTCGCCTTGCCGTGCTCGGAGTCGATCGCCAGGACGTTCGCGTGCTCCTCGCCCTTCACCGTGGGGTGTGCGAGCGTCGGTTCGCCCAGCAACCGGGCGAACGCGAGCTGTCCCGCGTCGTCGAGGTGCTCCTGGCCGGAGAAGAACACCACCTTGTTCGCCAGCAAGGCCGCCCGGACCTCGGCCACGACCTCCTCGGGCAGGTCGCCGCCGAGCCGGACGCCGTCGATCCGCGCGCCGATGCCCGCACCCAGCTTGCGGACGGTGACGGAGAGCTGTGCGGTCATCGCGCACTTCCTTTCGCAGAAAGCGTTTCCGCTCTCCACGATGCTGATGCCCCGGTGGCGCGGACAAGTTTGCGCGCGACGAAATTAAGTCTTCTCAACTGCTGGAAGGGATTGCGGACCCGTCACTTGCCGTCCGCGCGGCGCTCGCGGAACGCGATCATGTTCATCCGGTTGCCGCACCGCACCGTGCAGAACCGCTTCAACCCGTTGCGGGACAGGTCGAGCAGGAGTCCTTCGCAGTCGTCGGCCGCGCAGACCCGCAGCCGGTCCGTCTCGTTCATCCGGATCACGTCGATGAGGGCGAGCGCCGCCTCGACGCGCATCCGTTCGGCCAGCGGCGAGGTGGGCTCGGTGGCGTGCATGTGCCAGTCGAGGTCGTCGTGGCGGACGAGGTGCGGCAGGGCCTTCGCGTCGCGCAGCATCTTGTTCACGGCCTCGACGGCGTCGTCGCGGCCGAGCGACCACACGCGCCGCAGCAGCGCCCGCGTGCGGTGGACGTCCCGCAGCTCGGCCTCGTCGCCGTCGATGCGCCCGGTGTAGTGGTACCGGCCGAGCAGGCTCGCGAGCTGCCCGACGGTGGCCAGCTCGTCGTCACCGCCGCGCGACGCCGACGGGTCCGTGTTGCACAGCGCCACGACGAACGCCAGCGACTCCTCCGTGTCAGGGGCAAAACGCAAATTGACTCCTTACCGAGACCGGCCTAGCGTCAGGGGCGTCAGCCAGGTTAGGCCATGACGCAGTCCGGAACCGGGAGGCACGCGACCATGTCGAAGTCCACGGGCTTGATCGCCGCGACGATCTCGTTCATCTCGTTCGGCACCTCGGGCGCGTTCGTCAAACCGCTGCTCGAGGCAGGCTGGTCCCCCGCGGCGGCCGTCACGGCCAGAGCCCTCACCGCGGGCCTCGTGCTGCTCCCGTTCGTCGTCGTCCTGATGCGCGGCCGCTGGACGCTGCTGCGGCAGGCCCGCTGGCCGGTGCTGGGCATGGGCCTCGTCGGCGTCGCGGTCACCCAGGTCCTCTACTTCGCGGCCATCGCGCGGATCCCGGTGGCGACGGCGCTGCTCATCGAGTTCCTGGCGCCGCTCCTGCTCGTCGGCTTCACCTGGGCGGTCAGCAGGAAGACACCCGCGCCCGTGGTCCTGGTCGGCTCGGTGCTGGCGGTGGGCGGTCTCGTCCTGGTGATCGGCCCCGGCGCCATCCAGGCCGTGGACCCCATCGGCCTGGCGGCGGCCTTCGGTGCCGCCATCGGCTGCTCCGTGTACTTCGTGATCGCCGCCCGCCCCAACAACGGCCTGCCGCCGGTCGCGCTGGCGGGCGCGGGCCTGCTGCTCGCCGCCCCCGTGCTGGCCCTGGTCGGCGCCACCGGCCTGCTGCCGTTCACCGCGACGTTCGGCGACGTGCCGCTGTTCGGCACGCCCACGGCGTGGTGGGTGCCGCTGCTCGTGGTCGCGGTGATCGGCACGGCCCTGGCGTACGCGAGCGGCATCACGGCCTCGGGCATCCTCGGCTCGCGGGTCGCGTCGTTCATCGCGCTGCTGGAGGTCGTGTCGGCCTCACTGTTCGCGTGGCTGCTGCTTGGAGAGGGGCTCTCGCCGTTGCAGCTGCTGGGCGGACTGCTGATCGTCGGCGGCATCGCGTCGGTGCGGGCGGAGAAGCAGAAGGTGGAACCGGTCGTCGCGCTCGCGTAGCACTCGGAGTAACGCGGGCGGGGCCGGTCGCGACTACGGACTACCCCGTGCCGCCGCACGGTGGGGCTGAACCCGAAAGGGGACTTCACCATGCCCTTCTTCAGCAGCAGGCAGTGCACCGAGCCCGCCCAGGTCGTCCTGAAGGCCGTCGGCGACAAGACGTTCCAGATCACGTCGGCGTTCTGGTACCGGATCCCCGCCGGCTTCACGAAGAAGTACCTCCCCGACAGCCCGTTGATCGAGGTGCGCGCCCACCAGGGCAAGGCGACGACCGACCTCGCCTCGGTGCCCTCGTTCCTGTGGGGAGTGCTCGCCAGCTACGGCCCGCACCTGATGCCGGCCCTGCTGCACGACCAGCGCTGCGAGGACGTCCGGCTCGCGAAGGAGGCCGGCGAGGGCGACCTGTTCCTGCTGCGGGGCAAGGCGGACTACGAGTTCCGCAAGGCACTCGCCGAGTCCGGCGTCGGTCGCGTGCGGCGGCGGGTGTTCTGGGCGGGCGTGGCGTTCGGGAAGTACCTCGCCTACGGCCGGCTCCGGGGTCTTCTGCTGCTCGCGCCGCACGTCGGCATCGGCATCGCCGCGCAGGTCGGGCTCGTGCTCTCGCTGGCCGGACACGGCTGGCTGGGCCTGGAGCGACGCGACTTCGCCCTCGTGCTGGCGCTCTCCCTGCTCGCCTCGGCCGCGTGGTGGCGGGACTGGAGCCTTCCCTTCACCGCGATCCTCATCGGGCCGCTCCTGGTCTCGCTCATCGTCGTCACCTACGTCGTGACGTCGATCATCTTCATCACGGACGGGGCCGAGAAGGCTCCCGCGACGATCCGGCGGATCTGGAAGGCGTTGGCACGCAGGGACAAGACCAGGGCGGCGGTCACGAGCTAGGAGATCAGCCGTCACCGCCACCACCGCCACAGCCGCCGGAGTCGCCGTCACCGCCGCCGGTGTCGTTCGACGCGATGGTGGAGGCGACGATCAGCAGCAGGACCACCGTGAACACGCTGATCGTGACGACGATCAGGGCGTCGTCCTTGTCCTCGGCGGTGACCATGGCCGGTACGGACAGCAACACCGTCGCCCACATCACCGCGCGGCACACCGACGCCCAACGGCGCACGGGCGGGCGACGTTCGAGGTTCGGCAGATGCGCCCACCGAGCACGAAGTGCGAACAGCTTCACGATCGCCACGCACTGCAGAGGCGCCCCCAGGGCGAAGGCCGCGGTGAACGCCGCCGAAGAAGCAGTCATGGACCCGCTCCTTCGGACTCGCCGGCCGCCCTGCCGGCGACCTGCGTGAAGACGAACATCAGCACGAGACAGCCGGCCAACGCCACTATCGCCGTGGACACCGCGCCGATGATCGGCAACGGCGAAATCAACACCGCCGCCGCACCGAAAGAGATGTTGCCGACCCTTGCCCAGACCACGGCCGGCCGCTCCCAGTACCAGCCCTCGCGCTCGCCGGTCGCCCTGCGGAAGCGGTGGAGTTTGACGCTGGCGGCAATCATCAAGGCCCAGCACGCGGCGATGAGAAAAGCGACGAAGAACTCAGCGAACAAGACCCCGGACATCGTTCTCTTCCCCTCCTGAATCCCTGATCGACTATGCCACAGAGCACGTCACGATCAGTTCATCCGAAAGAGTTACCCAACGATAGGGGCGCCAAATAGAAGCCGGTGGTGACGTTCCTGAGAAATACCGAAGAAAGAATTTCCGGCGACGGGGAATGTCGGCAGCCGACGTGCCCTCCCCGCGTCCCCGGCACGCACCGGGGACGCGGGGAGGAAGTCATGTCATGGCCAGATCTGCCACCACTGGTCGTTGTAGCCGAGGATGCAGTTGTAGCTCACCGCGTTCGCGCCGTTCTGCCCCTGGTCGGACGGAACGGCGAGGCAGCGGCCGCTCTTGTAGTTGCGCAGCCGGTGGTGCACGTTGTCCGGCATGAGCTCCGGGAGCCACCACTGGTCGTAGTAGCCGTCGACGCAGTCGTACTGCACGACTTTCGCGCCGTTGTTGGGGTTCGCCGCCGCCAGGCACCGGTCGGTGCGCTGGTTGCGGAGCCGGTAGTACCCCGGTGCCTCCGCGATCGGCTCGAAGCGCCAGTACTGGTCGGTGTACGAGGTGTAGCAGTCGTAGTGGATCAGCGGCTTGCCGTTGCGGTTGTCCGCCGAGTTCACCGCCAGGCACTTGCGGTGGTAGTTGTTGATCAGATTCTGGTAGGTGCCCGGGGTGATGCCCTGTGCCGCCGGTTGCTGTCGCTCCACCGCGACAGCCGCCGCCGGTGTCAGGAACAGCGCCGCCGCCGCGGTCATCGCGAGCGCCAGCACCTTCCGCAACCCGATGCTCATCCGTCCTCCAAGACGCGAGGCTGTGTGACGCGCCCAGCCTCGCGGCCGGTGAGGGAGCAGTTCGTTGGCAGCGCTTGAGTTCGCTGGTCAGGAGTGGAACTCCGGGCTGACCCAGTAGTGGCTGTCGTTCCAGGTCTGGGTCGGGAACCCGCCGTCGTAGCTGTAGACCCCGGCGTGCGCGGGAAGGACGAACGGCGACTGGATCACCGTCGCCGGGAACGTGTTCTCGCTCGTCCGGTACTTCCCGCGCCACGACGTGAACGACGCGACGTACTCCTCCCCCGGCACCACCGGCACGGGCGTGGCGAACGGCTCCGCGTACGGCGTGGACACCTGCCGGTCGGCCAGCAACGTCCCGTCACCGCGCCACAGACGGACCCTGCTGGCCTCGTTGGAGTTCCACGAGGTGATGACCCTGGTGATGGTGCCCGGCCGGTCCACGCGGAACCGCAGCCCCAGTTCCAGGACCACTCCCTCGGCCTCGTCCTTGATCGGGTTGTACGTGTAGAAGCCGCACTGGTAGCAGCCGGCCGGAGTCGGTCCGGGCACGCCGACGTACAGCGTGCGCGGTGCGGAGACCTGGCCGTACGCGGTGTCGGTGTTGACGCGGCCGACGATCGTGTAGACGCCGGCCTCCTGCGGCGTGAACACGTACTCCCACAACGCCTGCGAGATCCCGGTCTCCCCGCCGAGCGGGATGGTGCCCGTGCGGTACCCGTTGCTCCAGGTGGCTCCGCCGTCCACCGACACCTGGTACTCCTGCAGCGCGTCCGGCCCCGTCTGCTCGTAGCCGCCACCCGAGATCAGCACGGACTCGCCGACCTCGACGTGACCGTTGGTGGAGGGCGTGTAGAGGTGTGACTGCGGGAGCGGGACCGCCGCGTGGGCCGTGCCGGAGAACACCAGCAGGGCCGCCGCGGCGACGGCCAGAACCTTGCGCCGCACCGGTCTGACGCGGGCCGGTGGGGGTGGAACGATCACGACCTGCCAGGACATGCGTTTCTCCTCGCGATTCGCGTGCGCGGGGACGGTTCCCTGAGCTGGATCGCGCGAAGTGATCGGCCCGCTACACGGCGCGGCGACCGGCGCAGCGGCGGCGTGCGGACGGACCAGAAGGTGGCAGCACCGCCCCCAGCGGCGCCGCCACCTTCTCCCCCTGTCGTGGATCCCCTCGTCCACGACGCAGAGACTGCCAGGGTGAACCTGAAAGGACGCTGAACGAACCTGAACCGGATTTCAGGACGGGATCATGATCGATGCGGCAGGCTGCTCCCATGCGCGTGCTCGTGGTGGAAGACGACCCCCGCCTCGCCGACCTGCTCACCCGCGGCCTCACCGCCGAGGGGTTCGCGGTCGACGTGGAGCGCACCGGCACGGACGGGCTGTGGCGGGCGCGCGAGCACCCGTACGACGTGATCGTCCTCGACATCATGCTGCCGGGCCTCAACGGCTACCGCGTCTGCCAGGAGCTCCGCGACGCGGGCGTGTGGACGCCGATCCTCATGCTCACCGCGAAGGACGGCGAGTTCGACGAGGCGGAGGGCCTCGACACCGGCGCGGACGACTACCTGACCAAGCCGTTCTCCTACGTGGTGCTGGTGGCCCGGCTCCGGGCGCTGGGCCGGCGGTCGCGCACCGCCCAGCCGGTGCTGCTGCGGGCGGGCGACCTGGTGCTCGACCCGGTCAGCCGCGAGTGCCACCGCGGCACCACGCGGATCGACCTGAAGGCGAAGGAGTTCTCAGTGCTGAACTTCCTGCTGCGGCACGTGGGCGAGGTCGTCACCAAGACGGAGATCATCGACGGCGTGTGGGACGCGGCCCAGGACCCCGACCCGAACCTCGTCGAGGTCTACATCAGCGCGCTGCGCCGCAAGATCGACACCCCGTTCGACCGGCGCAGCATCACGACCGTGCGCGGCGTCGGCTACCGGCTGGCGGACCGGTGAAGTCCCTCCAGTTCAGGGTGACCGCGCTGGCCACGGTGTTCTCCGGCGTGCTGATCGGCCTCGCCGGGATGCTGATGCTGGTGTCACAGCGGCAGGAGATCGCCCTCCAGACCGCGGACAACTCGCGCGTGCACTACATGTGCTCCACCCAGAGCTGCGTCGAGCTGCTCCGCCACGCGCCGATGGGCACGCCGGCCATGTCGGTCCGGTACGCGAGCAACGAGGTGCGGCCCGTCCTGTCGCTGTGGCCGTTCGCCGACGTCACCCGGACCCGTTTCGAGCAGTCCGGCGACGGGCCCCAGCGCCTCGACGACGCGGCGCGCTCGATCGCCTCCGAGGCACAACGGCAGCTGAACCGCGCCTCGCTGTCGTTGCTGGGCGTGCTCGTCTCGATCACCGCGCTGGTGTCGGTCACGGTGCTGGCCGCGACCAGCCGGGTGCTGCGGCCGGTGGAGGCGATGCGCACCGAGCTCGCCGAGATCAACGAGCACAACCTCACCCGCCGGGTCCCGGTCCCGTCGTCCGACAACGAGATCGCCCGCCTGGGCGCCACGCTGAACGAGACGCTCGACCGCGTGCACCGCAGCGTCGAGGACACCCGCAGGTTCGTCGCGGACGCGTCGCACGAGCTGCGCAGCCCGCTGGCGGCACTTCGCGCCGAGCTGGAGATCGCCCTGTCCCATCCCGGCATGGCGGACTGGCCCACCGTCGTCAAGGCGGCACTGGAAGACGCCGAACGCCTGCAGGAACTCACCACGGACCTGTTGCTGCTGGCCAGACTCGACGCCGACGCACTGGACAAACAGGACACCATCGACCTCACCGCGGTGGTCCGGCGCGAGGTCGCCCGCCGCGCCATGGTCACCCTGGAAGCCGACGACGAGGTGCTCGTCCCAGGCCGCCGCGCCCAACTCTCCCGACTGCTCGGCAACCTCCTCGACAACGCCGAACGGCACGCGGGCACCGAGGTGATCGTGCGCCTGCGAGGAGGCACCAGCGCGACCCTGGAGGTCATCGACGACGGCCCCGGCATCCCCGAGGCGGACCGCGAGCGCGTCTTCGACCGGTTCACCCGCCTCGACGAGGCGCGCACCCGCGCCGCGGGAGGCGCCGGCCTCGGCCTGGCGATCGCCCGCCGGATCGCGACCCGGCACCAGGGCACGTTGGAGGCGACGGACGCGGAGGGGTTCCGCGGCATCCGGTTCGTGGCGACGATCCCGACCGGGATCCCGCAGCCCCGGCAGGCCACCGCGGTGGCGCAGCAGCGCGTGGGTGACGAGGTGTGGCAGTTCCTGAACGGCTCGATCGTGCCCGCGCACGGGCACATTCCCGAGCCCCGGCCGGTGGTGGAGCAGGAGCTGGACTGGGGGGTGATCTTCGGCGAGCACCAGCCGGTGCACGCGTAGCCCGGAAGTACAACGCAGAGAACGCGAAGTCGTTTTGTGCCACCGTACTTCCGACACCGCTCTTCGCTGCGCAGCGATCAGTAGCTGCCATAGGCCAGACGGGCGTACGGCATACCGAAAGCATCAGCCAGCGGGGCATACTCCAGGGCCGTGCCTGAGCAACCGGAAGCCGAGACCGAGACGACTGCAGCGTTCGCCGAACTGCGACGGAACCTCGACTACGCGCGTGACCTGGTCCGCGGTGGACGCCACCTCGAGCGCCTCCAGGTCGGAGCGTTCGACGTGGCAGACCTCTATCGAGCGGCCTGGGTTCAGGCGGTGTCCGCACTGGATCACTGGGTGCACCGCGAGCTCTACGACCGGGCATCGGCGTTCGCGTCGTCTTTCTCAGCGAATCGGCCGGCGAAGTTCTTGCGGATCGAAGTGCCGATGAGCCTGCTCGAGGCAGTGCTGCACGGCACCGCGGTGATGGAGGACGTCTTCCGAACCCATCTGCGAGCGCAGTACGGGTATCTCTCGTTCCAGAATCCCGACAAGATCAAGTACGCCTTTTCGTTCGTCAGCGACGTGTCCCTGTGGCCCGGTGTGGCGGCGCAGCTCGGCCCAGGCCACACACCCAAGTCCGTCCAGGACCAGTTGAACGCCATCGTCAAGCGGCGCAACCGAATCGCGCACGAGACAGATCGAGACCACGAGGCCGGCGGCGTCCGGACACCGATCGCGGACAAGGAGGTGACCGACACCATCGACTGGCTGGAAACGATGGCCGGGGCGATCTTCGCGGTCATCGGCCCGCCTCCGTCCTTCACGGCACCCACCGCCGCGAACGAGGAAGCGAAGCAGAAAACGAAGGCGAGGTGGAGCAGGCAGGACGTGAACGACGCCATCGAGGCGACCAGCTCCACCCCGGCTCGTGTCGCGGCCGAGAAGTTGCTCGGTCACGCCGATGCCAACAACGCGCTTTTCAAAGGCGGTGTCAGTACCGAACCTGCGGCAGGTCTGTACTACTGGTTGCAGGGCAAACGCCGGTCGCTGTGGTCCCTGTACGTGACGGCGGAACGTCCCGTGATCACGGTGAACCTCAACTCCATCTGGTCCAAAGACCCGCATCTGGCACACCTCATGGTCGCCAAACTGCGCACGCAGCCAACGCTGGATGCCGCTCTCTTGTACGACGATGACGTTGTCGTGCAGAAATATCCCGCGATCGAACTCGCGGCGCTGGGTGAGTCGGACTCGACGATCGCGACGGTGCTCGACGTTCTCGATCTCGCCATCGCTCATCAGACCAAGCACGAGGCGATCGACATGGCGTGATGTCGACAGCCAGTGGGCGATCGAAGCCCCGGAAGCCCCTCTGGCACGATCACGGTCATGAAACGCGTCGTCATCCTCGGCCGTGGCGGCGCAGGGAAGTCCACCCTCGCGACCGCCCTCGGCACCGCGACCGGACTCCCGGTCATCGAGCTCGACCAGCACTTCTGGAGCCCGGACCTGGAGCCGACCCCTCACGACCTCTGGGCCATCGTCCAGGGTGAGCTCGCCACCGGCGACCGGTGGATCATGGACGGTGACCTGGGGCCCCACGACGTGCTCGAGGTCCGGCTCGCCCGGGCCGACACGGTGCTGCTGCTCGACTACTCCTTCCCGCGCTGCGCCTGGCGGGCGTTGCTGCGGTCGCGGGAGAAGGCGGAGTTCTGGCGCTGGGTGTGGTCGTGGCGGCGGAAGTCGCGGCCTGGCCTGCTCGACGCGGTCGCGGCGCACGCCGGGGACGCGAGCCTGCACGTGTTCCGGGGGCCGCGGGCCACGAAACGGTTCCTGGCTCGGGCCTGAACGTGCCCGGCGTCCACAGAGGACGCCGGGCACGTGGGTGTCACGGGGTGACGGGTGCGTTGGTCAGGCCCTTCACCGCCCCTGTCACGGTGTTCGAGGCGTGGACGACGTTCGGCATCGCCGCGCACTTCGACACCGAGCTGACGTTGATGGCGTACTGGCCGACGCCGCCGAGGTCCGAACGGTTGTTGCGCCAGGTGTTGCCGCAGCCGTTGGGCAACGCGGGGGTGGTGCTGGTGTTGTGCGTCTCGTAGCCGTTGGCGAAGGTGCCGGGGCTGCGGAACGTGCCGGTGTTGTCCTCGATCACGTAGCCGATGCCCTTGACGTCGACCCACGAGTCGGCCGAGTTCTGGCCCGTGATGCCCTGGCCGTCGAACGTGTTGCCGCGGATGACGCCGTCGTAGGTGCCCTCCTTGACGTCGATGGCCTCGGCGGCGACGTTCGGGCCGATCTTGTTGCCCAGGACCTGGACGCGGTCGCTGCGGTCGATGCCGCCGGTGTTGCCGTGGCAGGCCCAGTTGGAGTTGGCGGAACCGAGGTAGACGCCTTCGCCGTAGCCGGGCTGGACGAGGCCGGTGTCGGTGATGGTGGAGTTGCGGATGATGCCGTCGGCCGAGGAGCGGCGGAAGTGGACCGCTTCTTCGTCGAGGTGGTGCACCGAGACCGCGTCGATGGTGGTGTGGTGGGAGTTGTCGAGGACGATTCCCTTCTTCGACTCCTGCACGGTGAAGCCGGTGAGGTTCCAGTACGGGGAACCGAAGAGCCACAGGCCGTAGCCGGAGTCCCAGCCCGCGGTGGGCGCGGGGCAGGACGGGGCCTCGCCGCTGGGGCCGTCGTTGATGATCACGGCGTCGCGCGGGCCGCTCAGGGTGATGCGCTGGGACGCGGTGCCGGCGCGGCCGTTGGCGACGAACGAGCCTCGGTAGGTTCCTGCTGCCATCTTGATCGTCTGGCCCGGGGTGGCCGCGGCCAGTGCGGACTGGAGCTGTGCCGTGGTGGCGACCTCGACGGTGCTGCCGCCGCCGCTGTCCGGGCTCGTGGTCGCGCTCACGGCGGCCGAGGCCGCCGACGTGTTGCCCGCCGCGTCCTTGGCGCGCACGGAGAACGCGTACGCGGTGGCCGGGGACAGGCCACTGACGGTGGCCGAGGTACCGGTCGTGGTGGTGCTGACCGTGTTGCCCAGCAACACTTCGTAGCCCGTGACGCCGACGTTGTCGGTTGACGCGGTCCACGCCAGCGACACCGAGCTCGACGTCACGCCCGTGGAGCGCAGGCCTGCCGGCACGGTGGGGGCCTGTGTGTCGGTGGGCGGGGTGGTGCCGCCACCGCACGAGACGCCGTTGATCGTGCAGTTCACCGGCAGGCTGCCGCCCGAGGCGTTGAAGCCGAACTTCGTGGACGCGCCCGGTTTGATCGCGCCGTTGAAGCCCGCGTTGGTGAACTTGTGGTGCTGGCCGGTCGAGGTGCGGACCGAGCTCCACGAGCTGGTGATCGTGGTGCCGGACGGCAGGTCGAACTCGACCGTCCACGACGTGCTCGCGGCGTCACCGGAGTTGGTGATCGTCACGTCCGCGCCGTAGCCGCCGTTCCACACGGATGTCTGCGTCACGGCCGCCTTCAGCACGGGTGCGGCGGCCTGTGCGGACGTGCCGTTCAGCAGGGCCGCGACGGTCGCGGCGACGCCGGCGAGCGCCAGTGCTCGGGTGCCCATCAGTTGCCTCCGCAGGGGTTGCCGTTCACGGTGCAGCCGGCCGGGAGGCCCGCGCCCGCGGCGTTGAAGCCGAACTTCGTGGTGGCGCCGGGTTTGATCGCGCCGTTGAAGCCCGCGTTCGTGAACTTGTAGTGCTGACCGGTGTTGGTGCGCACCGAGCTCCACGAGCTGCTGACCCTGGTGCCGGACGGCAGGTCGAACTCGACCGTCCAGGACGTCGTCGCGGTCGCACAGCCGTTGGTCAGGGTCACGTCGGCGCCGTAGCCGCCGCTCCACACCGAGGTCTGGGTGACCTTGGCGGTGAGGCAGGAGCCCGAGGGCGGCGTGGTGGTCGTGGTGGTGGTGGTGGTCGTCGTGCTCGTGGTGGTCGTGGTCGTGGTGGTCGTGGTCGTGGTGGTCGTGGTGCTGCTGGTCGGCGGGGTTCCGTTGACGGACTGGAGGAACAGCGACGCCGCGGAGTCGGTCCTGGTCGCGTCCACGCCGTGGCCGCCGGTGAAGTCGCGCTGCTCGTTCCGCGCCCAGTCGGTGATCGGCGTGCCGCCGATGTCGAGGTGCTGGTAGGCGGTGCCGCTCCAGCCGAACTGGTAGATCCGCGAGCGGTCGGCGTAGTAGTCGGTGAACGGGCCGCCGGTCGCGGTCTGCTTCGTCATGGTGTTGTTGAAGAAGACGTTCCGGGGACCGGACGCGCCGGACCACTTGACGGCCTTCTTGCCCGCGCCCCACCAGATCGGGAACCAGTTCGAGTCGTCCGGACCGCCGCCGCCCTCCTCACCGCAGTTCGCGCGGCAGTTGGCCGAGCGGTGCGCGTAGGGCACCCGGACGGTGTTGAGCTCGAAGAGGTTGTTGCGCTCCCAGCCGCCGTGCAGGTTCAGGTCGGAGTCGAAGTCGTTGCCCACCAACACGTTGCCGGAGGCCGACCACTGGAACGTGAAGTGCCGCAGGTTGCGCGAGGTGTTGCCGGCGTAGAGCGAGTCCCACACCCGCGAACCGCGGAAGTAACCGTTGCCGCCCTTGCCCTTGTTCCACGACCCGTCCAGCTCGTTGTTCACGATCTGCAGGTTCTTGGCCTCCTCGGTGACGATCGGGTGCGACCCGGTCATCTCCGCGCGGACGCCCTTCACCCACGAGTTCGCCGCCCACTTGAACACGATGCCGTGCATCTCGGCGGCCGGAGCCATGTTGCCGTAGTTGTTGACCGAGTCGGCCTGACTGAGGCCCGGCATCGCCTGCGTGAAGCCGAAGTCCTCGAACCCGACGCCGACGACCGGGTCCACCAGCGGGGACGCCTTGGAGTCGTAGGCGGCGCCCGCGATCGGCGCGGAACCGTCCGAAGTGGACGTCACCGGCACGTCGTACTCCAGCGGCTTGTCGAGCGTCACGGTCCTGTTCGCCGTGTCGACGGCCGCGATCGTGAAGATCTGCGCCCGCATGTGCATGTTCAGCATCGGGAACTCGGTGTCGGTGGCCTTCTGCTGCTCGTAGAACTTCACCGAGTTCGCCGCGCGGATGTTGATGAACGACCCGACGGTCATGTTCGCCATGGTCGCGTTGGTCGCGAGGTGGACCACGCGGTCGCCCTGCTTGGCGGAGTTCACCGCGTCACCCGGCTTGGCGCGCAGCTTCGCGCCGACCTTCCAGTGCACGTTCACCGTGCCCTCGAAGATGTCCTTGCGGTTCTCCGGCGCCGCCGCGTGGTCGCTCGCGTAGGCCGGGTCGACGCCGCGCGACTGCACGCGGAACAGGCCGCGGCCGGGCCACAGCCAGCCGCCCTTGCCCTGCCCGGACGTCATCCCGTCCTCGTCCCAGTCCGAACCGTCCGGCGTCAGGGCGTCGTAGAGGGTGTTCGCGTCCGGCCGGAAGGTGATCTTCGTGGCGTCCCGGCCGGCCCCGCGGACGATCAGGTAGTCCGCGTCGACGTGCAGCTCCCTCGACACCGCGAGCTCACCGGCGGGCAACGTGATCAGGCTGAGCCTGGTGTAGCTCGCCGACGGCGAACACGTCGTCCTGATCGAGTCGATGGCGGCCTGCAGGCCCGCCGAGTCGTCCTGCCCGTCGTCCGGCTTCACGGTGAACTGGCTCGCCAGTTCGGCCGCGGTGATCTGGCACGCCCCAGCGGGGTTGATGTCGCTAGCGCCGGGCAGGTTCTGGCCCCCGCGATAACCGGCCCTGCTCCAGTCGTACAACCCGCTGACCGGTGCCCGGCGATTTCCCGCCGAGGTGTCCAAGCCGGTGAGCGCGCCCGCGCCAGGGGCCGCACCGGCCGGTTCGGCCGCGTTCACTAGCACGGCGATGCCCGCCGCGGCGACTGCGCCCACGATGCCGAGCACTGCTGCTCGGCGTAGGCCTTGACTTCGGGACACGCATGCCTCCAGGAACTGTTCGGGCCGCGGGTTGTGGGGCGGCTCACACCGCGGAGTCGAATTGTGAATAACCCGCCAAGTCCCCGTCAACAATTATCTCGAATTCCGCAACAATGTTCGAGCATGTGAACATCAGGTACGTGAATTAGGAAACAGGCAACGTTTGCAAAACCCCATTGCACGCCTTTAAAAGCGCCTGAAATGGGAATTCACGCGAGAGGAGACGGCGCTTCAGACGGTGAGGACGAGCTCGGGCTCGAACGCCCGCGGCAGCAACGAACGCATGCGGTTCGGCCTCATACCGGTCGACGACGTGAGCATCTGGACGGCCGGCCCGTCGGTGATCGCGGTGAAGCGGTCGGCGAGTTCCTCGACGTCGGCACCGGCGCACAGGCCTTCCGCGCGACACTCGTGCAGCAGGGCCGACCACTCGTCCACGGTCAGCGGGAACTGGACGTCGATCAGTCTGCGGAGCTAGTCCCGCGCCGAGGTGGCCTCGCCGAACGCGCGTTCCGCCCGCACGCGGAACGTCTGGGGCTCGCGCTGGGACAGCGCGGCCGCCCGCAACGCCGTCCGCACGCGCGTGGCCGCCCCGTCCGCACCGGTCATCGCGACCAGTGTCGCAACGGCGACGGTGTCACGCCGGTGGTCCGGCGATCTCCAGCGCGGCCATCACCTCGTCGGCGGCGCGCTCCCCCGAGGTGATGGCGCCGTCGATGTGACCGTTCCAGACGGACGCGGTCTCGGCACCCGCCCAGTGCAGCCCACCGGTCGCGGCCCGCCAGCCGTGCTCGCCGTACTGCGTCCAGCCGCCGGGGTACACGAAGCACGCCTGCCCGCCGATGGTCCAGCCGTCCTCGGACCAGGCCGTCTCGGCGTAGTCGATCGGCATGCGCGCCCGCGGGCCGGCCACCTCGGCCAGCGCGGCGAGGACGTCGGCCCTGCGGACGTCGTCGGGCGCGGCGGCCCAGCGGTCGACGCGGTCGGCGTGCACGAACGCGACGAGCACGCCCCGGGACGCGTCCTGCGGCGAGTTGTCGAACACCACGCCCACCGGGCCGCGGCCGTGGAAGGTGGCGATGCCGGAGCGGTCCTTCCTGCGCCAGAACGGTTCCTCGTACACCGCGTGGACCTTCGCGATCCGCCCCATCGGCGTGTGCCCGGCCCAGCCGCGCCGCGCGGGTGGCAACGCGGGCTCGAACGCGATCCGTCCCAGCGCCGCCGGGGGCACGGTGACGATCACCCGGCGCGCCCGCACCACCGCATCCCCGGTCACCACCTCGACGCCGTCCTCGCCGTGCCGGACCGTCCGCACCGGGTCGCCGAGCCGCACGGTCAGCGACGCGGCCATCGCGAGCGCCGGCGCGTCCCCTCCGTCGGCGAACCGGGAGTCCCGCGCACCCCCGGAGATCTCCACCAGCGGGGCGTACCCGCCCGCCGAGGCGAGGGTGAACAGCACGTGGAAGAACGAGATCTCCCGCGGCTCGCAGCACCACACGCCCTGCACGAAGAACGCCAGCCTGCGCTGCGCGTCCTCGTCCCCGGTCTGCGCGAGGAAGAACTCCTCGGCGGACATCTCGTCGAGCACCTCGAAGTTCGGTGTGCGCCACGGCTGTTCCCGGTCGACGGACGACGCGAGCTCGTCGAGCAGCGCGGTGACGCGCCCGAACTCGGCGACGCCGGGACCGGACCCCGGCAGGTCACCGGAGTAGTCGGCGCGGGTGCCGTCGTGCCAGACCTCGACGTGCGCGCCGGTCCCCCGCACCGGGAACGTCGCGCAGCCGAACCGCGCCGCGAGCTCGTGGAACCGCTTCTGCGACGGGCCGATCCACTGTCCACCGTGGTCCACGCGCACCCCGGACGGCAGCACCTCGCTGACCACCCGGCCGCCCACGCGGTCCGCGGCCTCCAGGACCTCGACACCGAGCCCGGCGGCCGTCAGGCGGGACGCGGCGGCCAGTCCCGCGTAGCCGGCACCGACGATCACGACGTCGGTGGAACGCTGCTCCAGTCCAGTCACGGCACACACGATGGGCAACGCCGACTCACCAGTCAAGACGCCCGGAGGAAGTGCGATCCGCTATCCGGGCAGCACCCGGTGGATCATCGGGATCAGCACCGACCGCGGCGGGTCCCAGACGTGCCGGTCCTCGAAACGCCACGCGTACGTCAGCGCGCCGTCGCGGACGCAGTCGAGCAGGCCGGGCGCCGACAGCTCGGCCGCCGACCACTCGTAGAGCCGCCGCAACCGCGGCACGATCATCCCGAAGTCCACGAGCCGCGCGAACCCGTGCTCCTGCGCCAGGTAGTGCGGAACGTCGTCGCGCAACGGGTACTCGTCCGGCAGCACGCGGGAGAGCTGCAGGAAGATCCCGGTCATGCCGAGCCTCGGGTCGCCGAGCAACGGCGCGAGCACGCGCAACCAGCTCAACGAGAGGCGAGGCGCGGCAACCAGCGCGTGCGTGTAGAGCACCCGGCACAGGATGACGTTCATGAAGAACCGCTCGGGCTCGTTCTCGGAGCCCGCCTGCTCGCGGTGCTCCAGGTAGGCGGCGACCACGCTCCCGTTGTGGGCGCGGTACCAGGCCTGGGCCGTGGGATCGCGCGCGAACGCGAGCCAGGCCGCGGCCGTGTGCGACGACGGCGACCCGCCGAGCCCTCCGCTCAGGCGCACCGCCTCGCAGCCGTCGCGGAGGATGCGCTCGTTCACCGCCCGCCACCACGGACTGCCGGGACGCGCGCCGGCCGCCGGCCTCAGCACGCCCCGCCGCAGCTGCCAGCGCATGAACGACCTCGCCGCCCGCCGGAACGGCAGGTGCCGGGGCGCCTGGCCGAACGGGCCGAGGTAGCAGCGTTCCATCAACGCGAGGCGCCCGGCGGGGTCGTCGCGCACCGCCGCCACCTGCTGCTCGGCCCAGGCCGCGGCGTCCGCCACCGGGCTAGAAGGCGTCGCCGCTCGTCAGCGCGTGCTCCATCACGTCCGCGCGGCCGACCAGCAACAGCAGCGGGCGTTCGAACTCCTCCCGCACGCTCAGGTCCTCCAGCGGCACCACGTGCTTGAGCAGCGCGAGACCGTCCACGACGGCCGCCCCGCCCACCTGGGACTCGCCCGCGAGCTCGAGGAAACGGCGCAGGTCGACGTCCGCGGCACGGCCGACCGGGGAGGAGATCTCCACCCACGCGGCACCGCCGAGGTCCGGCAGGTGGTGCACGGAGACCTGTTGCGTCCGCTCGCCCTCAGTGTCGAGCCTGAAGCGCAGCCAGTCGTCCGTCTCCTCCAGCACCTCGTACCGCAGCCGGACATAGTTGATCACTTCAACCCAGGACGTCACGCCCGGTTCCGCCTCTCTCACGCCTGTTCTTTCACCACCGTAATGCGGGAACAGGGCGTTCGTGTTGCTTTGGCGGATGTGTCGGAGGTCCGCTAAGCGAACTGGACGAGCAGCGACCCCACCACCAGCAGCGCGAGCCCGGTGGCCCGGACGGGCGTGAGCGGCCTGCGCGCCATCCGGAACAGTCCACAGTGGTCGATCACGGCCGACGCGACCTGCTGCCCGGTGACGGTGAGCGCGACCGTCGCCGCCGCGCCGATCTTCGGGATCAGCAGGAACGTCGCGGTCACGTAGGCGGCCGCACACCCGGCGCCGAGCCAGCCCCACCACGGCATGCCCTTCAGCGCGATCGGTTCGGGTGCGGGCGTGCGCTGGAACGCCAGCACCACCGAGATCGCCAGGGTCGCCACGACGAAGCTGACCAGCGCGACGGCGAGCGGCGCGTGCAGGCCGGCGCGGAGCTTCGCGTTGATCGCCCCCTGCACCGGCAGCGCCGCTCCCGCCACGAGGCCGAGCACGATCCAGCCGCTCGCCCGCACCGGCCGGGAGAGCACCGTCATGCCCGCTAGCACCGCCACCGCCCCGGCCACGATCCCCGCCGTGAGCGGCTTCTGCGGCACGCCGAGCAACCCGAACAGGTCCAGCGCGAGTGACGCGAACATCTGGCCGGTCACGAAGAGCCCGACGGCGGCGAGGGCGCCGAGCCTCGGGAACAGCAGGATGCCGCTGGTGATGTAGAGCGGACTGGCCAGGCCGCCGGCGAGGTGCCACGGCTCGACGTCCGGTATCCGCGCGACCGCCCCGATCGTGCCGGTCGCCACCGCGAGCAGTGCCAGCACCGCGGCCGCGAGCCCGAGTTGCAGCGTGGACGCCCTGTACGGCGTGCCGACCGCCCTGGTCAGCTGCAGGTTGGCCGACGCCTGCACGGCGAGCAGGCACCCGGCCAGCAGCGCCGACCCCAGAAGCACGAAGTGCACGACAACCCCCAATAAGTGGACACTGTGTCCGCTAAATCAGGCTAGACACGAACTGGACGCACTGTCCACTTGTTTGGTGATCGAGTACGATCCGCCCATGGCGAAGGAACGCGCCGACGCCGCGCGCAACCGGGCGCGAGTCCTGGCCGCCGCCGAGGAGCTGTTCGCGGCCAAGGACGCCCGCCAGGTCACGATGGACGAGATCGCCCGTGCCGCCGGCGTCGGCCGCGCCACCCTCTACCGCCGCTACCCCGACCCGTCCTCCGTCGCCGCGGCCCTGCTCGACGAGCACGAACGCGTCCTGCAACAGCAGCTGATGGGCGGTCCCCCACCTCTCGGACCAGGGGCTCCCCCGGCCGAACGGCTCGCGGCCTTCTACACGGCCATGGCGGGCCTGCTCGAACGACACCTGCACCTGGTGCTCGGAGCGGAGACCGGCGATGCCCGGTTCGCCACGGGCGCCTACGGTTTCTGGCGGGCCCACGTGCTGACGCTGCTGCGCGCCGCGGCGGTACCGGACCCGGACGGACTGGCCGAGGTCCTGCTCGCACCGCTGGCCCCCGAGATCTACCAGGAACAACGGCGGCGCGGCCTGTCCCCGCACCAGATCACGGCCTCGCTGACGTGGCTCAGCCGGCTGCTGCACACCTGAAAGGCGACCGACCTTGGCCACTGGCAACGAAAGTGCCGTCAAACTCGCGGTGCTGATCGACGCGGACAACGCCCAGCCCTCGATCACCGAGGCGCTGCTGGCCGAGATCGCGAAGTACGGCACCGCCCACGTCAAGCGCGCCTACGGCGACTGGACCGGCACCAACCTCAAGGGCTGGAAGGACCACCTGCTGGCCCAGTCGATCCAGCCGATCCAGCAGTTCGCGTACACGACGGGCAAGAACGCGACCGATGCGGCGATGGTCATCGACGCGATGGACCTGCTCTACTCCGACCGCTTCGACGGCTTCTGCATCGTCTCGAGCGACTCCGACTTCACCCGCCTCGCCGCCCGGCTGCGCGAGTCCGGCCTCACCGTCTACGGCTTCGGCGAGCGCAAGACGCCCAAGCCGTTCGTCGCGGCCTGCGACAAGTTCATCTACGTCGAGAACCTCGTCGACCCGGAGAGCGAAGCCCCGGCCGAAACCCCTCTGGCGCGCAAGCGGACGACCTCGGTCGCCCAGCTCAAGGGCGACACCGCCCTCGTCAACCTGCTGCGCAACGCAGTCGAGGCGGCCTCGGACGACGACGGCTGGGCCACCCTCGCCGCCGTCGGCAGCATCATCACCAAGCAGCGTCCCGAGTTCGACTCCCGCACGTACGGCTACTCGAAGCTCAGCGACCTGATCACCGCGACGACGTTGTTCGAGGTCGACCGCCGCACTCCGGGCGAGGGCAAGCAGTCGTCGATCTACGTCCGGGACCGCCGCCGCTGATTTCTTTCGGTCAACACTGAAGCAATAGAGGCAACTAGCGCAGCAGGTCGGTGAGCCCCGGCCGGAACCGCTCCAGCGAGGCCGCGGTCTCCACCGGCGTGGCGCCCTCGAGCGAAGGGCGGGCGACGAGCACCGCGCACCGGTGGCCGGCGGCGACGCCGAGCCGGGCGGTGCTCCCGCCGGTCACCTCGCCCGCCGCCGACGCGATCGCCGCCGCGTCCCCGGCGGTGGCGGCCTCGGCCAGGAACACCAGGGCGAAGTGGACAGTCCGGCCGTCCGCAGCGGGTTCCGGTTCGGCCTGCACGCTCGCGACCGGCCCCAGCGACCGGAGCAGCTCCTCGTGCTCCTCGCCGAGCCACACCGCGGGCAGCTCGGTTCCGACGGTGACCTCGGCGTGCGGATACCCCTCGGCCTCCAGCAGCGCGGCGGCGCGCAGCGCCCGCCCCGCCAGGTCGGACTCCGGCGGGTAGTCCTCGCCGTCGTCCTGGAGCAGCACGACCCCGTCGGGCGTGGTGACCTCGCGCAACCCCCAGTCGCCGGGGAGGTCGACCTCCCCGGCGGCCAGGTCGAGCAGGATCTCGGCGACCGCGGGGTCGGCGCCCGCGGCGGACAGCTCCGCACCGGCCCGTTGCGCGGCGTGGACCACGAGCGCGGCCGCCTCCGCGAGATCGCGCTCGTCCACCCGTTCCCCGTCGATCGCCGCGAGGGACTCCACCGCCGCGACCAGCGCCGCCGGGTCACCGGTGCGCAGCGTCGCCAGCGCGATCCGGCGGGCGAAGGTGATCAGGGTGTGCTGGTCGGAGTCGCTCAGGTCCGCCCGCAGCCGCGCCCGCTCGTCGCCGTCCAGAACGGACTGGAGGGCGACGAAACCGGCGACCTCCACGTCCTGCGGCGCGTCCACCCACCGCCACAACCGTTGTGCCTGCCGCGAGTAGACGTCCATGGCGACGACAGTAGTTCCCGGTGCGTCAGCGCCAGCCGAGTCCCGGTGCCACGTGCGTCAGGATGTTCTCCAGGACGTGCACGTTGAAGTCGACGCCGAGCTGGTTCGGCACCGTCAGCAGCACCGTGTCCGCCTCCGCGATCGCCTCGTCCTCCGCGAGCTGCTCGACCAGCACGTCGGGCTCGGCCGCGTAGGACCGGCCGAAGATCGCCTGCTTCGGTCCGTCGATGAACCCGATCGAGTCCTTGCTGGTGCCGTCGCCGCCGAAGTACATGCGGTCGAGGTCGGTGGTGAGCGCGAAGATGCTGCGCGACACCGAGACCCGCGGCTCGTGCTTCCAGCCGGCCTCGGTCCAGGCCTTGCGGAACGCCCTGATCTGGTCGGCCTGCTGGACGTGGAACGGCGCGCCGCCCTCGTCGAACTTCAGCGTCGAGCTCATCAGGTTCATGCCCAGCTTCGCCGCCCACTCGGCGGTGCCGTTGGTGGCCGCGCCCCACCAGATCCGGTCGCGCAGACCGGGCGAGTGCGGCTCGATGCGCAGCAGGCCGGGCGGGTTCGGGAACATCGGGCGCGGGTGCGGCTCCGCGAAGCCACCGCCCTCGATGACCTTGAGGAACAGCTCCGAGTGCATCCGGGCCATGTCGGCCTCGGTCTGCCCCTCGGAGGGGCCGTAGCCGAAGTGCCGCCAGCCGTCGATGACCTGCTCGGGCGATCCCCGGGAGATGCCGAGCTGCAGCCTGCCGCCGGCGATGAGGTCGGCGGCGCCCGCGTCCTCGGCCATGTACATCGGGTTCTCGTAGCGCATGTCGATCACGCCGGTGCCGATCTCGATGCGGTCGGTCTTCGCGCCGATCGCCGAGAGCAGCGGGAACGGCGACGCGAGCTGCCGGGCGAAGTGGTGCACGCGGAAGTACGCGCCGTCCGCTCCCAGCTCCTCGGCCGCCACGGCGAGGTCGATCGACTGCAGCAACGTGTCGGCCGCCGACCTCGTCTGCGAGTGCGGGCTGTCCGTCCAGTGCCCGAACGACAGAAAACCGATCTTCTTCATGCCGTCCAAGATAGTTCAAGTTTCAAGTAAATGCTCGTGACTCGTGCGTCCTGGGCCTGTGACGAAGTCTGCTTCGACGAGTCGCGCCCGAGGTGGCTCCTGGGTCAGCGCTTCGGCCGGCGGTCCACGATCCGCTTCATCTTGCCGACGGACCGCTCGATCCCGCCGGGCGCGACGACGTCCACCGCCACCGTGACGCCGATCGAGTTCTTCACCAGCCGTTTGAGGTCCTCCCCCGCCTCGCCGGCCGAGGCGTCCTCGCGGTGCTCCACCAGCACGGTCAGGTCGTCGAGGTTGCCCGTGCGGTTCAGCACGCACTGGAAGTGCGGAGACAGCGCGGGAACCTTGAGGATCAGCTCCTCGATCTGGGTCGGGAACAGGTTCACGCCACGCAGGATGATCATGTCGTCGGTGCGGCCGGTGATCTTCTCGATCCGCCGCATCGACCGCGCGGTGCCCGGCAGCAGGCGGGTCAGGTCGCGGGTGCGGTAGCGCAGGACCGGCATCGCCTGCTTGGTGAGCGAGGTGAAGACGAGCTCGCCCTCCTCGCCGTCGGGCAGCACCTCGCCGGTGACCGGGTCGATGATCTCCGGGTAGAAGTGGTCCTCCCAGACGTGCAGGCCGTCCTTGGTCTCCACGCACTCGCTCGCGACGCCGGGCCCGATCACCTCGGACAGGCCGTAGATGTCCACCGCGTGCATGTCCAGGCGGCGCTCCATCTCGGCGCGCATGTCGTTCGTCCACGGCTCGGCGCCGAAGATGCCGACCTTCAACGACGTCGAGCGCGGGTCGACGCCCTGCCGTTCCATCTCGTCGATGATCGAGAGCATGTAGGACGGCGTGACCATGATGACGTCCGGCTCGAAGTCGCGGATCAGCTGCACCTGGCGTTCGGTCATGCCGCCGGACACCGGGACCACCGTGCAGCCCAGCAGCTCCGCGCCCGCGTGGGCGCCCAGCCCGCCGGTGAACAGGCCGTAGCCGTACGCGTTGTGCAGGACGTGGCCACGGCGCCCGCCGGCCGCGCGGATGCTGCGGGCCACGACGGTCGCCCATGTGTCCAGGTCGGCCTTCGTGTAGCCGACGACGGTCGGCTTGCCGGTCGTGCCCGACGAGGCGTGCACGCGGGAGACCTCCTCGCGCGGCACGGCGAACATGCCGAACGGGTAGTTGTCCCGCAGGTCCGCTTTGGACGTGAAGGGCAGCTTCGCCAGGTCCTCCAGCGACCTCACGTCGTCGGGGTGCACGCCGTGCGCGTCGAGGGACGCGCGGTAGTGCGGCACGTTCTCGTACGCGTGGCGGACCGACCAGCGCAGCCGATCGAGCTGCAACGCCCGCAGTTCGTCGGTCGAGACGGTCTCGACGGGCTCCAGGTCGCCCGGCCGCGGGCTCAGGTCCAGCATTCCGCCACGGTAGACGACCGGATCAGGCGGCGCGGCGGAGCAGCCGGTGCGTGCGACGGACCGCGGCGAGGCGTTCGTCGCCGTTGATCGCGAGCGCGCGGACCACCGGGTCGTCGGGGCCGCGGCGCTGCCGGATCTCGGCGAGCCTGCCCTGCACCGTCGTGGGCTGGCCGTCCGGGCCGGTGCTCATGTCGCAGTACCAGAGGGCGTCCCGCAGGCGTCCGCGCTGGTCGGTGAACTCCTCCAGGCCCTCGGCGAGCCCGACCAGGCCGGCGACCGCGGCGGCTCCCGAGTGGTGGGCGACCAGACCGCAGATCCGGTCCGCGACGCCCGCCCGGCGCAGGTAACGCGCGCCGTCGAGCGAGTGCAGACCGGTGTCCTCGAGCTCGGTGGCGTAGCCGATGTCGTGCACCCAGGCGGCGGCCACGAGCAGCTCGCGTTCTTCTTCGGGCAGGACCCGTGCGACGCGTTCAGCGCGACGCGCGACACCGGCCGTGTGCGCCCAACGGCGTGGGAGCTCGGCTGCCAGCAGACGACGGGCGGTGTTGCGCGCCCAGCTCGACAGGAACGTGCCCTCGGTCGGCTCGACGGGGAACGCTCGCGCCGACGCCCGCACCTCGCGGGCCACGAACAGCGGCACGTAGTCCTGCAGTCGCGCTGTCCCGAACCGCGCCCGCGCGCGTTCGATCCACTCGTGCACGAGGCTCGGCGGCACGTCGCCGTACTCCCGCACCAGCTGGGACTCCAGGCGACGGATCTTCTCGTCGGCCCGGCTCACAACCTCCGCCGTGGTCGTCACCCGACCACCGTAAGCGCTAGCGAACGGGCTCGGCCACCACGCCTCGCAGGCGAAGCAGTTCGGCTCGGGCGTGAGCGACCTCGCCCGTGTCGCTCCCCCGGGCCAGCGCGAGCTCGCGCGCCAGGTCGCTCGCCGCGTCCAGCAGGTGCCGCGCTCTGCTCCGGCCGCGCACGAGCTTCCGGAACGCCTTGCGGTCCTTGCGCAGGCCGCTGACGGCATCGAGCAGCGCGGGATCGACCACACCCGCGTCCGCCTCCGGCTGCAGCAGCTGACGGATCCAGATCCGCTCTTGCCTGGCCGCGTGCCGCAGGACGTAGAACAACGTGACCAGCTCGACCACCGCGATCACGAACGGCAGCAGGACGGCGAGAGCGCCGATGCCGCCGCTCAGGCCGCCCATGTCGTCCCACGCGAAGTGGAACACCATGGCGGCCAGCATGGTCAGGACGCCCCGCGGCACGTCGCGCTCGCCGGGCGTGCGGCCGAGGACCCACATCAGGCCGGCGCAGAAGATCGCGCTGAACAACGCGTGCGACACGATGCCCGCGGCACCGCGGGCCAGGAAGACCTGGAACGACGTCGTCAGCTGGTCCGTTCCGAAGGTCTGCGCCGCGCCGTTGTAGACGTACAGCACGTCCTCGAAGACCTGGAAGCCCAGGCCGAGGAACGCACCGATGATGAACCCGTCGTAGGCGCTGCGCACCACCCTCGGGGCGAGGCCGATCAGCAGGACCAGGCCGAGCGCCTTGGAGAACTCCTCGGTGACCGGCGCGGTGAGCCCGGCGGCCCAGTCGGCGGCGAACGCCGTGCCGCCCACCTTCGTCCAGATCTCCAGCAGCGCGGTGTTGGCGGGCAGGGCGATCCAGAACGGCGCGGCGAGGCCGCCCCAGGCGAACGCGGCCGCGAGGAGGGTGCCGGGCTGCGCGGTGTAGCGGTTCTGGTGGCGCAGGAGCAGCAGCCACGGCACCAGGTAGAGGGCGAACAGCAGCACGCCGCCGGTCAGCGCCGGGCCGTAGAAGTGGACACCGGGTCCGAAGTAGCGCAGGACGGCCAGCACGCCGCCGCCCACGCCCAGCAGGTACACCCAGAACGCCAGGTTGCGGGGCTGCACCAGGCGGAACGGCCGGCCCCAGCCCGACTGCTCGATCGCCGCGAGCTGCATGGTCTTCGCGTCGGTCGTCATCGGGCCGCTCCCGGGGTGATGCTGCGCAGGAAGGTCCCGACGGTGTCCTTCAGCCGTTCGAACTGTCCCGGCGCCGTGCGGACCCTGACCAGCAACGCCGGTGCGCTCGCGGCGTCCGCGGACGTGCTCGCCATCTTGAACGCGACGTCGAGCCCGTCCCCGTTCGGCGAGGTGCTGGCCTGCGCGACGCCGACCAGGCCGGCCTCGGTCGTCACCGTGCCGCGCGACCCGTCGACGCCCGGCGCGTCGCCCTCGGAGCGGCGCACCTGGTCGAGGAACGCGTCCGCGGTGCCGGTGAACGCCGTGCCGCGCAGGGAGATCGCCGCGCCGCCGGTCGTGAGCTGGGCCTGCAGGCTCGCCGGCGACACCGGTCCGGTGCCGGTCAGCATGCCGGCCTCCAGCTGCCAGCCCGCGGGCGGCACGGCGGTCGCGCCGTCCCCGAGGTCGAGGACGGCACCGGCGGGGATCTCGTTGTGCCACGGGACGAGCGCGTTCACCGCGGGCAGCCCGGCGAGGAGCAGCAGCGCGACGGCGAGGACGCCGAGAGCGGGCGCGAAGGTGCGCCGGTCGAGTCCGAGGAACCGGTGCTCGACCGGCACCCATCCCGGTGGTGCGGTGTCCGTCATCCGTCGTCCCTCCTCGAGCGGCCCGCACCACTTGACCACGATCGGCGGGATCCGGCAGGGCGAGCCGGGACAGGGCCTACCCGTTGAAGTTCGCGAACAGCACGCTCGCCAGCCCGAGGCCCACCAGGAGGTTGAACACCGTGGCACTGGCGAACACCCCGATCGGCTTCCACCCCGCCTCCCGCAGCGGCGCGACCCGGAACTCCAGTCCGATCGAGACGAACGCCAGGATCAGGAACAGCGTGCGCAGGTCGTTGACGGTCGTGATCGCGGACTTGTCGCCGCCGGACTCCAGGAACACCGTCGCCACGATCGACGCCGCCAGGAACCCGAGCACGAACTTGGGGAAGCGCTCCCACAACGCGCGTCCGCTGACCTTCGCCTCGCCGGTCCGCTCCACCTTGAAAGCGAAGTAGGCCGTCAGCGCGACCGCGACGACGCCGAGCAACGCGTTCTGCGTCGTCTTCACGATGGTGGCGATCTGCAGCGCCTCCTCACCGACCAGGGCACCGGCCGCGCTCACCGCCGCGGTCGTGTCGATGTTGCCGCCGATCCACGCGCCCGCCACCGTCGGCGACAGTCCCAGCGCGTCCACGGCCAGTGGCAGCAGGAAGATGGAGGGCAGCGCGAAGATGATGACGAGGCTCGCCGTGTACGCCAGCTGTTCCCGCCTCGCCTGCACGGCACCGGCCGCCGCGATCGCCGCGCTCACCCCGCAGATCGACACCGCGGACGACAGCAGCGCCCGCAGCTTCTGGTCGATGCCGAGCTTGCCACCCAGCCACCACGTGAAGCCGAACACCAGTGTGATCAGCAGGAACGCCTGCGCGATCGCCGGCCCGGCCGCCTTGACGATGACCGCGAAGTTGATCGACGCGCCCAGCAGCACCAGACCGGTCTTGATGAAGAACTCCGTGCGGAACCCCGCGGCGAGCCGGTCGCGGAACCCGACCCCGGTCAGCACCGCGTTTCCCAGCAGCCCCAACAGGATCGCGTAGACCGGGTACTCGACGCTCTTCGCGATGCCGCCGAGCCAGGTGCCCTTGGTGAACACCGGCACGTACTGCTCCAGGTACCGCGTCAGCGCGCCCAGCACCACGACGACCGCGACACCTCCGACCGCCCAGAGGACCTGGGACCGTTGCTGTGTCTCGACTTCCGCCATCACGGCACCAGCCAGCCGGGCAGGAGCCCCGCCAGCACCAGGACCAGCAGCACCAGTCCCGCGACCGTCGCCGCCCAGTCCTCGTTCAGCGCGAGCCTGCGCTCGCGGCCGACACCTTCCTCCGCGCTCATCGCCACCCCTCCGTTCGTCCGGTGGCGGTCATGGTCGGAGCGGGAGGTGAGCAACGGCAAGGGCTCCCGCGATGTGGAACGGCCTGTGACCGCCCCACTAGTGTGAGCGCGACGCTGCACGGCGACGCCGGTCCTGCCCGAGTTCCCCGTGCCGTTGGCAGACCCCGTCGTGTTGCAGGGCGAGTGGTTCGAACCGGCGGTGCGGCGCCCCTATGCGCAGCGCCTGCGACCGCGGCACGCGGCATAGGCTGTCCGGCATGGCGGAGCTGCTGAGCATCGACGACGTCCGGGCCGCGGCCGAGGTGCTCGACGGACGGGTGCTGCGCACGCCGACGGTGCCGTCGCCGGGACTGTCCACGCTGCTGGGCGTTCCGACGACGGTGAAGCTGGAACTGTTGCAGCGCAGCGGTTCGTTCAAGACGCGCGGCGCGGTCGCGAAGATCCTCTCGTTGTCCGGCGAGGCTCGGGCGGCGGGTGTGGTCGGCGTCAGCGGCGGCAACCACGGCATCGCGCTGGCCGCCGCCGCGCACGAGCTCGGCGTGGCCGCGACCGTCGTCATGCCCTCGACGGCACCGGCCCGGTCGGTCGAGCTCGCGCGGGCCTCCGGTGCGGACGTGCGGCTCACCGACGGGCTGGCGGCGGCGTTCGCGCTGCTGCACGAGCTGGTCGAGGCGGGCGCGACGCTCGTGCACCCCTATGACGACCCGACCGTCGTCGCCGCGCAGGGCACGGTGGGCCTGGAGTTCGCGACCGACGCGCCGGACGTCACCGACGTGCTGGTGAGCGTCGGCGGCGGAGGGTTCATCTCGGGTGTGGCGACGGCGTTCCGCGCGCTCGTGCCCGGTGTGCGGGTGTGGGGAGTCGAGACGGAGGGGGCCGACGCCATGCGTCGCGCGCTCGACGCCGGTGGCCCGGTGGAGATAGCGCCCACGTCGATCGTCTCGACGTTGTCGGCGCCGCACGTGTCGCAGCTGACGTACGACCACACCGTCGCGCTCGTCGAGGACGTGCTGGTGGTGTCCGACGCGGACGCCGTGCGGGGCGTGGTCACCCTGGCCGAGACGCAGAAGGTGTGGGCCGAACCCGCCGCCGGGTGCCTGGTCCCGGCGGCGCGGACGGTGCTGGAGCGGGTCGGGCCGGACGCTCGGCTGGGCCTCGTGCTGTGCGGCGGCAACGTCACGTTCGCCGACGTCGCCCGCTGGTCCGAGGGGAGCTAGAGCGATGAGGCACGACGAACCGCTCGCGCTGGCGGTGACCGCCGCACTCCACGACGGCGACGTCACCACGTTGCGGCGCCTGCTGACCGAGAACGCCGGACTGGCCGGCGCACGGCTCGTCGACGAGCACGGCAATGGGCGAACCCTGCTGCACGTGCTGACCGACTGGCCTGCCCGCTGTCCCGGAAGCGCACAGTCCGTGGCGGTGCTGGTCGAAGCAGGCGCCGACGTCAACGCACGGTTCCAGGGTTCGCACGGCGAGACACCACTGCACTGGGCAGCGAGCGCCGACGACGTCGAGGCGATCGACGCGCTACTGGACGCGGGCGCGGACATCGACGCCGACGGAGCGGTCGTCGGTGGCGGTACTCCCCTGGCCGACGCACGGGCCTTCGCGCAGTGGCGGGCGGCCCACCGACTCGTGGAACGCGGCGCGGCGGTCACGCTGACCGACGCCGCGACCCTCGGGCTGACCGACCGGCTCGACGCTCTTCTCGCCGATGCCACACCGGAGGACGTGAACGCCGCGTTCTGGGGCGCGTGCCACGGCGGGCAGCGGGAGTGTGCGGAGACGCTGCTGGCGCTGGGTGCCGATGTGGACTGGCTGCCGCCCTGGGAACCGGTCACGCCGCTGGAAGCCGCCGTGCGCAACGGTTTCGAGGACGTCGCGGCGTGGCTGCGCGGTCGCTGAGACGGTTTCCGCTGCTCACCGTTGGGTACCTGGCGACCATGGAGATCACCGCGAAGGACGAGGAGACCGAACTCCTGCTGGTGCTGGACGAACTGTCCTATCCGGCCGACAAGGTGCGCATCGTGAGCTGCACCGAGGTGCACGCCCTGGACGTCGACGTCCGCCGTCGGCTGCACCGCCTCCCCGACCGCCGGTACGCCTCCGCCTCGGACGTGGTCGACGCGCTGCCGTGAACCGCCCGGCGGGCGACGAGGCGGCATGGGAGCGGCCGGGACGGGTAACCGGCGGGCCGGACGTGGCGACGCTCGCCGCGACCTGGAGGTGCGCTTCGTGTCCGACGACCGGCGTCGTTTCCCCGCACGACTCCCCCTGGCCGCGCTCACCACGCTCCCCGGCACCTACCTCGGTGCCGCGGACTACCTCGGCTGGCCGCATCCCGACGTCGCGGCGCCGTGGGCGGCCCTCGTGTTCGGCATCGCCATCGTGGGAGCGGCGTTCGTGCTCGCGTGGGCCGCCGAGGCCGCGCAGGTGGACGTCAGCGCCGGGCTGGCCATCGCGGTTCTCGCGCTCGTGGCCGTGCTGCCCGAGTACGCGGTGGACCTGGTGTTCACGTTCGAGGCGGGCCAGGAGTTCGCGCGGGAAGGCACCTGCGTGCCGCCTCCCGGTGAGGCGGACCCGTGTTCGCTCGCGCTCGCGAACATGACCGGAGCCAACCGGGTGCTCGTCGGGTTCGGCTGGCCCCTGGTCGTCCTCGTGGGCGCCATCGCGGTGCGGCGCGCGCACCGGGAGAGCAAGTCGACTCACGAGGGACGGGTCGTGCTCGCGCCCGTCATGTCGGTCGAGGTCGTGTTCCTCGGCATCGCGACCCTGTACTCGCTGAGCCTGCCGCTGCGCACGTCGCTCACGATGGTCGACGCCGCGGTCTTCCTCGCGATCTTCGCCGGGTACGCGTGGCGGTTGTCCAAGGCGCCCGTCGAGGAACCGAACCTGCTCGGGGTGTCCGAGTGGATCGGCCGTCAGGAACGCCGGCCGCGGCGCCGGTGGGTGATCGGCCTGTTCGCGTTCGCCGGGATCGTCATCCTCGCCACGGCGGAACACTTCGCGCAGAACCTCGTCGACACCGGGTCGAGCCTCGGCGTGGACGAGTTCGTGCTCGTGCAGTGGGTGGCGCCGCTGGCGAGCGAGTCGCCCGAGCTCATCGTCGCGTGCCTCTACGCGGCCCGGCTGATGGCCTCGCACTCGCTGGGCACGTTGTTGTCCAGCAAGGTGAACCAGTGGACGCTGCTGGTCGGCACCATCCCGATCATGTTCGCGATCTCCAGCGGCGGCACCCACGGCCTGCCGCTCGACGACCACCAGCGCCTGGAGCTGCTCGTCACGGCCGCCCAGTCGTTGTTCGCGGTGAGCATCCTCGCGGACCTCGGGCTGACGACCCTGGGCGCGACGACCCTGTTCGTGCTGTTCGCGGCCCAGTTCACCGCGAGCGTCACGCTTCCCGACGCGGCGAACCGCGTCGTGATCCTCGTGCTGTCCGGGCTCTACGTCGTGCTGGCGGCCGGACAACTGGTGCGGCGCGGGCGGATCGGTGTCCGCACCGCGCGCGACGGCGTGCTGACGCCGCTTCCCCGGCTCGCCGAGAAGTCCCGGTGACGGCGCGGGACCTGTGAGCACAGGTCCCGCGCCCGGTGTCACTTCGTGACGATCTTGTCCCCGGGCCGGATGAGGTCCGGGTTGGTCAGGTGGCGGACGTTCTTCGCCACCAGCGCCTGCCAGCCGCCCTCGACGCGCAGCTCCGTCGCGATGCTGCTGAGCGTGTCCCCGGTCTTCACGGTGTAGTCACCGTCCGGGTTGCTCGTCGACGGTGCGGCGGCGACGACCGGCGCCACGCGGGACGCGGCCTTGCGCCCGGCCGGAGGGTTCCCGTGCCGGACGGGGTGCTGGCCGCCGGCGGCCGCCCGTCGCCCGCACGCGCCCCACGCTCCGATCCCCTGGGTCCGCAGAACGCTCTCCGCGACGCGGATCTGCTCCTCGCGGGACGCCTGGTGGGCCTGGCCCGAGCCTCCGTTGGCCTGCCAGGTCGACGGGCTGAACTGCAACCCGCCCTGGTAGCCGTTACCGGTGTTGGTGGACCAGTTGCCCCCGCTCTCGCACTGCGCGATCCGGTCCCAGTCGACCGGCGCGGAGGCCGAGGCGGCCGTGCCGCCGAGAGTGACCAGGGCCGTCGCGGAGAAGGCGACGAGCACGGCACGACCGGTGAAGTTGCCACGAAGATGACGCATGTCCCTTTGGCACCTCGTCCCGCTCTCGCCCGTGAGGGCGCCTGTCCGACGAGGGCTTCGTCCACGACATGGACAGGGCTCGCCGCTGGACAGGTGAGCGCACGGCGGGCCCTGGTGGTGCGGCGGTCTCGCGACCGCTGGGCAGGACCGTAAGAACGCCCGGCCGGTTCCGCACGACCGGAGGCGGGCAAGATCACCCGATAGGTCACGATCTTGGAATCGGTCGTGCCGGAGCCCCTAGGGACGTGGTCGTGCGACCGGTCCGGCCACAACACCGTTCCGGCGTCAGGTGTTCACCCGAACGGCGCGCCGCGGACGCGTTTGGCGAGGTCCGGAGCGGGTAAGTGATCTCCGGATTGTGGATCACTCCTGACGGAGGCACTGATGTTGTTGCCCACCGCCCGCGGACCGTTGAGCGCCGGTGTCGTCACCGTTCTGCTCGCGGCCGGTTCGGTCCGGCCGCCCACGACGACGCACGATCCGGAGGAGCTCGCCGGGAACGCCGACTTCCAGCTGGCGCTGTGGATCGCTCTCGAGACGCTCGGCGGTGGCTTCGAGGGCATCGCGCCCGAACGCGCCGAGCACCCGGACGTCGCCGCCTGGCGCACGTGGCTGAGCGAGCGGTGGGCCGGGGCCCTGCGGGAGATGACGGCACCCGTCGTGCGCGAGGCCGGCGGCGACACGGCGTCGCCCTCGCTGATCGGCGACCACCTGATCAGCCTGATCAGGGGCGGCCACACCGGCCTGCACTCGTTCGCCGAGAACAGGGCGACCGCCGCGCAGCTGCGCGAGCTGCTCGCCACGAGGTCGCTGTCCGACCCCGCGCCCGACCGCCACACCCTCCTCGACCGGGTGCCCGCGGTGGCGATCGCGGCGCACAACGCGGCCCGAGTGCTGGATCACACGGCACCCGCCGCCGCCCTCGGTCACCGGGCCGCCTCCGCCGCGAGGTCCTGGCTGTCCGGCGACAGGCTGAACAGGGGCCTGCGGCGGGCGGGGCTCCGGCCCGCACCGGAGATCCCGGGGCAGAGCTGGGAACGGTCGCTCGACGCGTGCCGCGCGCACCTCGCCGAGAACCCCGGCCGGACCCAGGAACTCCTGCACGGCGCGGCCGCCGCGATCGTGCTGGAGGCACGGCTCGGCCGGCGCCTGCTGCGGTCGTGGGCGCAGGCCACCCCCGTGCTCGAACCGGTGCGGGCGGCGGCGATCGCGGTGATCGGCGGGGAACAGCCGCGTGCGCGTGCACGCCTGCACCTCACCTCGATCCCGACGGATCCCGATGACGGACGATCGAGCGACGTAAGATGCGGCTGACGTGCGTCAAGCAGCCGGCGCCGTGGACTCCACCTCGCCCCGCGAAGGAGAACCGCGGTATGGCTGAGCGCGATGGGTGACCCCGGCCCCGGGCTCGCCGCGCTCGTCGACGCCCTGCCGCTGGTGGTCTGGCGTGGCGAGTCGGGCGCCGTCACGTTCCTGTCGGGCGCGGTCGAGAAGGTGCTCGGCCACCCCGCCCGGCGCTGGCTCGACGATCCCGGTTTCTGGCGCGACATCACCCACCCCGACGACCGCGACGAGAGCGAGCGGCTGCGCTGGGGCTCGGAGTCGGACTACGAGACCGTCTACCGGGTCCGCACGGCCGAGGGCGCCCTCGTGTGGCTGACGGAGCGGGCCCACGTGCACGGCGCGGTGCGCAGTGGCGTGCTGATCGACGTGACGGCCCGGCACGCGGCCGCCGAACGGCAACGGTTCCTCGACGCGCTCGACCGCGAGTCCCAGAGGCTCGACGACGCCGAGGAGCTCATGGCGCTCGCGACGAGGATGCTCGGCGCGCACCTCGGCGTCGACCGGTGCGCCTACGCGCGCACGGAGGCCGACGAGAACCACTTCGTCATGAGCGGCGACTACGCGACGGGCCTCCCTCCGCTGCCCGGCCGGTTCGCGATGCGGGAGTTCGGCAACGGCGCACTGACGGCCATGCGCGCGGGCGAGCCGTGGGTGGTGGACGACGCGCTCGGCGACCAGCGGCTCGACGCCGAGGACCACGCGGCGTACCGGGTGACCGGGATCCGCGCGGTGATCTGCCTGCCTCTGTTGCGCGGCGGGCGTTTCGTGGCCGCGATGGCGGTGCACCAGGCCACCGTCCGCCACTGGACGCGGGACGAGATCGACCTGGTGTCGGTCGTCGTGAACCGGTGCTGGGAGTCACTGCAGCGGGTGCACGCCGACCGGGCCCTGCGCGACAGCGAGCGACGCCTGCGCCTGCTCGTCGAGCGCGCGACGGACGCGATCTGGTTGCTGGACCACGACCTGCGGTTCGTGGCGGCGAACCCGGCGACGGGCGACCTGCTCGGCTACCGGTCGGACGAGCTGATCGGCTCCCCCATCGCCGACCTGCTCGTGGACGGTCTCCCGCCGGACCTCACGGTCTCGCAGGTCGTCACGATGCGCCACGCCGACGGGACGGAGGTGGCCCTGGAGCTCAGCGTCCAGTCCACGCCGACCGGTCTGCAGGCGATCGGCCGGGACGTCACCGAGCGCCAGCGCGCCGAGGCCGAGCGCGACCTGCTGCTGCAACGGGAGCACGAGATCGCGGCCGCGTTGCAGGAAGGTCTTCTCCCCCGCGAGTTCCCGTCGCTGGCGAGGCTCGCCACCGCGGCCCGGTACCTGCCGGCCGCGCGGCACTCCCAGATCGGCGGCGACTGGTACGAGGTCGTGCTGGTCGGCGCGACCCGCGTCGCCCTCACCGTGGGGGACGTGGTCGGCAAGGGACCCGCCGCGGCGGCCGTCATGGGCCAGCTGCGCAGTGCCCTGGCCGGATACCTGCTCGACGGCCACTCCCCCGCCGAGTCGTTGCGGCGCCTGGACGCGTTCGCGGCGCGCGTCAACGGCGCGGCGGGCAGCACGTGCGCCTGCCTGATCTTCGACTGGAGCACCGCCGAGCTGTGCTGGGCCTCCGCGGGTCATCCGCCTCCCGTGGTGGTCCGCGAGGACGGCGCGCACCTGCTGACCGACGAGGCCGGACCGGTCCTGGGGGCGGGCGGACCGGCGTTGCCGAGCCAGCACACAGCGCCGTTCCCGCCCGGCACGTCGGTCGTGCTCTACACCGACGGCCTGGTCGAACGCCGTGACGAGGTCCTCGACGAGGGTCTGCGCCGGCTCACCGCGGCGGCGGACGGCGCCGCGGCGTTCGACCCCGCCTCGCTCGCGCGGCGCGTCGTCGACACGATGCTGACGGACGGCCAGGCCGACGACGTCGCCCTCGTCGTGGCACGGCACCTGCCGCCACCGCTGCACCTGCGCGTCCCGGCCGACCCCGGCGAGCTGGCCCCGCTGCGCCGCACGGCGATGGCCTGGGCCCGTCTCGCGGGCCTGTCCGAGGACGCCGCCTACGACCTGGAGCTCGCGTTGGGCGAGGCCGCCTCGAACGTCGTGGACCACGCCTACCCCGGGGGAGGCGGCACGGTCGACTCGACGCTGGAGAGCACCGGCCACGGCGTGCGGGTGACGGTCACCGACCACGGCACGTGGCGGCCGCCACCGGCCGACAAGGGCCACCGCGGCCGGGGGCTGAACATGATCCGCGCCGTCTCCGACGAGAACGATCTGAGGGTGGGCGCGGACGGCACGACCCTCTGCTTCCACGTCCCCGCCGTGCCGGACGCCCGCACGGCGCCTCCGCCGTCACCACCTGCGGCCACCGTCGCAAGTGGACTGTCGGATCGCGACGACGCGGACGTGCAGGTCGTGCTGCTCCAAGGAGATCTCGACTTCTCCACGGTGGACGGTCTGCGAACGCCGTTGCTGGAGCGGGTGGACGCGGCCGACGAACGGCCGATCGAGGTCGACCTCACCGGCGTCGGCTACCTCAGCAGCTCCGGCGTCGCACTGCTGCTGCAGGCGATGCTGAGGGCGAAGGAGCGGGGCAGGGTGATGTCGTTGGTGGCCACGGGTCCCAGTGCTCCGGCGCGAGTTCTCGACCTGTCTGGGCTCGCGCACACGACCCGTGTCACACAGGTCGGCTCCTAGAGCCGGCTCAACGCCGCCGTTGCGGTGGCACGGACCGCAAGGCGGCCAGCGCGGCGCTCAGGTCCGGGCGCACGGTCAGCAGGGCGTCCACGCCGGAGATGGCGAGCGGCCGCAGCACGACCCGGCTCTCCGCGATGACCGCGAACGGGACGTTGCCGGCCCTCGCCTGCCGCACGACCCAGACGAGCAGGTTGATGCCGGCGGAACCGAAGAAGGTCACCGCCCTCAGGTCGAGGACGAGACCGGCGGGCGGACTCTCCCGCAGCGCGTCGAGGGACGTGAGGAGCGGAGAACCGTCCGCCGCCCTGTCGATCTCTCCCGACACGATCACGACGTCGATCCCGTCGTGCACCTCTGTGCGCGCTGTCAGCACGGCTGAGGCTCCGCTGGACTGCGGGCTCATCGGCATCTCTCCCCTCGGCAAACCGCGAGAAGCGCCGACACCTGCAGCTGCCCAACCCGGAGAACCTGTAGACGACCTCACATGAACGACTCGGTGTCACATGAAACTCCCACCACGCTATGCCCCTTCCCCACGAGACACAACCGCAACACAGCTTCGCGGCTGCCGGGGGTCACGTGTCGGCGGCGGGCGGTTCGAGCTCGCCCCGGCGGGCCACGAGGGTCTCGGCGACCTCGACGAGCTTGACGTTGAGGTGCTGGGAAGTCAGGCGCAGCAACGTGAACGCCTCGTCGGCGGAGATGCCCTGCCGGTTCATCAGGATGCCCTTGGCCTGGCCGATCACGTCGCGGGAGTCGATCGCGCGCCGCAGCTGGGCGGTGTGCAGGGCCGCGAGCTCCGCCGTGCGCAGGTGGGCGATCGCGAGGGAGGCGTGGGTGGCCAGCAGGAGCGCCGTGTGGCGGTCGGTGTCGGAGATCACGTCGTGGTGGCGGGAGTAGATGTTGAGCGCGCCGGTCACCGCGTCGTTCGAGGACGACAACAGCTCGGTGGCGAGCACACAGGTCAGGCCGTTCTCCGTGGCGGTCGCGGCGAACTCCGGCCACCGCGGCTCGGCGCCCAGGTCGGCACTGACCGCGTAGCCCGGACCGTCCTTGCGCGCCGCCTCCAGGCATGGCCCGCGGCCCGAGCGGTACTGGGCCTCGTCCAGCGCGGTGGCGACGGGATCGGTCTCGACCGGTGTCCTGAACACGCCGTCCGGGCCGCGCAGCGTCACGCTGACCACCCCTGCCGTCGGCACGAGGTGCCGGGTGGCCTCCACGACCAGCCGCAACGCCTCGGCGACCGTGCCTGCGCCCAGCAGCGTGCGGGTCAGCGCCTCGAACCGCGGCACCAGCGCGTCCACGCCGTGCTCCGCGGTCCACGCGTGTCCCAGCAACGCCTCTTCGAGGTCGCCGAACCGCGGCAGCGTGCCGGCCTCGTCCACGGTGGCCAGCGCCCTCGCCACCGCTCCGGCCGGGGTGACGAGCAGCGCGCAGCGGACCGCCCGGAACGACAGGACCTGCACGAACGACACCAGGTTCCGGGCGCCCTTCGCCGGCAGGCCGGCGAGCTCGCGCAGGTCCAGCACGACCACCGCCGGTGGCGGCAGGGCGGAGGTCGCCTCCAGCAACGCCTCCACTGCGGTGTCGTCGAGCTCGTCCGCGGCGCACGGCCTCAGCACCAGTGCCGGTTCCGTCGTGGCGGAGCGCAGGTTCAGTCCCGCGGTGGTCTCCACTCGATGTCACCACCTCTCTGAGAGTTCGGTGCCGGGTGGTGCGGGCCACGGCTCCCGGTGGCGTGGGCCGTGTGACGGTGCGGACCACGGGCGGCTTCGGGCGGTGCGGACCACGGCTCCCGGTGCCGGGTGGTGCGGGTCACGGCCGGCGGACGGGTTCCCGGGCCGTGGCGGTGCGGAACCCGGCCGGAGACCGGGTTCGCCGGTCAGCACACCGCTCGCCTGTGCTTCGCGGGCGCGGGCTTCTCCAGCACCCGCCGGTACAGCCTCTCCACCCCGCGCGCGACGTCCGGCCACGTGTGCCGGGCCTGCACGCGGTCGACCGCCGCGATCCCGCAGGAGGTCCGGAGAGTGACGTCGTCCAGCACCACCCGCAGCTTCCTGATCAGCGGCTTCGGCTCGCCCGGTGGGACCAGGACGCCGGTCACGCCGTCGGTGACGGCGTCGGTGAGGCCTCCCACCGCGGTGGCCACCACCGGCACACCGCACGCCATCGCCTCCAGCGGCCACACGTCCCACGACGACCGCCTGGGCACGCACGCCACCACGTCCGCCGAGCGCAGCAACGCCGGCATCTTCTCGCGCGCGACCGGGCCCGTCAGCCGGATCCGGTCCTGCACGCCCAGGCCGCGCGCCCGCCGTGTCACGCGGTCGATCTGCGCGGGAGCGAACGGCCCGGTGACCACCAGTTCGGCGTCCGGCAGCCACGGCAACGCCGCGATGACGTCCTCCACCCCGTCACCCGACGCCGACACGATGCGGCGCCGGTGCGAGCGGGCGGCGGTGCGGCCTTGAGGCTGGAACAGGTCGACGTCGACGCCGCGGGCGATGACCGCGATCCGCGACCGCGACACCCCGGACGCCGCGACCTCCAGCAGCTCGTCCTCGCACCCCGCCACGACCACGGCGGCCTCGCGGCCCACCAGGCGTTCGACGTCCGCACGCCGGTCGGTACCGCGGAACGACTGCACCACGGGCACACCGGTCGGTTGAACGGCCAGCAGCGACGCCAGCCCGGAACGCCAGTGGTGGGCGTGCACGACGTCCGGTGGCGCTTCGGCCCAGTCGGACCGAAGCGCGTCGACGAAGTCGCCGAGCTGGGGCTCCTGGCCCGGAGGGGTGGCGGGCTCGCCACTACCGTGGACCGTGACCTCGTGGCCCAGCTTCACCAGTGCCGCCGTCAGGTCCGCCGCGTGGACGTCCCACCGGCCCCGTCCCTCGTTCTCGGACACCATTGCGATCTTCATGCGCCCTCTTCCGGCTTGATCGCGGAAGGGTCGGACGGTCACCTGGGTGGCAGCCCTGCCCTCCCGCACGGCTGCGCCGCGACGGAGGGCTTCGTGCTGAACCCTGACCCCGAACGTAGCCCAGCCACCCCGTGCCCGCTACACAGACGGATGATCACCGCCGCCCGGCACGAGGCCAGGGCACGCCTGCACGGACCCGACGACCGCGGCGGACAGCACCGCCGCCCGCCGCGGGTTCGCCGTGCTCATCGCTCGTTGTTCTCGGAGTACGCGGCGGCGCTGAGCCGCTGGCGGTCGCGCTTGAGCTGCTTCTCCAGGCCGTGCCGCTGACCGTCCGCCAGATCGCCGCGCACGGCGCGTTCGACCTCGCGGACCACGTCGTAGTACATGTCGTCGTACTCCTCGACGATCTGGAACGTCCACCGTCCCGGCAGCACGTTGCGGCCGAGCAGCTCCCGTTGCACGCGGTTCGCGTGGTCCGCGTGCCCTGCCTCGCGCAGCGCCTCGACGGCGTCGCCGATCTCGAAGTCGGCGGTGCCGGTGAGCTGGTGGAAGGAGTACAGGTGGCCGCGGGCCCGTTCCGTGGTCTCGAGCGCCTTGCTCAGCTTGCCGAGCGCCTCGATCGTCTTGTCGTCCATGCCGGGCCGGGTACCCGTGGCGGTTCGTCGCTACCCGGCGCGGGTAACCCGGCGGCGACGTCCCACGAAGAGCGGAGATGGGCACTTGCCAGACGCGTGCGCCGACACCGTTGGGGTGGAGGAGGAGTTCCTGCTCGTCGACACGGCTTCCCGGCGCACGGTCATGCGCGCGAACGCCGTGCTGGCGCGGATGCGGGACACGGAGCTGACCCGGTTCCACGCGGAGCTGGCCGGGACCCAGGTCGAGGCCGCGACGGGGCCGTGCACCAGCGTGGCCGCCCTCGGGGACGCGCTCGCTCAGGCCCGCTCGTCGCTCGCCGACGCGGCCCGGGCCGAGGGCGTGGAGCTGCTTTCCCGTGGCACGCCCTTCAAGCCCTCGACGCACTCGGTCGTCACGGACGGCGCACGGTTCCACCGCGTGCTCGACCTGTACGCGGGCGTCGTGGACGACTACGAGGCGAGCGGATGTCATGTGCACGTCGGCGTGCCGGACCGGGAGACGGCGGTGGCCGTGCTGAACCACGTGCGCCCGTGGCTGCCGACACTGCTGGCGTTGTCCGCCAACTCCCCCGACCGCGGCTACGCGAGCTGGCGGATGGTGCAGCAGTCGCGGTTCCCCGGCTCGGGTGTGCCCCCGCTGTTCGCGGACGCGCGGGACTACGACGCCCACGTCGCCCGGATGGTGACCTGCGGGACGCTCGTGGACGCGGCGCAGTCGTTCTGGCTCGTGCGCCTGGCCTCCCGCCTCCCGACCGTGGAGTTCCGCGCGGCCGACGCCTCCGCGGACGTCGACGGCTCCGTGCTGCAGGCCGCGCTCTCCCGGGCCCTCGTGCACACCGCGAACCAGGACCTCGACGACGGCAGGGAACCTCCGATCCTCCGCGACGACGTGCTCGCCGCCGCCGTGTGGACGGCGTCCCGGTACGGCGTGGACGGGTGCGGTGTGGACCCGTGGCGGGAGTGCCGGGTGCCCGCCACGGCGTTGCTCGACGAACTCCTGAAGCACGTGACACCGGCGTTGGAGGAACGCGGTGAGCTGGAGCTCGTGCTTGGGCTCGTCTCCGCGCGGGTATGACTCCTGAGTGAACCTTCCTTCACCCCGTGGGCCGTTGTCCGAGCAGGTCGTCGCCGCTCTGAGCGGGGACCGGAACGGCCGCGCGATCCCGTTCGCCGCCGCCGATCCGTACGGCGAGGACCTGACCATCGCGCTGCACACGTTGTACGAACTGCATTACGGCGGTTTCGACGGCGTGGACCCCTCCTGGGAGTGGGATCCGGAGCTGCTGCGGCTGCGCGGCCAGGTCGAAAGCGCGTTCCTCGGCCGGCTCCGGTCCGATGTGGACGGCAGCGAGGACCTCGACGGCGTCCTCGGAGGACTGCTGGTCGAGCCCGTCCCCGGCACCGGTGTGTCGCACCACCTGCGCGACCACGGCACCTGGGAGCAGATGTGCGAGTACTTCGCGCATCGCTCGGTGTACCACCACAAGGAGGCCGACCCGCACGCGTGGGTCATCCCCCGGTTGCGGGGCAAGGCCAAGGCGGCGCTGGTGGCGGTGGAGTTCGACGAGTACGGCGGCGGACGGGCCGACCGCATGCACTCCCGGCTGTACGCCGACCTCCTCGACGGCGCAGGCATGTCCTCGGACTACCTGCACCACCTCGACGACGTCCCGGCGCCCGCCATCGCGATCGTCAACATGATGTCGCTGTTCGGCCTGCACCGGTCGTTGCGCGGGGCCCTGGTCGGCCACTTCGCCGCCGCCGAGATCACCACGGCACCGAGCGCCCACCGCATGACCCAGGCGCTGGCACGGCTGGGCGCCGACCCGCGGTGCGCCGAGTTCTTCACCGAGCACATCGAGGCCGACGCCGTGCACGAGCAGATCATGCGCAACGACGTCATCGGTTCGTTGCTGGAGCAGGAACCGTCGCTCAAAGCCGACGTCGTGTTCGGCGTCCAGGCGACGGAGCTCCTGGAGTCCCGGCTGGCGGACCACCTGCTGTCGTCCTGGCAGGCCGGTGAGTCGTCGCTGCGGACGCCCTTGCGGCAGCTGGTGTCGCAGAACGGGTAGCGTCCACGAACAGTCCACAATGGACTCACGAAGACGTCGTCTCCCGTGTGTTTGCGAGGCGAACACACGGGCACCCGCCGGACAACTGTGATCCCTCTCGAAGGAGCGTAGATGAAGGCGGTCACCTGGCACGGTAAACGCGACGTCCGGGTGGACACGGTGCCCGACCCGCGGATCGAGTCTCCTACGGACGCCGTCATCCGCGTCACCTCCACCGGCGTGTGCGGCTCCGACCTGCACCTGTACGAGGTGCTCGGCCCGTTCATGACCGAGGGCGACGTCCTGGGCCACGAGCCGATGGGCGTCGTGGAGGAGGTCGGCGCGGAGGTCACGGCGCTCAAACCCGGCGACCGCGTGGTCGTCCCGTTCAACATCTCCTGCGGGCACTGCTTCATGTGCGACCGCGGGCTGCAGTCCCAGTGCGAGACGACCCAGGTCACCGACCAGGGCAAGGGCGCGGCGCTGCTCGGCTACACGAAGCTCTACGGGCGGGTGCCCGGCGGGCAGGCCGAGTACCTGCGGGTGCCCCAGGCGCAGTACGGGCCGATCAAGGTCCCGGACGGCCCGCCGGACGACCGGTTCGTCTACCTGTCCGACGTGCTGCCGACGGCCTGGCAGGCGGTCGAGTACGCCGAGATCCCCGCGGGCGGGTCCGTCGTGGTCTTCGGGCTCGGGCCGATCGGCCAGATGTGCGCCCGCGTCGCCCTGCACAAGGGCGCCGGGCAGGTCATCGGCATCGACCTGGTGCCGGAACGCCTGGCACGCGCCGAGGCGCACGGCGCCACGGTGATCGACACGCGCGACCACGACGACATCGGCGACGCCGTCCGCGCGCTCACCTCGGGCCGTGGCGCGGACTCCGTCATCGACGCGGTGGGCATGGAGGCGCACGGTGCTCCTGCCGCCCGCCTGGCGCACAACCTGGTGGCCGCGCTGCCGCGGGCCGCCGGGGCGTTGATCACCGAGAAGGCCGGCATCGACCGGTTGAGCGTGCTGTACGCCGCCATCGACGCGGTGCGGCGCGGCGGCACGATCTCGCTGTCCGGCGTGTACGGCGGCATGATCGACCCGATGCCCATGATGGAGCTGTTCGACAAGCAGATCAGGCTTCACATGGGACAGGCGAACGTCCGGCGCTGGGTCGACGACATCCTGCCGCTGCTGTCCGGTCCGGACGACCCGCTGGGCGTGGACGACTTCGCGACGCACAGGCTGCCGTTGCGGGAGGCGCCCAGGGCCTACGAGATGTTCCAGAAGAAGCAGCACGGGGCTCAGAAGGTCCTGCTCCAGCCGAGCTGACGCATCAAGGCGGTGGGCATCGCACGTGCGATGCCCACCGCTTTTCGGTGTGGAGGCTCAGTTGCCGCGCACGGTGTGGTGACGGCCGCCGCCCGACGCCAGCCCCAGCAGGATCATCGCGGTGCCCAGCAGCAGGTGCAGCCAGTTGTCGGCCGCGTTCACCGGCACGAAGTTCGCGTCGCCGCCGTGGTCGACGATCAGGCCGTAGACGAACAGCACGAGGTAGACCGCCCCACCGCCGACGAGGTACCAGTACGCGCCGTTGGCCGTGCGGGAGAGCACGAACCCCGCCACGCCGAACGCGAGGTGGACGACGTTGTGCAGGATCGACACCGCGAACAAGCCCAGCAGCATCGCCTGCGACTCGTGGCCCGCCACCATCAGCGCGTCGTAGTTCGTGGTCAGGCCGGGAACGAAGCCGGCGATGCCGACCAGTACGAACACCGCGGCCACGACCAGCGCGATCGTCTGGACGGCGTGGCGCCCGGCGGTCTCGGTTCGGGACATGACGACTCCCGTCGGAGGAAACGCTATTCGGTCGCGATCGGCGTACCCCCGTACGGACGAGACAAACGGTTCGGCCTCAAGTGGTTGGTACCCGAACCACCGGGTACCGCCTGTCCGACGTTCCCGTGCCAGAAGGAGATTCCGTGGCCACCCACAAGCCAGGCAAGCTCGTGAAGGCGGCGCTCGAGAAGGCGGTGGACAAGGTCGCCGACCTGGTGAACCCGCCGATCCCCGGCGCCCCCGGCAGCGAGCCGCCGTCGCTCGCCGAGCCGACCGAACCGCGAGGGCCGCTGCCGCCCAAGCACGACCAGACCGGGCCGGAGACGGTGTCGCCGACGGGCGCCCCGACCGGCGCACCCCAGGTGTCGCAGGGCCAGCAGGGCGAGTTCCTCACGACCTCAGCCGGCACGCGCCTGCACGACACCGACCACTCGCTGAAGGCCGGAGAACGCGGGCCGACGCTGCTGCAGGACCACCACCTGCGCGAGAAGATCATGCACTTCGACCACGAGCGCATCCCGGAGCGGGTCGTGCACGCACGCGGCTACGGAGCGCACGGCGTATTCGTCGGCTACGGCACCGCCGCGAACGTCTGCATGGCCGGGTTCCTCGGAGACGGCGTGGAAACGCCCGTGTTCGTGCGGTTCTCCACCGTGCTGGGCTCGCGCGGATCGGCGGACACGGTCCGCGACACCCGCGGGTTCGCGACGAAGTTCTACACCCAGGAGGGCAACTTCGACCTCGTGGGCAACAACATCCCGGTCTTCTTCATCCAGGACGGGATCAAGTTCCCGGACGTGATCCACGCGGGCAAGCCGCACCCGGACCGGGAGATCCCGCAGGCGCAGAGCGCGCACGACACGTTCTGGGACTTCGTGTCCACGCACACCGAGGCCACCCACCACGTCCTGTGGAACATGTCCGACCGCGGCATCCCCCGCTCGTACCGCACGATGGAGGGCTTCGGCGTCCACACGTTCCGGCTCGTCAACGCCGACGGGGAGACCGCGCTCGCGAAGTTCCACTGGAAGCCCAAGCTCGGCGTGCACTCCCTGGTGTGGGAGGAGGCGCAGATGCTGTGCGGGTTCGACCCGGACTTCCACCGCCGCGACCTCGCCGACGCCATCGAGTCCGGCGCGTACCCGCAGTGGGAGCTCGGCCTGCAGATCATGCCCGACAGTCCACAGCAGACGTTCGAGGGCATCGACCTGCTCGACTCGACGAAGATGGTCCCCGAGGAGCTCGCGCCGGTGCAGCCGGTCGGGATGCTGACGCTGAACCGCAACCCGCTCAACTACTTCGCGGAGACGGAGCAGGTCGCGTTCCACCTCGGCAACCTCGTGCCGGGCATCGACGTCACCGACGACCCGCTGTTCCAGGCCCGGCTGTTCTCCTACCTCGACACCCAGCTGACGAGGCTCGCCGGACCGAACTTCAACCAGATCCCGATCAACCGTCCGCACGCTCCGGTCAACGACATGCTGCGTGACGGTTTCCACCAGCACGCGGTGCACGGGGGTGTCGCCCCCTACCGGCCGAACACGCTCGACGGCGGCAACCCGTTCGTCGCGAAGGCGGGCGACCGGCCGTTCGTCGAGGTGGCACGGCCGCTGCCGAAGGCCGTGAAGGTCCGCCAGGCGCCGGCGTCGTTCGCCGACCACTACACGCAGCCGAGGCTGTTCTGGCAGAGCCTGACGCCGGTCGAGAAGGAGCACGTCGTCAGCGCGTTCACCTTCGAGCTGGGCAAGTGCTACGAGCAGGTGATCAAGGAACGCGAGCTGCTCGTGCTCGCCAACGTCGACGCCACGCTCTGCGCGGAGGTCGCGAAGGGGCTGGGCCTCCCGGTGCCGGAGCAGGCGCGGCTGAAGAAGGTCACGCCGAGCCCGGCGCTGTCGCAGCTCGGGCAGACGTGGCCTTCGGACGGTCGCACGATCGGCATCGTGGTCGACCCGGCGGACCTCGACGGTGTGCGCACGGTGCGCGAGACCGTCCTGGCCGGCGGCATGGTGCCCCTGCTGATCGCACCCACCGGCGGCACGCTCGGCGACAGCGGCCTGGCCGCCCAGCGCACGTTCCTCACCGCGCGCTCGGTCGAGTTCGACGCGCTGCTCGTAGCGGGTGCCGCCGCCGACCCGCGTGTCACCCTGATGCTCCAGGAGTGCTTCCGCCACGCCAAGGCGATCGGCGCCTGGGGCACCGGGCGCGCCACCGTCGAGGCCGCCGGGTGCGCGGGGCCGGGAGTCGTGCTGGACGACGACCCGTCGAAGGTCCTCGCGGACGTGACGACGCTGCTCGGAGCCCACCGCGTGTGGGACCGCTTCCCGCCGGCGATCGCATGAGCCAGGCGCTCACCGAACAGGAGCTCGGCTTCCTCCAGTCGCTCTTCGACCTGGCGAGGGCCGGGGACGCGGCGGGACTGGCGGAGGCGGTCGACGCCGGGGTGCCGGTCAACCTCACCAACTCCTCGGGCGACTCGCTGCTGATCCTCGCCGCCTACCACCGCCACACCGAGGCGGTGCGGGCGTTGCTGGAGCGGGGCGCCGACACCGCGCGCGTCAACGACCGGGGGCAGACCGCCCTGGGCGCGGCGGTGTTCCGGCGCAGCGAGGAGATCGTCCGCCTGCTGCTCGGAGCGGGCGCCGACCCGGCTCTCGGGCCGAGGTCCGCGCTCGACATCGGCCGGCACTTCGACCTGCCGGAGATGCTGGCGCTGCTGGAGCCGTCCGTCTGAACGGTGGACATCGCTCCCGGTCAGCCGGGAGCGATGTCCACGACCAGCGTCCAGGAGACCAGGTCGATGGTCAGGTCGTTGCGCAGCACGGGGATCCAGCGCAGCCGCGTGCGCGGGTCGACGATCTCCGCCCCGATCGCGACCGCGCGCCGGAACGGTCCCTCGGCGAACGGGGACGGGTCGAAGTACGTCACGACGGCACCGTTGTCGAGGTGCTCGGTGACGGATCTTTCACTTGCGGTGACGGGCTTTCGCGCGTCCGGAGGCCGAGACGGCTCCCCGAGTGGCACCGGCGGTGTGGTGGTCATTGGCCAGAGATACCCCGGGCGGACGGCGGTAACCGCGGCAGCCGGGCAGACGGCCTCAGTCCGTGCACTCCACCAGCGCGAACACGGTCTTGCCGTCCTCACCGCGCGAACGGGTGCCCCACTCGCGCGAGATGTTGTCCACCACGACGATGCCCCGGCCCCGGTTCTCCCCCAGTCGCGAGCGGCCGTAGACCGGTTCGACCGCGGACTCGTCGTCGACCTCGACCAGCACCGCGCACGGGTCCTCGTGGCGCACGATCCGGAGGTGGCCGGTGCTGGTGCAGGTGTGGTCGAGGACGTTGGACACGAGCTCGGTCACCACGAGCTGCACGTCGTAGAGGTGGTCCTCGCCGAGGTCCTTCAGGGCGGAGGCGAGCTCGCGGCGCAGCGCCGCCATCGACATGCCCGGCTTGACAGGCATGTCGACCACGGGGGCGCTCACCCGAGCCGTCGCAGCAGGAGCAGGGCGATGTCGTCCCGCTTGCCCTGGCCCAGCTCGGCGAGAAGGCGGTCGGCGAGGTCGTCCATGTCCTCGGTGTTCGACACCGTGGCGCGCAGTTTCTCCATGCCCTCGTCCAGATCGATGCCGGGCCGTTCGACGAGGCCGTCGGTGGTCAGCAGCACGGTGGTCGCCGGCGGTAACGGCAGTTCCGTCGCCTCCGGCCGTTCCAGCCCGATGCCGAGCAACGGGCCGTGCACGCGCGCGTAGCGAGCGCCCTGGTCGTCGACGACCAGCGGGGGCACGTGGCCCGCGTTCGCGACGGCCATCGTGCCCGCCTCCAGGTCGACCAGCAGCAGACACATCGTGGTGAGGCCGCCGGTCGGGTGGAACCGTTCGAGCAGGGCGTCGACGCGGCGCAGGATCTCGGCCGGCCGATGGCCCTCCACGGCGTAGGCGCGCAGCGTGTGGCGCACCTCCGCCATCACGGTCGCGGCCTCGATCGAGTGGCCGCACACGTCGCCGATGGCGATCAGCAGGCGGCCGTCGAGCTCGATCACGTCGTAGAAGTCGCCGCCGATCTCGGCGTTGTCCGACGCCGGCACGTACCGGGCCGTCATCGGCAGGGCGGGGTGGTGCGGCAGCGCGCGGGGCAGGAGGCTGCGCTGCAACGTGAGGGCGAGCGAGTGCTCCTCGGCGAAGGTGTGCAGGCCCTCGGCGGCGAGCGCGGCCGCCTGGGCGAGCTGGCGCAGCAGGTTCCGGTCGTCGTCGGTCGTCACGGAGAGAGGGCCGACCGTGATGCCGATGGGCGGGCGCCGGAGCTTCGTGCGGGCGACCACCGCCACCTGGTGCCACGGCACCTCGCCGGCCTCGATCACGGCCACGCCCGCGTCGGGGTTGAGCGACGCCATCCACTGCTCGACGTCCGCGTCGTCCGGGCGCCGCCACGCGGAGCCCACCATCACGACGCGCACGGCGCCGGACGGGTCCGTCAGGACGGCGGCCGCCTCCGTCTCGAGCACGTCCGCGGCCCCGATCGCGGCGGCCTCGGCCAGGGCTTCGAACGTCGTCGCCGCGTTGATGGCGAACGTGGCCGTGGCGAGCCGGGTCAGCCGGGCCGCGAGGTGCTCGGCGAGGGCGCGGGCGCGGTGGTAGCGCAGCGCCGCCTCGACGTTGGCGAGCAGTTCGCCGGGGTCGACCGGTTCGGTGAGGTAGGCGTCGGCGCCGCGGGTCAGCCCGGTGACCTTGTCCTCGGGCTCGATGTAGGTCGCCGAGAGCATCACGACCGGGATGGAGCTCGTGCGCGGATCGGCCTTGATCCGCTCCGTCACGTCGTACCCGCTCATGTCGGGCAGGTGGACGTCGAGCAGGACCAGGTCGAACGAGTCGCCGTCCAGTGCGATGAGGGCCTCGGCCGCCGTGGTCGCCTCGACCACCGTGTGGCCGCTGCGGCGCAGCCAGCTGCAGGCGATGAACCGGCTCGCCTCCAGGTCGTCGACCACGAGGACCCTGGCCGGTCCGCCACCCATCGCTGTCGGGTTCATCGGCTGTCCGTTCTGCGCGCCGTGAGCTGAGCGTCCCTGATCGCACGGCCCACCGTCGCCGGCGAGATCCGCGCCTCGTGCAGCATGGCGGCACCAAGGCTGTGCACGGTGCGAGCGAGACCACCGGGATCGTCACCGCACACGATGACCACAGGTACCCCGGACAGATCGGGATCAAGCCTCAGCACCGACAGCACGGCGCTGCCGCTCATCAGCGGGGCGCTCGCGCTGACCAGGACCAGGTCCGGCCGCCGCTCCTTCGCGAGGTTCAGCGCGGCGCGGCCGTCCTCGGTCTCGACGACCTCCGCGGCGAACCCGGACAGGGCCTCGCGCAGCATCGTGCGGCACTTCTCGTCGCCGTCCGCGATCAGCGCGCACACGACGGGCGCGGGCCGGACCAGCTCGTCCTTCGCGGTCGGCAGGGTCAGCGCGACCTCCGTGCCGACGCCGGACGTGCTGCTCAGCGTGAGGCTGCCGCCGAGGATCCCGGCGAGCTTGCGCGCGTAGGACAGGCCGAGCCCGGTGCCGCTCGCACCGACCTGCAGCGCGTTCGGCACCTGGTAGAACTCCTCGAACACCCGGTCCTGCTCGGCGGGCGGGATGCCGATGCCGGTGTCGGTGACGACGAACCGGACCTCGTCGGGGCCGGGGCCGGTCTCGACGACGAAGCGGATCTCGCCGTGCTCGGTGAACTTGACGGCGTTGGACAGGACGTTGCGCAGGATCCGGACGAGCATCGTCTCGTCGGTGACCAGCGGCCGCAGCTCGGGCAGCGCGTCCACCACCAGCCGCACGTCGCCGGAGCGCAGCAGCGGCCGCACCGACGACCGCAGCTGGGTGATCACGTAGTCGAGCGCGACGGGCGCCATCCGCGGCTGCAGGCTGCCCGACTCGGCCTTCGCGGTGTCGAGCAGCTCGTTGACCAGCGCGAGCAACGTCGCCGCGGACTCGTTGATCAGATCCACGTGGTGGCGCTGGTCGTCGGTCATGGGATCGCCGCCGGGGCCGCCGAGCAGGCGGGTCAGGCCGACCACCGAGTTGATCGGCGCGCGCAGCTCGTGGCTGATGTTGGACCAGAACCGGATGCGGGCGGCGGCCGCGTCGCGCAGCTCGGCGGACTTCGCCTCCAGCTCCGCGTAGAGCGCGACCACGCCCTGGTTCGTCTGCTCCAGCTCGTCGGACAGCTCCTGGTAGAGCGCGACGACGCCGCGGTTGGTCTCCTCCAGCTCGTCGTTGAGGCGTTCGAGCTCCTTGCTTTTCGCCTCCAGGTTCTCGAGCGTCTCCAGGAGCTCCTGGTTCTGCGCGCGCAGCTCGTCGAGCGCGGTGGTGCCGGTGCTCTCGCGCAGGTCCTGCAGCAGGCCCTCGTCGAGCACGACCGCGTGCGGCACGTTCTTCACCAGCGTGACGCCCGAGGCCGTGAGGACCAGCTCGTTCATCAACCTGCGGGCGGTGTCCCAGCCGGGACCGGAGGTGGTCGCCTCCGCCTGCCAGGACAGCTCGACGAGCAGCGCGGAAGCGGGCCCGCGCCGCAGCCGGAAGAGCACGGTCGTGCTCACGTCCTGGCGCACCAGCTCCCGGCCGATGTCGCTGAGCGCCGTGGCGACCCGGACCTGGTTCTGCCCGTCGAGACCGGCCGCCGCCGCGACCTGGCGGCCGCGCTGACGCAGCAGGAACACGTCCCGCTCGTCGGCGATCACCAGCCGCAGCAGGTCGGCGGTGGTCATGCCGGTCTGGCCACGAGCACGCACGCGTCGTCCTTGCGGACACCCGCCTCCCGCAGCAGCGTCGCCGCGATCAGCACCGGCGGGTCGTTGGCCAGGTCGCTGCCGTGGTCGAGGCCCCAGCGCTCGGTGAGGCCGTCGGAGTGCAGGACCACGACCGCCTTCTCCGGCAGCGCGTAGTCGAACGTGCGGATCGTGCGCGCCTGGTGTCCCGCGACGCCGGGCACCGAGATCATGCCGGTCTTGCGGCCGTCCCCCAGCACCGCCGCGGCGATGTTGCCCAGCCCGCAGAAGCGCACGGTCCGTGCGACGAGGTCGATGTCCGCGACGGCCACCGCACCGCCCCGAGTGCCGCGCAACGCCTTGTGCAGCAACGCGACCTGCTGGTCGGCCGGCAGGAAGGGCTGCTCGCGGAACAGGCGCACGGCGGCGTCGGACGCGGCCGCGGCCAGCGGCCCGTGCCCCGAGCCGTCGCACATCATCAGCGTCATCCGGTCCGTGCTCCGGCAGGTCGCGTAGGCGTCGCCGCACACGTCCTCGCCGGTGATCGGCCTGGTGATGCCGGCCGCTCGTTCCTCGCCCCACTCAGGGGTCCAGTCGATCCTGGGAGCGAACCGCGCCACCAGCGCGGTGCCCATGCCCGGACGCGACGTCATGGCGCAGGACGTCGCGAGCCGTGCCACCGTGCCGAGCCCTACGCCGAGCGTGCCGGTCGTGGACTGGCCGTCCTCCCACGCCCGCGCCAGGTCCCCGATGCCGGGTCCGCGGTCCACCGCGACGACCTCGACCGCCGAGTCCTCCTCGCCGCGCACCGACCGGATCAGCACGACGCCCTGCTGGGCGTGCTTGTGCAGGTTCGTGCCGATCTCGGTGGCCGCGAGGCCGATCTCCGCCGTGCGGTTCGCGCTGAACCCGAGCCGTTCGGCCAGGGACGTGGCCGTGCGCCGGATCCGGCCCACCTGCGCGGTCTCCTCGACCGGCAGCCAGGCCTCGTCGCGGATCATCGGCAGGCAGGTCGTCCTGGTCATCTCTTCCACTTCGTCACCGTCACGACCGTGCCGCGACCGACCTCGGTGTCGAGGTCGAACTGGTCCACGAGGCGCTTCGCGCCGCTCAGGCCGAGACCCAGGCCGCTGCCGCTGCTCCAGCCGTCGGCCAGGGCGAGCGTCAGGTCGGGGATGCCGGGCCCCTCGTCGTGGAACGAGGCGCGCACCCCGGCCCTCCGGCCGTCGCTGACCTCCTCGACGCGGGCGAAACCGCCACCGCCGTAGATGAGCGTGTTGCGCGCGAGCTCACTCGCCGCGGTGACCAGTTTCGTCTGGTCCACCAGCGAGAGCTTCGTCTGCTGGGCGTACGTCCGCACGAGCTGGCGCACCCGGACCACGTCGTCGTCGGCATTGATCGGCACCACTTCCGGCCCCTCGGACCGGGGCGGCATCAGGAGTCCCGTCCGCGACCGAGCTGTCCCAGGATCTTCATGCCGCGTTCGAGGTCGAGCGCGGTGCGCACCCCGCCGAGCGTGAGACCCAGTTCCACCAGCGTGATCGCGACCGCCGGCCGCATGCCGACCACCACGGTGTCGGCGTCGAACAGCCGGGAGATGGACGCGATGGTCGCGAACATCCGGCCGATGAACGAGTCGACGATCTCGACCGCCGAGATGTCGATGATCACGCCGTGCGCACCGGTCGCGCTGATCTTCTCCGCGAGGTCCTCCTGCAGTGCCAGGACGCTCTGGTCCTGCAGGTCGATCTGGATGGAGACGAGCAGCAGGCCACCGATCTTCAGAATCGGGACGCGCTCCATCAGCGAGCCTCGTTGCGCACGACGTCGACGCCTTCACGGCGCAGCGCGTGCCTCAGGGCGTCGGCGAGGGACGCCTTGGTGACGATGTCGCCGAACTCGATGCCCAGCGCCACGATCGTCTGCGCGATCTGCGGGCGGATGCCGGACACGATGCACTCCGCGCCCATCAGCCGTGCCGCGACCACCGTCTTGAGCAGGTGCTGCGCGACCTGGGTGTCGACGGCGAACACACCGGTGATGTCGATGATCGCGTGCTCGGACCCGGTCTCGACCAGCGCCTCGAGCAGCTTCTCCATCACGACCTGGGTGCGGGCCGAGTCGAGCGTGCCGACCAGCGGCACCGCGAGCACGCCCTCCCAGACCTTGACGACGGGCGTGGTGAGCTCGAGGAGCTGCTCGGACTGCTCCCGGATGATCTCCTCACGGGCCCGCGCGTAGAACTCGAACGTCAGCAGCCCGAGCGCGTCCAGCAGCCCGGAGAACGCCATGACCTCGCGGAACATCTGCGGGTCGTCGTTGTTCTCGGTGAGGTCGAAGACCGCGCGCTTGATGGAGAACAGGCTCGACGCCGTCTCCGACGGGGTGAAGCCCGCCCGGACCCTGCTGCGCGAGTACTCGTCCAGGAAGGACCGGATGTCACCGAACTCGGCCGAGCCGACGTCCTTGCCGTCGTTGCCGACGAGGGGCAGCAGCGTCTCGAAGAACTCCTTGAAGTCGGACTCGAGCTCCGCCTTCGTCGACCGCCCCCGCAGCTGCGTCGCGACCTCGCCCACCCACTTGCCGATCAGGGGCTCGGCGCTCGCGCGCATCAGGTCGGTCAGGCTCTGGGCACGTCCCACGTCCGCGGTCACTCAGGTCTCCTAAAGCAGTCGACAACCGACGAGCCACGGTGAGCTCGTCGTGGAAGCCGGCACGAGCTTTCACTGGATCATCGTCGCTGTACAGCAGGAACTCCGAATGCGCCGACTGCTTGACGTGTCCGCACCTGCCGCGCGAAGCCTACATGCGCTGATCCGGAACCCGTGGCGGGCCGCACGGCGGTGACGGAGTCTCGCCGGTCACACGCCACGAGCCCATGCCGGCGCGTGCCACGCCGGCATGGGCTCGTGCGGTCGGCGGGTCAGGCGCGGTGCCGGGAACGCAGCACGAAGGCGGCCGCGCCGAACGCCGCCAGTGCCCCGAGCGCGAGCAGCGGGAGGACCGGGTCGCCCGCGGACGTGCCCGGCGCGGGATCGCCGCCGGAGGGCTGCGAGAACCCGCCCGCCATGCCCTCGGTGGCGTAGCGGGAACCGCTCTGCTTGTTCCTGTAGGCCTTCGCCACGGCCCGCTGGTAGTCCGCGACCTCCAGCCGCTCCCCCGCCTTCCGGCCGCCGCCACCGGCGTCCAGGACCGTGAGCTCGCCACCTCGCTCCGCGTACCAGGCGTCGACCTGGGGTTCGTGGAGCAGGGTGGCGCCGGCCGGGAGCGCCGCGGCCAGCCGGGACTCCCGGTCGCCCGAGGCGAGGTTGGCGACCGTCCACCGGCCGTCATCGCCGCGGACGGTCTGGATGGTGGAGGTCCGGCCGTCGGCGGACGCGGCCACGGCGAGGTAGGCGAGCCTGCCCGGCCGGGCGCCCGCGGCACCGGAGACGAACTCGGGTGACAGCGTGTACACCGGGACCACCTCCTCGCGCACGGCCGCCGGTGCGACGCCGGCGGCACGGCCCTCGCGGGCCTGGAGGCTGCCGAGGAAGTCGGTCACGGCGGTCAGGGTGGACGGGTCTGCGGCCACGGCCCGGGCGGCCTGGAGGTCGGCGGCGGACAGCGGGTCGTCCGCCTGGGCCGACGGGGCCACCGCGAGCAGCACGGCGGCGGACAGCGCGGCTGCGGCCGCGAGAGTGCGAGTGATCATGGCCGTCCTCACCGGTCGATGCCCGTCAGCGTGTGGGTCCAGCTGAACGTGGAGTTGGAGCGGTAACCGCTGTAGGTCGAGCGGTTGTAGCGGGTGTTGCTGCCCCACGGGTCGCCCCAGTCGACCCACTGGCGTCCGGCGCTGTCGACGTCGTAGCCGTAGACGGCGTGCATGTGGCCGCCGCCGGAGGACCACAGGATGCGGGTCTCGATCGGCTGGCCGCGGTCGATCTGGTCGCGGATCGAGCTGAAGCCGATGGTGCCGGACAGGTAGCTGCCCGGTGAGGAGTAGCCGAGGTCGCGGAACGCCTCGCGGACCTCGCCGAGGTTGCCCTGGTTGTTGCGGCAGCCCGAACCCGGCTCGTTGTGCGCGAGCTGGCAGAACCGGGTCTGGGTCACCGAGGTGCCGTGGTAGCGGGCGATGCTGGTGCCGGCGGCCGCCCAGCACCACTGGGTCTGCTCCTGGGCCTGCATCGTGAAGCTCAGACGGCCGGCGGCGGAGACGTCGGGTGCGGCCGTGGCGACCGGCTGCCCGAGCAGCAGGCTCGCCGCGACCACCGCTCCCGCGGCAAGAGCACGTGAACGCAGGGTGCTCACGGGCCCTCCTCTCGTGATCACTGAAGGCTTTCGCCCGGTGGTTTCCGGGCATGGCCGAACAATGGCGACGAGGGCGCGAGAGCCACAAGAAGAGCGGAGCGGCCGCACAATCGTTCACAACGCGGACGACGTCGTTCGCGCTGCCGTGTGAATGTTTCCGGTGGCGCGCTAACACCATTCCAGCGCGATACCGGCGACGCCCCGATGAGTGACGGGGAAGAACGCGCTGGCGACCAGCGCGCGGTCGCACATCAGGTCGGTGGCCTCCACCGGTGGCTGGTGCTCCCGCACGCCGAGAACGCGGGAACACCTGCTGGGCAACGCGTCCGGCGTCATCGCCATCTGCAGCAGGTACGGCCCGGACAGGTCGCGGAACATCCGCGTGTACCCGGGACAGGGCGAGCCGGACCGGTCGTTGACGGTGTAGCTGACGACGGTGGTCTCGCCGTCCTCGAGTCCGCGGTCGAACAGCAGCTCGAACACCATCGACCGGTCGGCGCGGCGGACCCTGCCGATCCGGCACCCGTCGCCCGCGACGACACCGGCGAGGTCGATGTCGCAGTCGTCGTCACCGTGGTAGATCCCGAGGTAGCGGTTCACGCCGGGCCGATGAGCGGTCAGGACGACGCGGGTCGTCACGTCCTGCTGCTGGCCGCGCGGCCCGAGGGCGACCCGTTCCTGGGTGAGCGCGACCTCCAGTCCCGCGTTGCAGCGGGAGGGGTCGTCGAGCAGGCTCGCGAGCAGCTCGTTCGTCGTGGGTCCCAAGGGGGACAACTCGACGAACGACGTCGCCGACGGTTTCGGCACGCGTCCGCGCGGGCCCACGAGGGTCGTCAGCGAGTCCGGTTCCAGGTACAGCACGGACTCCAGCGCGCGGATCACGGCGAGCGCGCGCGGTCCCTCCGGGTGGCGCAGGCCCCGCTGCCAGTAGCTCAGCGTCGACTCCGCTATCGCCAGGTCCATCCGCGCGAGGTGGGCGCGCAACCTGTTCAGCGACAGGCCTCGCCGGGCGATCGCCACGCGCAACGCGCGGTGGAACGGTCCGTACCTCAGTGCGTCGCCGAGTTCGTCCACGCTGTTCAGACCCCCGATCCGGGCGCGGCGCCACCGGTGCGGGAACCGGTGGTCGGCCACCGTAGCCCCCCGCTCCGGCGGCGCGGAAGACCTGCCCGGGGCGTCACCGGTGGACGTGTCACGGCGCCGTGCCAGCTCAGGGGCACACCGGCCACAGAGGACGGTGAATGTTCACACCCGGCGTCAGCCCGCGTCCTCGGCGGTGCCGTACTCGTCGTGGCGGCGCCACCACTGGTACGGCGGCTCCTGCGGGTAGCCCTCCGGCGAGTCCTCCCAGTCCTCCTGGCGGCCGAGCGGGGTCAGGTCGAGCAGGCTCCACACGTTGCCGGTCTGCTCGGCCGAGCGGGCGTTGGTGAAGTAGGTGCGGAAGACGTCGTCACCGTTGCGGAGGAATACGTTGAGGCCGAAGTACTCGTCGACGCCGAAGTCCTTCGAGAAGTCGTCCCGCGTCGTGTACCAGGGCACGCCGTCCCAGCCCATGCGGTGGCGGTAGCGCCGGACGTCGTCCTGCGGCGCGGCGGAGACCAGCACGAACGTGACGTCGCGGGCGTTGAGGTGGGCGAGGTGACCGAGGTTGTCGGTGAACATCGCGCACCCGCTGCAGCCGCCCCGAGGCCAGTCGGCGACGCCGGGTTCGAAGAAGTGCCGGTAGACGATCAGCTGACGGCGACCCGCGAAGAGACCCGGCAGGTCCGTCTCCCCCTCGGGCCCCTCGAAGGCGTAGGGCTTCTCCACCCGCACCCACGGCAACCGGCGGCGTTCGGCCGCCAGCGCGTCCTTGGCCCGGGTGTGCTCCTTCTCCTTGCGCAGGAGCTCTTCGCGCGCGGTGCTCCACTCCTCGGCCGAGACGATCGGTGGTGTCCTCACCGGATCGCGGTACCCGGCCCGTTCGAGACGCAAACAGGTCAGCCCGCCACGAGGTTCTGCGCCGTCGCCGTTGCGGAGTAGACGTTGAGCCCGAGCCTGCCCTCGGCGTAGGTCGTGTCCACCGCGTCGATCACCGGGGAACCGTCGAGCCACACCTGGACGCGGTCGCCGGTCGCCTGGACCTTCAGGTGGTACGTCCGTCCGGGGACGATCGGCGTGGCGTGCGCGGCGATGTCACGGCCCGGACGCCACAGCTTCACCACACCGCCGGTGTCGATGTTCGCGGTGTAGCCCGCGCCTTCGGCGGTCGCACGGAACGTGAGGCCCGCCGCCACCCCGTTGACCACGGACAGGTCGCCTTCGTAGGCGACGTCCCGCGCGATGCGGTCGCTGAGGTAGAAGCCGTCCCCGGACGCGTTGGCGCGCAACGACTCCGGCGTCGTGGTCCAGGTTCCCGCGGTGGCGGTCCACGGTCCCGACGGGAACGCGGCGAACCCGCCGGCGCCGGTGTTCAGGTTCTGCACGGTGGCCGTGCCTCGGAAGACGTTGGCACCGAAGCGTCCGGACGCGTACGCGGTGTCGGTGGCGTCGATGACCGGGGACGTGCCGTGGTCGAGCCAGACCTGGATCCGGGCGCCCGTCGCCCGCACCTTCAGGTGGTGGGTGCGCCCTCGCACGATCGGTGCCGCGGCCGTCGCGATGTCCCGGCCGGGGCGCCACAGCTTCACCACACCGCTCGCGTCGATGTTCGCGGTGTACCCGGCACCCTCGGGGGTCGCGCGGAACGTCAGCCCCGCCGCCTGCGCGGTGTCGAGGCGCAGATCGCCCTGGTAGGTCGCGTCACCGCCGGTGCTCGCGCTCAGGTAGAACGAGTCGCCGGCCGTGTGCGCCTGCTTGCCCGCCGCCACGTCGCTCCACGAGCCCGCCGTGGCGTGCCACGGACCGGAGAGGGTGCTCTCCAGCGTCGGCTGGGCGGTGCCCCAGCTCGTGCTGAGCCGGGTGAACCTCGCTTCCTTCACCCGCACCTGGCCCCCCGTCGCGAACAGCCGGATGCCCTGGCTGACAGCGGCGGAGTCGAAGTTCACGTTGTCCGCCAACGAGAACACGCCGTCCCCGCCGAAGATCTCCAGCTGGCCCCGGTCGACCAGCAACCGCACGCTCACCTCGTCGCCGACAGCGTCGAAAGGCTTGCCGTACAACGTCTTCGCGGCACGGTCGTAGGTGACGACGCGATCCGCCGTGCCGTCGGAACGGCTGTGCAGCGCGAACCCGAACTGACTCGCGGTCGCACCTCTCAGATCGAAGCGTGCGGTGATCTCGTAGGTGTCGGCGAGGATCCCGGAGAACGGGTTGTTCGTCGCGGTCACGGTGGTGTTCCGCCACGTGCGGGTGTCCGCGCGCAACGAGTCCAGCTCCGCCACCGGCGTCCTCGTCACCTTCGGGCCGTCCGGCGAGGCGACGAGCCCGAGCTGGACGGGGAACGACGCGTTGCCGGTCCAGCCGTGGCCCCGGTTCCCTCCCTGCCACGCCATCTGGACCACCCGGCCGTCCGGGGTGCCGTGGAACGTCTCGGGAGCGTAGAACGTCCCGCCGGGGTAGGTGGTGCCCTGGTTCATCTTCTCGGGCTGCGGCCGGTCCGTGCGGAACGTGGTGCCGTCGAAGGTGCCGACGACGTACTCGCTCGTCGCGGACGTGAGAACCCACCGCGGCGTCCCGTCGAGCGGCAACACGTACAGGTCGGGACACTCGAACAGCCAGTCGGCGGCGTACCGGCTCGCGAACGTCCACCTCAGCAGGTCCGGCGAGGTGTGGATGTCGACGCCGTTGCCTCCGCGGTCCGACCACACGACCATGACCCACTGCCGCCGGTCCGCGTCCCACACCACGTTGGGGTCGCGGCTCTCCTCCGGGATCTCGATCTGCTTGCGCCCGCCGTCGTACGCCTGGAAGCTGCGGCCGTTGTCGTTGCTGTAGAAGACGCTGACGCCGTTGGTGTTCGAGAAGACGACGATCGGGTCGAGCGCGCCGGTCTTGAGGCCCGAGGTGTTGGCCTTGTCGACGATGCCGCCACCGGAGAACAACGTGCCGGGGTGCACGCCCGGTTCGAGCGCGATCGGCTTCTGCGTCCAGTGCACCAGGTCGGGGCTCGTGGCGTGGCCCCAGTGCATCGTGTCCCACTCGAGGCCGTGCGGGTTGTGCTGGTAGAAGAAGTGGTAGAGGCCGTTGGCGAAGACCAGCCCGTTGGGGTCGTTCATCCACCCCGACTGCGAGCTGAAGTGGAACTGCCCGCGGAACGGTTCCTGGTAGGTCGTCGGCGGATAGGGGAACTCCGGGTAGTCCGGCGCCGTCCCGGCAGTGGCACTGCCGGGCACGAGCAGGGCCAGAGCCGTCGCCAGCACGACCAGCACAGCGCGTACGCCCACGAGAGACCTCCCCGACAACGTTGTCGGGCGTCACGGTGGCGCAGCAGCGCGGTGGCGGACAACCGCCCTCCGGGTGAGAGCGTTCCCACCCGGCGCGGGCGGCTCTCACAGTTCACAGTTCTCGACCGTCAGAGTTCCAGCGTCACGTCCGTCAGAGGCGTGCTGGTGCACGCGAGCACCTGCCCGTCCTCCTCCTGCCGCGATACCTTCCCGCCCAGGAGCTTCACCACGCACTCCCGGCAGCTGCCCACGGTGCACGAGTAGGGCATCGGCAGCCCGGCGGCGAGCCCGGCGTCCAGCAACGTCTGTCCCGGCTCCACCACCGCCTCGCCGACCCCCTCGACGACCATCCGTTGCGGTATCGCGGACCCCGCCACCGCCAGCGCACTGACGTAGCTCTCGAAGTGCAGCCGATCGTCCGGTACACCCAACTCGTCCAACGCCTGCCGCACGGTGTCCATCAGGGCTTCCGGCCCGCAGACGTAGAACCGCGCCCCGGGCGAGAACCCGGAGGCCCACTTCCGGACGCCGGGCACGTCGAGCCGCCCGTCGCGCGACGTGTGCACGTGAGTGACAGTGAGCCGATCGGGATGCTCCTCCTCCAGCCTCGCCAGCTCGGCCGCGAAGATGGTCTCCTCGGCGGACCTGGTGCTGTACAGCAGGGAGATGCGCTCACCGGGCCGCGCGAGCAGGGTGCGGATGATGCTCATCATCGGCGTCACGCCGCTGCCCGCCGCGATCAGCACCACCTCGTGGCCGGGCTCCGCGTGGAACGAGCCCGACGGGCCGCGCACGAACAGCCGGTCGCCGGCCACGAGCGTGCGGACGTGGCGGGAGAACAAGCCGACCTCCTTGACCGTCACCTCGAGCCGCCGCGACCCCGGTGCCGACGAGGCCGAGTACGGCCTGCGCACCCGCGTGCCCCCGATGTCGGCGACGAGCGTGAAGAACTGGCCCGGCCGGAAGTCGAACGGCCGCTCGTCCTCCAGCACCAGCGTCACGGCGCTCGGCGTCTCCCGCCGCACCTCGGCGACGCGCACCTCGCGCAGCGGGTCCTGCTCGGTCACACGGGGTCTCAGGACGACCTCGTAGCCCTCCTTGCGCAGGCCCGAGCGGTACGCGACGTTCATCACCGCCCGCATCCACCGTGCCGGGACCAGGTCCGCGATCTTGAACAGGAAGCCGCCCCTCCTGACGTTCGACGCCAGGTGACGACTCCCCAGCGCCATCATGTCGGGCACGTCGGCGGGCAGGGCCGCGGTCCACAGCCGGGACCGCGTCACCGCGTCGTTGGCGCTCAGCTCGGCTGACTCGACGTCGACGAGCAGTGCGGCGTGCGGCGGGATCCCCTTCAGCGACAACGGTTCCAGCAGCGCGGGGTCCGCGGTGATCGTCGCGCGGCCCCGGACGTGCACGACGCCGGTGCGTCCCGGCACGAGCGCGGCGAACGAGATCCGGTCGTCCTGAAGCAGGTTGTGCAGCGTGTCGGCGCGCTTGTTGCCGCGCCGGTCCGCGATCAGCAGCGTGCGGCCGTCGAGGATCCTCGAGACCGTCCCCTGCTCCCCGCGCGGACTGGTGTCGGCGCCACCGGCGGAGTCCCAGGTGGACAGAGCGAGGAACGGTGCGGCGGCGAGGAAGTCCGCGACACCGGGCGCGGCGAGCGGCCCGTCACCGACCTCGGGCGCGGGAGGCGCCGGCGCCGGCGGCTGCCACAGCCCGGAACGCAGGACGGCCTGCGCGCAGTGGACGTACACCTGCTCGACGTCGAAGCCGCCTTGTCGCACGACACCGTTCACCCGCAACGTCTCCCCGACGCCCGGCAGCAGGAAGACCATCGACGCCGGCCCCTCGGCCCCGTCCGTCTCGAACGAGATCCGCGTCGGCGAGTGCACCCGCGCGAAGCCCGGCCTGCCGCCGACGAACGTCGTCCTGCTCACGCCGTCCGCGCCCCGGTACCCGAACCCCGCGATCGGGCTGCGCGCGAGGAGATCCACACATCCCGCGTCGAGCGCGCCGATCTCCTTCAGCATGATCAGCGACGCCGGCCGCCCGATGACGGCCTCGACCCCCTCGACCGTGGACAGCCGCGAAGAAGGATTGTTTTCCCAGCTCATGACACTATTATGAGCATTTGCTCAGGTATTGGATACTCGCTTTTGGAGGCACGGCATGCCGTCGGCCAGCCGCGACGTCGACCCACGTCGCAAGCCCCGGCAGGTGCGCGCGGAGCTCACCCGCGACCGCATCCTGACCGCGGCTGCTCACGTTTTCTCCGAGCACGGGTACGCCGCGGGCACCACGAACCGCATCGCCGAACGGGCCCGCGTCTCGATCGGCTCGCTGTACCAGTACTTCCCCAACAAGGACGCGATCCTCGGCGAGCTGATGATCCGCCACATCGACCGAGGCAGGTGGACCCAGGCCGACCGGCTGGACTTCTCGCCGGGGAGCCTGGAGTCCGTGGTGCGGGCGCTGGTCCGCGACGCGATCGACAACCACCGCGACGACCCGCAGCTGCTGCGCATCATGATCGAGGAGGGCCAGCTCTCCGCGGAGCTGCGCGACACCGTCACCCGGCACGGCGCCCAGCGCGTCGCCCAGGTGCGCGAGGTGTTCGCCCGCCACCCCGACGTCGACGTGCGGGACCTCGACACCGCGGTCGAGCTCGTCGTGTTCACAGTGGAGCTGAACACGCACCGGCTGGCCGCGCTGGAACAGCCCACGGAGACGTTCGAGCGCGAGCTCGTGGACATGATGACCCGGTACCTGCGCGGCCCTTCGGCCTGAGCAGCTCTCGGCTCACCGGTTCAGGTACGCCGCCAGGCCACCGAGCTCCTCGCTCGCGATGAAGACGGACCGCACGTGGATGAGGACCTCCTCGACGTGCCGGGCACAGCCCCAGGCCGCGTCACCCCAGGAGTCGGCGACCTTGAGCTCCGCCGGCGCGGTGCAGCCCGCCCTGCCGCCCAGCTGGCACAGCTCGGGATGGGGCGCCTTGGCCTGAGCGGCCGCGGCGACGCTCATCTGGGCGGTGAGCTCGGCGGCGGCGTCCGCGCGTCGTTCGGCCTCCGCGCGCAGCTCCCGTTCCGCCTCCACCGCTTCGGCGAGGGCTTCGCGGGCCGCCTCGGCGCCCGCCTCGGCGGCCTGCCGCGCGACCTCGTTGTGGTGGCGTTCGATGGCGAGCGCGGCGGTGCCGGCGAAGACGCGGATGAGCGCGAAGTCCGTGTCCTGCGGGGCTCGCGCGGCCGGGTGGTACATCGCGAACGTGCCCAGCAGGCTGCCGTCGCGGGCCAGGATCGGCGTCGACCAGCAGGAGCCGAGCCCGGCCCGCTGCGCCAGGTCGCGGAAGTCCTCCCAGAACGGGTCGGTGGCGATGTCGGTCACGATGACCGGTTCACGCCGGTGGGCGGCCGTCCCGCAGGAGCCGACGCCCTCGCCCGTGGCGATGCCGTCGATGGCCTCGTTGTAGAACGCGGGCAGGCTAGGGGCGGTGCCATGCCGCAGGTGCAGGCCGTCGGGGTCGGCCAGCAGCACGGACACGAACAGCTTCTCCGGCGCCAGTTCCTCGATGCAGCGGGCCATCCCGTCGAGCACCTCGGACAGCGGCGCCTGCCGGGCGATCTGCTCCAGCAACGCGCGATGCTCGGCCATCAACCGTTGCGCGTGCTTGACCTGGGTGGTCTCCACGCCGATCACGCGGACCCCGTGCACCTCGCCGGCGGCGTTGCGGCGCGGTTCGCCGGTGAGGTCGAAGAACGCCTCCCGCGCGTGCGCGCCGCTGCCGAGCACGACCCGCACGTCGCGGTCGGTGCGGGGCTCGCCGGTGCGGTGGACCTCGTCCAGCAGGGCGGCGAGCACCTGACCGGTCTCCCCGAACGCGGCCTGGAAGGCCGGGTTCGCCGTCTCGACCACGTGCGTGGCACCGGTGAACTTCGCGAACACCGCGGTGGACTGCCCGAACAACGCGCGGAGGTCCTCGTCCGCGGTCTGTTGCCCCTCTGTGCCGAACGCCCTCATGGCCGCCCTCTCGCCATGCGTCACAGGCTCGCTGCTTGACCTCGGACGCCGTCTCTTGTCCCCGCGCCACCGCGAGGTACCGAAGATCGTACGCAACGCGGGAGATCCGGTCTCAGCCAGCAGCGCTCTCGGGGTGCCCGGCGCGGTCCGCGTTGTCCGCGTTGTCCACGTCGAGCAGGTCCAGCAGGGAGGTCACCCGGCCTGTCCGGAACACCTCGCGCTGGCGGTCCGCTCCCCCGCCGTCACCGTCGAGCAGGCGCAGACCTCGTTGCACCGCAGGCAGATCACCGTTCGCCTCGAACACCGGCGTCAACTTGCCCACCAGGTCGTCGAGCTGCTGCCGCACCGGCCGCTGCTCGCCCGACCACACGTCGAGCGTGCTGCCCTTCAGTCCCCCGTTGGAGGCGCCCCAACAGGCCTGGCGCAGTGTCTCCTGGGGAATCTGCTCGGGCTCCACGCCGCGTCCCACGTCGACGACCGCCTGCGCGACCAGTGCGCGGACCAGCGCCGCGAGCAGCACTGCCTCGTCCACGGTCGCCGCGACGTCCGAGACCCGCACCTCGACGGTCGGCAGGTCGGTGGCGGGCCGGACGTCCCAGTAGATCATCGCCCGGTCGAGCGCGGTACCCGCCGTGATCATGGTGTCGCAGACTTCCTCGTAGTGCTGCCACGAGTCGAAGATCGGCGGTGGCCCGGACACCGGCCAGCGCGACCACACCGTCGAACGCCAGCTCGCGAACCCGGTGTCCTCGCCACCCGAGAACGGCGAGTTCGCGGTGACGGCGGCCAGCACCGGCAACCACGGACGCACCTGGTTGCACACCTGGACGGCGGTCTCCCGGTCGGCCACGGCGACGTGCACGTGACAGCCGCAGATGAGCTGTTGTTCCGCCAGCGCACCGAACTCCCGCGCGATCCGCCGGTACCGCAGGCTGTCCGTCACCTCACCGCTCACGTCGCCCAGCGGGGGCGCTCCGACGGCGATGGCCCGGCATCCCGCCGTGCGCGCGGCCTGTGCGACGAGACGACGGGTCTCGAGCAGTTCCTGGCGAGCCTGCTCCACGTCGCGGCACACGGTCGTGTTGATCTCCACCTGTGCACCGGTGAGCTCGTGCTCGAGCTCCAGTCCCAGTTGCTCCCGTGCGATCGCGACGACCTCGTCCGCCCGGTTCACCGGGGCACCCGTCTCCGGGTCGACGAGGAGGAACTCCTCTTCCACACCAACCGTCGGACTCCAGTCGTCCTTCGACGGATGTCTGTCCACGTCACACCGTCCTGCTCATCGGGGGAACCGCCGAATACCCGCGCGCGGCGAACGGAAACCCGAATGGGTGACATGACGAAGGGCGGGACCGACATCAGCCGGCCCCGCCCCGTGATCACCTCGTGGTCACGCCTTCACGGAGTGCTTCCCGTGGGTCCAGGACGAGGCGTCGCCGCCGTCGCCCGCCGGACCGGAGTGGCCACCGACAGTGGTGCTGTGGTTGGAGGCGTCGCCGGTCGGACCAGTGGCACCGGTGTCACCGGAGTCGCCCGAGGTGACCTCGGTCCAGGACTTGGTGCCGTGGTTCTTCCAGTTGTGCTTCCAGCCGTGGTTCTTCCAGCCGTGGTTCTTCCAGCCGTGGCACTTGTCGCCGCGGTGGCCGTCCCACTTCTTGTTCTCGGTCTTCACCACAGCGGAGTTGCCGCCGGTGTCACCGGAGTTCCCGGAGTTGCCCGAGTTCCCGGTGGTGGCGTT
>NZ_JBSGUQ010000001.1:308546-832973 GCF_053608005.1 Lentzea sp. NPDC055074
TTGTTCGAGCTGGTGGCGTTGCCGCCGTTGCCCGAGTTGCCGCCGTTGCCCGCGGTGGCCTCAGTGGAGCCGTTGTCGCTGTGCTTGCCCCACTTGCCGTGGTTCCAGGACTTCTTGCCCTGCTCGGTCACTGCCCAGGCGTTACCGCCGTCACCGGCCGGGCCGGAGTTGCCGCCCTTGGTGGCACTGTGGTTCCCCGCGTCACCGGTCGAGCCGGTGGCACCCGTGTCGCCGGAGTCGCCCGACGTCACGGTGGTCCAGGACTTGGTGCCGTGCCACGACTTTCCGTGGCCCTTGTCCGAACCGGTGGAACGCACGACGGCGGAGTTGCCGCCGGTGTCGCCCGAGTTCCCGGAGTTGCCCGAGTTGCCGGTCGTGGCGTTGTTCGAGCTGGTGGCGTTGCCGCCGTTGCCCGAGTTGCCGCCGTTGCCCGCGGTGGCCTCAGTGGAGCCGTTGTCGCTGTGCTTGCCCCACTTGTCGTGGTGGCCCCACTTCTGGTCCTTGCTCACGGCCTTGGCGTCGCCGCCGTCACCGGCGGGACCGGAGTTCCCACCCACGGTGTTGCTGTGGTTGGAAGCGTCACCGGTCGAGCCCGTCGCGCCCGTGTTCCCGGAGTCGCCCGAGCTCACGTTCGTGTGGCACTCGGCGAGCAGGCAGACGCCGTAGGCGCTGTTGCCACCGGTGTCACCCGAGTTGCCCGAGTTGCCGGAGTTGCCCGACCGCGCGGTGTTCGAGCTGGTGGCGTTGCCACCGTTGCCCGAGTTGCCACCGTTGCCCGCGTTCGCACCGGTGTTCTGGGTGCGCCCGGCCGCGGTGGCGTCGCCACCGTTGCCCGCGGCGCCGGAGTTGCCGCCCACCGTGGTGCTGTGGTTGGAGGCGTCACCGGTCGACCCGGTCGCGCCCGTGTTCCCGGAGTCGCCCGAGCTCACGTTGGTGTGGCACTCCGCCAGGACGCAGATGCCCGTGGCGCTGTTGCCACCGGTGTCGCCGGAGTTCCCGGAGTTGCCCGAGTTCCCGGACTGGGCGTTGTTCGAGCTGGTGGCGTTGCCGCCGTTGCCCGAGTTCCCGCCGTTGCCACCGTTCACGACCGAGTGCACGGCGTTGCTCACGTCGCCCAGGAGGCCGTTGCCACCTGTGTCCGCGCTCGCCATCGCCGTACCGAACAGGAGGAAGCCTCCCGAGAACGCTGCGGCCATCAGGCCGCGCCGTACGTAGCTGTGCATTGCCGAACCTTCCTGTCAATCAAGCTTGGTGATCTGCCGGCTTGGTTGTCAGGACTGTTCAACTGGGATGGTTCCGGCCGTAGTAGTAGCACCACGACCCGTGGACCTGGGGTTCCGAGCTCACAGCTGGAGAGCCGCCGTGCGCGTGGACTCCCGAGCCCGTGGGGAGATCGGACACCGCCGTGCCCGCCGATCCGTTCGACGAGACCGAACCCGTCGTGCCGGGCAAAGCGAAAGGCACGTCGGGCAGCGGTTGCTGCGGTGCCTCGATCGGTGGCGCCAAGTCAGGTGCGGAGATGTGTTGCCGCTGCGGAAGAACTGCCACCGCGGCACGGTCTGTCGGCACCACAGCGCGCGACTCCGGCACGACGGCCGGGGTCCACTGCGCGTCCGGCGCCTGTGCGACCGGCGGGGCCGGCGGCACGTCCGCCGGAGCGGAGGGCTGTGCCACCAACGGTTCCGCGACCCGCGTCACCAAAGGCACGTCCTGCACCGTCGCCACCACGGGGGTGAGCAGCGGTGCGGTGACGGGCCGGAGTGGTTCCAGCACCGGACCCGCGACCCGTACGACGGAATCGACGGTGGGAGCCAGCGGTGCCAGCAGCGGTGCGGTCACCGGTCGGGCGGCCTTCAGCGCCGGCTCGAGCACCGGATCGGCCACCGCGGTGACATCGCGCACCACCGGGGAGACCGTCCGGGTCACCGGTGCGACCGCGTCGGTCACCGGGGAGACGAGACCGGCGACGCCGCCCAGCAGGCCGGGCGAGTCGTCGTCGGCGCTCGCCACTCCCGCGGAGAGCAGACCGAACCCGATCAGGAACCCGGCCACACCGAGCGTGCGCCGCAGAACTGTGGAGCATGTCGACTTCATGTAATCACCCCCTTTCGACGAATCAACACCTGTCATCCGTGTATTCGGAGTCCCACAGGGGCCGGTTCACTCGAAAGTGGAGAAATTCTTTCGCCGCAGATCAACGCCATCAAAGAATTCGAAACATCTATTTACGACTACTTTGCGACATAATTCTGCCAGCTAGATGTCAACTCACAGTGACCTACGCCGCGACGCTCACGATCCAGGTGACGCCGAACCGGTCGGCGAGCATGCCGAAGCCGGGCGAGAACTGCGAGGGGCCGAACTTCTCGATGATCGTCGCGCCGTCGGCGAGCCCGTCCCAGACCGGGGTCAGCTCGTCGACGCTCTCCCCGCCGACGGAGAGGAAGAAGCGTTCCTCGGTGATGGTCGTGCCGTTCTCCCGGCGGGTCGTGGGTTCGCCGGCCGGGAGCGGTTCGGTCGCTCCGGGCACGTCGTAGGCGAGGACGCGGAACCCGTTGTCGGCGACGACCTCGCCGAACACGACGTTGCCCGAGCCGGGGACCTCGGCGGGCATGCCGAAGTCGCCATAGGTGACGACGTTGAGCTTTCCGCCGAAGACCGACCGGTAGAACTCGAGGGCCTCCCGGGCCTGGCCGCGGAAGTTGAGGTGGGTGACTGCGTTGAGTGCCATGAGAGAGACTCTGTCACCGGTAGCGGACAGGGAACGTCCTCTTCTCGTGCGAAGCTGAACGCATGCCGATCGCCGCGTCGACCACCACCTCGGGACGTCTGCTGTCGTTGCTGTCCCTGCTGCAGGTCCGCCGAGACTGGCCGGGCCTGCAGCTCGCGCAGCGGCTCGGCGTCAGCGAACGCACCGTGCGCCGCGACGTCGACCGGTTGCGCGAGCTCGGCTACCTCGTCCACGCCGTCAAAGGCCCCGATGGCGGTTATCGGCTCGAAGCCGGCGCTCAGGTGCCTCCACTGCTGTTCGACGAGGACCAGGCCGTCGCGCTCGCCGTGGCGTTGAAGATCGCCGTCGGCACCGGTGCGGGGATCGAGGAGGCCGCCGCACGGGCCCTGGCGACCGTGCGGCAGGTCATGCCGTCGCGGTTGCGGCAGCGGATCGACGCGCTGGAGATCGAACCGGCCGGGCGCGGCCCGCAGGTGGACACCGATCTGCTGCTCGCGCTGAGCACGGCCGTCCGCTCGTGCGAGGAGCTGCGGTTCGACTACCGCTCCCCCGGCCGCCCCGACTCCGACGGGCCACCGCGCCGGGTGCAACCGCACCACCTCGTGGTCCGGGCGGGCCGCTGGTACCTCGTCGGGTGGAGTCCGGACCGCGACGACTGGCGGACCTACCGCGCCGATCGGATGACCCTCCGCGTGCCGAACGGGCCGCGCTTCACACCCCGGCAGGTGCCCGGCGGCGACGTCGCGACGTTCCTGTCCGCCCGGTTCAAGGGGTCGGACGGCGCCGACGCCTGGCCGTGCCGCGGTGAGGTGGTCCTCGACCTGCCCCTCGCCGACGTGGCGCCGTTCGCGGGCGAGGACACCGCCGAGGAGGCCGGTCCCGGCCGGACCAGGCTGCTGGCAGGCGCGTGGTCGTGGGGCGCGCTCGCCGGGAGGCTGGCCCGTTTCGACGCCGACGTCGAGGTGATCGGGCCGCCGGAGCTGCGGGAGGCGTTCGCCGACCTGGCCCGGCGTGCCGCCCGCGCCGCCGGTCACCCCGGTTCGTAGAGGCCCACGATCGCCTTGGCCTGCCGCACCAGTGCCTGACGAGCCTCCTCGGGCGCGAGCACCTCGACGCCCGGCCCGAAGGCGAGCAGGGTCTCGGCGTTGCGCAGCGAGCGGAAGCGCAGGTCGACCTGGCTCCAGCCGGGCCTGGGACCCTCGACCGGGGTGGCGTCGGTGAGCTCGGCCTGGTGCACGCGCAGGAACAGGGGCAGGACGTCGTCGTCGACCAGGGCGGTGACGGCCACCGGGGAGGGCAGGTCGTCGATGCGGCGGCGCAGGACCTCCCACACGTCGTCGAGCCCGACACCCGCCCGGCGCTGGACGGGTTCGGCGAGGACGACGGCCGACCTGGTCCGGTCGACGCGGTAGAGATTCGGTTCGCCGCGGTGGTCCGCGACCAGGTACCAGACGCCTGCCTTGTTCGCGAGACCGTAGGGGTCGACCGTGTAGGTGCGGACCCGGTTGTCACGGCCGTGCCGGTAGCGCAGCCGCAGCCGCCAGTCTCCGAACACGGCCCGCTGGAAGACGTCGAGGTCCGGGGCCTCCGGCGCGCCGCGCCAGCGGACGGGATCGATCAGCACGCGCCTGCTGGTCAGGTCCGCGCCGTCCCGGTGCGGCGCGGGCAGCGCGGCCATGACCTTGCGCAACGCCGAACCCAGGGCACGACCGAGGCCCAGGTCGGCGTGGGCGGAGCCGGCCAGCACCACGAACAGGGCGCGGGACTCGTCGGCGGTCAGGCCGGTGACGTCGGTGTGGTAGCCCGGCAGCAGGGCGATGCCGCCTTGCGGGCCGCGGACGGTGTAGACGGGCACGCCCGCCGCCGACAGGGCCTCGAAGTCGCGCATGATCGTGCGGGCAGAGACCTCCAGGCGCGCGGCCAGGTCGGCCGCGGACAGCTGCCCGTGGGTCTGCAGGAGCAGCAGGATCGACAGCAGGCGGTCGGACTTCATGGCTGGAAATCTCCTCCCCGTACATGACAGAAGATGTCATATAGGGCGGGCGAGACTTCGGTCATCGGGTCGCGACGAGCGCGACCCGGCCCGAGGAAAAGGACATCTCCACCATGACCTCCACCACCGGTGCCGCCCTGACCATCGCCCGCGACTACGTCGAGGCCTGGACCAGCGGTGACGCCGAGAAGGCGCTCAGCCTCGTCGCCGACGACGTCGTCTGCGTGGCCCCCAGCGGGCGGATCGAGGGCATCGACGGCTACCGCCGGTTCCTGGCGCCGTTCGTGGGCACGCTCGTCCGCGGCGAGGTCGTCGACGTGCTCGGCCACGACACCCGCGCGGTGACCGTGTACTCCGTCGACCTGCCGTTCGTGCGGAACCTGCACGGCGCCGAGCACCTCACCGTCACCGACGGCCGGATCAGCCACGTCGTGAGCATGTTCGACATGTCGCCGATGCTCGCGGCCCGCGCCGCCCAGGGCTGACCGGCCGGGGCCCGGCGTCCTCGACGAACTCGGCGCGGGCCCAGTTTGCGGTCCGGTCTGCCGGGTACCTGGACAGTTCTTCGTCAGGAGGCCGACCAGTGGATCCAGGACCGCTGCTGTACGCCGGTGCGGGTCTGGCCACTCTCGCCGCCGCGCTGCTGCCCAGGTTGCTCGACCGGGCGCCCGTCTCGATGCCGATGCTCTTCCTCGGCGCGGGCGCCCTGACGTTCACGGTGGCCGGGCCGCTGCCCGATCCCGACCCCGTCGAGCACAGCGGGGTGCTCCTGCACCTCACCGAGATCTGCGTGATCGTCTCGCTGATGGGCGCGGGCCTCGCGCTGAACCGCCAGGTCAGCCTCCGCGGGTGGGCCAGCACCTGGCGGCTGCTCGCCATCACCATGCCGCTGTCCATGCTCGCCGTCGGCCTGCTCGGCTGGGGCGCGCTGGGCCTCGGCGTCGGGGCGTCCGTGCTGCTCGCCGCCGCGCTCGCGCCCACCGACCCGGTGCTCGCGAGCGAGGTCCAGGTCGCCGAGCCCGCCGAGAACCCGGACTCCGACGAGGACGAGGCGAGGTTCGCGCTCACCTCGGAGGCGGGCCTGAACGACGGGCTGGCGTTCCCGTTCACCTACGCCGCCATCGCGATCAGCGTCGCCGGGGTGGCGCCGTCAGGGTGGTTCGGGCACTGGCTCCTGGTGGACGTGCTGTGGCGGCTCGCGGCGGCCGTCGCGATCGGCCTGCTCATCGGGTGGGCGCTCGGCAAGCTGTTCTTCTCGGCCCCGTCGGAGAAGTTCCGGCTGGCCGAGCACGCCGAGGGTTTCGTGGCGCTGGCCGCGACCTTCCTCGCCTATGGCGTCACCGAACTGGTCGAGGGCTACGGGTTCATCGCGGTCTTCGTGTGCGCGTGCGCGATCCGGGCGGGCGAACGCCGCCACGGCTACCACCAGGTCCTGCACCGCTACATCGAGCAGGCCGAGCGCATGCTCACGGTGCTGATCGTGTTCCTGCTCGGCGGCGCCGCGGCCACCGGGCTGCTGTCCGGCGTCGGCTGGACGGAGATCCTCGTCGCCGCGGTGGTGCTGCTGGTCGTGCGGCCGCTCGCGGGGTGGATAGGCCTGCTCGGCGGCAGGACCGGTCCGCGCGAACGGACCGTCGTCGCCTTCTTCGGGGTGCGCGGCGTCGGGTCGTTGTTCTACCTCGTATACGCACTGCAGAAGGGCGAGTTCCCCGAGCAGGACGCGCTGTGGCAGATCGTCGGGCTCGTCGTGATCGGCTCGGTCCTCCTGCACGGCCTGTCCGCGTCCCCCGTCATGTGGCTGCTCGACCGGAAGCGGAACCAGAAGGCCGAGGCGCAGCACGAGGAATCCGCCGACACCCACGTGTGAGCGTCAGCGGCCGTTCGGGGAGTCCAGGCTGCCCGCGAACTCTGCGGGGAGCGTCCCAGCGCGAAGCCTCACCGAGCCGTTCCGGCAGCTCGGCCGACCCCGGACGGTCCACGAAGGACGGAAAGCGCTCAGCTGCCCAGCCGGACGGGGACGCGCGGTTGTACCTGAACGCGCCGGACGAGGGCTGGGCGACCACCATCCGCGCCGTCGCGGCGCTGGAGGAGAAGGTGATCCAGGCGTCCGGAGCCATGCTGCGCCTGGGTGTTCTCCGCGGACCCGGCAGGCAGTACGCCCCGGATGGAGCGGTCGGCGCGGCCCTCGGACGCCGGCGGGATCACGTCATTCGTTCACGTCCACGTCGAGGACGCGGCGCGGGCGACGCCGCAGGCCGTCGAGTCCGCGGTGCGCGGCGCCTCGAACGAGCGCGCCCGCCAGGCGCTGGGCTGGAAGCCGCGCTTCCCCGACTGGCATGCGGGCAGCGTCAGACGACCGACCTGACCGTGCCGCCGTCGACGCGGATCGTCGCGCCGCTGATGTAGTCGGCGTGCGAGCTCGCGAGGTAGGCCACCGCACCGGCGATCTCCTCGGGGCGGCCGAACCGGCCGACGTCGTTGGGCACCAGCGCGGAGACGGCGTTGCGCTCGATCTCCTCCCAGGACTCGCCCCACCCGTTGGCCGGAGCCTGCTTGGTCAGCCAGGCCTCGACCGAGTCGACCATGATCGCGCCCGGCGACACCACGTTCGACGTGACGCCGGTGTCCGCCAGGTCGCGCGCGAGCGAGACCGCGAGGGTGTGCCGGGCCGCCAGGGTCGCGCTGTAGTGCGGCTGGACCGCGATCGGCTGTGCGCCGAGGCCACCGCCGATCTGGATCACCCGGCCCCAGCCGCGGGCGCGCATGCCGGGCACGAGGCGCTGGATCATCCGGACCGCGGAGATCACGTTGGCCTCGTAGATCTCCCGCCACTCCCGCGGCGTCGCGTCCTGCCAGCCGGTGTGGGCGTAGCCGCCGGCGTTGTTGACCAGCACGTCCACCTCACCGGCGACCGCGGCCACCGCGTCCGCGCCGGCATCGGTGGCCAGGTCGCCGATCGCCGTCGCGGCGGCGCCGATGTCCGCCGCGACGGCCCGGGCCCTGGCCTCGTCACGGCCGTGCACGACGACGTCCGCTCCTTCGGCGGCCAGCAGTCGTGCGATCGCCTCACCGAGGCCCGAGCTCGAGCCCGTGACCAGGGCGCGCTTGCCCTTCAGGTTCAGTTCCACCACGTTCTCCACATGTCTACAGTCGTATACTTCGCTTCGAAGTCTACACTCGTATACATGAGTTCCGCACACCACCGAGATGCCGCCGCCACCCGAGCCGCGATCCTGCGCGCCGGCGTCGAGGCGTTCACCCGCTTCGGCTTCGACGGCGTCGGGGTCCGCGAGATCGCCCAGGCGGCCGGAGTCAGCGCGATGCTGGTCAACCGCTACTTCGGTTCCAAGGAGGGGCTCTTCACCGAGGTCGTGGAGGTGTCGATGACCGACCGCACGGTGCTCGGCGGTGACCCGGCGACCCTGGCCCGCGACATCGCCGCCGCCCTGGTCCGCCGCACCGCGCCCGCCGCGGACGACCTCTCGCCGTTCCTGCTGATGCTCAGGTCCGCGGCCAACCCGCGCGCCGCCGAGATCCTGCGGGAGAACATCGAACGGCACGTCGAGGCGCACCTGTACGAGGTGGCGCCGGACACCCGCGGCACCGACCGCGCTGCGGTGGTGCTGTCGGTGATCGCGGGGTTCTGGCTGTTGCGCAAGGTGATCGGCAGCAGCGCGTTGAACGGGACCGACGAGGAGACGCTCGAGGCCACCCTGAGGCGGCTCTTCGCAGCGCTGCTCCCGTAGCGCCCGTCAGACGACCTTGGTCGAGCCGGCGTCGACGGCCCAGTTCGAGCCCATCACGCTCGGCATCGTCGGCGAGGACAGCAGCAGCACGGCGCGGGCGATCTCGTCCGGCTCGATCATCCGGCCGGTCAGCATGCCGAGTTCCTTGGGCAGCCCACCCAGCAACGTGGCGTGCTCGACGCCGAAAGCCCCCGCCACCTGCGAGATGTAGCCGCCGTCACCCTCGATGCTGAAGGTGCGCGTGAGCGACGGCGAGACCGCGTTGACGCGCACGCCCTCCGGCCCCACCCGTTCGGCGAGAGCCCGCGTGAACATGTTCAGCGACGACTTGGCCGCCGCGTAGGGCAGCGGGGTGGCGCCGGGAGCGCCGATGCGCCGGGCGGTGTCGGAGCTGATGTTGACAATGGCGCCCTTGGCCTCGACCAACGCCGGGAGCGCGGCGCGCGTGACCCGCACGGCGGAGTGCAGGTTCATCTCGAAGACGTCCCGCCAGATCTGGTCGTCGCCGTCGAGGACGCTGCCGAGCGACCCCTCGGGCAACGTGCCGCCGCCCGCGTTGTTGACGAGCACGTCCAGCCTCGGGTCGGCGGTGAGGACGGCCTCGACCATCCGCTGCGGCCCGTCGGGCCCGGAGAGGTCCGCGGCCACGAAGGTCGCGCCGGTCGCTTCGAGCTCGGGCGTGCTGCGCCGCGACACCGCCGTGACCAGAGCGCCTTCCGCGACGAACGCCCGCACGACCGCGAGGCCGATGCCCTTGCTGGCACCCGTGACGAGCACGCGCTTGCCGTTGAGCTTCAGATCCATGGTTCCCCACCTCTGTGGTTCGACGTCTTGACTCCGCAAATGCAACACAAGAGTCTCACTTGTGTCAACAAGCGAGACATCACTGTCGCATTTAGGCTGATCGTTAGGCTGGGTCACCACCTTGGAGGTCAGATGAGCGCGCCCACCCCGCCCCGTCCCGTTCGCGCGGACGCCGAGCGCAACGTGACGCGCATCCTCGAGGCCGCCAAGATCGTCCTGGCCGAGGACCCGACCGCGTCGCTGGAACGGATCGCCGACGAGGCCGGGCTCGCCCGCGCCACCGTCCACCGCCGCTTCGCGTCCCGCAAAGCCCTGCTGGACGCGCTGTTCGCGCAGCTCGACGAGCAGTACCGGCGCGCGCTGCGGGAGGCCAAGGTCGACACCTCTCCCCCGCTCGTCGCCCTGCACCGCGTGACCGAGCTCGTCATCGAGATCAAGTTCAGCCACCGCCTGATCGTCGACGTCGTGAACGGGACGAACTCGGGCCACGGGTTCCTCAGCGACGAGGTGCAGGACGGGGCGAAGCTGCTCTTCTCCCGCCTGCACGCCGCGGGCACCATCACCGCCGCGTGCCCGTCGTGGTGCCTGCGCGTCTACCTGGCGATCCTCGACGTGGTGCACCAGCTCCCGCCCGGCGCGCCGGAACTGGGCGACGGCGACGACACGGCCGCGCGCACCGACCTCCAGGTGTCGACCGTCCTCGGCGCACTCGGCGGACCCGGTCCTCGGTAGACCGCCGCCGAAGATCTTCGAGATTTTTCTGTTATCCCCGGGCTCCCGGGACATCTCCTGGTCAGAAGAACCCCCTGACCGGCACGTGAGGTGTCCGGGCGATCCGGCGCCGTGAGCGACGACGTCCTCACCTCACCGCGCTGTCTCGCCCTGCCCGAAAGGATCTCAATGCCCCTCGCCTCCACTTCCAAGCTGCGGCGGCGCGTGTTCATCGCCGCCCTCGCCGTGGCGGGCGTCGCGGCGTCCGCGGTGACCGCGAACGCGATGTTCTTCACCCCGCCCGCCAAGCCGCAGGCGAGCCAGACGTCCTCGCCGACGGCCACGGCCACGGCCACGCCGACCAGCGCCGCGGGCACCACCACGCCCCCTCCGGCCGGCACGACCACCGCGCCCGCCGAGACGACGAAGGCCGCGGCCCCGCTCAAGCCCCAGGAGCCGATCCCGCCAAACGCGGTGCGCGTGGCGGAGTTCGTCGCCGAGTGCCCGTTCACGCACCGGCTCCCGGACGACCCGATCGTCCTGCCGAACCTCCCCGGCGCCTCGCACATGCACAGCTTCTTCGGCAACGACTCCACCAACGCCCACTCGGACGTCACGAGCCTGAGCAAGGCCAAGAGCACGTGCAGCCCGAAGGTCGACCTCTCGTCGTACTGGGTGCCGACGTTCCTGGTCGACGGCCAGCCCGTCGAACCGACCGGCACGACGTTCTACTACCTCGGCGAGGGCGTGCGCGACGACGTCACCGCGCGCATCCAGCCGTTGCCGTACGGCCTGCGCATCGTCGCGGGCAACGCCAAGGCCACCGCGCCGGACGACAGCACGAGGTCGCGCTGGTCCTGCCTGCACGCGGGCCACGTCGGGTCGTCGAAGGACTTCGTGAACTGCCCGGCCGGCACCATGATCGAGTCCTATCTGGACTTCCCGCAGTGCTGGAACGGCAAGGACCTCGACTCCGCCGACCACAAGAGCCACATGGCCTACCCGGTCGCCGGTGACTGCCCGTCCACGCACCCGGTGCCCGTGCCGAAGCTGCGCCAGGTCCTGCGCTACCCCGCGAGCGGCGACCCCGCCCGCTTCAAGCTGTCGTCCGGCCCCGGCTTCACCATGCACGGCGACTTCTTCAACGTGTGGCCGGAAGCCGAGATGGCACAACGAGTCCGCGACTGCATCAACCGGATCGTCAAGTGCGGGCCGGACGGCCGCCCGTAGTGCGAGCCCTCCTCATCGCCGCACTCCTGGTGGTGACGGGCTGCGGAGCGCCGGTCTCTCCGGCCGGCGCTCCCCCTGCCGACCTCGGCCCGACCGACCTGGCGTTCGCGGACCTGGTGATCCCGCAGAACGAGTCCGCGCTCGCCGCCCTGACCCTGGCCGAGAACCGGCCGGGCTCCGCGCTGCACCCGGTGGCGTCGCAGGTCTCGGCGCGCTACCGCGACGAGCTGGCGCAGGTGCGGGAGGTGCTCGCGCGGAGCGGCCGGCAGGAGAGCGACCAGCACGAGGGCCACGACATGCCCGGCATGATCACGGCCGCCGAGCTGGCCGCGGTCGGGTTCGCGCAGGGGGCCGAGTTCGACGAGCAGCTGAAGGCGTTGCTGCGCACGCAGTTCGAGGAGGCGCGCACGGTCGCGCGGGCGGAACAGGCGTCGGGCACGAGCCCGTCGCTGGTGGAGCTGAGCGCGCGCATCGACAGCACGCGCGCGGAGTTCCTGGCACTGCTGAAATGACCGGTGCCGCCCCCACGGGACGGCACCGGTCATCCGACCGCTCTACCTACGAGGCCAGCGGCTTGTCGCCCTGCACACCCCAGGCGACCGTGAACTGGTTGCGCACGAACCACTGCCCGGTCGACGGACGCCACACGGCCAGGTCCACGACCCCGTCGGCGTTGTAGTCACCGGGCACCGGGACGTCGCCCTGCTGCCCCCACTGCGTCGAGCTGACGCCGCGGACGTGCCACTCGCCGGTCGACGGACGCCAGACCGTCAGGTCGAAGCCGCCGTCACCGTCGTAGTCGCCGGGCACCGGCACGTCACCGCTCTGTCCCCAAGGGACGGACACGACGACACCGAACATCCCGATGTAGTGCCACGTTCCGGTCGACGGACGCCACACGGCCGCCTGCGCCGCGCCGTCACCGTCGAAGTCGAAGGGCACCGGAACGTCGCCCTGCTGACCCCACTGCTGCGTGAACTGACCGTGCACGAACCACTGCCCGGTCGACGGACGCCAGACCGCGACGTCCGTGATCTGGTCACCGTTGTAGTCGGCGGGCACGGGGATGTCGCCGGCCTGGCCCCACGCCACGGTGAACTGGCCGTGCACGAACCACTGGCCCGTGGACGGGCGCCACACCGCGATGTCGGACACGCCGTCGCCGTTGTAGTCACCCGGCACCGGGACGTCGCCCTGCTGGCCCCACTGGGGCGTGCTGATGTTGCGCACGAACCACTGGCCCGTCGACGGACGCCACACGGTGGTGTCCGTGCGCTGGTCGTCGTTGTAGTCGCCGTCCGGGCCGCCGAACGTGGCGCGCGAGTTGAGCAGCAGGTTCGGCGATCCGGGTCCGGGGTTCACGACGACGTCCTTGCGGGACCCCACGAACGCCATCTCGAACCACACCGTGGTCGGTGAGGCGTTCGGGCTGCGCTGCAGGTGCAGCGCGGCGACCCCGGCGGCGTGCGGAGCCGCCATCGACGTTCCGCTGAGCACCCTGGTCGCCGTGTCGCTCGTGTTCGACGCCGACGTGATGTCGTCGCCGGGCGCGAAGAGGTCCACGCACGTGCCGAAGTTGCTGCCCCCGCTCGACCAGTCGGTCGGCCGCACGTCGTTGCGGTCGGTCGCCCCGATGGTGATCGCGTTCGGCGCCCTCGCCGGTGAGGTCGTGCAGGCGTCGCGGTCCGAGTTGCCCGCGGCCACCGCGTACGTGATGCCCGAGGCGATCGACGCCTCGACCGCTCCGTCCAGCGCCGCGCTGGCGCCGCCGCCGAGGCTCATGTTCGCCACGGCCGGGCGCACCGCGTTCTGCGTCACCCAGTCGACACCGCTGATGACGCCGGCGGTGCTGCCGGTGCCGCCGCACGTGAGGACCTTGACCGCGACCAGCCGCACGGACTTCGCGACACCGTGGGTGGTGCCGCCGATCGTGCCCGCCACGTGGGTGCCGTGGCCGTTGCAGTCGGTGTTGTTGCCGTCCCCGGACGTGTTGGTGCCCCAGCTCGCACGACCGCCGAAGTCGGTGTGGGTCGTGCGGATGCCGGTGTCGATCACGTACGCACGCACGTTGCGCGCACCGGAACCGCTGGAGACGTACTGGCCGTTCGAGCGGCCGGTGATCTGGTCGAGCCGGTCGAGACCCCACAGCGCCGACGGCGTCGTCTGGGTCGCGTCCACGCTCATCTCGGCGTCCTGCTCGACGTAGGCGACCCTCGGGTCCGCCGCGATCCGCCGTGCGGCCGACTCGCTGGCTCCGAGGGAGAACCCGTGCAGCGCGTGCTGCCAGGTCTCTCCCACCTCACCGCCACCGTTCTTCGTGACGATGTCGGCCGCGGTGTCGGTCGTGCGCGCCTTCTCCGTGGCGCCTTCCTTGAGCACCACGACGTATCGGCCGGCGATGGTCTTCGCCCCCGCACCGACGCGGATCTCCCCCTCTGCCGCCATCGCGGGCGTGGTGAGCCCAGCCCCGGCGACCGCCGCGATGCTCAAGGTGAGCACCAGCCGGCGTCTTGATGAGTACGACAATTCCGTCCTCCCCACGAAATCCTGCCTTCCCCCTGCGGACATGTCCCCCGACGTCCGCTGACGACGATGCCGCCGGAAACGGGTGACAGCGAGGAAAACGGCCGGAGTTTCCGGTGAACTTCCGCTACGGTCGGCCGGTGCCGCCGGAGGGTTCCGCGTTCGCAGAGCTGCTGCGCCGCCATCGGGCGAACGCCGCGTTGAGCCAGATGGAGCTCGCGAAGCTCAGCGGGATCAGCGATCGCGCGCTGCGGGACCTGGAGCAGGGCAGGCGAAGACCGCGCGCGCAGTCCGTGCGGCTGATGGCCACGGCGTTGAAGCTCACCGGCGACGACCTCACCGCGTTCCTCGCCGCCGCAGGCCCGCGATCGGCGCCCGCCCGGTCCGCGCCACCGAGCACCGACGGCCTCGTCGGGCGCACGGACGAGCTGAGGTCGTTGCTGGACCTCGTGCTCCAGGCGCGCCACCGGCTGATCTCCATCACCGGCCCCGCAGGCGCCGGGAAGTCGCGCCTCGCCGCAGAACTGGCCGTGCTGCTGCACGGGCGCACCGACCTGATGGTGACGACGCTCGACCTGTCCGCCGTCACGGACGTCGCGCTCGTCGGCGACCTCGTGGCGGACGCGCTCGGCTGCGGTCCGTCCCGGCTCGCACCGCCGGACCGGGTGGCCGCGCACCTGCGGAACCGGCGGGTGGTGCTCGTGGTGGACCGGTTCGAGCAGCTGGTGGACGCCGCGGCGCAGCTGGCGGCGCTACCCCGCCGCTGTCCGGGGCTGACCGTGGTCGTCACGAGCCAGCGGCCGTTGCGGGTACGCGACGAACGGGTGCTCGCGCTGGCGGGGCTGCCTCCCGGCACGGCCGCCGAGCTCTTCGTCCGGCGCGCGCGGCTGGCCAGCCCGGGGTTCGCCGCGGACGACGACACCGCGGCGGCGATCGAGACCATCTGCCGCAAGGTCGACCACCTGCCCCTCGCGATCGAGCTGGCGGCGGGCTGGGTGCGCCTGATGCGCCCGGCCGATCTGGCCGAGCGGCTCACGCACCGGCTGCGGTACCTCACCGACGGGGCACGCGATCTGCCCGCGCGGCACCGTTCGTTGCGCACGGCGGTCGAGGCCACGCTGGAGCTCGTCACGCCAGGCGCGCGGGCCACGTTCGGACGGCTGGGCGGGTTCGACGGCGGTGTCCGGCTCGACGACCTGGAAACCGTGCTGGGACAGTCGTTGGCGGAGCTGACCGAGCTGGTCGACATCAACCTGGTGCGGATCACCCCGGACGGCTGGTCGTCGCGGTACACGCTGCCGGACACGGTCGCCGAGCTCGCCGCGGAACTGCTCGGCGCCTCCGGTGAGAGAGACGACGTCCGAAGACGGATCGCCTTGCACTACCTGGAAAGCCTGCGCGACGGCTCCACGGTGTTCGGCGCGCTCGACGCGGCCAACGTCCGTGCGTCGGTGCGGTGGGCGGCGTCCGAGGAACCCGCGCGGCTAGACGCGGACACCGCCATGGCACTGGTCCGCTACTACGAGTCCACCGGCCGCCTCGGCGAGGGCACGGAGCTGCTCGGCCAGGTGGGCGCCGACGCCGTCCCGGTGCTGCTGGTCCGGGCCGGTCAGCTGGCGGCGTTGCGCGGCGACCTGGAGGGAGCGGCCGACACGGCCCGGCGTGCGCTGGCCGCCGCGCCGGAGGACGACCACAGCACGCGCACCGCCGCACTGAGCCTGCTCGGCCTGGTCGCGGTGGAACAGGGCAAGCCCCGCGCGGCCATGACGCACCTGCGCACCGCGCTCGCCGCCGCCCGGCGCTCCGGCGACGACGCGATGCTCGGCCGCGTCCTCAACAACTTCTCGTCGGTGTTCGCCGAGATCGGCCGCCCGCAGGACGCGTTCCGGCAGCTGGAAGCCGCGCTGGCGGCCAAGAAACGCGCGGGCACCGGACCGGTGGACCTCGGCCGCACGCTGTTCAACCTCGCCTTCCTGGCGCTCGACCTCGGCGACACCGCCACCGCGGTCGGCCGCGCCGCCGAGGCCGTGCCCCTGCTCACGGCCGGCGGCCACACCCTGCTGGCCGCGCTGGCCGAGAGCACCGCGGCGCTGGCGTTGCTGGGCGAGGACCCCGCGGCGGCGTCCGAAGCCCTGCGACGCACCGACCGCCTGCTCGCGGAATCCTCCGGTGGCAACGGTAACGACCGCGTCGAGGCCACGGTCCACCTGCGCGCCAGCGTGGTCCGGCACGGGCTCGGTGACGCGGTCACGGCGTGGCGGGAGCTGGCCGGCACGCTGCGGATCTCGCTGACCCACACCACCCGCGACCGCGACGCGGTGGCGGAAGCCCTGGAACTGCACGCGAGGTACCTCTGCGCGCACGACCCCGCGGCCGCCACCGTGCTGCTGGGAGCGGGCGATCGGTTGCGGCGCAAGAAGATCACACCGTTCGTGACGGGTGCGCGGGATCATTCGGTCGCGGTCGCGTCGGCCTTGCTGGGACAGGACGGCTGGGCCGAGCACTTCGAGACGGGCCGGGCTCTCGACGACGCGGGACTCACGGCCTACCTCGACGGGCTCGCCGGGTAGCGCGGGCGAATATCGGTTGCCGCGCCCACCAGCGCGCTCCAGACTGGGCCGCCGACCTCAGGACCTGCGAAAACGGGTGGTTCATGTTCGATGTGATCATCGCCGGGTGCGGCCCGGCCGGCGCGATGCTGGCCGCCGAGCTCCGGCTGCACGACGTGCGGGTGCTCGTGGTGGAGAAGGAGCCCGAGCCCGCCTCGTCGTTCGTCCGCATCGTCAGCCTGCACGCGCGAAGCCTCGAGATCCTGGCGATGCGCGGGCTCGTGGACCGCTTCCTGGAACGCGGGCGGCAACGTCCGGTCGGAGGGTCCTTCGCCGGCATCCCCACACCCACGCCCGAGGGCCTCGACTCCGACTTCACGACGTTGCTGGGCATCCCGCAGCCGGTCGTCGAGAGCCTCCTCGAGGAGCACGCCGTCGCACTGGGCGCGCAGATCCGGCGCGGGAGCGCGGTGGCCGGGCTGGAGCAGGACGACGAGGGCGTGACCGTCGAACTGGCCGGCGGCGAACGGCTCCGGGCGAGCTACCTCGTCGGCTGCGACGGCGCGCGCAGCACCGTGCGCAAGCTCCTCGGCGTCGGGTTCCCCGGTGAACCCTCGCGCAACGACACGTTGATGGGCGAGATGGCGGCGAGCGCGCCGCCGGAGGAGATCGCGGCCAAGGCCGCCGAGATCCGCGAGACCAGCAAGGCGTTCAGCTTCAGCCCCTTCGGCGACGGGATCTACCGCGTCGTCCTGCCGGCCGCGGGGGTCAGCGAGGACCGCGGCGAACCCACCCTCGACGACTTCGCGCAGCGGCTGCGAGTGCTCGCCGGCACCGACTTCGGCGTCCACTCCCCGCGCTGGCTGTCCCGGTTCGGCGACGCCACCCGCCAGGCCGAGAGCTACCGCACCGGACGGGTGCTGCTCGCAGGCGACGCGGCGCACATCCACCCGCCCGCCGGTGGGCAGGGCCTGAACCTGGGCGTGCAGGACGCGGTCAACCTCGGCTGGAAGCTCGCCGCGCAGGTCCACGGCTGGGCACCGGAAGCGTTGCTCGACAGCTACCACGCCGAACGTCATCCGGTCGCCGCGGACGTCCTCGACAACACCCGCGCCCAGGTCGCGCTGGCGGGCGACGAACCCGGCGCGCGGGCGATGCGCCGGTTGCTGACCGAGCTGATGGACGTCAACGAGGCGAACCGGTTCCTCATCGAGAAGATCACCGCGCTCGGCGTCCGCTACGACCTCGGCCCGGGTCCCGACCTGCTCGGCCGCCGCCTCCGCGACCTCGACCTGGCGCACGGCCGCCTCCACGACCACCTGCGCACGGGCCGCGGCCTGCTGCTCGACCGCACCGAACGCCTGTCCGCCGAGGGATGGGCCGACCGAATCGATGTCGTCACGGATCCGGCGGCGGCACTCGACGTCCCGGCTCTCCTGCTGCGCCCCGACGGTCACGTCGCCTGGATCGGCGAACACCAGCGGGACCTGGACGAGCACCTCACCCGCTGGTTCGGCGAGAGCCGCTGACCCTTCGGCACCGTGGCGGTCGCCGAAGAGCGAGACCGCCGTGATGATCGTCACCGTCGGGACCGTCGTCGCCACCCGGCCTCACGCTCGGCGTCTTGGCGGGAGCGCTGCTCATGCACGCGTTGGACCGCACCGGCGCGGCGTCCACAGTGGTCGTCGACCTGTCCCGCGCCCGTGTCTGGCGCGACCGTGCCGCCGGCGGCTCCACGCCCTGCTTTCAGGTCAGCTCACGAGTTCGCGCCGATCTCGTGTGAGCAGGGCAACGGCGGGGTACTGACAGAACGCCGAACACGCGCGTGTTCGCACGGAGGACCTCCCTCGGGCGGTCCGGCCGGCGCCGGCGCGGGAAGTTGAGACCTTGCAGCGACCCGTCGCCGGCCCCGGTTCCGGCGCGATGGGCCGCGCCCTCATGTAGCCGATGGCCGTACGATGCGCTGAACGCGCGTCAAGCAGCCGGCGCCGTGGACTCCAAGCTGACGAAGGGGCCGCGGCATGGCCGATCACGTGCGAACGGACTACATGAGACCCGTCGACGAGGAACGCCCAGACGCGGTGTCGCGCCTGGACGAGACCACCGAGGCGTTGACGGAGCTGCAGGACGCCTTCCTCGCCGAGGAGTCCCTCGACGACGCGTTGCAGCGGGTCGCGGAGACCGCGGCCAGGGCCGTTCCGGACGCCGACGCGGTGACCGTCTCCGTGGTGACGCCGGAACACCCGCGCACCGCGGCCGCGACGGACCTGCGCCTGGTCGAGCTCGACGAGCAGCAGTACCGGTCCGGCCGCGGGCCCTGTCTGGAGTCCGCGCTCGAGCTCAGCCCCGTGCGGGCCGTGATCGGTGAGCACCGCGAGCAGTGGCCCGAGTTCGAGGCCGCCGCCCAGAAGGCCGGGGTCTGCGCGTACCTGTCGGTGCCGGTCGTGCTGCCCGCGTCGGACGACTCCGAGGCGCGGCACATCGGCACCCTCACCCTCTACAGCTACACGGCGACGGCGTTCGACCCGTTCGACGAGGGCCTCATGCGACTGTTCACGACAGCCGCGTCGGCGACGATCACCAGTGCCCAGCGGTGGCGCCACTCGCAGGGCAAGGTCAAGCACCTGGAGCACGCCCTCGAGTCGCGCGCCGTGATCGAGCAGGCGAAGGGCGTGCTGATGGCCGTGCACACCTGCAGCGCGGACGACGCGTTCGGGATGCTCGTCGAGCAGTCCCAGCGCTCGAACGTCAAGCTGCGCGACGTGGCGACGAAGCTGATCGCGTCGGTGACGAAGGCCTGACCCGCGGGGCGTGCGGCCCCGCGGGAAGTGGGGCCTGCCCGTCACGACTGGCCGAGGCGGGCGAGCCGGACACCGGCCCAGATCAGCAGGGCGAGCACACCGACCAGCAGGTACTCGATCAACGGGATCCGCACGACCTCGTCGATCCTGCCCAGGCCGCGCCACGAGTAGACCCCGAGCGCCGCGACCACGAACACTCCCCCGATCCACCACCGTGTCGTGGTGCTCAGCCCGACACCGTGCATCTGGGTGAGCACGAAGATCGCCACGAAACCGAAGAAGAACATCGGCCACATGCCGTTGGGACCGGAGTTCATGATGGCGACGAGCGTGCCGTGCACGGCCACGAGCAGTTCGAGGGTGAGGGTCCACCAGCGGTTCGTGTGGGATGTCGTGAACATCAGACTGCTCTGCACCAGCAGCAGGAACATGTAGAAGAACCCGATGAGGTGCCCGCTCGACGACTCCATCGGGTGGTACCAGAACGTGTAGATCGCGGCCCAGCTGAACAGGTAGCCGTGGTAGCGGCGTGCGAAGCCGACGACCTGGGCGGAGATCGGCGCGGACCAGGTCAGCACCAGCCCGCGGCGGCGGTTCTCCATCAGCAGGACGACCACCAGCAGCAGGACGACGGAGCCCTGGGAGCTGAAGATCGAGACGTCCTGGGCGAGGCCGTCGTAGAACAGCTGGGTCTGCAGGGCGTGCAGGGCGAAGAACGCGGCGTTCGCGCCGAGGGCGATGACGTTGACGCGGTGCAGGCCGGTCGTGTAGCGCCGGATCCTGGTCTGCGCGTAGTAGATCAGGCCCCATGACACGAGCTGGTGCGCCGCGTAGCCCACCCAGGCGGACGCCCTGGTCCAGAAGGTCGGGTCCGGCAGCTTCCAGTAGTACCAGGAGGCGCCCTGATCGGGCAGCAACGATACTCCGTGCAGCCGCTGGCCCAGCAGCCACACCAGGCCGGTGAGCAGCGCACTCGCCGCCACACCCCACACGAGGACGGCCCTGTCTGACCGCCGCAGATTGTTCAGCATGCTGAGCATTATGCAGTGCCCGGCGTGATACGTTCAGCGCGCTGAGCAATTTGGAGGGATTCGCGGTGGCCCGATATCTGTTGCGCGTCAACGGTGAACGGCGAGAGGTCGACGTCGAGGGTGACACTCCCCTGCTGTGGGTGTTGCGCGACGAGCTGGGACTGACCGGGGTCAAGTACGGGTGCGGGGTCGGCCTGTGCGGCGCCTGCACGTCCCATGTGGACGGTGAGGCCGCTCGGCCGTGCGTGCGCACGGCGGCCGACAGCGTGAAGACCCGGATCACGACGATCGAGGGGTTGTCGCGCGACGGCGACCACCCGGTGCAGCGCGCGTGGCGGGAGCTCGACGTGGCGCAGTGCGGCTACTGCCAGCCCGGCCAGGTTATGGCCGCGGCGGCGCTGCTCGCCCGCGACCCCGATCCCGACGACGCGGCGATCGAAGAGGCCCTGCGCGACAACGTGTGCCGGTGCGGCAGCTATCCCCGCATCCGTGACGCGGTGCGCCGGGCGAGCCGGATCATGCGGGAGGAACGATGATCAGCAGGCGGACGTTGCTGCGCGGCGCGGGAGTCGGCGCGCTGGTCGTCGCGGTGCCGGTACCCGCGCTCGCGGCCGGGGGGTTCACGCCGAACGTGTTCGTGCGGCTCGACGACTCCGGGCGGATCACCGCGACCGTGCCGCGGCCGGACACCGGACAGGGCGTGCGGACCGTGGTCGCGCTGATGGTCGCGGAGGAACTGGCGGTCGAGGCCGGCGACGTCGCTCTCGAACAGGCGCCGGGCGACACCGAGCGCTTCGGCTCGCAGGGCGTGGCGAACTCGACGTCGGTGCGGCAGCTCTCGACACCGATCCGCACGGCCGCCGCGACCGCGCGCTGCCTGCTCGTCACCGCCGCCGCCCAGCGCTGGCGCGTGCCGGTCGCCGAGTGCACCGCCCGGGACGGCTTCGTGTGCCATCCGCGCCGGGGCAGGCTCCCCTACCGCGCGCTCGTGCGCGGGGCGGCGGCGCTCGATCCCGCGACCGTGCCCGTCGAGCTCACGCCGCCGGAGAAGTGGCGGCTGCTGGGCAAGACCCGCGGCGGGCGCGTCGACGCCCGCGACGTCGTGACCGGCCGCACCCGGTACGGCATCGACGCCCGGCCGGCCGGTGGCCTGGTCGCCGTCGTCGCCCGCCCGCCGTGGATCGGCGCGGTCCCCGACACGATCGACGACACCGCGGCCCGCGGCCTGCCGGGCGTGGTCGACGTCCTGACGCTCACCGCGCCGGCCGAGGGGCAGGGCGGTGTCGCGGTCATCGCGAGGTCGACCCACCAGGCGTTGCGCGCCCGCGACGCGTTGCGGATCACCTGGCGTGGCGGCACCCCCACCGCCGACAGCCGGGCATGGCTCGCGGACCTGCGCGCCGCGTTGCCCGCGCAGAGCCCCGTCGACGGCGTGCAGCAGGTCTACTCGATGCCGTTGCTCGCGCACGCGCCGATGGAACCGATGAACGCCACGGCACACGTCCGTCCGGATGGCGTGACCATCTGGGCTCCGACGCAGGACCCCGGTTCGCTGCGCACCCAGCTGGCCCGCCAGCTCGGCCTGCCGGCCACGTCCGTGCGGGTGGAGGCGACGGCGTCGGGCGGCGCGTTCGGCCGGCGCATCGAACCGGACCCGGTCCTGGAGGCGGTGGCCTGCTCGCGCAAGGCGGGCGCGCCGGTCCAGGTGCTGTGGACCCGAGCCGACGACATGCGCCACGACTCGTACCGCCCGATGTCCGTGCACCGCCTGTCCGCGGAGCTGGGCCCGGATGGTCTGCCCATCCGGCGTGCGCACGAGGTGGCCACCTGGCCGTTGACCGTCCTGCCGATCTTCTCGAACCCGGCCCTGATCAAGGCCAGCGGCGACCACTTCCCGTACGCGGTGCCGGGCGAGGTCTCGGTGGTCGTGCGCCCCGCGCCGCTGCGCACGGGGTTCTGGCGGTCCGTCTACGCGGGACAGTTCGTCTACGCCGAGGAGACGTTCCTCAGCGATCTGGGCAAACGAGCGGGCCTCGACCAGGTGGCCCTGCGCCGCAAGCTCCTTCCCGCGGACTCGCGCCTGCGGAAGGTGCTCGACACCGTCGCCGACCGGGCCCGCTGGAGCGGGCCGCAGGCCCCCGGCACCACCCGAGGCGTCGCGTGCCTGGAGGAGTACGGCTCCGCGATCGCGGTGATCGCCGTGGCCGAGCCGGAGTCCCGCCGGGTCCTGCGCGTGCACGCCGCCGTGGACGTGGGCGTGGCCCTGCACCCGTCCGGAGTCCGCGCCCAGGTCGAGGGCTGCGTGATCGACGCGCTGTCCACAGTGCTCGGTGCGCAGATCACCGTCCGCGAAGGCCACGTCGCCGAGTCGTCGTTCGGTGACTACCGGTGGGCGAGAATCGGTCAAACTCCCGAAATCGACGTCACGATCGTCCCGTCGACCGCACCCCTGGGCGGTTTGGGCGAACTCGCCTACCCGCCCGCGGCCGCCGCGATAGCGTCCGCGATGGCCGGCGACACGCCCGTGACCAGCATGCCGTTCGGTGCCGACGTGGGGTGATCGGGCGACTCTGGGATGATGGAGGCGTGGCCGAGGTAGACGAGCCGGCGGTGACCGACCGCCCGGACCAGATGCGCGCGGACGTCGCCTCGTGGCCGACGGGAAGGCTGCTGTCGGTGGCGGCCCGCGTGGTGGAGAAGCGCTTCGAGGACTTCCTCGCGGGCCGCGGCCTCACCCACGCGGGCATGATCACCCTGCACCACCTGGCAGACGGCCCGCGCTCACAACGAGAACTGGCGGTGCTCTGCCGCGTCACCGACCAGACCATGAGCCGCACGATCGAGCACCTGGACCGAGGTGGCCACGTCGTCCGCAGCCAGGACGCCCACGACCGCCGCAGGACGTCGGTGAAGATCACCCCGGCGGGCCGCCGGGCCCTGGCCGCCGCGCGGCGCGAGGAGCGCGAGTCCGACACGCTGCTCGGGGCCGTCGAGGACTACGAGCACTTCCGGCAGCAGCTGATCGCGCTGATCGCGGCGGCGTCCACAGAGGACTAGGAGCACCTCTCAGCGGCGCCCGCGGAGGGCGGGCGACGCCAGTCCGACGGACCTGAGGGCGGGCGACGCCAGTCCGACGGACCTGAGGGCGGGCGACGCGAGTCCGACGGACCTGAGGGCGGGCGACGCCAGTCCGACGGACCGTTCGGCAGCACTCACAGCAGCACTCACTAAGGAATGCGGCGCAGCCCATCGGCCAACGGCCACGACACCTCGCCGCCTGCCGACGACGGACTCCCGACCGCACCGGCGGGCCGTCCAGACAGCGGGCGGGCCTTCCCCGGCACCACCGATCCCGAAGCCCTACCGCCCTCCGCAGGACTCCCGGACCACCAACTGGGTCGGCAGCACCAGCGGTGCCTCCCGTCCACCACCGGTGATCATCGCCATGATCGCCTTGGCGGCGGCCACCCCGAACCCGGCCTTGTCCTGCGCCACGGTGGTCAGCGCGGGCTCCACCACCGAAGCGATCTCGATGTCGTCGAACCCCACCAACGCCAGATCCGAAGGCACCCGAAGCCCGGCGGCACGGGCCGCGAGCAACGCCCCCACCGCCATCTCGTCACTGGCCGCGAGCACCGCGGTCGGTGGCGAGTCCAACGTCAGAAACCGTTGCATGGCAGCGATTCCACTGGCGCGGTAGAAGTCTCCGGACACCACGTAGTCGTCCCGCGGCAGAAGCCCGGCGTCCAGCAACGCCGCGCGATACCCGGAGACGCGGGCCTCGGAAGGCTGGTTCCCGGGCGGCCCGGTGATCGTGGCGATCCGGGTGTGGCCGAGCCCCACCAGGTGCCGCACGGCCTCCCGGGCACCGCCGAAGTTGTCCGAGGTGACGTAAGTGGCGCGAGGCCCGTCGACCGCCACGTCCAGGGCCACGCAGGGAACCCCGGACTGGGCGAACGCCTCGAACGCCTCCGCGTCCGAGCCGCTGTCGATCAGGACCAGGCCGCCGAGGTGGTGGCGGCGGGTCATGTTCACGTAGCCGACCGGGTCCGCGAGTGACGCGCCGACCTCGCGGGCGTCGCCGCTCGTCGCGAGCATCAGCAGGTGGTAGCCGTGCGCACTCAACGCGGACTTCAGGCCCAGCAACAGGTCCTGCAGGTACGGGTGGCGCCAGCCGGGTCTGCGGTGGTCGGTGTCCCAGACCAGGCCGATCATCGTCGACTGCTTCGTCGACAACGCCCGCGCGGACTCGTTGGGGCGGTAGTCCAGCTCTTTCGCCACGCGCAGCACGCGGGAACGCGTTTCCTCGTTGACCGTTTCCGGCTGGTTGAAGACGCGCGACACCGTCGCGACGGACACGCCGCAGAGCTGGGCGATCTCTCGCCCGGTCGCCATCTGGCCTCCCATCGAACCGTAAGCGGTTACATAGACCCTACGAGCAGCACTTCTGCTAGTCAAACGACTGCACGCAACAACGTGTTTATCGTTTCGTTACTTGACGGACGCCACGCAACACCGCTGTCATAGGCGCCACACAAATCTTCTCGGAGAACTCCTTCTCTGTTTCAGCGCGCCCAAAAACCAACGGAGGCCCGGAAAATGCGCCCCAAAGCACTCGCACTCGGCTGCGCCGCCCTGGCTGCCGCCGTGGTGGTCAGCGGTTGCGGCAGCGGCACCGCGTCCGGTGGCAAGACCAAGCTGACCATCGGCCTGTTCGGCAACTTCGGCTACGCCGAGCTGCTCAAGGAGTACGCCGCCGCGCATCCGGACATCGAGATCTCGGACCGCACCGCGTCGTACTCGGACCACCACAAGAACCTCGCCGCGCACCTCGCCACCAGCAGCGGCACCGCGGACATCGAGGCGGTCGACACCGGGTACATCAACCAGTTCAAGGCCACGCCGGACAAGTTCGTCGACTTCAACACCAAGGGCGGCGAGCAGCTCAAGGACCGGTGGCTCCCCTGGAAGTGGGAGGGCTCGCTCAGCAAGGACGGCAAGCAGATCGGCTACGGCACCGACGTCGGCGGCCTCGCCATCTGCTACCGCCGCGACCTGCTGCAGAACGCCGGGCTGCCGGCCGACCGCGACCAGGTCGCCGCGCTGTGGCCGACCTGGCAGGAGTTCATGAACGCGGGCAAGAAGTTCCAGGAGAAGGCGCCCGAGGGCGTGAAGTGGTTCGACGGCGGGCCGTCCGTGCTCAACGCGATCGTCGGCCAGACCCCGGTCGGCTACTACGACAAGTCCGACAAGATCATCGTGGGCGAGAACAAGGACATCAAGGCGGGCTGGGACCTCGTGGTCGACGGCGTGCAGTCCGGTCTGTCCTCGAAGCTCCTGTACTCGACGCCCGTCTGGAACACCGGCTTCAAGCAGGGCCAGTTCGCGACGGTGACGTGCCCCGCCTGGCAGATGGCCAAGATCAAGGACCAGGCCGGTCCGGAGGCCGCGGGCAAGTGGGACGTCACGTCCGTGCCCGGCGGTGGCGGCAACTGGGGCGGCTCGTACCTCACCGTGCCGAAGTCCGGCAAGAACGTCGACAAGGCCGTGGAGCTGGCTGCGTGGCTGACCGCGCCCGAGCAGCAGGCCAAGGTGTTCAAGAGCGCCGGGCTGCTGCCGTCGATCCCGAAGCTGTACGAGGACCCGGCGATCGTCGACTACAAGAACCCGTACTTCAACGACGCGCCGATCGGCAAGCTCTTCACCGACGCCGCGAAGAAGCTGAACCCGCAGTACCAGGGTCCCAAGGCCGGCGACATCCAGACCGCGATCGGCAGCGCGATGCAGCGCGTCGAGCAGGGCAAGCAGAACGGCGAGGAATCGTGGACCCAGTTCGTCGCCGACGTCCAGAAGTGACGAGCTGACCAATGGTGGTGATCGACAAGACGGCCAGAAGGCACCGCTGGGACACGAAGTTCGCGCCCTACGGGTACGTGGCGCCGTACTTCCTGATCTTCGGTGTCTTCGGGCTGTTCCCCCTGCTCTACACGGTCTGGGTCTCGCTGCAGGAACGCAACCTGATCGACGCCGACGCCGCTCGGTTCGTCTGGTTCGCCAACTACGCGCAGCTGCTCGCGGACCCGTACTTCTGGAACGCCATGGGCAACACGCTCAGCCTGTGGCTCCTGACGACGGTCCCGCAGATCCTGCTGGCGCTGTGGGTCGCACAGCTGCTCAACCGCAAGGTCCGCACCCGCACGCTGTTCCGGATGGGCGTGATCCTGCCGAACATCACCTCGGTGGCGGCGGTCACGATCATCTTCGCGCAGCTGTTCGGGCGGGACTTCGGCCTGATCAACTGGACGCTGGGGCTGTTCGGCGCCGGGCAGATCGACTGGCAGGCGGGCACGGCGTCCTCGCACATCGCCATCGCGGTGATGGTCGTGTGGCGCTGGTCCGGCTACCACGCGCTGATCTTCCTGGCGTCCATGCAGGCGATCCCGGGCAACCTCTACGAAGCGGCCACCCTGGACGGCGCGAGCGGCAGCCAGCAGTTCTGGCGGATCACCGTTCCCCTGCTGCGGCCGCAGATCATCTTCTCCACGATCATCGCGACGACCGGCAACATGCGGCTGCTCGCCGAACCGCTGCTGTTCAACCCCGGCGCGGCGGCCGCGACCGGTGGTTCCGACCGGCAGTTCCAGACCGCCGCGCTGTACCTGTACGAGCAGGGCTTCACGAAGTACGAGTTCGGCTACAGCTCGGCGATCGCGGTCGTGCTGGCGATCGCCACGGTGATCGTCGCCGGACTCGGCTACCTCGTGACCAAACGGATCCGGACGGAGTGACCCCATGACCGCTGTGCTGGAACGCCCCGCACCGGTGCGGCCCACCGGCCCGACGGCCAGAGCGCGCAGGCTGGCCCGTCGTGTCGCCGGGCCGTGGACGTACGCCGCCCTGATCGCCGTGCTCGCCGGCTCGGCGTTCCCCGTGTACTGGTCGTTCGTGGTGTCCTCGCAGACACCGGACGCGATCGACACCGTGCCGCCCGTCCTGGTGCCGGGCGGCCACCTGTTCGCGAACATCACGCGGGTCTTCGACACCACCGACTTCTGGCTGGCGTTGATGAACTCGTTCGTCGTGTCGGGCACGGTGACGCTGTCGGTGGTGCTGTTCTCGACGCTGGCGGGGTTCGCGTTCGCCAAGCTGAAGTTCCGCGGCCGCAACCTGTTGCTGCTGCTCATCATCGGCACGCAGGCGATCCCGACCGAGCTCGGCATCATCCCGCTCTACATGATGATGGCCGAGTTCGGCTGGGCCGGCGAGATCCACGCGGTGATCGTGCCGGGGCTCGTGACGGCGTTCGGCGTGTTCTTCATGCGGCAGTACTTCGAGCGGGCGATCCCGGACGAGCTGCTCGAGGCGGGCCGGATGGACGGGTGCCACTCGCTGCGGCTGTTCTGGCACGTCGCGCTGCCCGCGGCGCGTCCGGCGGCGGCCGTGCTCGGGCTGTTCACGTTCATGCAGGCGTGGAACGACTTCTTCTGGCCGCTGGTCGTGCTCACGCCGGAGAACCCGACCGTGCAGACCGCTCTGTCCACTTTGGCCAGTGGCTACACCACGGACTACACGCTCGTGCTGACCGCGGCGACGATCGGCACGGTGCCCGTGCTGGCTGTGTTCCTGTTGTTCGGCCGCCAGATCGTCGGCGGCATCATGTCGGGCGCCGTCAAGGGCTGACTTTTCTTGGGAGACTGCAGTGAGCTTTCCTGACGGTTTTCGCTGGGGTGTGGCGACCTCGGCCTACCAGATCGAGGGAGCGGCGGCGCTCGACGGGCGCGGTCCGTCCATCTGGGACACCTTCGCCGCCGTGCCCGGTGCCGTCGCGTCCGGTGACACCGGCGACGTGGCGGCGGACCACTACCACCGCTGGGCGGACGATGTCCAGCTGCTCGCGGACCTGGGCGTCGACTCGTACCGGTTCTCCGTGTCGTGGTCCCGGATCCTGCCGGAGGGCGCCGGGAAGGTCGAGCAGCGCGGTCTCGACTTCTACCGGCGGCTCGTCGAGGCGTTGCTGGGCAAGGGGATCGAGCCCTTCCTGACGCTCTACCACTGGGACCTGCCGCAGGCGCTGGAAGAGCAGGGCGGGTGGCGCAACCGCGACACGTCCCACCGGTTCGCCGAGTACGCCGCCCTGGTGCACGAATCGCTCGGCGACGTCGTCCGGAAGTGGACCACGCTGAACGAGCCGTACTGCTCGTCGATCGTGGGTTACGGCGAAGGCCGGCACGCACCCGGCGCGCGGGAAGGCCACGGCGCGCTGGCGGCGGTGCACCACCTGCTGCTCGGGCACGGGCTCGCCGTGCAGTCGATGCGCGCCAACGGGCTGCCCGAACAGGAGTTCGGGATCGTGCTCAACCAGTCCCCCACCGTGCCGGTGAGCGACTCCCCCGCCGACGTCGCCGCGGCGACCCGGCAGGACGTCCTGCTGCGCAGGCAGTTCAGCGACCCGTTGTTCGGCGGGGCCTACCCCGCCGAGCTGACGTCGATGTTCGGTGACATCACGGACTTCTCGTTCCAGCAGGACGGTGATCTCGCGATCATCGGCGAACCGCTCGACTACGTCGGACTGAACTACTACTACCGGCTGCACGTGGCCGACGCGCCGCACCGCGAGCCGGACCCGTCGAAGCGCACGGCCCACGACATCGGCGTCGACACGACCCAGCTCCCGGACGTGCCGCGCACCGGCATGGGCTGGCCGGTCGAACCCGTCGGCATGACGACCGCGCTGGCCGACCTCAAGGCGCGGCACCCGGATCTGCCGCCGGTCTACGTCACCGAGAACGGCTGCGTCTACCCCGACGTGGACGGGTTCGAGGACACCGAGCGCATCGCCTACCTGCGCGACCACATCGCGGCGGCGCAGGCGGCGGGCGTGGACCTGCGGGGTTACTTCTGCTGGTCATTGCTCGACAACTTCGAGTGGGCGCACGGCTACAAGCACCGGTTCGGCCTGGTCCACGTCGACTACGAGACGCTGGTCCGCACCCCGCGCGCCAGCTACCGCTGGTACCGCGACTTCATCACGGAAGCACGGCAGGGCAGCTGACCGCCGGGGTCTTCAGCTCCAGCAGGTAGCTGTCGACGTTCGTCCGGGTGCAGGCACTGCGCGGGTAGGCGACGTGGCCCCAGCCCTCGTAGGTGAGCAACGCCGTCTTGCGCGGTGCCTGCCTCTGGATGTCGACCGCCCACTCGTGCGGAGTCGTCGGGTCGTACCTCGAGTTGATGACCATGATCTTCGGCGCGTCGCCGAGGTCGAGGCGGTGGGGCGGGTTGGCGGGCCGTCCGGGGACGCCGATGCACGCGGTGGCCTCGTCGTGGCCGAGGAAGCTGCCGCGCATGATCGGTGCGCGGCGCAGCTCGTCGGCCCGCATCCGTTCGTACTCGCGGAAGTTCCTGATCCTCAGCGAGAAGTCCTGGCACACCGAGGCGAGCACGACCGACTCGTAGTTCGGTTCGAAGTCCTGGGCCCGCAGGCGTGCCGCACCGGTGATCAGGTCCGCCGCGTGGAGCCAGTCCGGGCCGCGCAGCGCGAAGTACATGCTGTCGAGCAGGGCCTGCCGTCCGCCCTGCTCACCGTCGGCCCGGACGAGGGCCGCCTCCCAGGCCGCGCGGACGTCCTGCCCGCGCAGGACGCAGGCGGCCGAACCGGCGCACCACTTCGCGAACTCCCGGAACGAGTCGTCCGAGGCGGCCGCCCGGTCCCCGACGAACCCGCGCAGGTCCACGCTGTGGTCGACGACGCTGTCGAGGACCATCGCCCGGAGATGACCGCCGAACTCCTCGGCGTACGTCTGGCCGAACGTCGTGCCGTACGACAGCCCGAAGTAGCTGATCTTCCGTTCGCCGAGCGCGCGCCTGGCCGCGTCCATGTCCCGCGCCACGGTGGCCCCGTCGGCGTGGTCGAAGACCGGTCCGCTGCGTTCACGGCACCGGGCGAGCACGGTCTGGTTGTGCCGCAGCAGCGCGGCGAACCCGGCCTCGTCCCGCGGATGGGTCGACGGCTTGCCGGTCATGAGGTCGGCGCAGCGGATCGCGAGACTGCCACCCGTGCCCCGCTGGTCGATGCCGACGATGTCGAACCGGGCGCGGACCTCCGGGCTGAACAGGCCGGAGAGCGCGAACTCCGCCGCAGAACCGCCGGGGCCGCCGGGGTCGACGACCAGCACGCCCACCCGTCGCGCCGGGTCGGTGGCCCGGTGCCGGGCGATCGCGAGGTCGATGCGCGCACCCCGCGGCGCGTCCCAGTCGAGCGGCACGCTCAGGGTTCCGCACTCGCCCGCCGGGTCGTCCGGGCAGGTGGCCCAGGTGATGGGCGGCGCTGGTTCGGCGTGCGCCGCACCAGCGGAAACGACCAGGAACGTGACCACGATGGATGTCGCCAGCACCCGCCTCACCGACCGCACTCTGCCCCCTCGGCTTCGCAGTGGAGCGACCCACCCTAGGCGCTCATGGCGATGACCGTCACCCCGAGTTGCGTCGTTTCTGAGTCGATTTTAGGATGGGCCTCCCAACCGAGGTCGACCGCCAGAGGACGTGCTCGTCATGCCTGAACTGTCCCGTCTGCCTCAACCTGTCGCGGAGTCGTGGGACTGGCAGCTCAAAGGTCTGTGCCGCGGCATGGACAGTGCGAGCTTCTTCCACACCCCGAACGAGCGAGGCTCCGCGCGTGACCGCCGCGAGGCCGAGGCCAAGGCCATCTGCCAGCGCTGCCCGGTCATGGAAAAATGTCGGCAGCACGCGCTGGAGGTCCACGAGACCTTCGGCATCTGGGGAGGACTCGGCGAAAGTGAGTTGAGAGCGATTCTCGCGAAACGCGCACGTAGGACGTGACGTACACGCCTCGTGCGGTGGCAGGCATGCTCGGCATCGCCCCCACCACACTCCGCACCTGGGACCAGCGCTACGGCCTGGGTCCCTCCGTCCGCACCGACGGCGGCCACCGCCGCTACGAGGACGCGGACGTCGAAGTGCTGCGCCGGATGGTCGGGCTGACCGCCCAGGGCGTGGCCGCGTCCGCCGCGGCGGTGCTGGCGCGCACGCCGCCGGTCGCCCGTCCCCACAGCCCCCGCACCCCGATCGGCGCCGGGGAGGCCGTCGTCGCGCAACGAGGCCTCCTGGACGCGGCGAGACGTCTCGACGAACCGGCGATGGCCGACCTCGCCGGGAAGCTCCTCGCCACGCACGGTGTCGTCTCCTCCTGGGAGGCGGTGTTCGTGCCGGCCCTGGTCGAGCTCGGCGAGATGGTCGTCACGAGCGGTCAGGGCGTCGAGATCGAGCACCTGGCCAGCGGCAGCGTCCTGCACGCGCTGCGCTCGATCCCGCGGGTGAGCGGTCCCGGGGTGCTCGCCGCGTTGCTGTCGTGCGCTCCGGACGAGCAGCACTGGTTACCGCTGGAAGCTCTCGGCGCCGCACTGTCCGAAGAGGACTGCAGGTGGGGCAACCTCGGGGCTCGGGTGCCCGCCGAGGCGCTGTGCGACGCCGTGGACCGCCTGCGTCCCCGGGTCGTGCTGGTCTGGGCGCACCGGCCGGACCTGGCGCTCCGCGTCCCGCTGGAAGAGCTCGGCACGCGGCCCGGGGTGGTGCTCGCCGTCGCCGGTTCCGGGTGGGAGGGCGTGCCGCTGCCGTCGTCCGTGCACCGGCCGAAGTCCCTGGCGGAGGCGATCGGGGTCGTGCTGTCGCACGTCCGTTAGAAGATCTCGCGGTCGCGTTCCCGCACGCGGACCTCGTCCAGCTCGGAGATGCGGCGCAGGCCCTGCACCGCCCGCGCCATCCGGTGGTTGCCGCTGACCTGCGCCTCGTGCCGGTCGAGCCACGCCCAGTACCCCGCGGTGAACGGGCACGCCCGCTCTCCCGTGCGCCGCTTCGGGTCGAACCAGCACGTGCCGCAGTGGTCCGTCATGCGGTTGAGGTAGGCGCCTCCGCTGAGGTACGGCTTCGTCGCGATCACGCCGCCGTCCGCGTGCTGGCTCATCCCGATCACGTTCACCGGCATCACCCACGGGAACCCGTCCACGAAGGACGTGATGAACCAGTCGTTGAGTTCGGCCGGGTCGTAGCCGCGTTGCAGGGCGTGGTTCCCGAGCACCATCAGCCGTTGGATGTGGTGCACCCAGCCGTGGTCGCGGACGCCTTCGAGCGCGGTCCGCAGGCAGGCGGCGCGCACCGCGGCCGGGCGCAGCTCGGCCCACCACGACGGCAGCGCGGCGGTGGCGCGGAAACCGTTGCGGCGCCGGTACTCCGGGCCGAGGTGCCAGTAAAGGTGCCAGACGTACTCGCGCCAGCCGAGCACCTGCCGGACGAAACCCTCCACGCTCGCCAGCGGCGCGGTGCCGTCGCGGTAGGCGTCCTCCGCCGCGTAGACGACCTCCAGCGGGTGCAGGAGCCCGTGGTTGAGCGGCACCGACAGCAGCGAGTGCGCCATCGTCCAGTCCTTGGCCAGCACGGCGTCCTCGTGCGGGCCGAAGTGCGGGAGGCGGTCGCGCAGGAAGACCTCCAGCGCCTTCAGCGCTTCCTCACGCGTGATGGCGAACCGACGTGGCCCGTCCCGGCCGACCGCGGGCAGGTCCATCGCGTCGAGGTCGGCGCGCACCTGAGCGTCGATCTCGTCCTCTTCCGGCCACCAGGGGGCGGGAACGCCGAGGCGGCCGCGTTTCGGTGGTGGTTCGCGGTTCTCGGTGTCGAAGTTCCACCGGCCGCCGACCGGCTTCTCGCCTTCCATCAGCACGTCGAAGCGGGTGCGCTGGTAGCGGTAGAAGTCCTCCATCAGGAACCGCTCGCGCGGGCCCGCCCACGCGGAGAACTCGTCACGCGACAACGCGAACGCGGGGGTGGGCAGCACCTCGACGCCGAGCTCCTCCAGCATCTGGAGCGCGGCGGCGGAACCCGGCTGGTACGCGACCAGTGGACGGTCCAGCTCACGGATCGCCTCGCGGTAGGTGTTCGCGCGCACGAGGGTGATCCGGTCGGGGAACTCGGCGGCGAGATGACGCATGCCCGACACCACGAGGTGCAGCTTCTGCCGGTGGTAGGGCCTGCGGCGCAAGGCCGCCGCCGACTCGATCATGACGATCTCGTCGTGGCCCTGGTGGAACTGCGGGCCGAGCTGGTCGCCGAACAGCAGCAACGTCACCGGTCACCGCGCAGGTCGGCCAGCACGGCGTGCGCGGCCCTGCGGCCCGAGTGCAGCGCCCCCTGGATCGAGCTCGTGTCCCGATGGTCACCGCACACGTACCGGCGGTCGCCCGCGCGGACGGACTGCTTGAGCCGGTGTGGCGCGGGCATCGCGGGGACGGCGTGCGGGATGTCGTAGCGCCGCAACACCTCCCACCGGCTGGTGTCCGTGCCGTACAAGCGGTTCAGGTGCCGGCGCACGGCCTGTTCGTCGGCGTTCTCGAGCACCGAGGCCTGCACGAGCGGGGCGTGCGGTGAGTACGGGCGCGACACCTCGGACATGACGGCGGTGTTCACGACCGGACCGCCGTTCGCGTCCACCACCAGGCATCCGTCGCGCAACGGGGACCGCGACGGCCGGAAGTACCAGGTGGTCACGCCGTTCCAGCGCGGTTCGGTCAGTCCGGGCAGGAGCCTGGCCGCGGTCGTGCCGTCCGTCGCGACCACCACCGCGTCGGCGGCGATCCGCCCGCCCTCCTCCAGCTCCACCCCGTTGTCGCGCACGGCTCGTACCGCGGTCTCCAGTCGAACGGTGTCCTTCGGCAGCCGTTCCGCCATCGCCTTCGGCAGCTCCCCCATGCCGAGCGCCGGCACCGCGGCACCGCCCTGGGCGAAGCTGCGCCACACCAGGTGGAAGAACCTCGACGACGTGGTGAGCTCCCGTTCCAGGAACACACCGGACAGGAACGGCCGGAACACCGCCTCGACCGCGCGGTCCGACACTCCCAGCCGCCGCAACGACTCGCGCGTCGTGCGGTCCGGCGCGGTGAGCAACGGCCTGACGGGACCGAAGGCGTCCGGACCTGAGAACCGGACGACCGCCGCCACGTCCCGCGCGCTCAGCACGTGCTGGCGCAGGAACCCGTCCCAGGCGGACGGTCCACTGCGAGGATCGGCGAGCAGGTCGTGCCTGCCGTCGTCGTGCACGAACGCGCCCGGCCGGAAGTGCCTGACGGGGAACGGATCCAGCTTCAGGCGCCGCAGTTCGGGATAGGCCGGCAACATGATCTGGAACCCGCGGTCGAACCGCACGCCGTCCTCGACGTCGGTCCGCACCCGGCCGCCGACCTCGTCGCCCGCTTCCAGCACGGTGACCTCGAGGCCCGCCGCGGCCAGTTCGAGCGCGGCGCTCAGCCCGGCCAGACCGGCACCCACCACGACGATCACTACAGTCCTCCAGCGCCGGGTTCCTGGGGTTGTGCTCGTACCGGCTCTCAGGACGACCGTATGGGCGGTGAGAGCAGTCCGCACAACGGCGGGAGAACTTTCCGCGGGTCAGGTCATCTCCGCCTTGGAGATCGCGTAGTAGGCGTCCACAGTGTCACCGTCGACCCCCACGTAGGCATCGATCCAGGCCGCCGCGGCGCGCACCAGCACCTGCAGCGCGTCGAACTGCTGGTCCTCGTCCAACGTCTCCAGCGCCGCCGCGACACGCCGATCGTCACCACACGCCAGCCCGCTCAACACCTCCGAGGCGACCTCGACCGCCTGAGCGGAGGCCAGATCACCCCGCGTGGCCGGCACGGAGACCGGAATGCGGGCGGCCGCGTTCAGCGAGCCGCGCGGCACACCCCGCAACAGGATCGCCGCACACGTGTCGATCGCGACCACCCGCGTCCGTTCGTCCGACACCAGGCACCGCGCGGCGTCGGACGACCACAGGTGATCACGCCTGTTGATCGCGCCCACCGCGGCCAGCGTGAGTTCCCTGGCCTGCACGTCATCGAGTCGGTGCATCGACTCCCCGTCTCCTTCGCGTTCGGCCCCGACTTCTCTGGCCCCCGCACACGGAATTCTGTGTTGCTACAACTACAACTCAGTCATGGTCAAACGACTGTCGCCGCCTTGCATGACGAGTGGCGCGCAGTTCACCCGTCCGCACCAGCGCATTCGAGACCGCTATGCTTCTCGCCTTTCAGATGTTGTTAACATCCGGATGTTGACGACTTTTGGAGAGAGGTCAGGATGGCCACCAGGCACCTCTACGTGGTGCGGCACGGCGCAGCGGACGCGTTCGGCTCGCTGGTCGACACCGGCGAACGCCAGGCCCACCTGCTCGGTCAGCGGCTGGCCCGGTTGCCGATCGACGCCGTGTGGCACTCGCCGCTGGACCGGGCGGTGCGCACCGCGCAGATCCTCGGCTCGCACCTGCCCGGTGTGGTGGTGGCGGAGGCCGCCGAGCTCGTGGACCACGTGCCGCACGTCCCGGCCGACCCGCCACCCGCCTGGGCCGGCTTCTTCGACGGTTATGACGAGGCGGAGGCAGCTTCTGGTGCTGCTCTCGCAGAGGCCCTGACGGACCGCTTCGCGCGGCCGGCCGATGTCGAGTCACACGAGGTGTTGGTGACGCACGCCTATCAGGTGGCGTGGCTGGTGCGACATGCCCTGGGCGCTCCAGAGGACCGGTGGCTCGCCATGAGCTGCGGCAACACCGGGCTGACGGCACTCCAGTTCCGGGAGGGCACACCGCCGGCCTTGATGCTCTACAACGACATGAGCCATCTGCCGGAGGAGCTGCGGTGGACGGGGTTCGGGGCGGGTGCGCGGCCTTGAGCCACGTCCCCGCCTGAGGGCGCGTTGGCGGGAGTGCGGGCAGGGGCAACCCGCCGGCACCTCTCTGCCGTGAGCCCGCCGAACGCCCTACCCCTGCCGAAGCACCACCTGCGCGGCCCGAAGACGCTCGGCCTCGTCCCTCGCGGACCGGTCCCCCGACACCTCATCCGCCCACCCGAGCAACAATCCCAGGCACTCGTCCGCCCCAGAGGTGACCACACGCGGCGAGCCGAGAACGACAACACCGCTGGTCCCGTCGATCGAGACCACCTCGCCCGCCCCGACGTCCCGCCCGGACACCGCCACGGACGCAGGACCCACCACGAGATCGGCCACCCCGACCACAGCGGGCTTCCCCATCGATCGCGCCACCACGGCCGCGTGGCTCGCCGGCCCTCCCCGCGCGGTCATGATGCCGGTGGCCGCCGCGAGGCCGCGGATGTCGTCCGGCGACGTCTCCGGCCGCACCAGCACCACCGGACCATCGGCGGACATGCGCACCGCCTCGTCGGACGTCAGCGCCACCCGGCCCGTCGCCACTCCCGGGCAGACCCCCAGGCCTCGTGCGATGACGTGAGCATCCGAGGAGATCCGGGCTGTGCGGACGTGTGAGAGGTGCTGTGGCGACACGCGCAGCAGTGCTTCCGCGCGGGTGATCGCGCCGCTGCCGGCCAGCGAGGTGGCGAGACGGACGGCGGCGGCGCCGGTGAAGCGGCCCGGACGTACCTGCAGCAGCCACAACCTCCCGGACTCGTACGTGAACTCGACGTAGCAGGCGTCGCGGTAGTGCTGTTCGAGCCGGCGCAGGGCGGCGAGCAGGTCGCGCCAGACCTCGGGTTCGCGGTCCGCCAGCGAACCGAGCGGGTGGGTCAGCGAGCGGCCCGAGACCACGTCGGAGCCCTGGTGTCCGAAGAGGACCTCGCCGAACGGCACGTTCTCCCCCGTGTTCGGGTCGCGGCTGAAGGCCACGCCGGAGCCGCTGTGGTCGTCGCGGTCGCCGAACACCATCTGTTGCACGAGCACGGCGGTGCCCAGGTCGTGCGGGATGCCGTTCAGGGTGCGGTAGGTGCGGGCTCGTGGGGTGTCCCAGGACGCGAACACCGACTTCAGCGCTTCCGCCACAGCGTCAGGGGTGAGGTGCAGGTCGAGGATCGTGTCCATCATGCCGGGCATCGAGACGGCGGCGCCCGAACGCACGGAGACCGACGGCCCCAGGCCTGCGACGGCGGCCGACAGTTCCGAGTGGAGGCCGGCGGGGAGCTTGCCGTCGCGGAGGAACGCACGGCAGGCCGACGTGGTGACGACGACACCCGCGGGCACCGGCAGGCCCAGGCGGTGCAGCAGCACCAGGCCGTGCGCCTTGCCTCCCACCACCTCCGGCGGTTCGTCGAGCGTGGCGGAGAGGTGCCTCACCCAGTCCATCGGGCGATCCCCAGCGTGGCCAGCAGGTCTTCGTGCAGTTCTGCCCAGATCGCGTGGTACGAGTCGATCGTGTCGGCCAGGCGGTCCAGCTCTCCCGCCTGGGCGCGTGTCAGGGCTTCGGACAGGCGGGCCTCGTAGCGCGCGAACCTCGGGGCCGCGGCGGCCAGTGCCGCGATGACGACCGAGGCACGGGCGTGCAGGTCGGCGAACAACGACAGGACTCGGGTGTCGTAGGCGGTGTCGGTGTGGTCGTTGATCGTCGTGACGCCGTCGGCCGCGCGCACCTGCCACGCCGTGCACAGCTCCAGCAGTTCGGGGTTCAGCACCAGGAACGAGTCGAACGCCTCGGCGAGGGCCGGACGGGTGCCGGCGGCCTCCAGCTCGGCCGCGACCGCGGCGGCGTCCGCGGCGCGGCCCGGTTCCGTCAGCGCCCAGCCGCCGAAACCCCGGTGGTGCGTGACCAGACCGGCGACCGCGAGGTCGATCAGCTCCGACTCCACGGCGGACTCCCCCAGGCCCGTGAAGGACGCCACGCGGGTGAGGCCGCTCGTGCCGACGCATCGCAACGCGTGCAGAACCAGCATCACGACGTCGCCTCCCGTCGGCGCGCTCCGGCGGCGTAGCCGGCACCGCGGCCGTGGGCCCGCGCGACGATCCTGTTGCCGCGCACGCTCACCGCGGACTCGGTGTCGTCGCCTGGGCTCGTGACACCGATCGCCGACGCCACCAGCGCGTCGCCGTCGAGCACCAGCCGCACGTGCTGCCAGACCTCGGACGCGTACACCCGCCGCAGACAGCCCACCGCGTCCATCACCCGCAGCCGGACCAGGCGGCCGGTCTCCTCCGGATCACCGGTGACCAAGGCCAGCGTGACCGTCTCGCCGGGTTTCGCGGAGCGCACCGCCTCCTCGGCCGCACCCAGACGCGCCGCGCCCAGCACCACGACCAGGCCGTCACCGAACGAGACCTGCTCACCGCTGATCTGGTCCACAAGGCCCTCGGGCGCGGTCCAGGCGTCGGAGCAGGCCTGCGCCGGAGCGACGTACGGCAGGTGCGGCGGCGCCCAGACGTCCTCCACCTCGATCGAGGCGAGGTGACGGCACGCGTGCGCCACGTCGAACGGGTCACCGAACCCCGGCGACGTCTCGGCCCGGTGGCCCGCACCGGACAGCATCGTCAGCACCAGCTCGGCCAGCCGCACCCGCCGGACCGGCGCACCCCGCTCGAGGGCGACGGCCAGCAGCAACGCCTCCAGCCTCGCCAGCTGTGCCAGCACGGCCGGGCCCCGCTCGTCCTCGAAGACGCCCTCCAGCGACCGCAGCTGCAGCCGCCCGCCCGGCGCCGAGTCGTCGACCAGCGGCAGCCGCTCGAGCCAGACCCTCGCGAACACCCCCAGCGCGTCGATCCGGGACGTCGGCGACACGGACGCCCGCGGCTCCCCCGTGGCGACCTGCTCGACCAGGTCGATCAGCACGGCCAGGTACAGGGCGCGCTTGCTCGGGAAGTTCGAGTACACCGCGCCCCGCGTCAGCTCCGCCCGCTCGGCGATCCGGTCGACCTTCGCCGGCAGGAACCCGTGCTCGGCGAACTCCTCCCTCGCCGCCGCCAGCACCGCGGCACGCGTGCGCGCCTGCTGCTGCACCCGAGTCAGCCGAACCATCGCCACTCCCCGCCGAACGCATTCCAGATGTTCTGAACATCCAGATTACCTCATCGTCCGAAACGAGACCGTCACTCCGTCGCCGGCGTCGCCACGGCGAGCCACGCGAACGGCACCCCGAGCGGCAGCCCGAGCACCGCGCCGATCGCGCCGTAGGTCCCGGACTCGGTGGAGATCACCGCCCGCAGCCCGCCCCGCCCCGCCCCGGCCTGGGACGGGGTGTGCCGGAGCTCGGCTGGACGCCCCGGCACACCGACCCGCTCGCCGACGTCGCCCGCATCCCGCCCCCTCACCCGGCCGCGCGCCAGGCGTGGTAACCGAGCCCGATCGCTCCGGCGGCCATCGGGACGCTGGTCAGCAGGCCCGCCAGGCCGTTGCCGGGGATCACGAACGAGACGACGATGAACAGCAGGAGCACCGGCACCCACCTCGGTACGGCGTGCGAGCGGAACAGTCCCACGCACTGCAGCACGGTGCCGAGCAACACGAGCACGGCGCCGGGCATCAGGAACGCGAACAGCTGGGCCGAGTCGTTCGCCGCCCGGAACACCGCCTCTCCGGCCGCGGCGCCGACGGCCGGGTCGGTCGGGAAGAAGTAGGCCGCCGCCCAGCCCGCTCCCCCGGCTCCCTGCAGCCCGGTGCCGATCCACATGAGCGCGGCACCCCAGGTCGTCCACGCGGCACCGCGGCGCCGGACCAGGAACATCGCCGCCAGCGCCTGCAACGGGATGTTGAGGACCTGCATGGCCGCGAGACCGGTGAGCAGGCCCCACCACAGGTCGCGGCGGACGACGATGTCGGCGTACGAGTAGGTCTCGCCCCCGGCCGCGGGCTCCGGCCAGAGCAGCCCGCCCGCGACCGCGGCGACGGACGTGACACCCAGGACGACCGCGAGGACGGCGACGCGTCCGCGGGTGGAGGTGGCGGCGGTGTCGTGCGCCGCGGTGATGTCGACGGACATGGTCTCTGGCTCCTTCGGTGAGGTTCGCCTCATGCAACCGCCGTGGGGGCACCCGCCACATCGGTGCCGACCCGGTACCGCGTCTCCGTGCTGACACGGAGGCCAAGCCGTCACACCGGCCTTACCCTGGGCCGATGAGGTGGCCGCGACCGGTAGCACCGGGTCTTCTGGGCGTCTGCGCCGTGCTCACGGCGGGCGGCGCCTGGCTCCTCGTCCGCACGTCCCAGCCGGCCCTCGCCTTCGCCGGGCTCGCCGTCCTCGGGCTCGCGATGGCGGCGCTGGGCGTGACGATCGAGCACCGCGTGCGCGCCAACGCCGTCGGCCCGCTCCTCGCCTGGGTCGGCGCGATCCTGGTCTTCCTCGCCGCGCGCGACGTCTACTACCGGGCCTGGCTCGGCGATCCGGGGTCGGTGCCGCTGGACGCCCGTGTGGTCGCGTTGCTCAACGAGAGCGGCTGGTGGCTGCTCGCCGCGGTCGCGTTGCTGCTGCTGCACTTCCCGGACGGCTCGGTGCCCGGCGGACGCTGGCGGGCGCTGCCGCCCGTGATCGTCGTCCTCGCCCTGGCGCAACAAGGAGTGGGCGCGACGCCGAGAGAACCGTTCACCGAACCCATGGAGGGCCTCGCGCACCCGTGGGGGCCGCCGTCCGACGCGGTCCACGTGCTCAGCTACGTCGTGACGATCGGGCTGGTCCTGACGGTGCTGGCGGCGGGAATCTCCCTGGTGGCGCGGTTCCGGAGGTCCACCGGGGTCGTGCGGGCGCAGCTGAAGTGGCTGGCGTTCGCCGGGCTCGCGGTGACGGCGTACCCGGTCGTGTGCCTGGCCGAGATCGTCGTGACGGGCCGAAGTGGTGTTGTGGCAACGGTGTTCGGCGTGGTGACGATCGTCGCGCTGTTCTGCTCGGTCGGCATCGCCATGCTGCGCCACGACCTCTACGACGTCGACCGCGTGCTGGCCGACACCATCAGCTACACGATCGTCCTGCTGGTCCTGGTCGGGGCCTACGCCCTGTCGGCGCTGACGCTGGGCCTGGTGGCGGGCCAGGGCTCCCCCGCCGCCGCAGCCGGTGCCACCGCGATCTGCGCGATCCTGCTGACGCCCGTCCGGCGGCGCCTGCAACGGGTCGTGGACCGGCGGCTCTTCCCCCGCACCAGGGCCGCCCTGCTCGCCATCGAGGACCTGCAGCACCGCGTGCACACCCAGACCGCCCAACCGGAAGAGCTCGAGGAGACCCTCCGCACGGCGTTGCGCGACCCCACGCTCCGGGTCGGTCTGCTGCTGCCGTCGGGCTTCAGGGACGCGAAGGGCGCGGCGGTGGCCGACACCGCGCTGGTCCCGATCACGCTGGGCGGCACGCAGATCGGCGTGCTCACCGCGTCCGGCACCACCCCGGCGGTGCTCAAGGTCGTCGCCACCTCCGCCGCGAGTCTCGTCGAGGTCGCCCGGCTGCGCGGTGAGCTCGCCACCGCCCTGCGCGAGGTGGAGGCGAGCCGCACCCGGATCATCCAGGCGGGCGACGCCGAACGGCACAGGCTCGAACGCGACCTGCACGACGGCGCCCAGCAACGCCTGGTGTCGCTGGGCATGGCGATGCGGCTCGCCCAGCGGCGGCTGCCCACCGGCGAGGTCGACGTGCACGCGCTGCTCGACCAGGGCGTCGCCGAGCTGGCCACCGCCATCGCCGAGCTCCGGCAGATCGCCCACGGCCTGCGTCCCACCAGCCTCGACGACGGCCTGCACCACGCGCTGGCCGCGCTCACGACCACGCTGCCGGTCCCGGTGGCACTGGAGATCATGTCCGAACCGCTGACCGACGACATCGCGATCACCGCCTACTACGTCGCCGCCGAGGCGATCACCAACGCCGCCAAGCACGCGCGCGCCAGCACGATCACCGTCCGCGTCTCGCAGCAGGCGGACGAGGTCAACGTGTGGGTGAAGGACGACGGCTGCGGCGGCGCGGACCCGACGTGCGGGTCGGGCCTCGCCGGGCTGGCCGACCGGGTCTCCGCGCTCGGCGGAACGCTCCGGCTGAGCAGCAGGCCCGGCGCGGGCACCACCGTCCAGGCGGTGCTGCCGTGCGCATCGTGATCGGCGAGGACTCGGCGTTGTTCCGGGAAGGCCTGGCGAGCCTGCTGTCCCACGCGGGCCACGAGATCGTGGGCCGGGCCGCCGACGCCGAGACGCTCGTGGCCCTGGTGGCGCGGACGGAACCGGATCTGGCCATCGTGGACGTCCGGATGCCACCCGGCCTGACGGACGACGGCGCGAGGGCGGCGCGCCGCATCCGCGAGGCCCAGCCCGCTGTCGCGATCCTGATGCTGTCCCAGCACGTGGAGACGAAGCACTCCGTCGACCTGGTGAGCCAGGGCGCGTTCGGTTACCTGCTCAAGGACCGCGTGCTCGACGTCGACGACTTCCTGGAGTCGATCACGCGCGTCGCGGGCGGCGGGTCGGCGCTCGACCCCGAGGTGGTGGGCCGGCTGCTCGGACGGCCCACCACCGGGGCGCTCACCCCGCGCGAACGCGAGGTGCTCGGACTGATGGCCGAGGGCTGCACGAACGTCGGCATCGCCCGCAGGCTCTGGCTGAACGAACGCACCGTCGAGACCCACGTCGGCAGCATCATGGCGAAGCTGGGGCTGGCGGCGAACGTGGAGGAGCACCGCCGGGTGCTGGCCGTCCTGACCTACCTGGCCGAGTACGGCTGATGCCCCTCCACTGACGGGACTACAACGCGCAGAGCAGTGAACACGCCTTCGCGGACGACCACTCGGTGTACAGACGCGTGCCGTTGACCGGCGTGTACTTCGCCTTCGCCTTGTTGGTCAAGGGGAACAGCGAGAGCAACGCGTAGGTCGAGCAGTGGACCACTTTGGACTCACCGGGCTGCAACGTGAACGGCCCGGTCTGGCAGGCCGGCTCCACGTCGTCGACCACGTACGCGTCGACGATCGGGATCGGGCCGTTGTTCGTCACGGTCACCCGCCAGTACGCCGTGGCGAACAGCAGACCCAGAACGCCCACGGGTGCTTGTTTCACCCACGGACCGGCCCCGCCCGCCTTGCAGTGCGAAGGCGTGTACGAGCCGCAGATCTCCTTGTTCACCACCACGTTCGGCATGCACGCCGCACCCGGTGCGACCTGACGTGTCACCGTGTTGGACGAGAAGCCACCGGTGGCGTCGGTGCCGCCCGCGGTGTTGGCGACGGACGTGACCGCGCACTCCGCGGCGACCGTGGTGCGGAAGCACACCTGCGGTGCGTCACCGTTGAACTCGATGGCCAGCGACGGCTGGTTGCCGCCGCCGAAGTCCGCGGCGTTGTTCAGCACGAGCGACGCCGTGACGGTCAGCGAGGAGGCCGTGACGCCGGTCAGGTCGACCGTGCCGTCCGGGGCGAAACCCGGGACGGTGACGGGGTTCCCGCCTCCGTCCACGGCCTTCACGGTGGAGGCGCCGAGGTTCACGTTCGCCGGTGTCACACCGACGAGCCGTGCCTTGGTATAGGTCGTGGCGTGTTGCTGGCCGTCGCAGTAGAACTGGGACGGGGTGATGGACACGGAGGCGCCGCTGCGGACGCAGGGCGACGCCCCCGTGTCAGGATCCATCGAGAACAGCACGCCCGCGTCTCCGAGCCCGAGCAGACAGCCGGTGGGAGCGTCGTAGGCGTAGCCGTAGTCCCTCGTGACGCCGTTGTTGACGGTCGGGTGGGTGACGGGCGAGGACAGTCCGGCGCACGACGTCCCGGTGCTCCAGTCGTGGCAGACGGTCGCACCGGCGGGATAGGCGCCGTTCCAGATGCCGAAGTAGCTGCGCACGCGGTCACCGGTGCGGACGACCTCCGGGGTGAACACCCAGGTCTGGCTCGCCAGCCCGGTCACCCCGTTGGGCAGGGCCGACCCGTCGACGGCGTAGCAGGTGGTGATGTTCGTGGCGCCGGCCGTGCTCGCGCACGCCCCGGTCTCCGCACCCGTCGCACTGTAGGCGGTGAAGGCGTTGTAGGTGTAGTTGGCCGGGGGCCCCAACGGCTTCGGGGAGGGCCAGCCCGCGCACGTGCTCGTCGTGCCGGGGTCGAAGCAGCCCATCGTCGGGGTGCCGCTGTTCATGTTGGACGACGAGGCGAACAGCTTGCCCCCGGCGACGGCCAGCGCGCCGAGGTAGTAGTTGCCGTGGTTGGTCAGGGGCACGATCGGCGCGTAGGGCTGGCCTCCGCAGGCGCTCTGCGTGGAGGGGGTCCAGCACACCACCTGGCCGGTGTTCGCGACCCCGTAGAGGTTTCCGCCGATCTGGACGAGTCCGGCCATCTCGATCGTCTGCCCCGCCCGGTTGATCAGCGGCCAGTAGCCGCAGTTGCCGGGAGCGGCGAGGTCGAGGCAGCCGACGCCGAGCGACCCGGGCGTGGTGGCCGAGTAGTACACGCGGGCGGGGTTCGCCTGGTCGCGGACGTACTGCGCCGCAAGCGGACTGGCGATGTCACCGGTGGCACCCGAACCGAACGGCCCGGCTGTGGTGTTGAGCGGTTTCGGCCACGGACCGCCCGCGCACGACGCGTTGGTCGTGAGGTCGATGCAGACCAGCTTCGGGGCGGTGAAGGTCGCGTGGTGGTAGACGTTCCACGACTGCAGGCGGCCGTCGGGCGTGCGCTGCAGGATCGGGATGAAGCCGTCACCGCCGGTCGAGCTCGCACTGGCCTGCACGGGCGGGGTGAGGACGCTGGACAGGGCCTTGCCGCCGTTGCGCACGTTCGGATGCGTTGCGGTGACGGGGTTTCCCTCGGTGCCGGTCCAGCCCGGCGGTACCTGCAGCGAGCCGGCCAGGAGGGTCTGGCCGGCGCCGATCGGGTCGGTGATCGTGGCGGGGCCGTTGGCACCGTTCGAGTAGGACACGACCCAGGAGGCGACGTCTCCGTGCGAGGCGGGATCGGACACGCCCTGCACGGACTTGGTGAGAGTGGACACGGGTGGCTGGGCGGCCACCGGAACAGCGGCGGTGAGCGTGCTGCCGGCGAGCACGCCCGCTAGCACCAGCGCCGGCACACGTCTTCGCACGAGCGAGATCCCTTCAACGGCGGTGTGTTCGGGAGACAGACCGCCGACGCTAGGGACACCGGCCGGGCTCCAAACACCCCCTCACCCGCGTGCACGGGAGGTCTGCCCCATCAGACCAATGCGTGGGCCCTGAACATGTGACCTGACAGGAGATTCCAATTCATAGCCGAATGAAGTTTCACCTGAACGCCACGGAAATGCCTATGCGAGAAGCGAATGCTCCCGGTGCGGGGTCCAGCGCAGGTGCACGTTCCGGTCCGGCGGGTCGGCCCGCAGCAGCGACAACCGCGGCCGCACGGCGTCGGTGCGCGCGGACGGCGGCTTGCGGCTGCCCGCGCGGAACTGGACAGGCCACTCGGCACCGCGGTACTCCTGCTCGGCCGCCGCGTGCAGCGTCCAGTGCGGGTCGTAGAGGTGGGTGCGGCCGATCGCGCACAGGTCGGCGCGCCCCGCGAGCAGGATCGAGTTGACGTCGTCGTAGGACGCGATGGCACCCACCGCGATGACGGCGGCACCGGTGACCTCGTGACGGATCCGGTCCGCGAACGGGGTCTGGTAGCTGCGACCGTACGCCGGGCGTTCATCCGCCGTGACCTGACCAGTGGACACGTCGATCGCATCAGCGCCGTGAGCGACGAACGCGCGGGCGATCTCCACCGCGTCGTGCTCGGTGTTGCCGCCGTCGACCCAGTCGGTCGCGGAGATGCGCACGATCATCGGGCGCTCGGCCGGCCACACCGCGCGGACGGCGTCGAACACCTCCAGCGGGTACCGCAGCCGGTTCTCCAGCGACCCGCCGAACTCGTCGGTGCGCCGGTTCGACACCGGAGAGAGGAACGAGGACAGCAGGTAGCCGTGCGCGCAGTGCAGTTCGAGCAGGTCGAATCCCGCTTCGGCGCCCCGTTGCGCGGCCGCGACGAACTCCGCCGTGATCCGGTCCAGTTCCTCGCGGGTCGCCTCGGCCGGGACGGGTGATCCGGGCCCGTAGGGCAGCGGGGACGGGCCGACGACGTCCCAGCCGCCCTCGGGCAGTGGCTCGTCCATGCCCTCCCACATCAGGCGGGTGGAGCCCTTGCGGCCGGAGTGGCCGAGCTGCAGGCCGATGCGGGCGGTGCTCCGTTCGTGCGCGAACGCCACGATCCGCGCCCACGAGTCGCGTTGCCCGTCGGTCCACAGGCCGGTGCAGCCGGGCGTGATGCGGCCCTCGGGCGAGACGCAGACCATCTCGGTCATGACCAGTCCCGCGCCGCCCATGGCCTTGGAGCCCAGGTGGACGAGGTGGAAGTCGCCGGGCACGCCGTCGGTCGCCGAGTACATGTCCATCGCCGAGACGATCACGCGGTTCTTGAGCTCCAGCCGCCCCAGGCGGAACGGCTGGAACATGGCCGGGGCGGTGGTCTCGAGCCCCTGGGACGCGGCGAAGGCGGCGTCCACGCGGTCGGCGAACTCCGAGTCGCGGGTGCGGAGGTTGTCGTAGGTGATCCGGCGCGAGCGCGTGAGCAGGTTGAAGCAGAACCGGGTCGGCTCCTGGTCCGCGTACATGCCGATGTTCTCGAACCACTCCAGCGACGCCTGCGCGGCGCGTTGGGTGGACTCCACGACGGGACGCCGTTCGGTCTCGTAGGCCGTCAGCGCGGTCTCGACGTCGCGGTGTTCGTGCAGGCACGCGGCGAGGGCGAGCGAGTCCTCCATCGCGAGCTTCGTGCCCGAACCGATGGAGAAGTGCGCGGTGTGCGCGGCGTCGCCGACGAGGACCAGGTTGCCGTCGTGCCACCGTTCGTTGCGCACGGTGGTGAAGCTGAGCCACTTCGAGTTGTTGGCGAAGACCTGGTGGCCCGCCAGCTCCTCCGCGAACAGCTCGCGGACCCGGTCGACGGCGCGTTCGTCCGAGACGCCCGGTGCGAACTGCTCGGCGGTGTCGAAGCCGGCGCGGCGCCAGACGTCCTCGTGCATCTCGACGATGAACGTGGAACCCGTGTCGGAGTAGGGATAACCGTGGACCTGCATGGTCCCCCACGGCGTGTCCTTGATGAAGAACTGGAACGCCTCGAAGACGCGGTCCGTGCCGAGCCACATGTACTTGTTGTGCCTGCGGTCCACAGTGGAGCGGAACACGTCCGGCGACGACTGCCGCACCAGCGAGTTCACACCGTCCGCGCCGACCACCAGGTCGTGACTGGCACGCAGGTCGCCGACGGGCGGTGCGGGCGTCGAGAAGTGCACGGTCACGCCGAGGTCGCGGCACCGCTGCTGGAGCAGGTGGAGCAGCTCCTTGCGGCTCATCGCGGCGAACCCCTGCCCGCCGACGGTGTGACTCTCGCCGCGGTGGTGGACGTCGATGTCCGTCCAGCGCGCGAACCGGCGGGACATGGCGTCGGCGAACTCCGGATCCGCGTTCTCGATCCCGCCGAGCGTCTCGTCGGAGAACACCACGCCGAAGCCGAACGTCACGTCGGACGCGTCGCGTTCCCAGATGGTGACGTCGTGCGCGGGGTCGAGCTGCTTCATCAGCGCGGCGAAGTACAGGCCCGCCGGGCCACCACCGACGACAGCGATCTTCACGCCGGCACCTCCTCCTCGACGATCTTGCGGAGTGCGAAGCGCTGCAGCTTGCCGCTCGCGTTGCGGGGCAACGAGGTGCGGAACCGGACCTCGCGCGGGTACTTGTACGGCGCGATGGTGCGCTTCACGTGGTCCTGGATCTCGCGGGCCTTGGCGTCGCCGCCCTCCACGCCCTCGCGCAGCACCACGAACGCGCAGACGACCGACCCGCGTTCGTCGTCGGGCTTGGCGATGACGGCGGACTCCAGCACGTCCGGGTGGGTGTCGATGGCCTCCTCGACCTCGGGGCCGCCGATGTTGTAGCCGGAGGAGACGATCATGTGGTCGCTGCGGGCGTGGTAGTGGAAGTAGCCGTCCTCGTCGCGGTGGAAGACGTCGCCGGTGACGTTCCAGCCGCCCACCACGTAGTCCTTCTGCCGTTCGTCGTCGAGGTAGCGGCACCCGACGGGACCGATCACCGCGAGCCGTCCCGGTTCGCCCGGCCCCAGTTCCTCGCCGTCGGCACCGAGCACGGTGGCCCGGTAGCCGGGCACGGGCCTGCCGGTGGAACCCGGCCGGATGTCGTCCCCCGCCGCGGAGATGAAGATGTGCAACAGCTCCGTGGCACCGATGCCGTCGATCACGCGCAGCCCGAGCCGGTCGTGCAGCCGTTGCCAGGTCTCCCTCGGGATGTGCTCGCCGGCCGACACCGCGGTCCGCAGCCCGCCGAGCTTCGCCTCGACGCCGTCGCGCAGGATCGCCTTGTACGCGGTCGGCGCCGTCGCGAGCACCGTGACCCCGTTCTGTCGCACGAAGTCCGCGATCTGGGCGGGTGTGCCGCCCTCGGTCAGCAGCGCGCACGCACCGGCCCTCAACGGGAACACGACGAGCATCCCCAGGCCGAACGTGAAGGCGAACGGGGCCGTGCACGCGACGACGTCGTCCTCGCTCAGCCGCAGCACGTGCCGGCCGAACGTGTTGTCGATGGACAGGACGTCGCGGTGGAAGTGCGCGGTGATCTTGGGTGACCCGGTGCTGCCGGACGTCGGCGCGAGCAGCGCCACGTCGTCGGCGGCGGTGTCCACGGCGGTGAACTCCCCCGGTTTGGTCGCGGCGAGCACCTGGAGGTCGTCGTAGTCCACCACGGTCAGCGACGTCAGCTCCTGGACGTCCTCGGTGAACCGCGGGTCCACGAGCGCGAGGGACGGGCGGGTCCGCTCGACGATCGGCTGGAGCTCCCGGGCCCTCAGCGCGGCCATGGTCGTCACCACGACACCGCCCGCCTTGAGGACGCCGAGCCACGCGGCCACGGTCCACGGGTTGTTGGGCGAGCGCAGCAGAACACGGTGCCCCGCGACGAGACCCAGGTCCTCGACCAGCACCCGGGCCACCTGGTTCGCACGGGTCCGCAGCTCGCCGTACGACCAGACCTCGCCGGCGGGGGTGCGCAGCGCGGGCCGGTCGGGGCCGAACCGCGCCACCGGGACGTCGATGAGCTCGGTGGCGGCGTTGAGCCTCGCCGGGTACTCCAGTTCGGGCGTCGTGAACTCGATCGTCGGCCACAGCGCCGAGGGAGGTAAGTGGTCACGGGCGAAGGTGTCCATGGTGGGGTCCTTCCGCGGGCGGCGGGTCAGGAAGCGCGAATCATGCCCTCCTGGGCAACGGTGGCGAGGTGGAGACCATCGCGGGTGAAGAAGCGGCCGTACCCCAGGCCGCGGCCCTCGTCGGCGGCGACGGCCTCCTGCACGTAGAGCAGCCAGTCGTCGACCGGGCCCGCGCGGTGGAACCACATCGCGTGGTCGAGGCTCGCGGTGACGAGGCCAGGCCTGGCCCACGGCAGGTCGAGCACGCGCAGGACCGGTTCGAGGATCGTGTAGTCGCAGACGTAGGCCAGCGCGGCCAGGTCGCGCTGGGCGCCGGTCAGTCCGTCGACGGGCCGCAGCGGGTCGAACGGCTTGATCCACACGGCCTGGTGCGGCACCTTCTCACCCTCGACCGCGAGGTAGACGGGGCCGGGCACGTGCCGCATGTCGAAGCTGCGGCCGCCCGACCAGTAGGCCTTCGACTCCTCGGTCATCGTGCCGCCGGAGCGTTCGGCGAGGAGGTCGGCGGTGCTCGGCAGCGCGTCCGGGCCGGGTAGCGCGGCGGTCTCGGCCTGGAAGCTGCCTCCGGGTTCTCCCGCGGCGAAGTTCGCCAGGCAGACGTAGAGGCACTTGCCGTTCTGGTAGCCGCGGACCTGGCGCGTGCTGTACCCGCGTCCGTCGCGCAGCACCTCGACCTCGTACCGCACCGCGGCGCCGATGTCGGCCGGGCGCAGGAAGTAGCTGTGCATGGAGTGCAGCGTCTTGCCGTCGGTGACCGAGCGCATGGCGGCGGCCGCGGCGGCGGCGACCAGGTCCCCGCCGTAGGCCTTGGGCCACGGGCAGGGCTGGGTGACGGCGGTGAAGGCGAGGTCGAAGTGCTCCGGCTCGGCCTTCTCCAGCGCGATGGCGTCGGTGAAGATCCGGGAGGTCGTCATCGGGTCAGCCAGTCGCGCAGGTCCTCGTCCGGCACGTCGTCGAGGTTCACGACGATGTTCTCCGGTGTCCGCGTGGTCATCCACGTGAGCGGGTTGTTGCGGTCGAGGTTGCACTCGATGTGCGGCATGAACGGGGGCACGAACACCCAGTCGCCCTCCTCCATGTCGAGGTAGTCCTCGAACTTCTCGCCGAAGTAGATGCGCGCGCGGCCGGACAGCACGTACCCGCCGGTCTCGGCCTCGCCGTGGTGGTGGGTGACCGAGCGGTAGCCGGGTTCGTTGGTGACCTTGCCGAACCACAGCCTCGTCGCCGGGGTGTGCTGGATGCTCACGCCCGAGATCCGGATGGCGCCGCCGGAGTTCGCGGTGTCCGGGTTCTCGGCACCGCCGCGCGTGACGACCGGCGCGACCAGGCCGCTGGGCAGCCGGTACATCGAGTTGTCGCCGTCGAGCTGGTACTTGCTCAGGTCGGGCTCCATATCTCGTATTCTTCACGACCGTCAGATAGTGTCAATACTCATGAGGCCAGCAGCAGTGAACCCGGCCAGCCTTCCTGCGCCGAGCGGCTACTCCCACGGCACCCTCGCCGGCACCACCCTGTACCTGGGCGGACAGACCGCGCTGGACGCCCAGATGAAGATCGTCCCCGGCGGCATCGTCGAGCAGTTCCGCCAGGCGTTCGGCAACGTGCTCACCACGTTGCGCGCGGCCGGTGGCGAGCCGGAAGACCTGGTCAGCATCACGATCTACCTCACCGACATCCCGGACTACCAGGCCCACGGCAGGGAGATCGGCAAGGTGTGGCGCGAGCTCGCCGGACCGGTATACCCGGCCATGGCGGGCATCGGCTGCACCGCGCTGTGGCAGCCGGAGGCGCTCATCGAGATCCTCGGCGTCGCCGTGATCCCCGAAGAGCGGCTGGTCAGGCCGAGCTGAATCGATAGCGTATTCATGATCTACGAAACGTGAACGCGATACCCGAGGAGGTCGGCGGGTGAGGCTTGCTTCTGTGACGGTCGGCGGTGTGCGGCGTGGTGGTGTCGTCGACGGGGAGTCGATCGCCCTGCTGTCGTGCACGGTCGACGAGGTCGTGCGGGGCGCGCCGGTCGAGACCGGTGAGGTCCTGCCGTTGACCGAGGTGCGGCTCGAAGCGCCGGTGCACCGCTTCAACCGCGACGTCCTGTGCACCGGCTGGAACTACTGGGACCACTTCGACGAGTCCGCGGGCAAGCGCGAGGGGCAGGACCCGGTCTCCCGCCCGTTGCGGCCGACGTTCTTCACCAAGGGCCCGGACACGGTCATCGGTCCGTCCGACCCGATCGCCTACGACCCGGCGGTGTCCCAGAAGTGGGACTACGAGGCCGAGATCGCGATGGTCATCGGGCGCGACGGCCGGTCGATCCCGGAGGAGAAGGCACTGGACCACGTGTTCGGGTTCCTCGTCGCGAACGACGTCTCGCAACGGGACCTGCAACGCGCGCACGGCGGCCAGTGGCTCAAGGGCAAGAGCCTCGACGCCACGATGCCGCTCGGCCCGTGGCTGACCACGACCGACTCCGTCGATCTGACCGGCATGCGGGTGCAGTGCGAGGTCAACGGCGTGCTGCTGCAGGACGCGTCGAGCGAGCAGATGGCGTTCTCGTTCGCGCGGATCATCGCCGAGCTCAGCCAGGGCATGACCCTGCGCGCGGGCGACGTGATCCTGACCGGCACCCCCAGCGGCGTCGGCAACGCCCGCGAGCCTCAGGTCTTCCTGCGCGACGGCGACGTCGTCGTGACACGGGTCAGCGGCCTGGGCGAGCTGCGCAACACCGTCACGCTGACCGACCTCGGCGGGCCGGGCGTTAAGCTCGGCTGATCAAGGTGAGGAGAGGGCACTGAACGTCGCGAACATGACCGTGGAAGCGGCGGCTCCCGCCGGGCGCGACCGGCTCGGCCCGCTCATCATCACGATCTTCGGCCTCTACGCGCGCGGCGAGCACAACTGGCTCTCCGTCGCCTCCGTCGTCCAGCTCATGGCCGACCTGGGCGTGGAGGGCCAGGCGGTGAGGTCGTCGATCTCGCGCCTGAAGCGCCGGGGCGTCGTCCGAGCCGAACGCCGCGACGGCGCCGGCTACGCGCTCGCCGAACCCACCCTGGAGACACTGGCCGAGGGCGACACCCGCATCTTCGAACGCCGCCGCGCCACCGCCGAGGACGGCTGGCTGGTCGTCGTGTTCTCCGTGCCCGAGTCCGAACGCGACAAGCGCCACGCCCTGCGCACCAGCCTGACCCAGCTCGGCTTCGGCACCACGGCCCCCGGCGTGTGGGTGGCGCCCGGCAACCTCGCGACGGAGACCCGCCGCACCCTGGAGCGGCGCGGCCTGTCCGAGTACGTGGACATCTTCACCGGCCGGCACTTCGCGTTCGGCGACCTGCGCTCGAAAGTGCGCGCGTGGTGGGACCTCGACGAGCTGACGGACCTGTACGCCGACTTCCTGCGCCGCCACCGCCCGTTCCTGGACGCCGGCATCACCTCACCCGAGCAGGCGTTCCAGTCCTACGTCCCGATGCTCACGGCGTGGCGCCGCCTGCCGTACAGCGACCCGGGCCTGCCCCTGTCGCTCCTGCCGCCGGGCTGGAACGGCGTCACGGCCGAGGCCCTGTTCGAGGAGCTCAACACCACTCTGAGCGCACCGGCCCGCGAGCACGCCCTGGCCGTGATCCACGGCCGTTAGCCGGCGTTGCCCTGCGGCTGCGGACACTGCCCGCCCGGCGTCGTGAGCAGCTCGAAGTGCCACATCTCGTTGGCGTAGGCCTGGCACAACCCGTAGTCCGAGCCGTGCTGGATGAGCCAGTCGTCGGCGTTGGTGGGCCCGATGTCGATCGCCTTGCCCGTGACGTGCGCCGACTTCTCCGGCGGGTGCACCCACCGCCGCGCCTCCTCCTCGCTGCGGTACAGCTCGATCGCCTCGTCGAGCAGCCGCTGCTGGTACTCGGCGCTGCGCCAGCCCGACGTCACCCGGAACTCGACGCCCTTGAGCTTCGCGTCGGCGGCGGCCTGGCGCATCGCCTGGAGCAGGCCGGGGTCGAGGTTGGCGATGGCGGCGTGCTCGTCGTCGTCCAGCGAGATGGTCTCGTTCTTGGGGATGCTGCCGTCGCCGGTCATCTTCACCTGCGTGCTCTGCTCCTGCGGGGGCGCGGGTGTGCAAGCCGTCACCATCGCCAGCAGGAGCACTGTCCAACTTCCTTTACGTGCCACGGAATCGAGCCTTCCGGAGCGATGTCCCCGGACGGCCAGCGGAATGTTCTCGTTGTGCAACGAACCGTCGACTGCGTAGAACGGTGATCATGAGTTCCCGGATCACCGTGTGCCGAGGCTGCTGCTGCGGCACCGCGCGCAAGCACCCCGAGGTCGACCACGACTACCAGCTCGAGGTTCTGCGCGAACGACTCCCCTCCGTGCTCGTGGCCGACTGCCTGGACGCGTGCGAGGCGTCGAACGTGGTCGTCGTGCGGCCCAGCCCCGCCGCCCGTGCCGCCGGGGCACGGGCGGTGTGGGTCGGGTCCGTGCTGGACGACGAGGCGCTGGAAGGCGTGATCGACTGGGTCGACGCGGGCGGGCCGGGGATCGCCCCCGCACCGCCCTCCCTCGCCGGACTGATCGTGCCCGCTCCGGGTGGGCAGAAGAAATGAACTACGTTGGCGGCATGGAGATCTACGACATCCCGGTCCGCACGCTGGCGGGTGAGCCCGGTGACCTCGGCGCGCTGCGGGGCAAGGTGGCGCTCGTCGTCAACGTCGCCTCGCGCTGCGGCCTCACCCCGCAGTACGCGGGTCTGGAGCGGTTGCAGGCGAAGTACGGCACCGAGGGCTTCTCCGTGGTCGGCTTCCCGTGCAACCAGTTCATGGGCCAGGAGCCGGGCACGTCCGAGGAGATCGCCACGTTCTGCTCGGCGACGTACGGGGTGTCGTTCCCGCTGTTCGAGAAGATCGAGGTCAACGGCCCCGGTCAGCACGCCGTCTACCAGGAGCTGACGCGGCACGCGGACGCCGACGGCACGGCCGGTGACGTGCAGTGGAACTTCGAGAAGTTCCTCGTCTCGCGCGACGGGCAGGTCATCGGCCGGTTCCGGCCGCGCACCGAGCCCGAGGACGCCGCCGTCACCTCGGCGATCGAGGCCGCGCTGCGATAGCACTGCTTGACCGGGTCAAGAAGGCGCGGCCAGGATTTCACCCTGCGGCGACACACCTCCGGGTGGTGTGCCGGACCTCCGTGTCGCGCAGTCGCCCCTTGTCCCACCCATAGATATCTTGTCGGGCCGTGGCGGCCGGCGGACCGTTGAGCGGGTCCAAACCTTCTCCGATCCGAGGCCGCCATGACCATTCTGCGCATCACCCCGACCGAGACCACCGAGCTGCTCGTGCCCGCCCAGCGGGAGCCGCACGCCGATCCGGGTGACCTGCTCGCCGGACACCTGCACGCCCCGAGAAGAGGCGAGAGCGCGGTCGGTCCCGCCAGAGGCGAGGGCCCGGTCCTCTCGCTGAGCGAGCCGATCCCCGCCGACCAGCTCGACCCCAACACGCCGTACGTCGTGCAGGACTCGTACGGACGGGTGCTGAACGTCCAGAACGCGGGAAGCGGCTCGTGGGAGTGGGCGTACTTCGGCGCCTACGACAGCTACTGGACCGACGTGTTCCCGCTGCAGTTCTCCGGGAACCCGGTCTCCACGCCCTCGTCGATCACCATGCAGGCGCGCTCGTGGCCGCTGCACTCGAACGGCACCGCCACGTCGTGGGAGTACGCGTTCTGGGCTCCGTCGGACTACGGCACCGGCTATCCGGTGATGTCGCTGACCGCGAAGGCCGCGCAGACCAACCCCGACGGCTCGCAGTCCTACACCATGTCGTGGAACAACAACGGGACGACCATGACGCTGTGCTCGGACTCCGGTTCGTGGAACTGGGCGTACGTCTCGAGCTCGCACTCTGCGGCCATGGTCACGTTCCACAAGTTCTACGTGCAGCAGAAGAAGCTGAACGGCCTGTTCAGCGCCGCGTGGCCCGGCGCGAGCTACGACCTGAAGCTCAACACCGGCGACCTGTTCTACCAGGCCGTCACGACCGCACAGGCGATGTCGACGTACCAGAACTCCGGGCTCGCGAAGTACAGCTGGAAGGCCAACTACTTCGACTGCGACGACTTCAGCTACGTCTACAAGGGGCAGTCGTCGAAGGACGCCTACGCGGCCGCCCCGGAGTACGGCTACGCGGTCGGCATCATCTTCGGCACGACGAAGAGCAGTGCGCACGCCGTCAACGTCTTCATCGACACCAGCGGCACCGTCCAGGTCATCGAGCCGCAGAACGGCCAGATCTGCCGCGGCAAGGACTGGAAGGACTCCACCGGCGCCGGGTACTCGCCCTACTTCATCCTGATGTAGACGGTCGTGGTGCCGCCCTGCGCCCCAGGGCGGCACCACGAAGTCAGGTGGCGACGGAAGCCCTGCAGGCGCTGACGGGTGTGCCGGTGCCCGCGACCTCCGCGGCGACGAACTCCTCGAACCGCGCCTCGTCGACCAGCGACCTGTCCACGCCCACCACTGTGGACGGCCCCGCCGTGCCGTTCTCGCGACGGGACGTGCCCGCCCGGCTGCAGCGTCAGGTCAGGCGAAAGTCTTCGCCAGCACCGTGTTCACGTGATCGGCGATCTCGTCGGCCGCCTCCTCCAGGGCGAAGTGGCCGGTGTCGAGCAGCACCACCTCGGCGGAGGGCACGTCGCGGCGGTAGGCCTCGGCGCCCGCGGGGACGAAGAACGTGTCGTGACGGCCCCAGACCGCGAGCACGGCCGGCTGCCGGTCGCGCAGCCACGCCTGCCAGGCCGGGTAGCGGGTGATGTTGTTCTGGTAGTCCCACAGCAGCGACCTCATGTAGTCGGCGCGGCCGGGCAGGTCGAGCACGTGCTGGTCGGCCAGCGCCTGCTCGGGGTCGATGTGCTCGGGGTCCTTCGCGCCCGCGAGCCACTGGTGCCGGGTGCCGTCGAGGCTCACGACCCAGTCGATCGCCTCCTGATCGGACGACCGGTCCTTCCACCAGCCGTCGAGGCCCTGCATGTCGGGCCCGAGCCCCTCGACGTACGCGTTCCCGTTCTGCGTGATCACGGCCTGGACGCGCCGGTCGTGCTCGAGGGCGACGCGGAAGCCCACCGGGGAGCCGAAGTCGAACATGTAGACGGCGTAGTCGCCGATGCCGAGCAGGTCGATGACCTCGCCGGTCACCACGGCCAGCCGGTCGAACGTCGGCTCGCCGGGCAGCGGGTCGGACGAGCCAAAGCCGGGGTAGTCGATGGCGACGACGTGCCAGGACGAGGCGAGGCGGTCGATCAGCCGCACGTAGGCGCGGGTGCTGGACGGATAGCCCGGCAGCAGCACGATCGTCGGCCGGTCCGCGTCGCCTGCCTCCCGGACGAAGACCTTCAGGCCGTCTACCTCGACGTGGCGGTGGCGGATCGCGGGCATGTCGTTCTCCTCAGGTCGTCCTAATGGATAAAACGACCGTATACACGTTAGATCTGACGGCGCAAGCTCGTCCGACGAGAATCTGCTAACGTCTCAATCGGCACTCGAACCGTTAGGAGAGGCGTGGCCACGACACTGACCCAGTTCCAGGCGGCGGGCTTCCCGATGGGTGGTGAGCCGCTCGTCGCGCTCGACCTGGTGGACACGCAGGCGCTGTGCCTCGACCCCGTCAAGGACCTGATCGCGGACGAGACCGGCCACGCGACTTGGTGGTCGCTGGAGGCCGACCGCCTGCCGGACGCACCGCCCCCGGCGATGGGCGCGACCCGCCGGCTGCGCGCACTGCTCCAGGACCTCTTCGAGGCCCACCTGACCGGACGCACGCCGGACCCGTCGCGGATCGCGGACCTCAACGCCGTCGCCGCCGCGGTCCCCACCAGCCCCCGGCTCGACGGCTGGGGCGCCGGGGCGCGCGCCGAGGTGCGGTGGCACGACGACTACAACGGCCACCCGGCGCTCGCGGCGATCGCGGGAGAGGCGATCCGGCTGCTCGCCGACCCCGAGCGGCTGGAGAAGCTGAGGGCGTGCGCCAACCCGGCCTGCTCGATGATGTTCCTGGCCGAGAACCGCCGCCGGGTCTGGTGCGCCGCCAACGTGTGCGGCAACCGGGCCAGGGTGGCCCGGCACTACGAGCGCACCCGCTCCTAGGCGCTGTCCTGCAAGTCTCGTTGAGCGACAGTGGCGGCCGAGGGACCCGGAGGCGGCACCGCCGCAACGCCCGAACACGCCCGGTATGAGGGCGTCGCGGCGGCACCGCCTCCGGGTCTCTCGCCCGCGCCTGTCACCGAACGAACTTGCAGGACAGCGCCTAGACCTTGGTGAGCCGGTCCAGCAGCTCGGCCAGGCTCGCGGGCGCGGACAGGAACGGCGAGTGCGACGTGGGCAGGTGGTGCACGACCGACGCGCGGGTCGCCATCTCCTCCTGCAACGCGGGCGGCATCGTCTTGTCGTTGTCGCACACCACGTACGTGGACGGGATCGTGAGCCACCCGGCGGCCCTGAGCCGGTCCGCGGCGGAGCGCGCGCTCTGCGGCCGCAACCTCGCGGCGGCCCGTTCGGCCACCTCGGCGTCGACGTCGTCGTAGAACTGCGCCAGCGCGTCGAGCGGCGGCGTGACGAACTCCGTCTCCAGCTCCGGCAGCCCGGCCGCCTCACCGATCGACGCGCCGGGCTCCAGCATCCACGCCGCCAGGTAGACCAGACGCGTCACGCGCGCCGACCCCGCCGTCGCCTCCGTCACGGGGAAACCGCCGTAGGAGTGGCCCACCACCGCGACCGGCCCGTCGACCGCCGCGATCGCGTGCCGGATCGCCTCCGCGTCCTCGTGCAGCCCGGCGGGCGAACCGGAACTGGGCAGGTCGACGGCGTGAGCGGTGCGACCGAGACGCCGCAGTTCCTCGATCAACGGCTCCCAGCACCACGAACCGTGCCACGCGCCGTGCACCAGAAGGATGTCGGGTGAGAGCATCGGGTTCTCCTGCCAGCGAGCCGGAAGCCACACCCTACTGATCACCGGCCCACCGGCCGCCGCGGCACCGGCACATCCACATCGGACGGAACCCGGTGAGCCCCCGGTCGGCAACCGCTCACGGTCAGCACGCCGAACCCTGCGTGACGCACCACTAGCGGCGGCGGTTCGCGTTGATCTCGTCGCTGTGCTCCAGCGCCCACTCGGCGAGCGCGATCACCAGTGGCATCAACGTCTTCCCGAGCCCGGTCAGCTCGTACTCGACGCGCGGCGGCACCTCCGCGTAGGCCGTGCGGCTGACCAGTCCGTCCTCGACGAGGTGCTTCAACGTCAGCGTCAGCATCCGCTGCGAGATGCCGGTGACCGTCTTCTCCAGCTCGCCGAACCGCAACGGGCCCTCGCGCAGCGCGCCGACGACGAGCAGGCTCCACTTGTCGCTGATGCGGTCCAGCACCTCGCGGACCGCGCCGCCGTCGTTCATCGGCGGCGGGCAGCCGTCCGAGCGCGTGAACCCCATCACAACCGGACCTCCCGTCCTGGACACATACACCGATGTGCCTTTTGTGGTGCCCTCGACACGGACACATCATGAGGCTACGCACAAGAGGTAAGAATCGGAGTATGCAATGAACATCGCGCTGTGGGTCGTCCAGGGACTGCTGGCCGCCGTGTACCTGGCAAGCGGTTTCATGAAGCTCGTGCGCTCGCACGAGCAGATCGTCGCGTCCAACGGGAACTGGGCGAAGGACGTGTCCGGCACGGCGGTGAAGGCCATCGGCGCCGTCGAGGTGCTCGGCGCGCTCGGCCTCGTCCTGCCGTGGCTGACCGGCATCGCCCCGGTGCTGACGCCGATCGCCGCCGTCGGGCTGGTCGTCGTCCAGGTCTTCGCCGCCCGTGCGCACCTGAAGCTCGGCGAGACGAAGTCGTTGCCGGTCAACGTGGTCCTGCTGCTGCTCGCGGTGTTCGTCGCGATCGGCCGTTTCGCCGGCTGATCCGTCGCGTTCACCCGTCCGTGGCCACGGGTACCGTGCCGTCGCATGAGTGCGCGCTTCCAGGAACTCGACTACCGCCAGACCCCTCTGGGTGAGCTGACCCTGCGGCGCCGGGTCGAACCCGGCACCGGCAGGGAGATCCACGAGATCAAGCTCAACGAGGAGTTCCTGATGTCGAGCCTGTTCACCGTCGCCGAGGTGGAGCTCGCGAACCTCGCGCTGGCGGAGCTGTCCGGCGAGGACCTGCACGTGGTGGTGGGCGGTCTCGGTCTCGGCTACACGGCGCAGACCGTGCTGGAGCACGCGAACGTCGGCTCGCTGCTCGTGGTCGACGCCCTCGGCGAGGTCATCGAGTGGCACCAGCAGGGGCTCATCCCGGCGGGCAGGACCCTGGCCGCCGACGACCGGTGCACGCTCGTCCACGGTGACTTCTTCGCACTCACCCGCTCCGGCCAGGGCTACGACGCGGCGGTCCCGGGCAGGCGGTTCGACGCCCTCGTCGTCGACATCGACCACTCCCCGCGCCACCTGCTGCACCCCACGAACGCCGACTTCTACACCGCGGAGGGCACCCGCCGCCTGGCCGAGCTCCTCGTGCCCGGTGGCGTCTTCGCGCTGTGGTCCAACGACCCGCCCGAGGACGAGTACACCGCCACCCTCGCGACGGTCTTCGCCGACGTGCGGGCCGAGGTGGTCAGCTTCCCCAACCCCTTGCAGGGCATCGACTCGACCAACACCGTGTACCTCGCGCGGTGCCGCTGATCCGTTCGCCGCAACTTCCCCGATCAAGGTTTGGCGGCGCAGGTGAGCGGGCATTGGACCGCTCATGATGGCGTCGTACTGGGAGACCGCCCGAACCGGTTTCCTGGCGTTCGTGGGTGTCGGGCTGTTGGTCCTCCTGCCCCTGGTCCTGTTGCACTACTTCCGTTTCCGGCGGGTCGAGCCGCGCCGCGCGTTCGTCCTCTACGGCCTGCTGGCCTACGGGCTCGTGGCGCTGGCGCTGATCTTCCTGCCGTTCCCCTCGGACGTCGCGAAGCTGTGCACGGGCGACCAGATGCTGTCCACGGTCCCCTTCCAGTGGGTGACCGACATGAGCAACAACATGGCGGCGAACGGGCGTTCCGGCGTCCTCGCGATGGTGAGGTCGCAGGCGTTCCTGCAGCAGCTGTTCAACGTCGCGCTGTTCGTGCCGCTGGGTGTGGTGCTGCGCAAGGCGTACGGCAAGGGGCCGCTCGCCGTGCTCGCCATCGGCCTGGGGCTGTCCCTGGCCATCGAGGTCGTGCAGTACACCGGCAACCTCGGCTTCTACCCGTGCCCGTACCGCATCGCCGACGTGGACGACCTGATCTCGAACACCTTCGGCGGCCTGCTGGGGTGGATGATGGCGCCGGCCGCGTTCGTCGTGCCCAGGGTGCCATCGTCGGACGAGGCGGCCGCGCCGGTGTGGACCGTGACCGTGCCGCGCCGGATCCTCGGGCTGGTCTCCGAGCTCGTGCTGGTGATCGTGATCGCCAAGCTCGTGCTGCACTCGGACCCGCGGTGGGCTGTCCTCGTGCTCGTGGCGTTCCGGGTGGTGCTGCCCGCCGCGGCGAACGGGATGACGATCGGTGGGGTGCTGCTGCACTACCGCGTCCGCGCCGAGGACGGGTCGCGCGCCAACCCGTTCCAGCTCGCCCTGCGCGAAATGCTCGGCCTCACCGGCTTCATGGCCTACGCGACCGTGGTGTCGCCCCTGATCGGCATCGGCTGGTGGGACCTGGCCGTCGTCGCGCTGTACGTCGGCGGGGCGTTCGTCGTGCCGGTGTTCCGGCGCGACCAGCGCGGATGGCACGAACACCTGGCGCGGACGCGGGACGTGTTCACCGAGCAGAAGACCGGGTACCCCGACCGCCATGACGACGTACACGCACTCGGCTGAGGCCGACATCCCGGCGGACACCCTGTTCGGGTTCCTCGCCGAACCGCGCAACCTGCCCCGCTACTTCCCGCAGATGACCGCGGCCGAGCCCGAGGGCGGCGAGCAGGTGCACGTGGAGGCCGAGGTGCACGGCCACCACGTCGAGAGCGAGGCCTGGGTGCGCCCGGACGCCGAGCGGCGGACCCTCGAGTGGGGTGCCGAGGGCCCGGACGACTACCACGGCGAACTGCAGGTCGAGGAGGTCGCGCCGGGCCGGTCGCGCATCACGGTGAGCCTGCACAGCGTCCGCGACGCGCAGGGTGACGAGGTGCAGCGCGGGCTGGAGCAGACCGTCGCCGTGCTCACCCAGACCGCGGCGGCCGACGACCGGGCGACGGACTGACTTTCAGAGCAGCTCGGCGAGCAGGGCGGCCGCGCGGGACGCACCGTCCCGTTCCACCTCCCGGTAGGTGACCGGACGCCCGATCTCCTCGGCCATCGCGACGGCCAGGACGTCGCGGTCCGCGACCTCGTCGTACGTCATGCACCGGCCCGCGCCATAGCGTTCGAGCCGGTGCCGGACGTGGATGTTCTGCTCGAAGTGGTGGCGCAGCGGCACGTAGAGGAACGGGCGCCGGGCGGCGGTGAGCTCCATGCACGTCGTCAGGCCGCCCTGCACCACCGCCAGGTCGCACGCGGCGAGGTACCGGGGCAGGTCGGGCACGAACCCGCGGAGCTCGACGCCGTCCTGCTCCGGCAGTGACGCCGGGTCGATGCGGGGCCCGGTGACGACGAGGAACCTCAGGCCCGGCACCTTCCGCCGCGCGAGGGGAACGGCGTCGAGCACCCGTCGCAGCAGGGGCTCCCCCACCCCCGAACCGCCGACCGTGACGACGCACAGCTTCTCCCCGGTCCTCCGCTCCCGTTCCCCGGGCAGGTCGAATCCCGTGACGTAGCCGGAGAAGTCGAAGTTCTGCTCCGTCCACTCGCGAATCGCGGGCAGGCCCTCGCCGAACGGCAGCGAGACCACGTCGTCCGGGTTGCCGACGAACACCGACCGGTCGCGCACCCGGCGGTGGCGGGCCCGCTGCTCGATCATGTCGAGGTTGAGGTCGGCGGTCAGGCGTTGCTCGCGAGCGCCTCCGTCCGGCATCGGCAGCCAGCCGACGAAGTCCGTCAGCCAGGCGAACGAGAACCGCTTCAGGGAAGGGTTCTCGTGCAGGAAGTGGTCGACCTCCCAGGCCTCGTCGCCGATCACCAGGTCGTAGTCCTCGGCCTCGAGGACGTCGTGGAACACCATGAAGTTGGCGACCAGCACCGCGTCCAGGCGGCGGAACGTCTCGAACACGTGCAGGTCGTGCTCACCCGCGTCGTCCTCCACGTGCGACGACTCGTTCGCGAGCCACGCGGACGCCGGGTGCACCCGTTCTCCCGCCGGGCCGAGGACCTCGGTGACCGGGTGCTGCGCGAGCCAGTCGACCTCCAGGCGCGGGTGGAGCTTCCGCAGCTCGGTGGCGATGGCGAGGTCGCGCCGCGCGTGGCCCAGGCCGATCGGTGAGCTGAGGTACAACGCCCGTGGCGGCCGTGTCCTGGACCGCCTGGTGCGCCGGGGCGCGGGGTGGACGCGGTCGACGAACTCCTTGATCAGCAGGTTGATCCGGACGGGGTCGCGGGCGTGCACGCCGTGGCCGGCGCCGTCGATCAGCACCAGTGACCCGCCGGTGAGCTCGGCGAGGCGTTCCCCGATGGCGTGAGGACGAACGAGGTCGCTGGTCCCGTGGATCACCAGCACCGGGCACCGCACCGCGCGGCAGTCGTCCTCGATCGACGCGGAGGCGAGCCGTCCGGCCGTCGTGTCCACCAGCGTGGCGGGCTCGATCTCGTGCGCCCACCGCACCGCGTCCTCGATCTGCTTGGTGGAGTGGGGTTCGGCGAACATCCTCGCGAAGAACCACTCGGTGAAGTCGTCGTAGCCGCCGCCCAGCCAGTGGTCCCGGTTGTACTTGCCCTCGGCCGACTCCCAGGACTGCTTCTCCTGCTCCTGCACGCCGATGAGCGACCCGCTGGCCGGGCCGATCGCGACGATGCCGGAGACCCGTCCGGGATGACGGGCGGCCGCGAGCACCGACCAGGCGTCGCCGCGGGACAACGCCACCAGCACGGCCTGCTCGGTGCCGGTCGCGTCCATGACGGCGATGGCGTCCGCCGCGCACTCGGCGTCCAAATAGGACTCGGCGCCGACTGGCCGGCTCGACTCACCACTGCCCCGGCCGTCGAACGTGACCACCCGGAAGTGCCGTGCCAGATAGGGGACCTGCGCCTTCCAGAACCACGACGGCACGATCGACCACGTCGGCATCAGCAGCACCGTCGGCTTCCCGGGGTTCTCGTAGACCCGGAACGCGAGCCGCACCCCGGCGCGCTCGGCGACACCCGTGCCGTCGGCCTCGCGCACCGGGCGCGGCTCGGCGTTCACGGGCGGACTTCGAGGACCTGGTTGAACGGCGTCCGGGCCACGCCGGCGAACCGGGTGAACCCACCGGCCACGGCCACGTCGCGGATCCGCGCGGGCCCGGCCTGCGTGCCGAGCGCCAGGCCGACGTCCTGCGAGAGCGAGGCCGGCGTGCACAGCAGCGTGGAGAAGCCGTAGTAGGTGCGGCCGACGGGGTTGAGGTTGTCCTCGACGTGGTCACCGGCCATGGGTTCGACGATCATCCACGTGCCGTCGGCCGCGATCGCGTCCTTGACGTGCTTCGCCGCGCCGACCGGGTCGCCCATGTCGTGCAGGCAGTCGAACATCGTCACGAGGTCGTAGCCCGTGCCGCCGAAGTCCTTGGCGGACGCCACTTCGAACGTCACGCGGCCGGCCACCCCCGCGGCCTCCGCGCGTTCGCGGGCGATCCGGATCGACTCGGGGTGGTAGTCCGAGCCGGTGAAGGACGAGTTCGGGAACGCCTGTGCCATCAGGATCGTTGATGCCCCGTGGCCGCAGCCGACGTCGGCGACCCGTGCCCCGGCCCGCAGTTTCGCGGTCACGCCGTCGAGCGCGGGCAGCCAGCCCTCGATCAGGTTGGCCGCGTAGCTCGGCCGGAAGAACCGCTCGCAGCCGATGTGCACGTCGGTGCTGTGCTCGTGCCAGCCGACACCGGACCCGCTGCGCGCCGCGTCCAGCACCCGTCCGGCGTCGTTCACGGTGCCCAGCGCGATCTGGAACATGCCGGGCAGGAACGCGGGGCTGTCCTCGACCGTGAGCGCCACGGCGTGCTCGATCGGCAGCGTGTAACGGCTGGTCGCGGGGTCGTAGGTCACGTAACCGCCCGCGGCCTGGGCGTTGAGCCACTCCCGCACGTACGGCTCGGCGGTGCCGCTGCGGTCGGCGAGCTCGGCGGCGCTGACGGGGTCGCCGGACGCCATGAGGCGGTAGTAGCCGAGCTTGTCGCCCATGACGACGAGCGCGGCGTTGAGCGTCGCGCCGACCTCGTCGACGGCCCGGAACACGAACTGCATGAGCTTGTCGGTGTCGACCTCGGGTCTCGTAGTGGTCATCTGCTCTTCCCTCCTGTGAGGGTCGGAACCTATGAGCGCCAACGGGACAGCCGCATCAGGTGCCCCACCTAGGCTCTGTCCTGCAAGTCTTGTCCGCGACAGTCACGGCCGAGGGCCTCGGCCGTGACTCTCATCGAACAGACTCGCAGGACAGGGCCTGGCGACGAGCGTTCTGCCTACACTGCCCGGTGTGCTGATGGGACGCGAGTCCGAGCGTCGACAGGTCGAGCGGCTCGTGGCGAGCGCCCGGCTGGGGCACGGCGGCGCCCTGGCCATCACCGGCGAACCCGGCGTCGGCAAGACCGCGCTGCTGCGGTTCGCGGCCGGCTGCGCCACCGGGATGCGGGTGCTGAGGGCGGCGGGCAGCGAACCCGAGCGCGAGATCCCGTTCGGTGCCCTGCACCAGGTGCTGCGGCCCGCGCTGGACCGGCTGGACGAGATCCCAGGCCCGCAGGCGCACGCGTTGTCGGTCGCGCTGGCCCTGACGCCCGGTGAGGTGGTCGACAGGTTCGCGGTCGGCGCCGCCACGCTCAGCCTGCTGTGCCGTTTCGCGGAGGAACGCCCGGTGGCCGTGCTGCTGGACGACCTGCACCTGGTCGACCGGCCCTCGGGGGACGCGCTCGCGTTCGCGGCCCGCCGGCTCGCGGCCGACCCGATCGTGCTGCTGGCCACCACCCGCTCCCCCGAGCCGCCGCTGCCCACGCTGCCGTTGACCGGCATCGACCTGGCCGCCGCCGGTGAGCTGGTGTCGAGCCGGTCCGGCGGCGCGGTGCCGCCCGACCTGGTCGCGCGCCTGCACCGCGCGACCGCCGGCAACCCGCTCGCGTTGATCGAACTGGCCTCCGGGGCACACCGGCACCTGTCGCCCGAGGCACCGCTGCCGGTGTCCGCCGCACTGGCCCACGAGTTCACCGCGCAGGCGCGCTCGCTCGGCACCGCGGGCCAGGCGGCGCTGGCGGTCGCGGCGGTGGCGGGCACCGACCTGCGCGTGGTCGCGGCCGCCTGCCGGGTGCTGGACGTGCCGGTCGACGCGCTGACCGAGGCCGAGAACGCCGGTCTCGTCCGGATCGCCGACGGTCACGTCGAGTTCCGGCACCCGCTGATCCGCGCGGCCGTCCACGGCGCCGCACCCGACCGCCGGGCGATCCACCGCGCGGTGGCCGAGGCGTTCGGCCCCGACGACGACCGGCACGCCTGGCACCGGGCCGAGGCCGCACTCGGACCGGACGCCGAGGTCGCCGGCCTGCTGGTCCGTGCGGCGCGGCGGGCACACGAACGCAGCGCGCACGACGTCGCCGCGGCCGCCTACGAACGTGCCGCGCGGCTCAGCCCGGACGTCCGGCAGCACGCGTCGCTGTGCGTCTCCGCCGCGGAGTCGGCGTGGCTGGCGGGCGAGACGAGACGGTCCGTCGCGCTGCTCGACGAGGTGAGGGACGTCGCCGAGACGCGCGCCGTCGAGCTGAGGGCGGCGATCGCGGCCCGCACCGGTTCGCTGACCGAGGCCAGGGACCTCTGCCGGCTCGCGGCGCGCGAGTCCGCCGACGCCGACTCGGCCGTGGTGCTGCTGGCCGACGCCGTCAACGCCTGCTTCTACCTCGGCGACACCGTGACGGGTGTGGAACTGGCGCACGAGATCGAGGCGTCACTGGAGCGGGTGAGCACTCCCAGGGCGCGCGGTCTCGGGCAGATGGCGGCGGGCGTCGCGCGCATCCTCGCCAACCGTGGCGGCGCCGACCAGATCCGGGCCGCCGTCGGCCTGCTCGCGTCCTCCGGGCTGCCGCGCGACGACCGGCGCAGGCTGTCGTGGCTGATGATCGGCCCGATGTTCCTGCGCGACTCCGACTCCGGCGCGGACCTGCGCGGCGTCGTCGCCGACGCCCGCGCGGAGGCCGCCGTCGGCACGCTGCCCGCACTGCTCTTCCACGTCGCCCGCGACGAGGCCACGACGAACCAGTGGGTGCGGGCCGAGGCGACCTACGAGGAGGCCACCCGGCTGGCCCGCGAGACGGGCCAGGAGACCGACCTCGCGATGTGCCTGGCCGGTCTCGCGTGGCTGCGGGCCCGCCTGGGCGACGAGGAACGGTGCCGCGCGCTCGTCGCGGAGGCGTTGCCGATCTGCCAGGTCCGGGACATCCACATCGGACGGGTCTGGTCGCTGTTCGCACTGGGAGAGCTGGAACTGGGGCTCGGCGACCCGCGGAAGGCGCTGGCGCATCTGGAAGAGCTCTCCGCTCTGCTCGACGACCTCCACCTCACCGACCCGGACCTGTCCCCCGCCCCGGAGCTCACCGACGCGATGGTCCGCCTGGGCCGGCGCGACGACGCCCTGCCCGTGGCGCGGCGGTACCGGGCCGAGGCCGCGGCGAAGGGCCAGCCGTGGGCGCTGGGACGCGCCGAGCGGACGCTGGGCATGCTCGCCGAGGGTTTCGACGCGCACTTCGAGGCGTCTTTGGGTTACCACGAAAGGACTTTGGACGACTTCGAGACCGCGCGCACCCGGCTCGCCTACGGTGCCCGCCTGCGCCGTGCCCGGCGGCGGGTGGACGCGCGCCCGCACCTGCACGCCGCGCTGGAGACGTTCGAGAACCTCAGGGCGGTGCGCTGGGCCGACCTGGCCGAGATCGAGCTGGGCGCGACCGGCGAGACCATCCAGCGCAGAGCACCGGGCGAAACCCTGACACCGCAGGAGTTGCAGGTCTCGTTGCTGCTCGCGGAGGGCAAGACGACCCGCGAGGTGGCCGCCGCCCTCTTCCTGAGTCCCAAGACCATCGAGTACCACCTGCGCAAGGTCTACACGAAGCTCGGCATCCGCTCACGCGCCGAGCTGGCCGGCCGGCTGCCCTGACGCCCACGCGAACCCGTCCGGGTCGGTGAACTCGCCGGCGCCGTTCAGGACGATCCGGTGCGAGCCGGAGCCCTCGGGCGCCACACCCGCGTCCTTGGCCAGTGCACGACGCCGGTAGAGCCCCAGCTTGACGGGTCCGGCCGCGGCGAACTGCACGTACATGCGGCCGAAGCTCTTCTCGACGGTGAAGCCCTGGTCGACGTAGCACTGCCTGCTCGCGGCGATGTCCGTCGCGCCGAGCAGCAGCACCACGTCCTCGATGCGCCCGGTGGCCGGGCCGGTGTTCTTCTTCGCCGAGGTGGCGACCTTCCAGATGGTGCCGTCCGGCGCCTGCACGACCCCGCCGTAGCCCCACAGGGACTTCCCGGCGGGCTTGAGCACGGTCGCGCCGTGCTCGAGCGCGCCGCCGACCAGCAGGTCGACGTCGGCGGGCTGCGCCACGGTGAGGGACAGGGTGAACCCGCGGAAGCCGGTGGCCGGCTCCTGCGAGGCCCGCAGCCGCAGTCGGTCGCCGAGCCCGAAAGCGTTGGCGTAGAAGCGTTCCGCGGCGGCGAGGTCGGAGACTTCGAGGGTGATCGCGTCGAATGAGGTCATGCCGGAAACGCTAGGCGTCACCCCGGGACCGGTGCTTCTCGATTCCTGACCGAACCGCGATCACCCCGACGACGACCACCGCGACGGCCACGAGCATGGTCCCGGTGCCGATGAGCTTTTCGATCCGGCGGGCCGTCTCCCCCGCCGCGGCGCCGAGGCCGATGTGCAGCGCGCACCACGCGGTCGCGCCGACGGCCACGGCGGGCAGGAACCTCCGGTACGGCAGTCCGGCGGCTCCCGCGGCGGCGGGCAGCAGCGTGCGCAGCACCGGGAGGAAGATCGCGATCAAGACCGCGACCGCGCCCCTGCGCCGCAGGAAGTCGGTCGCGCGGTCCCAGTGCCGCGCGCCGTGCCGCCGCACGATCCGCGACTCGCGCAGCCGTGCCCCGTACCGCCGTCCGATCAGGAACCCGACCGAGTCGCCGCCGACCGCGCACACCGTTGTCACGAGCCACATCAGCACGAACGCGGGCGGGCTGGTCGCGGTGGTGCCGAGCACGAACAGCCCGGTCTCGCCGGGCGCGACGAACCCCAGGCCGAGCGTGCACTCGCCGAACACGAGCAGTCCGGCGGCGACGATCACCCAGGCCGGCGGCAGGGTCGCGAGCCAGTCGAGGAACGCGGTCACGGGACGAGCCTCGCGTCCGGGTGCGGCGAGGTCCCGTCGAACAGCGTGGTGTGCTGCCCTTTCAGGTGCAGGCCGAAGAACGCGGCGAGATAGTCGCGTTGTACCGCAAGGCTTCGGCGCGCGTCGACGGTGCCGATGGCCGCCGCGAGCCTGTCGGCGGGCAACGAGTGCTCGCGGTCGATCTGCGGCAGGAGCACCTGGGCGTCGGTGAAGCTCGCGTGTTCCGCCTCGGGCAGGTGCACGTCCCGTTTCCAGCCGGTGGAGTTCGCCCAGAACGACGCCCAGTCCGGTGCGTGCAGGTGGTTGTGGGGATGCCGGTCGGACCCGCTCGTCCCGCCGCCCATCAGCAGGAACGGCCGGTCGGCGCCGCGTGCGCTCGCCTGGCCCGAGTTCGGGTCCATGCCGCCGTCGAGGTTGGCGCCGGCGTCGATGCGCGGGTCGGTGAGCATGGCCTCGGCGGCGGTGAACCCGCCCATGGAGTGGCCGGCCATGCCGACCCTCGACAGGTCCATCACGCCGGACAACGCCGTGGAGCCGAGCCGGTCCAGCACGAAACTCGTGTCGCGCACCCGTTCCCGCATCATCAGCGCCTTGTCCACTCCGCTGAACGGGAGCTCGACGCGGTCCGGGAACTCCACGGGGCCCGCGAAGGTGTGGTCGATCGTGACGACGACGTGGCCGCGGCTGGCGAGGTCCTCGACGAGCGTGGTGCCGAACGACCGCGACTGCCCGCCTCCCGGCGAGTAGAGGATCACGGGGCGGCGGCCGGGAAGGGGCGCGGACGGTCTCGCGTGGGTGCGGGTGCCCGCGAAGTCGGCGACACCGGGGGCGAGCCCGACGGAGCCCGCGGAGGTCTGGTCGTAGTACGCCGCGATCCCCGCGCTGAGGTGCCGGACCGGGGCCCGCGGCGACGGCAGCGCCGGGTACCACAGGGAGATCATCAGCTCGCGTGCTCTGCCCGGCGCCCACGGGTCGGTGCGGGACTCGTCCACGAGATGCAGTTCGGTGGTGCCGACGGGGAACGGCCCGGTCGGCCTCGGCAGGGTGAGCGGCACGGGCGCGGCCAGGGCGGGAGCGGCCAGGGCGACCGTCAGCATCCCCGCCGCGACAACGGATCTGGTTTTCACACGGCCCAGCCTGTCGATCACCCCCGCCGGGCGGCATCTGTCGAACGCCGCCGGTGGCACTGGTCGAAAGACATAGGTCAGCCCTGATCCACCAGTCCCGCCTCGAACGCGATGATCGCCGCGCGCACCCGGTTCGGCACCTCCAGGCGGCGCAGGATCGAGCTGACGAACACCTTCACCGTGCCTTCGACGACGTGCAGCCGGCGGCCGATCTCGGCGTTGGGCAGCCCGGCGCCGACGAGGGCGAGCACCTCCCGTTCGCGCTCGGTGAGACCGGCGACCAGGTCCCGTGCGCGGGCCGCGCCGGACACCCGTTCCCCGCCCAGCCGCCGGATCGCCCAGTGCGCGATCTTCGGCGACAGGTACGCGGCGCCTTCCGCGACGGCCCTGATGCCCGCGAAGAGTTCCCGCGGATCCCCCGACTTGAGCAGGAAACCGCCGGCGCCGCCGTCGAACGCGCGCGCGATGTGCTCGTCCTCCGAGAACGTCGTCAGCATGATCACGCCGGTGTCCGGGACGGTGCGGCGGATCTCGGCCGCCGCGGCCAGCCCGTCCATGCGCGGCATCATGATGTCGAGCAGCACGACGTCCGGCCGGTGCGCCTGCGCGAGCGCCACCGCCGCGCGTCCGTCCTCGGCCTCGCCCACCACCTCGAACTCCGGATCGGCGCCCAGCACGGCCCGGACCCCGGCCCTCGTCAGCGGTTCGTCGTCGGCCAGCAGCACCCGGATCATCGCGCCTCCCCGGCCGAGATCGCGCTGCGCGGCAGGGTCTCCTTGAGCACCAGCCGGTCGTCGACGAAGCACAGCCGGTGGAACAGCCGGTCGTCGGTCTGCTCGCGCGACCAGTGGTAGCGGCAGTCGGCGCCCCGCGGCGGATCGGACAGCATGCGTTCGGGGTCCCCCAGGATCTGGAACGGTGGCAGCAGGGCCTCGACGTCGGCGCGCGGTGCGTCGAGCTCGATCTTCTCGAACACGTCGGGGTCGAGGCTGTTGCCGGCGCCGACGATCACGTAGAGGGCCATCGCGAGCACGGCGACCGACGTGCCGATCAGCAACGGTGTCCTGGCCACGCCGAGCAGGCTGCGGCGGGCGGACCTGCCGGTGGGCTTCGGTCGCGCGTCGTGCGGTAGCTCGGCCACGAGCGCGAACCCGCCGTCCCGCGGCCCGGCGGTGAGCGTGCCGCCCAGCAGCCGGGCGTGTTCGGCCAGTCCGGCGAGCCCGGTGCCGTTGCCCGGGCCGGACCTCCGGTCCGATCGTCCATTCGCGACGGTCACGGTCGTGCTCGCGTACGAGCGTTCCACCTTCACGCTGACCGGGGCTCCGGACGCGTGCTTGGCGGCGTTGGTGAGTCCTTCTTGGACGATCCGGTGCACGGCGCGTTCGACGGCCTCGGGTGAAGGCCCGGCCGGGGTCCACTCGACGTCCATGCCCGCGGCCCTCGCGCGTTCGACCAGCGCGGCGACGTCGGTCCGTTCGTCTCGCGGTCCCAGGACGCCGATGATCTCCTGGAGCCGTTCGGTCGCCGCCGCCACGCCCGCCCTCAGCTCCCCCGCGGCGGCCCGGTGCCGTTCGGGAAGGTCCGGCGACACCTCGAGAGCGGCCGCGCGCAACGCGATGAGCCCCCACTCGTGGCCGAGGGAGTCGTGCATGTCTCGCGCGATCCGCGCCCGTTCGCGAGTGCGCGCCTGCTCCTGCGCCGCCACCGCGAGCTCGGCACGCAGCCGGAGGTAGCGGCCCGCGAGCCACGGCCCGAGGACCACCACCAGCACGATCAGCACCAGCACGAACCAGTCGTAGACGCCGAACAGCACACCGAAGCCGCCGCGCACCGATCCGTCCGCGAGCACGCTGACCGGCAGTCCGGCGAGCAGCACGGCGGTCACCGGCACGGGCACCGGGTCCTGGACCCACCGTCCGGCGCGGAACCCGAACACCGCGGCCGCGAGGAACGGCCAGGGCCACGGCGGGGTCGTCACGGCCGAGGCCGACACCAGTGCCGGGAGCGCAGCGGCCGCGACGAGCGCGCAGACCGTCCACACCGGAAACCTGCGGAAGAGCACCACCGCGGCGGTCAGCAGGACCAGACCGGCGACCAGGCCGACCGGACCGCCGGCCACCAGGGGCACCGCCAGGACCACCCACAGCACGGCGTCCGGCCACCGCAGCCCCCAGCCGCACCTCATCGGTTCATCGTAGAAGACGGCCTTTGTGACCCACCGCACCGAGACGAGCCCCGCGCAAGCGGGGTAGAGTCCATTTTCGAAAGCGGGGTAAGGTCCGCTTCAGTCTCGGCAAAGGACCTCAGGACATGACGCACATCGGGATCATCATCGGCAGCACCCGTCCCGGCCGGAACGGCGAGCAGGTGGCGCGCTGGGTCGCCGAGCACGCGACCCAGCGCGCGGACGCGACGTTCGAACTGGTCGACCTCAAGGACTTCCCGCTGCCCCACCTCGACGAGCCGATGCCGCCGGCGATGGGCCAGTACCAGCACGACCACACCAAGGCGTGGGCGGCGAAGATCGCCGAGTTCGACGGCTTCGTCATGGTCACGCCCGAGTACAACCACTCCACGTCCGGTGTGCTCAAGAACGCGATCGACTACCTGTTCGCCGAGTGGAACAACAAGGCCGTGGGCTTCGTGTCGTACGGCGGTGTGGGTGGCGCACGGGCCGTGGAACACCTCCGTCTCGTCGCGGGTGAGCTGAAGATGGCCGACGTACGCACCAGCGTGTCCCTGTCGATGTTCACCGAGTTCAAGAACTTCAGCGAGTTCCACCCGTCGGACTTCCAGGTGTCCACGCTGTCGACGATGTTCGACGAGCTCATCGCGTGGAGCAGCGCGCTCGCGCCGTTGCGCGACCGTCAGCTGGTGTGACTCACGGCAGCAGCCGCGGCACCACTCGCACGTAGATCACCATGCCGACGACCTCGACGAGCGTCTGCGTCACCACGACGACGGCCGCGACGTCGCCGGGCAGGGCCAGTGCCAGCGGCAGCACCACCAGCGAGTTGCGCGTGGCCCCGGTGAACACGATCGCCCGGCTCGACCCCACGTCCAGGCGCCACGCCTTGGCGACGGCGAGCCCGGCGAAGGCCATGACCACGAGGAACACCACGTAGAACGGCACCACGCGCACGACCTGCGCCAGGTCGCCGCCGAGCTTCGGCACCTGCGACGCGACCACGGTGAACAGGGTCGCGGCCATCAACGGCACCATCGTCGTGCTGACCGCGCCGATGACCCGCGGCGCCCAGGCCTGCGTGAGCCACGCCAGCGTCAGCGGGACCGCGATCAGCACGACGAACGCCTCGACGAACGGCCCGGGGTCGACGACGGCCAGGCCGGAGCCGAGGAAGACCCACAGGTAGACGGGCAGCAGCACCATCTGCGCGAGCAGCAGCAACGGAGTGGCGGCGAGCAGGCGGCGGCTGTCACCTCCGGCGAGTCCGCTGAAGACGATCACGTAGTCCACGCACGGCGTGAGCAACACCAGCAGCACGCCCAACCGGATGGCGCGATCATCCGGCAGGAACGTGAACAGCGCCGCCACGACCACCGGCACCACGACGAAGTTCAGGACGAGCGCGGCCCCCAGGAACCGGCCTGCTCCCAGTGAGCGCCCGAGCTCGGCCACCGGCACCTGCAGGAACGTGACGTACAGCAGGGCGGCCAGCACGGGGTTGATGGCGTGTTCGAGGGCAGGCCCCGCGCCCGGCGCGGCCCAGCCGGCGACCCCGCCCGCGACCAGTGCGCCGAGGTAGACGGCGACCTGGTGCCGTTCCATCCCCGCGACGAACCCCGGCACCGCACCCTCCCGCTCAGATGATCAGGACGATAGCGGCAGCGGGCAGGACGGCGAGTGCGAGCAGGTGAGCAGGTCGTCGCACCCGGCCGAGACGGCCGCCCGCACCGTGTCGCGGACGACCTCCAGGTCCGCGATCCTCGCCTCGACCTCGCCGAGCTTCACCTCGGCGCGTTCCCGCAGACCGGACCTGCGCGAGCGTACGTCGCTCTCGCCCCTGCCTCGAAACGCACCACCCCAACACGTACCACCTGACCGGCAGGCTCGGAATCTCGTTGCTGCTGCGGGACATCGACGGCGACCTGACCCGAACCCGGTACGACGCAGCGGTCTCCGGCCCCGCCTACAGCCTGCGCTGGGACCACCATTTCGCCCTGCTCTCCGCCGCCGTGCTGGCCGGCGCGGCGTGTGATGGTCAGACTGCCGTCGCCCCGGTGGCCGAGAGCGGCGATGTCGGGCTGCCTCATCCGATGGCGCGCGAAGCGGGTTGCGGCTGGTGGCCGAGGCTGCGGCGCGTGACGGATGGGGTGATCCGGAGACCTGGCCGCGGGCTGCGGAGCGCCGCTTCCACGATGCCGGGGTCACTGCCGTGGCCGGAGCCTGCCGGGCGCAGTTTGCGGGTGATGGGGGTGCGGTTCGCGCAGCGCCGATCAGGGGTTGACGAGATCCCTGACGAGCTGCCGCGGACGGCGGAGAAGCACGTGTCGAGGCTGCTCACGAAGACAGAGCCGACCGACCGGGTGACGCTGGGAGGCTGACGGCGGACGAGTCCGACTGACTGCATCCATGTAATTGAGCTATAACCGCAGAACCTGTGGATAACCACTTACCGGCCACTGTGGACCTTTAACGACATCAATAGCGTTAATCATGCACCCAAATCGGCGAATAATCTCAGAACACGCCTGACTCGCATCAACATGCCTTAGGATGAGGTGGTCCCCGGCTCGATGTTGGCGAGCCGGGGACCACTGAGCGGCAGTCCGTGTCGTCGCTTCTGCGCGACGATCGGCTCTAGCCGAACTTCATGCTGTCCGAGCTGTCACCGGAAGCAGACGCCGAGACGCTGACGGACGGTCGTTCTAGAGCCGCGCTGGCTGACGCAGGCCCGAGAAGACTCAGCGCGGTCAGCGCCATCATGCCGCCGAGCAGGCCCAATGCTGCAGCCCGCCGGGTACCGGAACCTTGGTTCAACTTGACTTCCTTCTTGGTTGTCAGTCCCCGACTCCCAAGATCGTTGCAGACCTTCCAAGACCGATCCGCGCCGCCCCTACCCAGAGCCACTCAGGCGCGCTGCGCAATCGATTGACGTAGATCAACAACCAGACGGTGTCACCCTCGGCTGTTAATTCGCATCAGAATGAGCACTGCGCGTGGGCGTGACGCTGAATTGAATGACACCCAGCCTGATGAACGCTATTCCAACCCGCCAAGAAGTTCTTGGTCAGATAACACGCCCGTCTGAGATGAGAGACGTCCCAGAGGTATCTCTGGTTGCACGAAATCAGCGAGTTCATCAAGATGCACCGCGATCGCATCAGCCCTCGGGTCCCCGATGTCCCGAAACGCGGAGAACGAGGCCTGCCACCGCTCGACCGCCAGCTCGCGTTCCCCCGCCCGCCACTCGATCTGCCCCGCGATGTCCAGCACCATCGCTTCGACCTCACGATCCACACCGGCGGACAGCTCTAGCGCCCGCGTCGCGTAGTACCGACCCAGGTCCAGGTCGTCCGCCTTGATGATCGCCGCCAGCAGCGCCAATGCCCGCGCCTCGCCGGCTCCGAAGTGCGCCTGCTGGAACAGCCCGATCGCGAGGTGACAGCTTGCCTTCGCACCGAACGAGTCGCCGAGGTCGAACGCGAGCTGGGCGAGCATCAGGCGGGTTCGGGCCTGGCCGAGGCTGTCGCCCAACTTCTCCCGCAGGTGCAGCGCTTGATAGAGATGCGAGGCCGCCTCGTCGAGCCGGTTGCCCGCGCCGCAGGCCACACCGAGCCGATGTAGAATTCCAGCTCGCGTGTCATCGCTGATCGCCAACGCGAGCGCCTGCTGGTACATCTCGATCGCACGGGGCACGTTGTGCACGCCCTGCAGGCACTCGGATTGGTTGCGCAGCAGCACGGCGAGCGTCTCGGGGTCGTCTCGGTCACCGAAGATCGAGCGGGCCTCGCGGAAGCACCGGTCGGCCGACTCGTGGTCGTGTCTCAGTGTCATGTGGACGAAGCCCAAGTTCTGCAACGTGTCCACGACGGTGCCGATCTCACCGCATTCGCGAGCCGCTGCGGCACCTGCCTCCATCACCGCCACGACAGTGTCGTTGCGGAGGTAGCGAAGGAAAAGCTCGCCCACCGAGTTCGCGAGGCGCCAGATGTGGTCGGGGTCGGCGACGTGTTTGATGACGCCGACGAGCGCGGCTTCCTCCTGCAGGCACCACCGGGCGACGTCGTCCTCGTCGGCGAAGTGCCGCGGGTTCACGCCAGGAGGCAGTGCGAGCATCGGCACCTCTTCACGGAAGCCGACGACACAGCGGTCCGCGTTGTTCACCGTGTGCGTGTACCAGGCGAGCATCCGGCCCACCGCCGCGGCGCGTTCCGCCGGGGGCTCGTCGAGTTCCGCTCGCTCCGCCGCGTATTCGCGGAGAAGATCATGCATTCGGTAGCGGTCGCCGTCCGTCGAGTCGACTAGACGCGTCCACACCAACGAGTCGACCAACTGGCGTGCGTCTTCGCGGTCGACCCCGGCCAGTGCCGCCACGATGTCGAGCGACACCTCACGTACTGGATGCAGGCCCAGCAAGCGAAAGAGCTTGGCCTGGTCCTCTGTCAGGTTCTGGTACGACAGTTCGAACGCGTTCCGGATGCTGCCGGACGTTCCGCTTCTCAGCGACAGCAACGCGCTGCGCGAAGCGAGCACGCGAACGAAGTCCTCCAGCGACCGGCGTGGCTGGGCCGCGACCTGTTCGGCGATCAGTTCCATCGCGAGCGGCATGCCATCCGCCAATGCCGCCAGCCTCACCACCGCACCGGGTGCCGCGGAAGCCCGGTCTCCCAAGCGGTTGCGCAGCCATCCGACAGTCTCCTGCTCACCGAGCGGGTCCACGGTCAGACAGCGGGCCCGGTCACGGACCGCGAGGTCGCTCAGGCGGGTGCGGCTCGTCATGAGCACGACACATGTCGACAGCGCCGGCAAGAGTGCCCGAACGTGACTGGTGTCCGCGACGTTGTCCAGAACCACGAGCATGCACCGGTTGGCGAGCAGTTCCCGCAGCCGGGCGGTTCGGGCTTCGACCGACGGGATCGAGTCGGCGGCGACACCGAACTCGGCCAGCAGGTCCTTCACCACCTGTCCAGCTTCCACTCGCGGGCCGTGCGCCACGCCGTCCAGGGACGCGAACCAATAGCCGTCCGGGAAGCGTTCCCGCACTGACGACGCCCAGTGCAGCGCGAGGGTCGTCTTGCCGACTCCCGGTGGCCCGTCGAGCACGACGAGACGGGATTGCGGGTGCGGGAGAACAAGATCGTTCAGCTTCGCCAGCAACGTCTCTTGGCCGGTGAACGCGTCAGCGCCGTGAGGCAGGTACCGTGGCCTCGGGCCAGACTTCACCGGTGCGCTCTGCTGGTCGTGTCGGGAGCGCAGTTCCTCGTAGAGGCGGAGCAGCTCGCCTTCCGAGCCGTCGGCGATCTCCGCCACGATCCGTCGCCGCACACTCACGTGGTACTGCGCCGCCTCGACCCTCTTGCGCAGTCCGAACAACGCCACGAGGCGATGCCGGGCCAGCATGACGTCGAGGTCGTGCTCCGGCTGGATCTCGTTGAGGTGGAACAACATCTGCTCGAACCGGCCCAGCTTGCCCAGGCCGTACAGGAGTGCGTTCATGGCAGGGAGGTAGTGGTAGCGCACCGCGGAGTCGCGGCGCTCGCACGCGAGGTCGCTGTCGAGATCGGCGAACAGGTCACCGCTCCACAAAGCGATCGCCTGTTCGGACAACGCGCACGCCTTCTCCAGGTCGGGTGTCGCCTGGTAGGCCGCGGCCTTCGCTTTCCGCGCCAGTTCGATCGAGGCGTAGAAATCGATCAACGACCGGTCGACGTCGATCTGGTAGGCACGTTCCACATTGGAGATCACTCCGGGCAGGCCCGCGGCGCGCAGCGCCGCCTTGATGCGGGCGACGTAGGTCTGCAGGGTCGGGTAGGGATTGCTCGGGCCGTCGTCCGCCCACACCCACTGCGCGAGCATGCGCACCGATACCGGCTTGCCCGCGTTGAACAACAGCACCGCGAGAACGGCACGATCTTTAGGCTTCCCCCAGTTCTGGACGAAGCCGTCTGCCGTCCTCAGGCCTGTGCGCCCGAGAATCCTGAATGCGATCTCCACCCGCGCCACCCCTCGCCAGGTGCATCTCTCTCCCGCGAGCAGTGTGCTCCCAACCAAGAGGGCTTTCCAGAGAAGTTGCGAATTCGAAGCCCGATCGGCGTACTGAAAGCACTCTGAAACCGCAGGCAGTCCAGCGCGCATGGAAAACGCTTCCCGGATTGCACTGGCACTGCGGTTCACCTGCGCGTTCAGCGGGCTCGTGGTGTGCGGAAAGGCATTCGGGCAACGTCGCACCGCACCTTGGTGTCCACAAACCCATTGGGAGGTGCGTTGTGGACATCATCGACATCACCGTCATCGGACTCGGCTTCACCGGATTGCCGACCGCCGTCGCGGCGGCGCGGTCGGGCTTGACCGTTCTCGGCGTGGACGCCAGTGCGGAACGGGTTCGCGAGATCAGCGAGCAGCGGCCCGGCTGCGGACTCACGACGGTCGCGGACCACGAGCTGAATTCCGCGTTGGCCAGCGGGCGCCTTTTGTTGCGGCACAACGCGCAGGGAATTCCGCACTCGAACGTCTACGTGCTGTGCGTGCCGACGCCGGCCGGGCGGCATGGACGGCTCGACGTGTCGTTGCTCGCGCAGGCGGCCGACGAGGTGGCGAAGGCCATGCGGCCCGGTGCGCTCGTGATCGTGCAGAGCACCTGTGCGCCCGGCACGGTCGAGGAGGTGGTGCTGCCCCGGATCGCGGCCGTGTCGGGGTTGTGCGCGGGACTCGACTTCCACCTCGCCCACTCGCCGGTGCGAACGGATCCCGGCAATGTCGGTGTGGAAACCGTTCCACGGGTCGTCGCGGGCTACACGCCGCGCTGCACGGAGCTCGCGGTGCGGTTCGTGAGCCGGGTCGCGCGGCGGGTCGTGGCCGTCAGTTCGACCCGTGCGGCCGAACTCGTGAAGATCTTCGAGAACACCTTCAGGATGGTCAACATCTCGCTGGCTAACGAGCTCGCGGCATTGTGCCGGGCGCAGCGCGTCGACGTCGACGAGGTGCTGGAGGCCGCGGGCAGCAAGCCCTACGGTTTCCTGCGGCACCGGCCGGGGCCGGGTGCGGGCGGTGACTGCATCCCGGTGTCGGCCGGGTTCTTCACGGCCAGCGCCCGCAGGCACGGGCTGCACTCGCCGGTGGTCGACGCGGCCATCGCGGTGAACGACGCGATGCCTGCGCACACCGTGCACCGGGTCCGGGAGGCGCTCGCCGCGCGCGGACTACCCCCGTTGCGGCGCAGCAGGGTGCTCGTCGCCGGCGTGACCTACAAGCCCGACACCGCGAACGTACGGCAGTCCGCCGCGGTGCGGGTGATCAACGAGCTGTGCGGCGAGGCGGACGTGGCCTACCACGACCCGTACGTGCCGAACCTCGTGCTCGACAACGGGACCGTGCTCGTCTCCCAGCCCGTCTCGGCGCCGGCCGACCTCGTGCTGATCATGACCAGGCACGCGGCGCACGAGCCGGTGCGGCGGGGCGACGTGCCGGTCTTCGACTGCTCGTCCGGCGACCCGGTCGAGGTGGCGTGATGTGGGAACCGTTCGGGCTCGGCTCGGAGCACCGGGTGACCGTGCCGCAGTGCCGTCAGGTGCTAGCGATGGTGCCGCACGTCGTGGCGGGCACGCGGTTGATGGACGTGCTGCCGCTGCTCGCCGCCGATCCACGGGTGCAGGTCGTCTGCACGGTGCCCGACGGATCGCCGCCGGGCACAGAGGAGTTCGTCGCGGCACAAGGCCTCTCGACGACGTCGTGGGACACCGTGCTGCGGCACCGGTTCGACCTCGTGGTCTCCGCGAGCCATCGCGGCACGGACCTGGTGCACGGCCCGGTGATGGTGCTGCCGCACGGCGCGAGCGCGGCGAAGTCCCGGCGCCTGCACGGTCACGGCCTCGACCGGGTGTCGCTCACCCGAGCGGGCCGGGTGGTGCCGGCGGCGATCGTGCTGGCGCTGGACGACGAACTCGCGCTGCTGACGGAGGCGTGTCCCGAAGCAGTGCCCAACGCGGTGATCGCGGGTGACGTCTGCTTCGACCGGCTGCGCGCGAGCCTGCCGTTCCGCGACCGCTACCGGGCCGCCGCGGGCATCGCGCCGGGCGAGACGCTCGTGACGATCACCTCGACGTGGTCGGTGAGGTCTACGTTCGGCAGCCTGCTCCCCGTCTACCGCACGCTGGCCGGGCAGACCCGGACTGCGGCGGTCCTGCACCCCAACATCTGGCAAGTGCACGGCGAGTGGCAGGTGCGGGCGTGGCTGGCCGACTGCCCGGGACTGATCATCGTGCCGCCGGACGAGGGCTGGCGGGCGATGGTCGTCGCGAGCGACGCGGTCGTCGGCGACCACGGGTCGGTGACGCAGTATTCCGCCGCAGCAGGAATTCCGGTCGTTCTCGCCCGCACACCCCAGGTGAGGACGGACAGCCTGGCCGATCGGCTGGCGGCACACGCACCCCTGCTGGACCTCGGCCAACCCGTTGTACGGCAGGCACGACGCGTACCGCTGACGATCAGCTCACGGCCCGGCGAGTCGGCGGCCATCGTGCGCCGCGCGATGTACCGGCTCCTCGGCCTGGCCGAACCGGAACGGGAGTGCGTCGCCGAACCGGTTCCGGTGCACCGTGCCTGACGGCGTCGCGCGGGCCGGCGAGCTGCTCGTGGCGCACGTCGGCCGCGCACCCGCGCGGTGGCTCGGCGTCGCGGACGTCCTGGTGTGCCCGCCGGTGCCGTCAGCGGGGATCGCGGTGCTGCTCGCCGTTCGGCTGCTCGGGGATCACCTCGGCTGCGAGGCGGTGCTCGTGCCGTTCCAGCAGGTCTCGCACGCGGACTGCCGCAGGATCGGACGGGTCGCGGAAGCACGCGAGCGCGGCGCCGTAATGCTCCCGGGCCTGCTCGTGGTCGTCCGCGAGCGTGCCCAGCAGCACCAGGGCGTCCGCGCGATCGAACGGTGACGTGCGCAGGTCGTTGCTGGCCGAGTCGAGCAACGACCTCGCGCGATCGCGTTCGCCTGCATCCGCACAGGCCCGCGCGAGGAACGTGCGCACCCGCGCCCGTTCGGCGGGATCGGTGAGCAGCGACTCGGCCAGTTCGAGCTCCGCGATCGCCTCTCCGGCACGGCCCAGCTCGATCAACGCCTGACCGATCCGCCGGCGTGCCATGGCGACGCCGCGCTCACGGCCTGGTTCGTCGCGCGCGGCGAGCACCCGCCGGTAGCAGTCGAGCGCACCGGCCGGGTCCCCTCGTTCGAGGTGAGCCCGGCCGAGCAACGACAATGCCGAGGGCTCGCTCACCGGGTCGCCGAGACCCGCCGCCAGCACGGTCTCGAGCTCGGCCGTGGCCTCCTCGTAGTGGCCGAGGTTGAGGTAGGCCATCGCGAGCCGGGTCCCGAGCCTCGCCGCCGCCACCGGATTCCCCGACTGGCGCGCCGCAGGGATGGCGAGCCGATGGGTCTCCACCCAGTCGACGTAGTGGTGCCCCTTGATGAAGAGGTGCCACATCGCCTCGCACAGCTGCCAGACCAGATCGGGCCAGCCGTGCTCGTGGGCACACCGCACGGCCGCGACGAGGTTCACTCGTTCCAGCTCCAGCCATTCGGCGGCACCGTCTCCCATCGGCTCGGCCTCGCGGTAGGCCGGTCCGATTCGCTGACGGTCCGGCATCACGGCCAGGTCGGCGGAGACCGCAGACGCGATGCACCACTCGATCATCCGCCGGAGCCCTGCTTCCAGGGACGAGTCGGCCTTGGTGCGCGCGTGGGTCCGGAGCATGTCGTGGTAGCGGAAGCGGTTGTCGGCGATCTCGATCAGAAGGTTCTTCTCCACCAGTTCTTCCAGCGCCTCCGCAACGGCATCGACCTGGTCGCCCACCATGGCCGCGGCGGGCTCCGTCCCGAAACCCGCGCCCGGCAACCATGCGCACAGACGGTACAGCCGAGCCTGCCGAGCGGGGAGGTCCACATAGGACAGGTCGAGCACCGCGGCGACCGACGCGTCGTCGTCCAGCTCCGGCAGGCGGTCATCGCGCAACTCGGTCAGCTCCCGTCCGAGTGATCGCCGCGGCCGAGCCGCCAACCGCGCGCCGACGACCGACAGCGCGACCGGGAGCCCGCCGCAGAGCCTGGCCAGCTCGCCCGCGGCGTCGGGTTCGGCGGTGAGCCGGTCGTCCTGGACGAGCTCTTCGAGCAGCCGCACGGAGTCCCGTTGCCCGAGCGGCTCGACCTCGACGAACCGCGCGCCGTCGATGCCGAGCGGGCTCAGCCGCCACCGGCTGGTGACCACGACCGTTCCCGAGGCCGGCAGCAGCGGTCTGACCTGGGCGGATGACACCGCGTTGTCCAGCAGCACCGAGAAGGCGAGGCCGGCGGTGACCGAGCGGAACAACCCCTGCCTCGCGGCGAGCGACCCCGGCACGTCTCGCATCCCGAACGCGTGCAGGAACCACTCCAGGGCGTCCTCGGGCGCGACCGGGCCGTCCGGCGAGTGCGCGCCCAGGTCGACGTAGAGCTGGCCGTCCGGGAACTCCCGGCGCCGGTCGTGCAGCCACCGCAATGCGAGTGACGTCTTTCCCACCCCGCCCGGCCCGCTGATCACCAGCAACGGCCAGCCCTCCAGCGCCGCGAGCTCGTCCTGCCTGCTCACGAAGCAGCGCGGTGCGGGCGGCAGTTGGAACGGCACGGGTATCGGCTCTTGGTGGTGCAGGTTCACCGTGCCGATCGACGACGCCTGCACCACCCTGCCCGCACTGCCCGACATAACATTTCGCACTGGTCCCGACCTCCCCGTCAGTCCAAGCTACGGCCAGGAGGGCTGCCAAATCTTCCATCACACGGGTAGCGGCGCGTCACTTCGAGACGAGGTCCATCCTCAGGAACTCGGTGACGCGGAGAGACTTCGGCGGCCGCTCCACCCCCTCGGCCAGCGCCGCGGACGCCTCCGCCTCGCTCACCACCCGCGGCGCGGACACCTCGACGTCCTCGCCGTCGACCGTGAGCTGCGCGTGGCCGGCGGCCATGACGTTGCGCACCCAGTCGGACCGCGATCCGCGGACCAGGACGACCAGGTAGCCGCCCTCGACCGGGTGCGCCTCCATCGGAGTGCGGTAGAGCATTCCCGAGCTGCGACCGACGTGGGTGAGCACCGCCCACTTGCCGCTCTTCAACGCGTGCGGGTGGAACACGCGTTTGGTGATGTGGCCCCACCATCCGGGCACAGGCATGTCGGACTCCTCTCCTGGTCCAAGACGCCGTCGGCCGCCGATCCGTTGAAGTAGCGTGCGCGGGTGGAGATCACCGACGACCGCGCCTTCCCCGCCGCGCTGGCCGCTCTGAGCGGCATCGACTTCCCCTGGGAGTACGACGAGAAGGCCGACGTGCCCTCGCCGGGCAACATCGACTACGAGCCGTACGAGGAGTTCGAGTCGGCCGAGGACACGGCCGACTGGCTCCGGCTCTGGACGGGCAACCCGGAGCTCGACAGTGCCCGGTTCCGGCTCTTCGGCAAGGACGGCACCGGCGGGCTGGCCGTGCTGTGGCTGGTGCGGGAGGGGCCGTTGACCGCGCAGCCCGTCATGTTCTTCGGGTCGGAGGGCGAGGTCGGGCCCGTGGCGACGAACCTGGGCGAGTTCCTCTGGCTGCTCGCGGGTGGCGTGGGGCCGCAGGAGGCCGTCGAGTTCGGGACGGAGAGCGGAGTGCCGAACGCGGAACTGCGTGCCGTGGCGGAGAAGTACTCCGGGATCGAACCTCGCACGCCCGCCGAGGTGCTGGCGGCGGCGCGGGCGGAGTTCCCCGGCTTCGAGGAGCAGGTCCAGTCCTGGTGCCGATAGGACCAGCGGGGGAACCGGTACTCGTTCCGGTTCCCCCATGGTCTATACCACTTTGTCGATGCGGGTTACGCTCCGGCCAACCCTGTTGTGCCGCAAGGTAAACAGGACCTCGTCCCCCGGAGGTCTGCCCTGTGAGAAAGTTCCTCGCGGCCGCACTTCTGCTCGGTGCCGCCGTCATCCCCACCGGAACGGCCGCCGCGGCCGATCCGATCTACAAGGACCCGACCCAGCCGATCCCGGCGCGCGTCGCCGACCTGCTGGGCCGCATGTCGCTCGACGAGAAGGTCGGGCAGATGACGCAGGCCGAGCGCAACGCGGTCAGCAACGCCGACCTGACGAACTTCCGCATCGGCTCGCTGTTGTCCGGCGGCGGTTCCGCGCCCTCGCCGAACAACGCCACGTCGTGGGCGAACATGTACGACGACTTCCAGCGCGCGGCGATGGCCACGCCGCTGGGAATTCCCATGATCTACGGCGTGGACGCCGTGCACGGCCACAACAACGTCGTCGGCGCCACGATCTTCCCGCACAACATCGGCCTGGGCGCGACGCGGGACCCCGGTCTCGTGCAACGGATCGGCCGCGCCACCGCCGAGGAGGTGTCGGGCACCGGCATCGACTGGGACTTCGCGCCGTGCCTGTGCGTCGCGCGCAACGACCGCTGGGGCCGCACCTACGAGTCGTTCGGCGAGACGCCCCAGGACGCCACGTCGATGACGACGATGATCACCGGCCTGCAGGGCTCGAAGCTGTCGGACTCCGGCTCGGTGCTCGCCACGGCCAAGCACTGGATCGGTGACGGCGGCACGACCAACGGCACCGACCAGGGCAACACGCAGGTCAGCGAGGCCGAGCTGCGGGCGACGCACCTGCCGCCGTTCCGCGACGCCATCGCCAAGGGCGTCGGGTCGGTGATGATCACCTACAGCAGCTGGAACGGCACGAAGCTGCACGGCCACAAGTACCTGATCACCGACGTGCTGAAGAACGAGCTCGGCTTCAGCGGCCTCGTCGTCTCGGACTGGAACGCCATCGACCAGATCGACGGCCAGGCCGGCTTCACCGCCGCCGAGGTGCGCGACTCGATCAACGCCGGCCTCGACATGATCATGGTGCCGACCGCGTGGCGTCAGTTCATCACCTACCTCAAGCAGGAGGTGCAGGCAGGCCGCGTGCCGATGTCGCGCATCGACGACGCCAACCGCCGCATCCTCACCAAGAAGTTCGAGCTCGGCCTCTTCGAGAAGCCCCTGACCGACCGCTCGTACACGCCGACCGTCGGCAACGCCGCGCACCGCGCGCTGGCCCGTGAGGCCGTGCGCAAGTCGCAGGTGCTGCTGAAGAACCAGAACGGCGTGCTGCCGCTGTCGAAGACCTCGTCGAAGATCTTCGTGGCGGGCAAGAGCGCGGACAACATCGGCTACCAGAGCGGCGGCTGGACGATCTCCTGGCAGGGCGGCAGCGGTCCGGTGACGCCGGGAACCACTGTGCTGCAGGGCATCCGAAGCGCCGTGTCGTCGTCCACGACGGTGACGTACAACCGCAACGGCACCGGTATCGACGGCACGTACCAGGCCGCGGTCGCCGTCATCGGCGAGACCCCGTACACCGAGGGCGCGGGTGACCGCCCGGGCGGTCTCGGGCTCGACGCCGAGGACATCGCGACCCTGAACACCCTGCGCGCCACCGGTGTCCCGGTCGTCGTGGTGCTCGTGTCCGGCCGCCCGCTGGACATCGCGGCGCAGCTGCCGCAGTGGCACGCCCTGGTCGCGGCCTGGCTGCCGGGCACCGAGGGCAACGGCGTCGCGGACGTGCTCTTCGGCGACCACAGGCCGACCGGCACGCTGCCGTTCACGTGGATGCAGAGCGCCTCGCAGCAGCCGATCAACGTCGGAGACGGCAAGGCTCCCCTGTTCGCGTACGGCTTCGGCGCGCAGTTCCCGGCCACGCAGAACGCGTACGGGATCATCGGCGCCTCGTACTACGACGAGCAGCGCGGCACGCAGGTCGAGCGGTGCACCGACTCGGGCTGCGGGCAGAACGTCGGCTACCTGACGCCGGGCGACCACGTGGCCTATGCGGACGTCGACTTCGGTGCCACGCCACCGACCTCGGTGACGACGCGGCTCGCGTCCGGCTCCACCGCGAACGGCAGCCTGCAGTTCCGCCTCGACAGCCCGACCGGCCCGCTGGTCGCGACGGTCTCGGCGGCGAGCACGGGCGGGTGGCAGACGTGGACCAGCCGCACCTCGGCCGCGTCCGGCGCCACCGGGGTGCACCGGCTGTACCTGGTGGCCACCGGCGGCACGGGTGGTGACCTGGCGAACGTGAACTGGTTCCAGTTCGCTCGGTAGTCGTGTGGCCCGGAACGCCGCCTCGCCGGCGTTCCGGGGCGCGTCACCAGACCGGTGGCTGAACGGGAATCCGGGCGGGAGTCCCGTTCAGCCGCCTCTGCCCGGCCCGCACGGCGCACCAGCCGAGGAACGCGAGGCCCAGCCAGACGTAGGTGTTGCCGACGACGTGCTGCCACCACGTCCACCCCAGCTCCTCGTCCCCCGCGGTCGGCATCAGCCAGTGCGGGCCGACCGCGAACACCGCCGCGACCGCGATCCGAGCCTTGCCGCGCAGCAACACCAGCGCGGGCGCGATCCACACCCAGTGGTGCGACCAGGACACCGGCGAGATCAGCAACCCGGCCGCCGCGGTCGCCACGAGAGCCGTCAGGTCGTCCCGCAGGCGCGGCAGCACCACGACCGTCAACACCAGCACCGCCACCACCGCGACGAACCACACGAACTCCGGTGCGCCGAGCCGGAACAGCAGGCCGCGCAACGACTGGTTGGCGCTGTAGGCGAGGCCACCGACGCGTTCCGGGTCGAGCATCGCGTGCAACCAGAACTGTTTCGCCTGACCAGGTGCGAGCACGGCGCACCCCACGAACGTCACCACGGCGGTCAGCGCGGGCCGCCATCGCCCGCGGCACAGGAAGAACAGCACGAACACGGCCGGGGTCAGCTTGATCGCGGCGGCAAGGCCGACGAGCAGTCCGCGTGGCCAGAACGTGCGCGGCAGCAGGCAGTCCAGGGCGACCAGGCCGAGCAGGATCAGGTTGACCTGGCCCAGGTCGAGGGTGATGCGCAGGGGTTCGAGCAGCAGGAACACCGCGGCCAGGCCGAAGCCCGCCCAGAGGCGGGCCGCCGCGGTGAAGAGACCGATGCCCAGCGCCGTGAACAGCAGCGCCGCCAACGCCAGAGGCAGTGGCGTGAGAACGCCGAACAGCATCGCCGCGAACGGCGGGTAGGTGAACCGCAGGCCTCTCGGGGCGTGGAAGTTCGCGGTGTACAGGTCCGTGCCCGCGAGCCACGCCTCGCCGCCCGCGAGGTACACGCGCAGGTCCAGCACACCGGTGCCGAAAGTGCGGAACAGGACCCAGATGAGCAGACCGGCAACCGTTGCGCCCCAGAGGTTTCTCACGAGGAGAACCCTGCTGCTCCAAGGGGTGCCTCAGGATCAGCCGGAGAGCACCGAGATCATGGCCGTCGGGCCTGCCACCGAACCGCGACTGGCCGGATGGCCATGGTCAGCCGGCCACCACGTGTGCGCGGAACGCCCACGCGACGATCTCGACGCGGTTGCGCGCCCCCACCTTGGTCTGCACGGACGCCAGGTAGGCCTTGACCGACGACACGGAGACCTTCAGCGAGGCCGCGATCTCGTTGTTGCTCAAGCCTTTCGCGACCTGACGCACGACCTCGAGCTCACGCTCGCTCAGCACCTGGGCGTCGGCGGACGCGACCGGCGGCGTCGACCGCCGCAACACCCGCAGAACCACCTGGGGCGACACGAGAACATCTCCACGCGCCGCCGATCTGACGGCCTCGGCCAGCAACCCCGGCGACGCGTCCTTCGTGAGAAACCCGCACGCGCCGAGGTCCAGCGCCTTGTTCAACACCTCGTCGCTGTCGAACGTCGTCACGACCACGACACGGGTGTGCGGCGCGAGCTGCCGGGTGACCTCCAGACCGTCGAGGCCCGGCATCCGCACGTCCACAAGGCACACCTCCGGATCCAGCGCACGCGCCTGCTCGACGGCGCTGATCCCGTCCGCCACGTCGGCGACGACGCTGATGTCCGGCTGCGCCTCCAGGATCAGACGGAACCCGGCCCGCACCATGTCCTGGTCCTCGGCGATGAGCACGGAGATCACGCGCGCACCCCCAGCGGCAGCTCGGCGGTGACGAGCCAGCCCTCACCGGTGGCGCCCGCGAAGAACCGCCCGCCCAGCTCGCTCACCCGTTCCCTCATGCCCACCAGCCCGAACCCGCCGGAGTGCGAGGGCCGCGCCCTGCCGTTGTCCACAACGGACAGCAGAACGGCTTCGGCGGTCAGCCGCACGTCCACCTCCACCGAAGTGGCGTCGACAGCGTGCTTGCGGACGTTGGTCAGCGCCTCCTGCACCAGCCGGAGCACCGACCGTCCCAGCTCGGGTGGCACGTCCGCGGCGAGCTCGACGTTCGCGCGCACCTCGAGCCCCGACTTCTCCACGAGGTGCAGCAGGTCGGCGGAGAGATCGCTGGTCGCGGCCGCGACACCGTTGTCCCGCAACGTCTTGACCATCAGGCGCATCGCGCCCAGCGCGTCGGTGCCGCCGTCGACGATGCCGTTCAGCATCGTGCAGGCCTTGTCCTTGTCCTGCTCCGCCACGACGAGCGCCGCCTGGGCCTGCACCAGCATGCCCGTCACGTGATGGGCCACCACGTCGTGCAGTTCGCGCGCCATGTCGAGGCGTTCGTCGCGCCGCGCCCGTTCCTCGGCCGCAGCCGCACGTTCAGCCCGTGACCGCTCCAGCAGACGCGCGTACTGCCCTGCACCCACGGCGGTCAAGCCGGCCAGCAGCACCAGCGGGAGGTAGGTGAGGCGGAAGCTCACCCAGGTGGCGTGCGCGGACACCAGTTCCAGCGCGGCGATCGACACCACCGCCGGCCGGAGCGGCGCCTTCCAGGCCAGCCAGAAGACGACTCCCAGCACGAGGAGCGCCTGGACGGCCGTCACCGGCGGGGTCCTCAGCACGGTGTGGCCGACCCCGGGAGCGTCCTGGAAGAACGCCCGGCTGAACCCGTTGCTGAGACCGGTCACGACCAGCACGGCCGCGCAGACGATCGCGGTGGCGGCGAACGGCCGGTGGTGTGCGCGCATGCGGGCGATCGTAGGAGAGCCGGCGGGCCGTCCGCCTCGACCGTCGGACCGAGGCGGATGGCCATGTGGTCAGGCCGCGGCGATCGCCTCGTCCAGGATGCCGACACCCAGCGCCAGCTCCTCCTCGGTCGCCGTCAGCGGCGGCGCGATCCGGAACACCCCGCCCATCCCGGGGATCTGCACGATGTTCATGTGCAGTCCCAGGTCCAGGCACTTCTGGGTGATCGGCGCGCTCAGCGACTCGTCCGCGATCTCCAGTCCCACCAGCAGCCCACGCCCACGCACGTCCGTCACGAGGTCATGACGAGCGGCGATGTCCTCCAGCCCGTTGCGCAGGAACGCGCCGAGCTTCGCCGCCCGTTCGTCGAGCCGCTCCTCGGCCAGCACGTCCAGCACCGTGTTGCCGACGGCGGCGACCAGCGGGTCCGACACGTGCGTGGTGAAGAACAGGTAGCCGCGGGCGTGCGCCTCCGCCTCGATCTCCGCGGACGTGATCACGGCGGCCAGAGGCAGCCCCGCGCCGAGGGTCTTGGAGAGCGTCAGGATGTCCGGGACCACGCCGTCGCGCTCGAACGCGTACCAGTTGCCCGTGCGGCACAGGCCGGTCTGCGCCTCGTCCATGATCAGCAGCATCCCGCGCTCACGGCACTTCTGGGACAGCGCGGCGAAGTAGCCCGAGGGCGGCTCCAGGATGCCGCCCGACGAGAGGATCGGCTCGACGATGCACGCGGCCAGCGAGCCGACGGACTGCGCGTCGATCAGGTCGAACGCCAGGTCGAGCTGCGCCTGCCAGTCACCGGACGGGGCGGGGATCGCGAAGTTGCCGGGCGTCGCGGGGCCGTAGCCCTTGCGGCCCGCGCTGTAGGTCGCGGCGGCCGCGGCGGCGGTCATGCCGTGCCACGAGCGGGCGAACGCCACGACCTCGTGCTTGCCGGTCACGAGCTTGGCCATGCGCAGCGCGGCCTCGTTCGACTCGGCACCGGTGGTCAGCAGCTGCACCTTCGAGAGCGACTCGGGCAACGTCTCCGAGAGCCGCCGGGCCAGGTCCACGACGGGCCGGCTGAGCATGCCGCTGAACAGGTGGTCGAGGTTCGCGATCTGGCGCTGCACCGTCTCGACGACGCGCGGGTGGGAGTGGCCGAGGATGGCGCTCATCTGCCCGGACGTGAAGTCCAGGACGCGGCGGCCGTCCTCGGTGAACAGGAAGCTCCCCGACGCGCTGTCGATGATCTCGCGCGTGAACGTGCCGCCGTAGCGGACGAGGTGGCGGTCGACGTCGTCCCAGAAGGTGTCCATGGACCCAAGCTAGAACCGGGTGAGCATCAGGTCCATCTCACAATCCCATGCTCGCTGTTCGGAAATACTGCACAGCATGACGCTCAACCCGTGGCGCCTGCGCCTGCTCAGCCAGCTCGACGCGCTGGGCACCGTGCGGGCCGTGGCGCAGGCCGCGAACCTCAGCGCCTCCAGCGTGTCGCAGCAGCTCGCGGTGCTGGAGAGCGAGACGCGCACGCAGCTGATCGAACGGACCGGGCGGCGCGTCCGGCTCACGTCCGCCGGGCTGATCCTGGCGCGCCGGGCGCGGTCGATCCTCGACCAGATGGAGGCCGTCGAGGCCGAGCTGAGAGGCCTGAACGACGAACCGTCGGGCCTCATCCGGCTCGGCGCGTTCCAGAGCTCGATCCACACGCTCGCCGTGCCCGCGATCCAGAGCCTCGGCCACCCCCACCTGCAGGTCGAGATCGTCGAGCTGGAACCGCACGCGAGCATGCCCGCGCTGCTCGCCGGAGAGGTCGACGTGATCATCACGACGACCGACTTCGTGGAGCTGCCGGTCCCCCGCGACATCGACGTCGTGCCGCTCGGCCAGGACCCGATCGTGCTGGTCACGCCGCCGAACCACCCCGCGGCCGACGTCGCCGCGTGCAAGGACGAGCCGTGGGCGTTCGACATCCCCGGCTCCTACATGGCGAAGCTCGCGACGCGGCTGTGCCGGCAGGCGGGGTTCGAGCCGCGGGTCGTCGGCCGGTTCAGCAACTACATGCTCTCGCTCGAGCACGTCGAGGCCGGTCTGGCGGTGGCGGTGCTGCCCGCGCTGGCCGTCGACCGCCGGTTCGACGTGGTCACGAGGGAGCTGCCGGTGACGAGGAGGATCACCGCGGCGGTGCGCCGCGGCTCGCGCGCCGCGATCACCGTGGTGCTCGACGCCCTGCATACTCGGTCGCAGTCGGACGAGAGGTGATCATGAGCAAGCGCGTCACGATCAACGACGTCGCGCGGGTCGCCGGGGTCTCGCGGCAGACGGTGTCGCGGGCGCTCAACGACAAGGGCGAGATCGACGCCGGCACCAAGCAGCGGGTCCTCGACGCAGCCCAGGAGCTCGGGTACCGGCCGAGCCGGTTCGCGCGCGGCCTGGTGCGGCAGGACAGCACCACGATCGGTCTCGTCATCCCCGACCTGCTCAACCCGTTCTTCACCGAGGTCGCGGCCGGGGCGCTGGAGGCCGCGCGCTCACGCGGCTGGCACGTGATCGTCTACGACACCGCCGACAGCATCACCGAGGAACGCGGCACGCTGGGGGTCGTCACGTCCCAGGTCGACGCGGTGGCCGGCTACTTCAGCCTGGACGAGGCCGAGCTCGACAAGCACCTCAGCGGCATGCCGGCGGTGCTCATAGGGCGTGACCACCACACGCCGCGCTTCAGCTCGATCCGCATCGACGGCGAGAAGGGCGTGCACGAGGCCATCGACCACCTCGTCGCCGCGGGTCATCGCAGGATCGGCATGCTCGACCACGCGGGCCGCGCCGAACCCAGCCTGCGCCGCGACTGGTTCGCCGACGCGATGAAGGACCACGGGCTCACCGCCCCCGTCGTCGGCAACGCAGTCCAGTCGGTCGACGGCGGCGCGGAGGCGCTCCACGAGCTCCTCGGCGAGCACCCCGGCCTCACCGCCGTCTTCACCTACAACGACGTCATCGCCATGGGTGCGCTCAAGGCCGCCCGCAAGCTCGGCAAGGCCGTCCCCCAGGACCTCGCGGTGGTCGGGTTCGACGGTCTCCAGCTCGGCACCGTCGTCGACCCGGCGCTCACGAGCGTCGCGCTCGACACCCGCCGGATCGGGGCACTCGCCATCGAGCAGGCGGGCCGGCTGGTCGCGGGCGAGACACCGTTGCCCGAGGAAGAACTGCTGGTCAGCGGCGTGCTGTTAGTGCGCGAGTCAGCCTGACCCTTGACACGGTCACGCGTTCGGCTCATGCTTCGCGCCAATCCGTGAACGTTCACGGGAGCGTTCACGGGCTCTCCGGAGGGTCCCCGATGACGTTGACTCGACGCAGGTTCCTCGCCGGCGCGGCGGCACTCGGTGCAACGGCACTGGGCACCACCGCGTGCACCAGTCCGACCACGGCCAACCCGGGCAAGATCACGCTCTGGTACTCCACGAACGGCCTGTCGGAGAAGGTGCTCGGTGAGGCCGTGCAGCGCTTCCCCGCCCAGCACCTCACACCGAACAAGGTGAGCGGCGAACTGAACCGGCGACTGCTCGCCGCACTGTCCGGCGAGGCCTACCTGCCGGACATCACGATGCTCGGTGACGGCATCTCGACCTACTTCAGCGCCACGGACCGGTTCGCCGACCTCAACGCGCTCGGCGCGAAGCAGGACGAGGCGCGCTACCTGCCCTGGAAGTGGCAGGCGGGCCGCAGTCCGGACGGGTTCCAGCTCGGCTTCCCGATCGACACCGGACCGGCCGCGCTCTACTACCGGCACGACCTGTTCGCCGAGGCCGGGCTGCCGAGCGACCCCGCCGCGGTGGCCGCCGCACTGTCCTCCTGGGACGACTACTTCGAGTTCGCGAAGCGGGTCAAGGACAAGCTGCCCGGGCGGTACCTGATCACCGACACGAAGATGGTGTTCACGTACTCGCTGGCGCAGGAGAAGCAGAAGTACCTCGACCGGCAGAACCGCTACCTGGCCGACCAGTCGCAGGTGCGGCGGGCCTGGGACCGCGCGGTGACGGCGTTCCGGATGGGCCTGACCGCGGGCTACGCGGGATCGGCCACCGGTGAGGGCGTCGACCGGCGCGCGGCCTGGACGAACGGCAAGGAGGTCGCGTTCGTCAACGCCTCCTGGATCACCGGCAACCTCAAGCAGTCCGCGCCGGGCACGTCTGGCCGGTGGCACGTCTGCCAGGCTCCCGGCGGTCCCGGCAACCAGGGCGGCTCGTTCCTCGCGATCACCAGGTACTGCCCCGATCCCCGAGGTGCCTACGAGGTGGTGAAGTGGCTGATGTCGCCGGAGAACCAGGCGGCCGCCTACGTGGAGCTGGGCCTGTTCCCGTCCAGCCCGTCGGTCTACTCCGACCCGTCCGTGCTGGCGCCCGAGGAGTTCTTCGGCGGTCAGGCCTCGATCCAGGTGTTCGGCGAGATCGCGGAGAAGGTCCAGCCCGTCTACTTCTCCCCCTGGGACATCACGATCTCCGACACCTACACCGACGAGCTGGCCAACGTCGAGTCCGCGGGCAAGGACCCGGACCAGGCGTGGCAGGACGCCCGGACGGCCGTCGAACGGCTGCTGCGCCGGCAGGGGGTGCTCGCATGACCACGAACCGGCGCTGGAGGTACCTCCCGCAGTACCTGGCCATCGCGCCGTTCTTCGTGCTGTTCGCCGTCTTCGGGCTCTACCCGGTGGTCTACTCGCTGTGGCTGTCGCTGCAGCGGTGGAACGGCGTCAGCGAGATGAAGTTCGTGGGGCTGGAGAACTTCGCGTTCCTCCTCACCGACACCGCGTTCTGGGACGCGATCGGCAACACCCTGGTCATCTGGGTGATGTCGACGGTCCCGATGCTGGTGCTGTCGATGCTCGTCGCGCTGGGACTCAACTCCTCGGTGCGCCACAAGGGTTTCCTGCGGGTGGCGTACTTCCTGCCCAACGTCACGTCGATCGTGGCGATGTCGCTGGTGTTCGGGTCGTTCTTCTCCAGCGAGTTCGGTGTCCTCAACTGGTTCCTGGGCCTGATCGGCGTGGACCCGGTGCAGTGGCTCACCGATCCGTGGGCGATCCGGGTCGCGATCTCGTTGATGATCGTCTGGCGCTGGACCGGCTACAACGCGATCATCCTGCTCGCGGGCCTGCAGGCGCTCCCCCAGGACGTCTACGAGGCCGCGAAGCTCGACGGCGCGAACGCCGTGCAGACGTTCTTCCGCGTCACGCTCCCGTTGCTGCGCCCGGTGATCCTGTTCTCGGTCGTGATGTCGGCGATCGGCGGCCTGCAGATCTTCACCGAGTCGCAGGTGCTGCTCGGCGACCGGGGCGGCCCCGAGGGCGCGGGCATGACGATGGTCCTCTACTTCTACAACACCGCGTTCGCGGACAACGACTTCGGCTACGGCGCCGCCATCGCGTGGGGCATCTTCGTGGTCGTCGTGCTGTTCTCGATCCTCAACTGGCGGCTCGTGCAGCGCCCGGCCCGCGTGAACGGAGGCGACAGGTGAACCGGACCGCGAAACCCGGCACCCTCCTCACCTACGGCGCGATGGTGGTCGGCGCGCTGATCACGCTGTTCCCCTACTACCAGCTCGCGGTGATGGCCTCGAACACCACCGCGGACATCTACTCGTCGCCGCCGACGTTCTGGTTCGGCGGGCACCTCCTCGAGAACGTCGGTGAGGTGTTCGCGAAGGTCGACTTCTTCGGATCGGTGCTCAACACGCTGGTCGTGGCGATCGCGACGACCGTGCTGGTGCTGTTCTTCGACTCGCTGGCGGCCTTCACGTTCGCCAAGTACGACTTCCCGGGCAGCAACGTCCTCTTCGGAGTCCTGCTGGCGACGTTCGTCGTGCCGACCCAGCTCGCGGCGATCCCGCAGTTCGACCTGATGGCGAAGTTCGGCCTGGTCGGCAGCTTGAACGCGCTGATCATCCCGGCGGCGGCCAACGCCTTCGGCATCTTCTGGATGCGCCAGTACGCCCGCGGCGCCATCGCGGACGAGCTGCTGGAGGCCGCACGGGTCGACGGCGCGGGCTTCTTCCGCACCTACCTCTCGGTCGGCCTGCCGGTGCTGCGGCCCGCGCTGGCGTTCCTCGGGATCTTCACGTTCGTCAACGCGTGGAACGACTACCTGTGGCCGCTGGTCGTGCTGATCGACTCGAACCACGTGACGCTGCAGGTGGCGCTGTCGCAGCTCAACGGCCTGTACCTGCAGGACTACGCCGTCGTGATGGCCGGGACGCTGGTGGCGATCGTACCGCTGGTGATCGTGTTCCTGATCGGTGCGCGCCACTTCATCCGCAACATCGCCACCGGCGCAGTGAAGGGCTGAATCACTTGTCCTACCTCGAAGACATGGGTCCCGGCACCGGTTCCGTGCCACCGCGTGCGTTCTTCACCTCCGACGCGGCCTCGCTGTCGCTCGACGGGACCTGGGACTTCCGTCTCGGCGAAGGCGACTGGGGCACGATCACCGTGCCGGGGCACTGGCAGCTGCAGGGCCACGGCTCGCCCGCGTACACGAACGTGCGCTACCCGTTCCCGGTCGAGCCGCCGTTCGTGCCCTCCGACAACCCCACGGGCGACTACCGGCTGACGTTCGACCTGCCGGACACCTGGCCGGACGAGCCGGCGGTGCTGCGCTTCGACGGCATCGACTCGTGCGGGCTGGTCCACCTCAACGACGTCGAGCTCGGAGTCACCCGTGGCAGCAGGTTGCCCAGCGAGTTCGAGGTGGGACACCTCCTGCGGCCGTCCGGGAACGTGCTGACCGTGCGCGTGCACCAGTGGTCGGCCGGCAGCTACCTCGAAGACCAGGACATGTGGTGGATGTCCGGGATCTTCCGTTCGGTGTCGCTGCTGTCGCGCCCAGGTGGCGGGGTCACCGACTACCAGGTCCACGCCTCCTACGACCACGTCTCCGGTTCGGGCACGCTGTCGGTCGAGGGCGGGATGCTCACCGTCCCCGAACTGGACGTGCGCGATCTCCTGCCGGGGCAGTCGTTCTCGCTGCCCGTAGAGCCGTGGAGCGCGGAGAGCCCGAGGCTCTACGACGGGGTGGTGCACACCTCAGCGGAACGTGTTCCGGTGCGGATCGGCTTCCGGACAGTCGCCATCTCCGACGGCGTGCTGACCGTGAACGGTGCTCGTGTCGTGTTCAGGGGCGTGAACCGGCACGAGCACCACCCCCGCTTCGGCCGCGCGGTGCCGCGAGAGGTGGCGTTGCAGGACGTGCTGCTCATGAAGCGGCACAACGTCAACGCCGTGCGCACCAGCCACTACCCGCCGGACCCGTACTTCCTGTCGTTGTGCGACGAGCACGGGCTGTGGGTGATCGACGAGTGCGACCTGGAGACGCACGGGTTCGGTGAGCTGGGCTGGGCCGGCAACCCCAGCGACGACCCGCGGTGGGCCGAGTCCTATGTGGACCGGATGCGGCGGATGGTCGAGCGGGACAAGAACCACCCGTCGATCGTGCTGTGGTCGCTGGGCAACGAGTCGCACACCGGCCGCAACCTCGCGGCGATGGCGGCGTGGACCCGCGACCGCGACCCCTCACGTCCGGTGCACTACGAGGGCGACTTCGACTGCGAGTACGTCGACGTCTACAGCCGCATGTACGCCTCGCACGAAGAAGTCGACGAGATCGGCCGTTCACGCACTCACGGGCTGCCGTTCGTGCTGTGCGAGTTCGCACACGCCATGGGCAACGGGCCGGGCGGGATGCTGGAGTACCGCGAGCTGTTCGAGCGGTACCCGACCGTGCAGGGCGGGTTCGTCTGGGAGTGGATCGACCACGGGATCGAGCGCGACGGGCACTTCGCGTACGGCGGTGACTTCGGGGAACCGTTGCACGACGGGAACTTCGTGATCGACGGGCTGGTGTTCCCCGACCGGACGCCGTCGCCGGGCCTGACGGAGTTCGCCAAGGTCTTCGAGCCGGTGCGGATCACGGGTGGCGACGACGGCATCCGGATCGAGAGCTTCTACAACCACACCGGGCTGGACCACCTGCTCTTCGACTGGGTGTACGAGGGTGACGGGGTGGAGGTCGCCTCCGGCTCGATCGCGGCACCCCGGATCGGGGCGGGAGAGCACGCCGTCGTGCCGCTGCCCGAGGTTCCCGAGGTGTCCGGCGAAGGCTGGCTCACGGTTCGTGCGTCCCTGGCCACCGCCACCTCCTGGGGCGAGGCCGGTCACGTCGTCGCCTGGGGTCAGATCGCCCTCTCGGAGGCGGCGCCGGTCTCGTTCAGCGCCCGAGAGCGCGTGCGTGCCGCAAGGCTGGGGCCCGGTGAGTTCGACCTGGCCACCGGTCTCCTGACCAGGATCGGCGACATCTCCGTGGAAGGCCCTCGACTGGACCTCTGGCGCGCTCCCACCGACAACGACCGGGGCTCCGACCACCCCGAGGAACGGGCGTGGCGCGACGCCGGTCTGCACCGCCTCCAGCACCGCGTGACCGAGGTCCGCACGGACGGGTCCGAGCTGGTCGTGCGCACCCGCGTCGCACCTCCTGCCTGGGGTTTCGGCATGTTCGCCGACTACCGCTGGACCGCCGACAGCGACCGTCTGCGCCTCCAGGTCGACGTCACCCCGGACGGCGAGTGGCCGTGCACGCTCCCCCGCCTCGGCCTGCGGATGGCCCTGCCGGAGGCGGACGCCGTCGAGTGGTTCGGCGCGGGCCCCGGTGAGGCGTACGCGGACAGCCGCCAGGCCGTCCGCGTCGGCCGGTTCTCCTCGACGGTGGACGCGCTGCAGACGCCGTACGTGTTCCCGCAGGAGAACGGCAACCGCGCCGACACCCGCTGGCTCACCGTCGGCGGGCTGAAGATCGAGGGTGAGCCCACGTTCGACTTCACCGCGCGACGCTGGACCAGCGAGGACCTCGACGCGGCCCGGCACACCCACGAACTGCGTCCCCGTGACCGCGTGTACCTCAACCTCGACCTCGCCCAGCACGGCCTCGGCACGGCGTCGTGCGGGCCGGGCGTGCTGCCGCAGCACCGGCTGCACGCGCGGAAGACGTCGTTCGCGATCACCTTCGTTCCAGCATCTGGAACTAGTTGAGATGTCATCTAAGCTCGGAGGGAGACGCTGAGGAGGAGTCGTGCCGCGGAAGTCAGAGCCGTTGCGGAAGCTGGGTTTTCTCACCATCGGGCTGTTCGACGAGAACGACCCGGGAGCAGGCCACCGGTCCACGCTCGACGTGATCGTGCTGGGCGAGGAGCTCGGGTTCGACAGCGCCTGGGTGCGGCACCGCCACCTGCAGTTCGGCATCTCGTCGCCGGTCGCGGTCCTCGCCGCCGCCACCCAGCGCACGAGCCGGATCCAGCTCGGCACCGCGGTCATCCCGCTGGGCTGGGAGAACCCGCTGCGGCTCGCCGAGGACCTGGCCACGGTCGACGTGCTGTCCGGCGGCAGGCTCAACCCCGGCGTGAGCGTCGGGCCGCCGATGCACTGGGACGACGTCAAGGGCGTGCTCTACCCGGAGACCGCGGACGTCGAGAACTTCAGCTACGACCGCGTGCAGCGGCTGCTGGACTTCGTGGGCGGTGAGAAGGTCGTGTCGTTCAGCGGCGTCGAGGGCATCGAGGTCTGGTCGGACCGCGTCCAGCCGCACGCGGCGGGGCTGCGCGACCGGATCTGGTACGGCGGCGGCAGCCTGCGCTCGGCGAGGTGGGCGGGCTCCCAGGGCCTGAATCTGCTGGCCAGCAACGTGATCCAGTCCGAGGGGTCGCTGGACTTCGCGGAGACCCAACGCACGCTCATCCAGACGTTCCGCGAGCACGGCGGCGGCCGCGTCTCCCAGGGGCTCGTGGTGATCCCGACCGACTCGGCCACGCCCGAGCAACGCGCGAAGTACGAGGCGTACGTCGCCGGACGTGCGGACCGGGTGGGCAAGACGTTCGGGCCGCGCGACTTCATGTTCGAGGGCGACATCGTCGGCACGTCGGCGGAGATCGCCGAACGGCTGTACGCGCACGCCGCGTTCCAGGAGGTCGACGAGGTGGCGTTCGCGCTGCCGTTCAGCTTCGCCCACGAGGACTACGTGCAGATCCTCACGGACATCGCGACGAAGCTCGGCCCGGAACTCGGCTGGCAGCCCGGCTAGAGCGCCCACCAGGTGTCGATGCGCGGCACGGACCGCGCATCACCCTCGGCCACCCGCGCGGCGTGGAACAGGAACCCGGCGATGCCCGCCGCCCCTGCATCCAGCCGACGCCGGGCGGGAGCAGCGGCTCTTCGTTGCGGTGCTCGGTGAACCGCCAGCACACCCCGTCGCCGTCCGGGATCGCCCTGTCGACCACGACGTCGGCCAGGTGCAGCGCGAAGCCGGTGTTCTGCCCCGAGTCGAGCAGCACGTCGCCGACCCCGGCCGTCCCGCAGCACCGGCCGTCGTTGTCCCAGAAGCCGGGGTACTTCCGTTCGGGCAGGCCGGACACGCGGATGCTGTGCAGGCACCGGCGACGCCACTCGTCCACGTCCACGCCGGCCACCTCGGACACTCCCGCGTGCCGCAAGGCGGGCCACAGCAACGAGGTCCCGGTCGGACCGTGGCACCAGCCGTAGCTGAACTCCTCGACGCCCTCCAGCGACGGGATGCGCGACGGCACGCGAAACCCGCCGTCGGACGTGTCGCCCAGCGTCACTAGGTGCTCGGCGCCGGCGGCAGCGGCCTCGACGAGGTCCGGGCGCCCGAACTCGGCCCCGGCCAGAGCGAGGGCCGTCGCGACGCCCGCGAGCCCGTGCGAGAAGTTGGGCAGCTCACGCTGCTCGACGCACGACCGCACCGGCACCATGCGCCAGTTCAGCCCACCGGGCACCTCTTCCCGTTCTGCCATCAGGATCCCGGCTGCGACGTCGGCGAGCTCCCCGGCGCCCGCCACCCCGTGACGACGTGCCCACACCGCGCCCAGCAGCACCCCGGCCGTGCCCGCCGTCAGGTCGTGACACCGGGCCCCGTCCAGGAACCGCGGCGGCACGAAGTGGTCGTGCACCCAGCCGTCCGGTGTGGACAGTTCGAGCAACCTGGCAACCGTCTCGTCCGCTCCCGGCGCGCCCAGTGTCGTGAGCACGCTGATCTCGCTGACCAGCCCGTCGAAGAAACCGGCCTCGGCCGGCCCGTTACCCCGGACCCTGGCCACCACGGCCTCCGCCAGTTCCGTTTCGCGCGCCGTCCACTCCCGGTCCAGGCGGATCTCCGCCAGCACGTGCGCCAGCCCGCCGACCCCGGCGTACATGCCGTCACGCCAGTCACCCGGCAGGTCTCCGCCCGGAAACTCCGGGATCCACACACCGGTGTCGTCCTCACGAACCTGATCCAGCACCCATCGCCAAGCGAGCTCGGCGGTCCCCCGGTACGTCCCCATGCCGTCGATCATTACATTGGCGGGAGTGCAGCAAATCCTCGAAGCCGCGGGACTCACCGAAGTGACGACGCGCCCGTTGGGCGGCGGCACCTACAACTCGGTGTTCCGGGTGTCCGCCCGCGGGGGCGAGTTCGTGCTCAAGGTGGCACCACGCGAACAGCCCGGCCTGACCTACGAACGGCACCTGATGCGGACCGAGGCGATGTTCTGCACGCTGGGTTCGAAGGTCGCGCCGGTGCCGGAGGTCGTGTACGCGGACGACACCGCGCTGCTGGCCACGTGCCTGCCGGGAGAACCGGTCTTCGGGCGCTCCGACGTGGACCGTCCGAGGATCCGCCGCGAACTCGGCGCCGCCGTCCGCGCGGTGCACGAGATCACCGGGCCGGGGTTCGGCTATCCGCAGCTCGGCCTGCACACCACGTGGACCGAGGCGTTCCTGGGCATGTTCGACGCGGTGCGGGCCGACGCCGACCGCTACGGAGTCGCACTCCCGGACGTCGGCCTGCGGCGGCACACCAAGGCGTTCGACGAGGTGGAACGCCCCGCGCTGGTGCACTTCGACCTGTGGGACGGCAACGTCCTCGCCGACGGCGGGCTCACCGGGCTCGTGGACGGCGAGCGGGCGTTCTGGGGCGATCCGGTCGCGGAGTTCGTGTCGCTCGCGCTGTTCGGGTCGATCGAGGACGATCCCGACTTCCTGACGAGCTACGGCTTCGAGCTCACCGACTCGGCGCGCGTGCGGCTGGCCGCCTACCAGGCCTATCTCTACTCGATCATGCTGACCGAACGGGTGCCGCGCGGCAGCACCGACGAGGGGTTCGAGCGGGTGATCAGGGACGCGCTGACCACGGCTCTCGCTCGGCTGCGCTGACCGCGGGACCTCCGTTGAGCGCGAGCACGTGGGCGGTCGCACGAGCGCAGTCGGCGCGGAACCCGTCTCGTGCCTGAGGTGACAGGCGGACCAGCCCGTGCCGCAGGACACCGCTCCAGACCGCGACGACGTCCCGGTCCGGCGCGGTCAGCTCCAGCAGCCGGTCGAGCAGGTACCGGACCTTGTCCTCCGCAGGAAGTTCGTGCATGCGCAACGCCATCTCCATCCCCGGATCGGACGTCACCCTGGCGCAGGTCACCACCGCGGCGAACACCTCTGGGTCGTCCGGCCGGGCGTGCACCAGCCCCCAGGCGATGCGGCGGAGGTTGGGCACCGGCAACGGCACGGTGCCGTCGAGGCGGTCGACCGCGGCCGACACGAACTGCTCGCCGGCGAGGTTCGTGACCAGCCGGATGAGCTGCGGGGACAGCGCGCCGTCCACCGCGCGCAGCATCAGACTCTGCAGTGCGGCGCCCACCGGTCCGGCCAGGAGACCGGGGTCGATCTCGAGCATCTGCAGCACGGTCTCCGTGGCCGGTCCGACCTCGGTGAGCCGCGCCGCCAACGCATCCAGGTCGTCCATCGGAGGCGCGCTGTCGTCGCGGTAGAGGTCGGCGTGCACCTCGTCGAGCACCCGGCTCACCCACGGCACGCACAGGCCGATCTGCACCAGTTCCGCGCGGGCGGCCACCCTGACCCGCCGGTCCGGGTCGCTCAACGCGACGGCGAGCAGCGCGGACACCCCGGCGTCGTCGAGTGCGGCGCCGAGACTCGCTGCGAGGCCCGCGACCGCCGCCTCCCGGTGCCGTGGATCGCCGGCACCGAGCGCCTCGGTGAGATCGGCGCGGGCCGCGACGGCACCGGTCCAGCCCAGCGCCTGCGCGGCCGCGACGAGCGAAGGGGTGCGGCGACGCGCTTCCCGCAGCATCTCGACGTCCTCGGTGGACAGATCGCGCAGCACCGCGTTGTCCGGATGACCCACGGGTAGTCCTCGGGCGAGGCGTTCGCGGATCGCGGCCACCGCCAGATCGGGTGCCACGCGGTGCAGCGCGGCGGCCGCCCCGTCCGCCACCCGCCGGTAGACGATCGCCGCACGCAACGCCGCGTACCCGGGCGGCCCGCACCACGCCAGCGCGTGCCAGGTCGAGGCGCGGTAGCCGTGGTCGTCGGCGGCGGCCCGCACCAGTTCGGTCAGCTCGGACGAGTCTGCGCCCGGCGTCAGCGCGAGCACCCTCACCAGGTGCTCCGCGGTCAGGAACCCCACGTCGTGCAGGCGCCGGACCAGCGCGGTGATCTCGGCGTGCCCGCCCGTGGTCCCGGCGCTCGCCGCCGTGAACGCCGTGGCGAACCAGCCGAGCCCGTCGTCGCCGCACGCGAGCCGCCGCACGACCTCGGTGACCGCACCGGTGCGTCCTGCCTCGATCCCCAGCGCGAAGTCCAGCACGTCCGTCCATTCAGGACAAGCCCACGCTCGTGCGTCGATCAGGCCCTCGACCTCTTCGGCCGGGAGCGTTACGAGCTTCTCCGCCACGACGAACTGGTGGACGCTGCGGTGGATCCAGCCGATCGGAGCGTCGTCGCCACCACCCCACGGCACCAGCACACCGAACGCCCTCGTGGCGTCGAACACCCGGCTGCGCGCCGCCGTGACGGACCCCAGCGCGCGGTCGAGCACCGTCTCGCACTCGTCGATCGGCACGGCATCCCGCCACGCCCGTTCGCTCGTGGCCATGTGCCAGCCGAGTTCCCGGAACGCCGTGCGGAAGCGGCCGCGCAGCCCGGCGTCCTGGCGCAGCGCGGGAAACGGCGACGGCGAGCCGCTCTTCCACTCCAGCCGGTAGAACCGGTCCACCACCTGCTGGTAAAGACCGCTGCGGTGGGTGACGACGTGCTCGGTCTCCGCGACCCACGCGCAGAAGGCCGCCACCAGCGGGATGCCCGTCGCGGCACGGATCGCGGACAGCGGTGCGAGCACGGGTTCCAGTCTGTCCCAGGGAACCTCTCTGTCGCGCAGCGCGTACCACCGCTCCCACAGTGCGCGCACCTGTCGTTCCCCCAACGCACCCAGCTCGAAGAAGACGGTCTCCTCTCCGAACGGCGGCACGAACCCGGCGGGCCTCGACGTGAGCAGGACGGTCAGGCCGGACTTGGCGAGCAGTGCCAACGCTTCCGCGACCGCGTCCCGTGCGCCGTCCTCGAACACCTCGTCGTAGGCGTCGATCAGCACGTGCGCCACGGGAGCGCCGGAGTCGACGCGGGCGGCCAGATGCGCCCGCAACCGGGAGTTGTCGCGGAGTCCGGGGAACGAGCGCAGCGCGGCGCGGGCGATGCCGTCCGGTGTCGGTGTGTCCGACCAGGCGTCGGCGAGCTGGTGGGCGTGTGCGAACAGCGGCAGCTCGACCTCGTTCACCGGCACGCCGTTGTCCAACGCGGACAGTGCTGTCTCGCACAGGCGCAGTGCGTGTTGGCGCAGCAGCCAGGTCTTGCCGAACCCGGCGTCGGCGAGCACGACACCGAGGCGGACGTCGCGCACCGCGTCCCGCCACCGGGTCTCGCCCTCCGGTACGAACGGGCTCCGCTCCGGCACCTCGTCGTGCACGGTGACCCAGCGTTCGAGGTAACCGTCACCGAGCGTCCGGTAGGGCAGCCAGGCGCCGGTGCCGCTCACCAGGTCGGCCAACGCCTCGAGGTAGGCGCGCACGTCGCGTTCGGTGATCGTCATCAGGTCACCGGTGAGCCGGGTGATCACTCCGAGGTCCTCGGCGGCGTTGCGGTGGCGCAGCCGGCAGTACTGGGCGGCGGCCAGCCCGGCCAGCTCGTCCGGGAGACGCGCCGCGTCCAGTCGTGGGGTGGCGTCGAGGAACACCGGGATGACGGTGATCCCCCACTGCCGGGCCAGCACCAGCTCGCGGCGCACCCAGTCGTCCGGGTGGTCGAGCCTGCGCACCCCGCTGCTGTCACACACGTCGAGCCACCGCGCTCCGATCACCGCCAGGACGACGACGCAATCCACCAGCCTCGATTCGATCTCCCTATCGAAATCCATTCCGGCGGGAATAGATCTCGATGCCAGGAAGACGCGGTCCTCGCCGAACACCCCGGCGAGGTGCCGGTCGATCAGAACAGCGGCGAAATCACCGTCGCCGGTGCGGTAGTTGACGAAGATCATGACCGCTGCCCAATCAGCCCGCAGGAAGTGGACAAATCGTGGACGAATTGACGGTCAGGCGCCCTTGAGCCAATTCACCGCCGAGTCCGCGCTGCTCAGCTTGCGGGCCAGCGCCGCCTCCTTGCGCCAGGCCAGCTGGGCGTGTCCCATCACGCCGTAGTGGCTCGTCCAGTGCGACGTCCAGATCGACACATCGCACTGGGCGGTGCCGCTCGTGGCGAAGCTGACCGAGATCGTCGGCGGCCACTTCCGCAGCTTGGGCTTGAAGTTGAGGTGACCGGGCCCTTCGACCCGACTCCACATGACACCGAAGTGCTCCGTCACGAGCTGCCCCGCCTGCTGCTCGCTCAGCGCCGCCGTCACGTCCAGCTGGGTGCGCGCCCGCACCTGGGTGAAGATCGCCCAGCCGAGCAACAAGATGATCACCAAAACCCACAACGCTTCCACGTTCCGCTCCTCTCCCCGTCAATGCCTGACCCGTGCATCGCCGACGGCTCGCCGCGCGTTGCAAGAAATAGGTGACAATTTTCTGGACACATCCGGTAACGCCGCGACACCGGTTCGACGACGCAAAGATGAGCACGTCGAGAACGCCGGAGACGAAACGAAGAGGTGACCGGGATTGATCGCCTGCGACAGTTGCGGTGGCACCGTCCGACCCGGACTGAACTACTGCACGAATTGTGGTGCACATTTGCGGCAGGCACCCGCCGCCGTCGCCGTCCGCACCGCACCCGGACCGGCGGCGCCACCTGTCCCGCCGCCCCTGCCGCCACCACCCGTGCACCCGGTGCGGCCGCGCGGCCAGTCCTCATTGCTCACCGGCGGTCTGGCGATCGCCGTGGGCGTCCTGGTGCTCGTCGTGTTCGCCCTGGCGACGCAGGACGGACCGGCCCGGAACACCGCGGGCACCCCTTCAGCAGGCCCGACACCGCCCGCCTGGCAGAGCACCGCACCGGTGACGACGGCGCCGCCCACGACGACCCAGCCCGACGTGTTCGCCAGCGACGACCTCGCGCGGCAGGCCCTGGACCGGCGGGTCGCCGGCGACCGGGCGTCGGTCAACGCCCTGGTGGGGCTGTGGATCCCGCAGCTCTCCTCGAAGAAGTACGGGCTCGCCGTCAACGGCGTGACGTTCGGCTACCAGGAGATCTGGGCCGACTACCGGGCCGTGCAGCGCCGCTACCCGGAGGCGCTGCTGCTGTGGTCCGGTGAGTTCACCAGCTACGACGGCAAGGACTTCTGGGTCACCGTGGTGCCCCGCACGTTCACCGCGGGCGCCGAGGCCAACTCCTGGTGCGACTCCCAGGGCATCGGCAAGGACGACTGCTACGCCAAGAAGCTCCTGCACACGGGCACGTCCGCCGGCACGACCGTGCTGAGGAAATGAGATGGCGGCACCGTCACCTCCACTGCATCGAGCCGAGCATCGAGCACCAGTGCCACTCGTACCCGGCCGCGCTCGCCAGCGGCACCTTCAGCTCACCGTGCAACTGGAAGCGGGGACCGTCGGCGACGAGCCGGGAGACCCGCCTCCCGCCGGGGAGGTCGAGGGCGAAGAGGAACGCGCTCTGCCCGCCGACGAGCACCTTCCGGGACTCCACCACCACTCCCCGGTACAGCGCGGGCAGCTCGCGGACCACCGAGCCCGACCCGTCGAACGCCCCGTGCTGCGGCCAGAACTGCACCTGCGGCACGAACGTCGTGTGCGGGGCGATGAGGGTCGCGAAGACGTGGCTCTCCTGGTCCGCGCCGGAGCCGTCCACGAGGCCACCGCCGTCGACGAGCTGCCACGGCCACGGGTAGCCGAACCGGAACGCGCCGGGCACGTCGACCCATCCGTCCTTGGGCAGCCGGTCCGGGATCGGTTGCCCGCCAACGGGATTGAAGAACCTGCTGAGCACCGCGACCTCCTCGCACCGGGTGCCGCAGACGATAGGCCCCGACCCGCCGGTTGCGGAAGAGATTCCAGCACAACGACTTCCGGAGGTGCGCGGTGAGCGGGCTCGTCCTCGGCTGGCAGGCGGTGGATCCCGGCCCGATGCCGGTCAGTCCGTACTTCGATCGCCCGCCACCCGCCGCCGGCATCGACCCGGCCCAGGCCAACGCCGTGTGGCGCAAACAGGCCGAGAACGACCAGCAGCGGATCGCCGCGCTGCACCACACCAAACCCGCGTGGTTCCCGGTGGTCGCGTGGGACGACGTGCCCCTGCTGCCGGTGTTCGGCGGCACGGCGACGCTGTGGTCGAGCCTGCTGGCCACGTTCGCCATGTCGTTCCCCGGCCGGGTGCGCCTGGTCAACCTCACCCAGATGGACCTGTTCGACCCGGTGCGGCGCGCGCCGGGCGTACCCGCCGTCCGGTCCGACGTGCTGTCCGCCCGAGGCTCCACCGTGGACGTCTTCGGCAAGCGCACGCCGGACGAGCTCGCGTCGCTGGTGACGGACGTGCTGCGGCCAGCCGCGGGTGGGCAGGGCCGCAACGACGCGTTGCGGGCCAGGCAGGAACTCGTTCGGGTGCAACAACTCCTCGACGTCTCCGACGACCTCGTCCGGCTGCGCGACGCGATCGCGTTGCTGCTCGGGCATCCGCAGCGGACGATCGCCACCTCGTTCAGCCGGCGCGAGGAGAGCGACCTGCGCGACTACCGCGCCGACGTGGTGAGCGGCAGCCAGCACGTGGCCGCCCGGCTGAACGACCTGCACGGCGACCTGACCGGGCTGCTCGCCTACGCCCGTGATCCCGCCCGCGCGGCCAGGACGTCTGGCGGTGGCCCGTTCCGCGTCCGCACCTACGAGGCCGAGCGCGGCGGTAGCACGCAGGACGCGGAGCTCACGCGGGAGTTGTTGGCCCGCACGTCGATGCTCGCGTTCGCGGCACCGTTCACCCTGCCGGATCTGCTCGTCGTCGCGGGTGCCGAGGCACTCGCGCCCGAGGTGCTCGACGCGCTCATGAGCACCTCGCAACGGCCGGGCAAGCAGCTGGTCCTGTTGTGGGGCAGGGTGACCCAGGAGGCCCAGACCGTCGTCGGGCACGGCGGTGTCGACGCCGCGCTGTGGGCGAGACTGCCGAACCGGCAGGACGCCGAGTTCGCCGCCAACCAGTTCGGCAAGGAGTTCACGTTCGTGGTCAACGGTTTCTCGCTGTCGGAGAACGAGACCGAGCAGTGGAACGAGGCGCAGACCAAGACCGTCGGTGTCAGCACCAGCACCACCAGGAGCTCCGGGTCCAGTAGCAGCGGAACGCTCACCGGCGCGCTCAACTTCGGTCGCAACTTCGGCAGGTCCGTGTCGACCTCGTTGAGCGTCAGCACCGCCTCCACGCACGGGACCGGTGGCTCGTCGGGCGTCACCAGCCAGACGAGCTGGGGACGCGTGCACGAGCACGTGGTGCCGCCGGAGACGTTCCAGCGCTTGGACGACGGCGTCGCGCTGTACCGCAACGGCCGCACCGCGATGATCGCGTTCTGCGATCCGGCCATCGCCAGGACCGGCCGCACGTCACCGACACCGCTGGGACCGTGACCATGCCCCCCGCCGAGACGACGCTGCTGACGCACCAGGTGCTTTCCCTGCCACGACTGGAAGACCTGACCGAACTGCGCGGCCGGTTGCTGCCCCAGCTCGCCCTCGCGCACGCCGCCGGGCGCACCGTCGCGTGCTGCTGGATCCGCGCCCGTCCGCACGGCCGGTTCGCGCTGCTGGTGGGCGGGGTCGCGACCGGCACCGCGGTGCCGTTCCCACCCGGCGCGAAGGGATCCGCGCTGCGCCCGGACCAGGTCGCCCGCGCGGTCGGCCGGTTGCCGCACTGGCGTCCCGCCGAGCTCGCCCTGGACTGCCTGCGTGAAGAACCCGACGAGCCGGCTCCCGTGCTCGACGACGTGTTCGAGCTGGTCCCGGACCGTCCGGCCGCGCTGTTCGTCGTCACCGAACCGTGTCCGGTGTCCTCTGTGGAATCCCGGGTCACCGAGCTGTCCGACCTGATCGACGACCTGGAACGGCGGCGTTCGGGACGGGGTTCGGAACGCCTCCGCCTCGCGCGGGCCGAGGCCGAGCTCCAGCACCTCGACCAGGCCTTCGCGCTCGGCGCGTGGCGGCTGCGGGTGTGGACCGCCGGGCAGGACGAGGGTGTCGCCGGTGCGCTCGCCGCGATGGTCGGCGGCGTCGACGGCCCGTTGCGCGTGCGGTCCGCGGGCCCCAAGTCCGCCCTGGACTGGGACGTCGTGCGCGACGTGGCAACCCCTGCCGTGACGGCGCTGCTGCGGCCACCCCTGCGCGAACTGCCGGGCATCCGGGTCACCACCACCCCGGCGTTCGACCGCACCCCCGAGACGTCGGGCGACCTGGTGCTCGGCCGCGTGCTGGACGGCACCGACACGCCGTCGCTGCCGTTCGGCGTGTCGGCCGACAGCGTGAACCGGCACGTCTTCGTCACCGGCGCCACCGGTGCGGGCAAGTCACAGACCGTGCGCACGCTGCTGGAAGCCTTGTCCGGCAAGAAGATCCCCTGGCTCGTGGTCGAGCCCGCCAAGGCCGAGTACGCGGCGATCGCCGGCCGGATCGCGCCCGCCGAGGTGCTGGTGATCCGGCCCGGCACGCCCGGCGCCGTCCCCGCCTCCCTCAACCCGCTGGAACCCAGTTCGACCGTCGTGGCCGGCCGGCGCGTGTGGTTCCCGTTGCAGACGCACGTGGACATGGTGCGGGCCCTGTTCACCGCCTCGTTCGACGCGCAGGAGCCGTTCCCGCAGATACTCGCCCGTGCCCTGACGAGCTGCTACACGTCTCTCGGCTGGAACCTGCCCCTCGGCAAGTCCCTGGTCGCGGCGCCTCGCGTGCGCCCCCGCTGGCCGACGTTGAGCGACCTGCAACGCCACGCGCTCGCCGCCGTCGACGACATCGGCTACGGCCCGGAGATCGAACGCAACATGCGGGGCTTCGTGGGCGTGCGGATCGGCAGCCTCAGCACGGGCACACCCGGCCGTTTCTTCGAGGGCGGCCACCGCCTCGACCTCGACCGCCTGCTGACGCGCAACACCGTGTTCGAGATCGAGGACCTGGGCGACGACAACGACAAGGCGTTCTTCATCGGCTGCGTGATGCTGCGCATGTTCGAATGGCTGCGCCTGCGCGAGAAACACGGCCTGGTCAAGCCGGGACTCGCACACGTGACCGTCGTCGAGGAGGCCCACCGTCTGCTGCGGCAGGTCGAACCGGGCTCCGCCGCCGGCCAGGCCGTCTCGATGTTCGCCAACCTCTTCGCCGAGGTCCGCGCGTACGGAGAGGGCATCGTCGTGGCCGAGCAGATCCCGGCCAAACTCCTGCCGGACGTGGTGAAGAACAGCGCCGTCAAACTGGTGCACCGCCTGCCCGCCAAGGACGACCGCGACTTCGTGGGCGCCACCATGAACCTCGACGACGACCAGTCGCTGCACGTCGTCAGCCTCTCCCCCGGCATCGCGGCGGCCCACGCCGACGGCATGGACCGACCGGTGCTGGTGGCCATCGATGCCGCAGGCCGCACCCGCGAGTCCCGTTCTCCCGTGGTCACAACACCTCCGGCCTCGCCACGCGGCCCGGCGTGCCCGCCCCGGTGCGCCTGCCCCTTGGACCGCATCGTGCGCGCGGAGCACCTCGCCGACGGCCCGGCGATCTCGCTGTGGGCGGAGATGACCACCATCGCCCACCTCTGCGGCGAATCACTCGGCGCGCTGTCCCCGGCGTTCCGCACCCGCCTGCACGCCGTACCACCGCCGATCCTCGACTGCGCAATCGCCGCGGCCGCTGACGCCTCGACCGCCCGCCGCAGCGTGCACGTCCTGCGCTGGTACGCCCCGACCGACCTCGCCCGCCAGGTCGGTCAGGTGATGCGGGACCAGGCTGGTTCCGGTGCTGTCGTCGGGAGGCCGGAACCGAGGTGGCGCGTCGGCCAGTTCCGCTGGACCCGCATCGTCACCACACTGCGTGCCACCCCGGGACCGGGCGACGACCCCACCACACCTCATCCCCGCACCGCAGCCTGGCGGGCGGCGGGCTTCGAGGTTCCCGGCACCACGTGGGTGCACCAACTGGTCTCGGCAGGACAGAGCGCCGCCCGTGACCAAATCCCCGCACGGCTGGTGCTGGGTGGTGAGCCATCGGTCATCGACGACCTCACGTCGGTTCTCGCCGCCGGACTTCCCCCAGCCGACCGCCTGACCAGTGCCGTGGACGCGCTAGGTCTCGACTGCACGTGGCCGGCGCACCGGCTCAGAACCCTGTGGGAGGGATGACCGTGGAGAGATTCGGAGGACGCGAGTCGCCGGAGTCCAAGCCCGAGTTCGAACCGGTGCCCGACGCCGACACGACCGAGCACCAGACCGACCGAGCGAAGCTGATCGGCCACCTCGCCCTGGAACACGACCTCACACCCGCACCCGAAACCAGACCCGCCGCTGCCGAGCACCTCGGTCGCACCGCGCTGAACGCCGGTCTGCAACACGACCTCACCCCAGCTCCGCTCGACTACGAGGCCCTGAACCGCCGTCCGCAGTTCGATCTGGACCCTGCCCACCGCCTCGGCGACGACGGCACGTCCTCAGGTCCTCCCGAACCCGACGACGACGCCTACCACAGGCTCGCCGAGAAAATCGTCAACGGCGCCGACGACCCGTCGATCGTCGCCGAACGTGAGGAAGCGCACGCTCGGATCGCCATGGTCCGCGAGATCGACGACGTCGAGATCAGCGGCGACCCGGAGGCGGCCGTCGAAGCCTGGCTTCCGCAGGGGCGCAACGACCTCGGCCTCCGCCGCACCTGCGCGATCACCGCGATGAGCCAGATCGCCTCGAACGAGGGCGCGGAGACGTCCGAGTCCCAGCTCGTGCACACAGCCGTCCGCGAAGGGCTCTGCGACATGACGGACGACAACCCCAAGAAGTGGGGCGGAGCAACCCTCGACCAGCAGGTGAAGCTGATCGAGTCGACCGGCCTGGACTGCGTGCAGCTGCACGGTCAGACCGTCGAGCAGGCGTTGGACGTCGTCAAGAACGGCCACTGGGCCGCGATCGTGGTGCACCGCGACGAGGTGCAGGCCCTGACCGATCCGGAGAAACCGAACCACTTCCCGCAGACCCCGGACCTGTTGGGGCCGGGCACGCACGCGGTGTACCTCACGAACGCCGTCGAGGTCGTCCAGCAGCCCGGCAGCAAGTACGAGGTGCGTGAGTACTTCGGGGGAATCATTCAAGACCCGTCCGGCAAACCCGGAGTCATGCTGTCCACCGAGATGTTGCACGAGGTGTGGGAGCAGAAGGGCGGCCACCTGATCTACGCCCGTCCACGCGACGAGGGCACCGCCTAGCCCGCTGCCTTGCCCGGCCTGAGCCGCTCGAGGATCTCCTTGATCAGGCCGATCACCGCGGTCGGCTCGGCTTCCGGCGCGGCGGCCGGGTCGGTGGCCGTCGCCTCCTTCATCCACTCCTCGACGATCCGGCGGGTGGTTTCCGGGTCCGGGCTGGACGTGCCGACGAGCTCGATGATGCCACCGGCGACGACAGGCGTCTTCTCCAGCAACGTCCGCACGTACCGGCACTTGAGCTGCTCCCGGCGATGCGCGTGGTACTCCCGCAGGCAGCGGGTGCTCATCAGGCCCAGTCCGCCGACGACCGTCAGCTGGACCACCACGATCCCCGGTGAGGTGCCCTTCCACAGGTAGATGCCGACCGCCGCGATCAACGCCGCCCAGACCAGCCGCGTGGACTGGTTCCACCTGCGCGTCGCGGCGGAGTGTTCAGCCTGCTCGAGGACCTGCAAGGAGCTCAAGTGCGCGGCGATGCTCACGATCGGGACCTCGCGTGACGGCTCTGCGGGGGTGCCCGCACCCGGCCTGGCCGGCATCACGTACAGGTCGGCGATCTCCGCGCCGGACGCCACCTCCAGTCGCTTCGCGTCGGGCCGGCGCAGACCGTCCAGCTCGGCCTCGTGCTCGACGATCAGACGGCTCTTTTCCAGAGCGCTCAGCTCCGAGTGCCGCACCGGCTCGGAGGCCTGCCGCGACAGGCTCTCGATGAGCGTGTCCACGACGTGCCGCGCCTCTCCGACGGACTGGCGCAGCTCCCGGAAGGCGGCGTTCCGCGATGACTCGTCGCCTGCCGTTTGCGCCTGGGAGCACCCCGCCAGAACTGAATCGCACAACCGGGTCAGCGCGATCCGCTGGGGAGGAACCAACGATCGCAGCGTGAGCACGCCCAGTCCTTCGAAGACACCCGCGAGCACACCCAGGTCGTCCGCCGATTCGACACGCACGCTCAATGGCATCAGGCGGATCACCTCGCGCAGGCGTCTGGCGGCCAGGCGGACGTCGTCCGGTCCTACGTTCCGTTGCCCGCTCACGACCTCACCTCCGTCCGGACGCTCGTGTGAAACCAACTCCTGCGGCTCACTTCGCCGGCACCCACCTGCCGGTCGCCGGATCCCGCCGCCACCCGCTCGTCACCATCGGAGCCCGCGGCTCGGCCAGCTGAGCCGGAGCCACGTCGACCGCCGTCGACCCGCGACGGGGCGTGCGCCGAGCGAGATACGCGTACCAGGCCGAAGCCAGCGGACGGTCCTTCGCCCGCACCGACAACGACCGCGACAACAGATCCCACCCGGCACCGTCGAGCATCCGCCGCACCCGCTCCGGATCCCGCGCGGTAGAGGCCTGCGGACCGGGCGTGAGCACCCGCAGCACGAACAACGCCAGCTTGTAGACATCGGTGGCCTGCGTGAGGACCGCTCCCTCCGGCGGATCCCAGTCGGGTGCGCTCAGCTGCCGCACAACGGCGGCGCTCCCCCGAATCCGGACCGCGTCGCAGTCCACCAGCATCACCGTCGGCTCCGGGGCGAGCCGGAAGAGTTCGTTCTTGGCGTTGACATCGCCGTACACAATTCCCTTGTCGTGCAGGAACGACAGCGCCCCGGCCAGGTCCCGGCACACCGCCAGCCGGTCCGCCCCGGTCAGCGACGGCATCCCGAGGCGCGCCGCCAGTTCCGGTGCCACGAACAGGTTCTGCGCCTCGCGCGGATCGCGGCTGGGCCGACCGGTGGGCAGAAAGCGCTCCTGGAAGAAGGAGTCCGGGATCAACGGCATCAGCACCCCGACGACGCGCCCCTCGCACCGCACCACCCGGACCGGCCAGGCCGCGATGGTGTCGAGGCGTTGCCGGTCGCGGGCGTCCATCGCGCTGCGCACGCGGACGATCGCGCGCAGGCCGTGCGGTGCCGACTGCTGGCCCAGGTACGCCTTGTACACCAGTGGTCCTGACACGTCGGGCAGGGTGAGGCCGGGCGCCAGGTACACGATCGCCTGGCCGCCCTTGCCGATCTGCCGGCCGACCTCGCCCAGCTCCGCGAGGTCCACCTCGTCGGTCACGGCCGGGGCACCGGCCACACCGCCACGACGGTGCGGTCGTCGTCGAAGCTGCGCCGGGCGAAGTTCGCCTGCGACGCGAACGTGAGCGCTTCGGGCGGCGAAGTCCACGCCTCTGCGAGGAACCGGCCGACCTCTCCGTCACCCGTGCCGAGCGGGTCGCCCACGCCGTCGGTCATCAGCACGAGCGCCTCGCCCGGCGCGAAGCTCGTCTCCAGGACAGGTGGGAGTTCGTGCGGTACCAGCGGAATCGCGTCGGTGGCGGACGAGGCGATCACGTTGCCCTCGTTCTTCACCGGCTGCAACGGGATCCACTTCTGGTCGGCCCGCGGGCGCAGCAGCCACGCCGACGAGTCGCCGAACGGCAGCACGTACGCGGGCAGGAACCCGTCCTCGTCGGGGTGCAGTCCGACCACCGCGAACAACGCCGTGGTCGCCAGAGTGCCCGAGACGTCGACCCTGTCCCTGAGGCCGAGGTTCCGCTGCCCGTGACGGACGACCTCACCGGCGAGGTGGTGCAGCACCCCCGTCCAGTCGATCCGCGCCGGGTGTTCGCGGGTGAGCTCGTCCGCGAGTGCCTCGCAGCCTCCACGCGCGACGATCTCGGCGGCGATGTGCGAGTGCGAGCCCTGGGCGACGCCGTCGGCCACCGCGAGCACGAGCCACCGCTCGTCCTTCGTGACCAGGAACCCGTAGTCGTCCTGGCACACCCTGCCGTAGTAGCGGTTCTTCAGGCCGCGCACGCACGCGGCGCGCAGGTCGGCCACCGGGGCGTCGGGTCTGGGCAGCCGGGCACCGTCGACCAGGAAGTCGCTGCGGAACAGGAACCTGCCGTCCCGTTGGGTCAGCACGGTGCTCGCCGCCCTGCCGGGATCGCCGACGGCGCACGGCCGTGCGCCCTCCTCCCACGTCACCGGCTCCTCGCCGAGCTCGGTTCCTGCCGCGTGCTTGCCACGGGACATCGGTGTCTCCTCGTCGCGCGTCGTTCGGCCGGTCACAGGAAATCGTCGTCATCGGCGCCGTAGGAGCTGATGCCCACCGGGAGCTGGCTGGTGTTCGGCAGCACGATGCCGGACGAACCGCCCGCCATGACGTTGCCCGAGTTCACCACGCTGGAGACCAGGATCTCGGCCATCGCCCTGATCGCCTCGGCCGCCGAGTTGCCCTTGTCCATCATGAACATGCGCATCTGCTTGCCGCCGGTCGACGGGTGGATCAGCTGCTGCATCACCGACGGGTCCGCCTGCGCCACGCCGAACGGGATGACGTTCGGGTACATCGCGAACCCGGTGCCGGTCTGCCGGTCGTACTCGGTGAGGTCCCGGAACGCCGCGCGCCACTCGTGGTCCTCGTCGGTCGTCTCGCCGTCGCTCAGGAAGAACACGGCCGGCCGGTGCACGCTGTAGTGGTCGCCCTTGAGCTGGGCGACGTCGTTCTCGATCGTCTTGCGCAGCATCCGGAACGCGGCCGCGTACGACGTGCCACCCCGCACCGCGAGGCCGGGCACCGTCATCGACGGGTCGAGGATGTCGCACAACGGCAGCAGGACCTGCGCGTCGTCGGAGAAGTCGATGAGGCAGAACCTCACCTTGTCGCTCAGGATCGGGTTCTGCCCGAGCGCGTCGAGCAGCGCGGGCATGATGTCGTTGGCCGCCACGATGTTCTCGCCGTCCATCGAGTACGAGACGTCGATGACCACGTAGAACGGCAGCAGTTTGGCCTTGTCCTCACTCATCGGCTGGTCACGCCTTCCGGTCTGGTGGATGTGCTGAGTTCGGCCGCCCGGCCGAGCAACGGCTCGTGCCAGGCCGAGAGCGGGGGTCTGCTGCCCGGCTCGGCGCGCAACGAGGCCCGCAGCAACGGCAGGAGCCCGCGGCCCAGCACGTCCGCCGCGAGTTCCGGATCCCTGGTGTGGAAGTTCCTCGCCGCGGCGCGCAGCACGACGAGGGCGACTTTGTACACATCGGACTGCTGGTTCTGCGTGCCGGGGAACAACGGGTCGTCCCACCCCGGCGAGTTGGGCTGTGGTGACACCGGATCGGCGCCACCCAGCCGGACGCCGTCGCAGTCGACGAGGTACACGGCGGGCCGGGGATCGACGCGCCACAACACGTTCTTCACCGACAGGTCGCCCAGCACGACACCGTGCCGGTGCAGCATCGCCGCGACCTCGGTGCAGTTCGCGAGCACCCGCAGGCGGGTCGCGTCGTCGGGGTCCTCGATCCCCCTGCGCCGCAACGACACCGCGTCCGCGATGAGAAACTGCAGTTCCCGCAACACGACCGCGCTGCCACCGGCCGGCATGCGCAGGCCGAACGAGAACCCTGCGGGAACCCGCGGCAGCACCGCGCCGACCGCCCGGTCACCGTCGACCAGCACCGCGTGTGGCCAGCACGCCACCGTGTCCAGCGCCGCGGCGTCCTCGGCGGACATCGACCTGCGCACCGCGACGAGCCGGGTGAGCGCGGCCGGGTTGATCACGATGTCGTCGTGGTACCGCTTGACCACGAGGTCGCGCACCGGCGTTCCACCGAGTGCGAGCACCTCAGTGACCCTGCCCTGGCCGCCCTCGCCGAGCACCTCGCCCTCGGTCACGTCGGCAACGTGCACCACAGCGGCCCTCACAGGACGTCCACCTCGTCGAATCCGGCGGGCACGCTCCTGGGCAGCACCGGGGCGCCTGCCGTGCCCGAGGCGACCACGCTGCGGATCACGATGTCCGCGATGCCCGCGATCGCGTTCTCCACGACCTCCCCGGACCGTGCGGCGAAACACCTCGTCGTCGCCACCCGAGCGAGCGTCGCGGCATTGGCGTCCCCGATCGCGAACGACACGATCTCGGGCCGCCAGGGCAGGGAGGGATCGAGCAACCTCCGGTGCTCCGCCTGCCACTCGGAGCGGTTGTCGGTCGGTTCGCCGTCGCTGATGAAGAAGACGAGCGGACGCCAGACGCCGAACTCGTCGGCGGCGAGTTGCGCGACGTCCGCCTCGATCGTCGCGGCGACGAGCCGGAACGCGGCGGTGTAGCTGGTGAGTCCCGCCGGGGCGAGCGGCGGGATCTCGTCGATCGTCGCGATGTCGCACAACGGGAGCACCACCCACGCGGAGGTCGCGAAGCCGAGCACAGCCACCCGCGCGGTGTCGCTCACGACCGGGTTCGCCCAGATCGCGTCGCGCAACGCGGTGACGGAGTCGTGCAGGGCCCTGGTGCGGTCGCCGGCCGCCATCGAGGAGGACAGGTCGCACACCAGGTAGATCGGCACGATCCGGGCGCTGTCAGACGAGGAGATAGGCGTACGGGCGCAACGCACTGGAGAGCGCCTCCTTGCACTCGTCGACCCCCGCGCCCGTGGCGCTCTCCAGGTCCGCGCAGATCGCCTCGATCCGCGACGCCTCCTCGTCGTCGACGAACGGCACGACCTTCGACCGCGCTTTGGTGGTCAGCGCCGCGACCTCGGGATCGGAGGAGCGCACGGCCGCGTGCCGGGGACCGGAGCCGTTCACCGAGCCGTTGTCGATCGTGGTGCTGACCCGCTTGGCGAGCTCGACGAGCTTCGACCTGTCCTTCGTGACGCCCCACGAGACGTCGTCGCGCAGCAACAGCTTGCCGGTCCTGATCTCGGTCACGACGATGTGCAGGATGCCGTCGACGTTGTACTCGTAGGTGATCGTGAAGGCGTTCTCCATGATGCTCAGGTCCGGGTCGACCGAGATGTTCCACTCGCGCAGGATCACGTTGTCCTCGTGGTCGACGCCCTTGTCGGGATCGCCCTCGATGACCCGGATGCGCACTTCCTTCTGTCCCTGCACCGCCGGGTGGTAGGTGTCGGTCGCCTTGGCGGGCAACTGGTGGTTGCGCGGGATCAGCACGCTGAAGCTCGCCCGCTGGTGGTCGTCGTGGATCACGGTGCCGAGCGCGTGCTCGGTCGCGACGAAGAAGTCCTTGTCCAGCTGCCCCAGCAGGATCGCCGACGCGATGGCGGCGCCCTGCGCGACCGCGGTCATCGGGTCGCAGCCCCCGGCGGGCTCGCGGCCGAGCATCTCCGACACCATCGTGCGCGCGGCGGGGATCTTGCTGCTGCCGCCCACCATCACGAGCTGGTCGATCGAGTCCGGGCTGATCGACAGGTCGGCGAGGCACTGCTCGATCGGCCGGCGGGCCTCGTCCAGGTACGACCGGATCGACTTGACGAACATCGCACGCGTGACGGGGAAGTACCTGCCGTCCGGGAGTCGCATGTTCACTTCGTCCTGAGTGGACAGCAGGATCTTCGCACGTTCCACTTCCAGCCGGAACGACGCTTGCTGGGGCGGACTCCACGAGGGCCGCACGGGCAGCGCGTCGAGCACCGCCTGCCCGAACGCGGCATCGAGGTCGATCCCACCGCTACGGGAGATGCCCTTCGACGCGCGCTCGATGAACACGCCCTCGATGGTCTCCAGCACCGTCACGTCGAGCGTGCCACCACCCCAGTCGAAGACCAGCACGTTCTGGTCGCGGGTCGCGTCGACCGAGTACGCCATCGCCGCGGCGGTGGGTTCGTTCAGCAGCGCCTGCACCTCGATCCCGGAGAGACCGGCGCAGAGCTTCGTGCGGAACCGCGCGAGCCCGCGGCTGTTCGCCGGGATGGTCACGACGGCCCGGTCCACGGTGAGACCGGGTGAGGCGCTGCGGAGGTGACCGAACAGCAGCGCGGCAGCCTCCTCGACGGACGTGGAGTGCCCGCCGATGTCGACGAACTCCTCGGTCGCGAACAGCCGCTTCACCGCCTCCAGCTTGCCGCTGTGCATCTTCTTGGCCGCCCAGCCGAACCTGGTCTCCCCGGAGTCCTCGATCCCGAGCACGGACGGCATGATCTTGTCGAAGCCCATCGCGACCCAGTCCTCGTCGGCGGGGCGGTCGATCGGCAGCACGTCCACCGATCTGCCGTTCCACTGGGCCAGCACGGAGTTCGTCGTGCCGAAGTCGATCCCGAACGGGTTCACGAACGCACCTCTTCCTGGTCTCCGACGTCCAGCCGCCGGTGCGCACCCGAGTCCTCTGTGGACCGCACCCGCTCTGCCTGGCCCATGACGATGACCCGGCCGGTGATCTCGTCGGCGTAGGCGAACTTCAGCACCCGCAACTGGTCTCCCTCGCCGCCGAGCACCTCGTAACAGCGCACGTCAGCCGGGTCGTGGATCTTGAGCAGACCTGCCTGCGCCGTCCACTCGCGGACGAGGTCGGGCAACGCCGCGACGTGCCCCGAGTCGACCGCCTCGGCGAAGCGCGCGAGTTGGTGCAGGTGTCTCATCCGGTCACCCGCCGCCGCGATCACCTGCTTGCGCAGTCCCTCGTACGCCTCGGCCGCCAGGCCGGAGGACGGGTCGCGCACGATCGTGGCGACCTCGATCTTCTCGATCGACCGGCTGATGCCGTCGACCATCTGCTCGAGCCGCTCCAGCCTGGCTGCGGCTTCCCTGGTCCTGCGCGTCATCGACTGTCCTCTCCTACCGGGGGTATCCGTCGTCGAACTGGGTGAGGCGGGGTGCGACGGCGCCCAGCAGTTCCCAGAGGTCGTCCGCGAGCCAGTCCTCCAGGACGTCCACATCGGACTCGCTGACGGCGGTCGCGCGGGCCAGCGGCAGCGGGCCGGGAGCGAACGCGCCGGTGCGGCCCGGCCGGAACACCTCGGGGTTGGCCGGCACGCGGAACTGGTCCACGGCGTCGGCCGGGTCGTGGTCGCGTTGCTGGATCTCGTGCAGGGCCCGGTTGAGGTCCTCGATCGAGATCGACGCGTCCCCGCCCGCGCGGCGCATCCTCCTGGCGGCGCGGGCGAACGACCGGCGGGCCGTCGCGGCGTCGGCGCCGTAGTCCACGCCCAGCAACAGGTACGGGTTGCGGTTGTCCATTCTCCTGCCTCCTTTCAGTTGCCCAGCACGCGGCGGGCCTTGGTCTCCAGCTCGCGGACGTGGTCGAGGAGGTCCATGAGCAACGAGCGCAGGTCCTCGCTGTCGGCTCCGCGCAGCCACGGGGTCAACTGCTCGCGGACCCGCGTGCACATGTCGACGGTCTCGGCGACCTCCTGCCGTCCGGCGAACCAGGCGGGGCTGCCCGTCTGCGCCTGGTTGAGCAGACCGAGCGCGGAGTTGTAGGTGTCGATGCGCGCCTCGACCTCGCGCGCCCGCGACTTGTAGAGGTTGAGCCCGATGCGGCGCTGCGTGAGATTCAGCAGGGAGCCGAGCCTGTCCTGGTCGTCCTCCTCGAGGGTCGCGGCCGTCCGCCGGGCCGTCAGGTAGGAGTCGACGAGCGAGTCCGCGATCTCCTCCTCACGAGTCGTCACGTGGTAGGTCAGCGTCGCGACCCCGAGCAACAGCAGGCAGACCTGGTCGTACCGCGTGAGGCCGGTGACCTGGCGGGCGATCGCGAGCGCCACGATCCCGGCGACGTTGTCCGGGTCGTCGATGTGCTCGAACAGGTACTCCTTCGTCTGCTGCACCAGGTCGTCGCGTTCCTCGCGGATCCAGTCGGGCGCACCGGCCCAGTCGGTGATCGTGGCGAGCACGTTCACGACCGCCGTGTACGTGTCCTCGCTCGCCCGCGCGCGGTAGAACGACGCTTCGAGCGTCGCGTGGTGCGGGGAACCGGCGAGGCTGCGCGGCGCGCGCATCCACTCCGAGTCGAACCGGGCGAGCACGTCCGCGACCTCACGGAACTCGTCGAGACCGATCGGCTGCGTGACGACCGTGCGCAACGGTTCGCGCAGCATCGCGGGCAGTTTGTCGGCCGCGCGGTCCTCACCCTCCCAGATCTTCGAGCCGTCGCTGCGCCACATGCGCAGTGCGCGCAACGCGGCGTTGACCCGCATCGCCTGTGACGGCGCTTCGCGCACAACCCTCGCGAGGTGCCGGGCGCCGAGTTCGCGGTCGAGGTGCATAGCGACGACCGCGATGTTGGCGAGCAAGGCGACCGAGTACTCGCCCTCGATCGCCGCCTCCAACTCGGCCAGCGCCGCTCCGTGCTGCGCCAGGTGGTGCAGAGCGCAGGCGAGCAGGTTGTGCGCTTCGTCGCGCACGGCCTCGTCGGAGGCGTGCGCGAGGCAGTTCCTCGCCTCCTGCGCGGCACCGGACCAGTCGGCGACGAACAGCCGTTCCCGCGCCGCCACCAGGGAAAGCCAGTCGGCGAAGGCCGGGAATCGGTGCCGTACGACCTCTCCGTGCAACAACGCGCCGGCGCCCAGCGCGGTGGCGAGGGGCTGCCACGTGGTGCGATCGGCCAGGACGACCTCGTCCAGCGCGGCGGTCGCGTTCCCCGACTCCGCGGCTCGCCGCAGGCCGGTGGCCAGCCGGCCGACGGTCTCGGCGTGCTCGGGCAGCGTCTCGTCGGTCCGCACGTCGTCGAGCCTGTTGCGGGACAACGCGTCCAGAGCGAGCAGGTGCCGGCCTATCACGCTGTCCGGAGCCTTCTCCCCCGCGTCGGCGACCCCGCGTTCGTAGGCGCGCCGCACCTGCTCGTCCACGTGGCCCGCCTGGACCACCTGCTCGTCGGTGAGGTCCTGCGGGCTGGTCCTCGCCAGCAGGTAGGCGATCTCGTCCGGTGTACGGCGCAGGTTCTGAACCTGGTGCGCGGTCAGGACTCCCGCGTCGACCAGGCCATCCACGACGGACAGTGGAGCGGCATCCAGGTCACTCACGGAGACGAGGGCCGTGGCAGGCGTACCGTGCAGTGCCGCGACCTTGCCTCTGGCGCCGAGCAACCGTGCGTCCTCCGGACCGATCTCGGTCAACGGCGCGCTGGCGAGCGCGAGAACCGGCGCGGGCGCGTTGACCAGCCCTGCCAGCAACGCGACGTCCCCACGCCGCCGGCCAGGCGTGGTGGCGGTGATGCCGAGCGCACGCTGCAGGAGGCCCGCGAGTGGTTCGGTCTCCGCGAACGCCGCCAGTGACGGTGCGAGTCGTTCCGCCGCACCGCGAACACCGCGCAACGCGCCCGAGAACGGCGCGAGAGCCGCGATCTTGTGCCGGTACCTGTCCGATGGCAGCGCGGCGGCCGCCTCGACCAGGTCGGCGACGTCGCCGCGCCGTGCCGCCGAGACCAGCCGCAGCCAGGCCTGTTCCGATTCGCCGAGCCCGCAGTGGGCCGCGAGTTCGACGTGGCCGAGGTTCATCGCGTCCAGCGCGAGACGTCGGCCGAGCCCGGAGTGGGACCGAGCGTGTGCGAAGGCGTGGTCGAGCAGCACGCTGGACGTCCACGGCAGGCTGACCTGCCACGACGACTCCGAGGCGAGCGCGATGCGCAACACTGCGCCCGCGGGACTCAGCAAGTCGTGTTCTGCCACCGGCAACGGGAACGGGGCCGGCTTCAGCGTGGCCGGATCACGGGGCTCGACGGTGCCGTCGTGCAGGAGGAAGAGCGGGCCGTCCTCGCTCGTGCCGATGCGCATGGCACGCCGCTTCCGCAGCATCTTGCGGTACTCGAACACGCCTCCCAGCGCGTCCTGCGGTGGAACGGCCAGGAAGTCGGGCGGAGTTCCGCACTCCGTGCACGGCCGGTCCGCGGCCAGGTCTGCGCCACACGCCACGCACATGCGTGCCGACGTGGCCAGCAACGACACGAGGGCCGTCTGCCTCGCCGTGCCGCTCAGCCGAGTCACCTCACCGATGTCCGGGCCGGGTCGCTGTTCCCGCCGCGGCGGTGGTGCGGAGACAGGTGGGGCGGGCGTGCTCGCCACCACGACGGCGTCGGCCGGCAGCCCGCAGCCTCCGCAGAACCTGTCGCCGATTTCCCGCGGCGCGGAACATCCGCGACAACTAAGACCTCGCTGCCCAGGGACAGCTGATCCCGTCAGAACGTCCAAGCTTTCTCCGGGCACGGTTCATCCTCTCCGCTCAGCACGGCGGCACGGGTGGACGACAGCATCGAGGACTTTGTCCTTCTTCTGTCCAGAAAGTCTCGCCCAGATGTCCACTTTTCGACATAACAGCAGTTCAGAATGAATGGAAGACAGCCTCCACGCATTCTCTTGTCCTTTTAAGCAGACCACGAACGAACGCCCCGGCAGCGCTCGATCGCTTTTCACCACATCCAGGCGCCAATGTGATCGAGCGGTCGTCGCCCAGCGTTACTCCAGGCAATGGCGAATGTCCTTCATCACCCGTTCGGCCCCGCTTCAGATCGCTCGAATCAGGAAAACGAATCGAATTCCTTGATCGGCTGGCATGGCCGGGCGGGCGGTTCGGCCCACCGCCGCGGCGCCGTCTGGAAAGCTTGTGCCTGTGCGCGTGGCATTGCTGGGCCCGACGACCGTCGAGACCGAGGACGGCACACCGGTCGACATCGGTGGTGCCCGCGTCCGCATGCTCGTCGCCCGCCTCGCGCTCGACCCCGGCCGCCCGGTGCCGACGACGACGCTGATCGACGACCTGTGGGGTGAGCAGCCGCCGGCCGACGCCGTGAACGCGCTGCAGTCGCTCGTGTCGCGGCTGCGCAAGGTCTGTCCTGTCGCACTGGAGCCGGGTGGTTACCGGCTGGGTGTGGCGACCGACGACGTCGACGTCTTCCGGTTCGAACGGCTCCGCGCGGCAGGCAGGCTGGACGAGGCGCTCGCGTTGTGGCGTGGTGAGGCGCTGGCCGACGTGCGGGAGGCGCCGTTCGCCGGGCCCACGGCCGCGCGGCTCGACGAGGCGCGTCTGTCCGTCGAGGAGGATCGTGGCGAGCTGGACGTCGCCGCACTGACGGCGTTGTACGAGAAGCATCCGTTGCGGGAGCGGCTGGCCGGGTCGCTGATGCGGGCGTTGTGCGCGCAGGGACGGCAGTCCGACGCGTTGCACGTCTACGCCGAGGTGCGCGGCAGGCTGGCCGACGAGCTGGGTGTCGATCCGTCGCAGGAGCTGCAGGACGTGCACGTGGCGGCGTTGCGCGGGGAGCTGGGACCTCGTGCCGTGGTCGACCGGTTGCCGGTGCGGCTCACCAGCTTCGTGGGGCGGGAGGACGAGCTCGCGGAGATCTCCGGGCTGCTCGGGCAGGCCCGGCTGGTGACGCTGGTCGGGCCCGGTGGTGCGGGCAAGACGCGGCTGGCGACCGAGGTCGCGGCTCGGCATCCGTTGCACGGCAAGGGACGCGTGTGGTTCGCGGCGCTCGCCGGCATCCGGGCGGCGGAGGACCTGGCCGGTGCGGTGCTCAGCGCGTTCGAGGTGACGTTCGCCGGGGACCCGCGGCGGCGGGCCAGCGAGGGCATGAACCGGATCGCCGAGGTGCTCGGCGCCGGGGAGTCGTTGCTGGTGCTGGACAACTGCGAGCACCTCATCAGCGCGGCGGCCGAGTTCACCACCGAGCTGCTGCGGCGGGTGCCGAACCTCCGCGTGCTCGCGACCAGCAGGGAACCGCTCGCGATCGACGGCGAGTCGTTGTGCCCCATCGGTCCTCTCGCCGTGCCGAACGGGCAGGCGGACGTGTCCGGGTTCGGCGCCGTGCGGTTGTTCCTCGACCGGGCCGGCGCCGTGAAGCCCGGCTTCCGGCTCGACGAGTCCACTGTGGACGACGTCCGGCTGATCTGCCGCAGGCTCGACGGCATGCCGCTCGCGCTGGAGCTGGCGGCGGCGCGGTTGCGGTCGATGACGGTCAGGCAGATCACCCAGCGCCTCGACGACCGGTTCCGGCTGCTCACCTCGGGCAGCCGCACCGCGTTGCCGCGCCAGCGCACGTTGCGCGCGGTCGTCGAGTGGAGCTGGGACCTGCTGACGGAGGAGGAGCTGCGGCTCGCCCGGCGGCTCGCGGTGTTCCCCGCGGGCGCCGACCTCGCCGCGATCGAGGCGGTCTGCCTGCCGGACCCGTTCTACGTGCTCACGTCCCTGGTCGAGAAGTCCATCGTGGACGTCGTCGAGCTCGACGGCGAACCGCGCTACCGGATGCTGGAGACGATCAGGGTCTACGCGGACGAGCAGCTCGTCGCGTCCGAGGAGAAGCGGGAGGTCGTCGGCCGGTTCCGGCACTACTACCGCGAGCTGACCGAACGGTGGGAGCCGCTCACCCGCACCGCCCGCCAGCTCGAGGCGATCGACGTCTACGAGGCGGAGCAGGACAACGTCGTGGCCGCGTTGCGCGGGGCGATCGACGACCGCGAGGTCGAGCTGGCGGCGGACCTGCTCGGTGCCACGTTCTGGTACTGGCTCGTCAAGGGCGACAACGAACGCGCCGAGATGTCGGTGCGCGACGTGCTCGCGCTCGGCGACCTGCTGCCGGCGGACCGGTACGCGACGTTCCGGGCGATGCAGCTCATCATGGCCGCGGTGCCCGGCGTGACGGACGCCGTGGAGGCCGCGGCCGTCATCGACAGCTGCGTCGACAGCGGTGCCGTCCAGAAGTACCCGTCGCTCGCGATCGCACTGCCGATGCTCGCGTTCCTGAGCCAGAACTTCGAGCTCGCGCGGCGCGAGGTGCAGCGGGCGGCCGCGAGCGAGGACCCGTGGTCCCGGGCGGGCGCGGAGTGGGCGCTGAGCTTCATGCTGGTCGACGAGGGTGACCTCGACGGAGCCGAACGGGCCCGCGACCGCGCGTACGACCAGTTCACGGCCATCGGTGACCGGTGGGGTTCGGCGATGACGCTCGGCATGAAGGCCGCGTTCGTCTCGCACACCGGGGACAACCAGGCTGCGATCGACCTGTACGAGCGCGGTCTGGCGGTGGCGACGGAGCTGAGGTCCCAGGACGACGCGGTGCAGCAGCGCTGGCGGCTCGCGGTGGAGTACGCGCGGATGGGCGACCACGCCGCGGCGGCGCGCGAGGTGGCCGCCGCGGAGTCGTTCGTCCGGGACGTCGGCAACGACCAGCTGTCGACGATGCTCGACTACGCGAAGGCCGAGGTCGAGCTGCGCGCGGGCAGGGTCGAGGAGGCACGTGCGCTGAGCGCGTCGTTCAAGCGGCGCGCCACCACGTCGTCCGTGCTCGGGTCGTTCGTCGCGGAGTGGATCGCCATGCTCGACACGCGCATCGCGCTCGCCGACGGCAGGTTCGACGACGCCGCGGCCTTCGCCTGCGTGGCCGTCCGGACGACGTCGGAACGCGCCGACATGCCGGACCTCGCGACGGTCACCGAACTGCTCGCCCTGGTCCGGCACGCGCAGGGCCGCGCCGACGCGACCGTGCGGCTGCTGGCGCTGGCCCAGGTCATCCGCGGCCGTCTCGACATGGGCGACCCGGACGTGCGGAGCCTCGTCGCCGAGCTCGGTGAGCCGGACCGGCTGACGATCACCAAAGCCGAGGCGCTGCACCGGATACGCGACGAGGCGGGCCTCGACAGCTGAGGCCCGCCCCGGTCCGCGAGGAGATCAGACGCGCTTGCGGTACGCCCACATCGCCAGTGGGAAGAACACCGCGACCGCGCCGGCCATCCAGATCACCGAGCCGGTGAGCGGCCCGGCGATCGCGCCGCCGTTGAGCAGTCCGCGCAGCGCGTCCGAGAGCAGGCTGACGGGGCTGATGTCCGCCCACGCCTTGAGCCAGCCCGGCATCGTCGAGGTGCCGACGAACACGTTGCTGCCGAACGTCAGCGGCATGATCAGCACGAACATCATGCCCTGCACGGCCTGCGGCGTCTTGAGCAGCATGCCGACGAACACCGACGCCCAGCAGAAGCACAGCCCGAACGCGATCGTGAGCCCGGACGCGATCAGCAGCTCGACCGGTCCGGTCTGGATGCGGAAGCCCATGATCGTGGCGACCACCAGCAGCACGACGATGCACACCACGTACCGCACGATGTCCGCGAGCACCGCCCCGACCAACGGCGCCGAGCGCGCGATGGGCATCGAGCGGAACCGGTCGAACACGCCTTTGGAGACGTCCGTGTTCATCTGCACGCCCGCGGTCATGCTGGCCTGCAGGATGTTCATCACCATGATGCCGGGCACGAGCATCTGCAGGTAGCTGTCCGTGCTGCCGGCGAGCGCGCCGCCGAACAGGTACGTGAACATCACCAGGAAGATGATCGGCGCGAGCGTGACGTCCATCAGCTGCTCGGGGTTCTTGCGGATCTTGAGGATTCCCCGCCAGGCCAGCGAGAAGCCGTGGCGCATGCCCCTGTCCAACGCGATGGTGCTCATGCCAGGCTCCCTTCGGTCTGCTTGCCGGTGAGCGCGAGGAAGACCTCGTCGAGCGAGGGCAGCCGCAGCGCCAGCTCGTCCGCGGTGATGCCGGCCTCGTCGAGCTTGCGGACCAGAGTGGACAGCAGCACCGGGTCGTTCACAGGTGCCGTCAGCAACCCCGTGTCGTCGTCGCGGGTCGGCCGCGCCCCGGTCAGGTCACCGAGGATCCGGTGGACCACGTCGAGGTCGCGCATCGACGTCGGCCGCACCTGCAGCGTCTGCCCGCCCACGCGGCGCTTCAGCTCGTCCGGCCGGCCCTCGGCCACGACGCGGCCGTGGTCGAACACCGTGATCGAGTCGGCGAGCTGGTCGGCCTCCTCCAGGTACTGCGTGGTGAGCAGGACCGTCACGCCGTTCGCGACGAGCTTGCGCACCACCGCCCACACCTCGTTGCGGGCGTGCGGGTCGAGCCCGGTCGTCGGCTCGTCCAGGTACAGCACGGACGGGTTGCCGACGAGGCTGGCCGCGAGGTCGAGCCGGCGGCGCATGCCTCCCGAGTACGTCTTGGCGGCCCGTCCGGCGGCGTCGGTGAGCTCGAACCGCTCCAGCAGCTCCGCCGCCTTCGCCCGTGCCCCCGCACGGGAGAAGTCCAGCAGGCGGGCCAGCAGCACGAGGTTCTCCGTGCCGGAGAGGTCCTCGTCCACCGACGCGTACTGGCCGGTCAGGCCGATCAGCGACCGGACCGCCCTCGGATCCTTGAGCACGTCGTGCCCGTGGACCGTGGCGTGCCCCGCGTCCGGGCGCAGCAACGTGGCCAGCACCCGCACCGCCGTGGTCTTGCCCGCGCCGTTCGGCCCGAGCACACCCACGACCTTCCCCTCCGGCACCTCGAGGTCGACGCCGTCCAGCGCCTTGGTCTCCCCGTAGTGCTTGACCAGGCCTTCAGCCCTGATCGCGAGTGCCATCGTTCCTCCCTGTGGTTCAGGGTGAACTGTGCGCCCGCGCGCTGGCAGGCCGCTGGCAGCGCGCTGTCAGCGGCTGGCAGCCATCCTGCGCACGGCCTCCGTGATGATCTCCGGCGACGTGCCGAGGTTGAACCGGACGTGGCCCTCTCCCCCGCTGCCGAACCCGGTGCCCGACATCAGGGCGACCCTGCCGCGGTCGAGGAAGAAGGCGGCCGGGTCGTCGCTGATCGCCCGGCAGTCGAGCCACGCGAGAAAGGTCGCTTCGGAGGGTTCGTAGCCGACCTCGGGCAGGTGTTCGGCGAGCAGGTTCGCGAGCAGCTTCCGGTTCTCGTCGAGGCCGTCGAGCAGCGCGTCGAGCCACTCGCCGCCCTCCCGGAACGCGGCCGCGTGCGCGATCGTGCCGAAGTGGCTCGGGCCGTGGCTGACCTCCTCGGGCAGCCTCGACAGCTCGTCGGTGTTCGAGATGGCGACCGCCGCGCGCACGGCCGCCAGGTTCCAGCCCTTCGACGCGGACATGAGGCACATGCCCTGGTCGTCGACGCTCAGGTACGGCACGAACCGCGCGCTCTTGGCGACGAGCGGCGCGTGGATCTCGTCGGCGATCACTCGCGCGCCGTACGTCCGGGCCAGCCGGGCGAGCGCCGTGAGCTCCTCGGCGGTGTGGACGGCGCCGGTCGGGTTCTGCGGGTTGCACAGCAGGTAGACGGGCCGGTCGGCCTTGACGTGCTGGAACGTCCGCTCGATCGCGCCGAGGTCGAGGCGCCCGTTCGTCAGGGGTGCCTCGATCACCGCGCGGCCCGTGCTGCGGACGAACAGGTAGAACGGCGGGTACACCGGCGGGCTGACGATCACCGGGTCGCCGGGCCCGGAGACCAGCTTGATCAGCTCCACGACGCCGAGCATCACGTCGGACACCAGCGCCGTCCGGTCCAGCGGGAGCTTCCAGCCCCAGCGCCGTTCCGCGAACGCCGCGAGCGCCTCCTGGCAGGCGGTCCCGGCCGGGTAGCCGGTGTCGCCCAGCTCCAGGGCGTCGACGAGGGCCCGCTTGATCGGCTCAGCCGGGTCGACGTCCATCTCGGCCACCCACAGCGGGAGCACGTCCTCGGGGAACTCCCGCCACTTCACGCTCGTGCGTCGCCGTAACCGTGGAAGCGACGCCTGACTCAGCGGGTTGCGCATGAACCCCAACGTAGGTCACCCGGGATGGGCCGTCACGTTGTGCGCGGTGATCTCCTCACCGCAGCAGCGGCACGCGAGGAACGCGTCGGCGGGGTTGCCGCAGGTGTTGTGGTCGAGCCTGACCGGCGGCCCGTCCGGGTCGGGGACGTGCGCGTCGCCCCACTTCATGAGGATCACGATGGCGGGGAACAACTCCAGCCCCACCTCGGTGAGCCGGTACTCGTCGCGGTCCTCCGCGTACGGCACGCGCTGCAGCAGCCCGGCCTCGACCAGCGTCTTGAGCCGCGCGGACAACGTCGGTCTGGGAACGTTGAGGTTGCGCACGAACTGCCCGTACCGCTTCACGCCGAAGAACGCCTCGCGCAGGATCAGCAGGGTCCACTTCTCCCCCACGAGGTCGAGCGCGCGCCCGACGGACTCGCCGCGGAACCGGCGGTCGTGGGCGTCGGAGTCGATCATCGGCGGTCCTTCGTCAGCAGCGGGGAGAGCGTGGTGAGCATTCTGCGGCCCGCCGGGTCCTCGGCCGTCGCGGGGACCAGGCCGACGTGCCCGGCTCCCGCCGCGAAGTACTCCTCGACGCGGCGGGCAATGGCGCCGGCCGACCCGATGGCGCCGACGGCCTCGATCAGGTCGAGCGGGATGGCCCGGGCCAGCTCGGCGCGGGGCCTGCCCGCTCTCGCCTGGTCGACGAGGTCGCCATGGCCCAGCGCGGTGAACATCTCGCCGTAGCCCGGTGGGGAGAGGTAGACGCTGAGCTGGGAACGGAGTTGCCGCAGGGTGTCGGCGCCGGGGTCGAGGGCCGCCGGGATCCAGACGGCCAGGGGCGGAGTGTCGCCGACGCGCTGACGGACGTCGGCCACGTGATCGGCGCTGACCAGGTTGAGCACCACCTCGTCCCCCGCCTCCGCCGCCACCCGCGTCATCGCGGGCCCGAAGGCCGCCACCGAGATCGGCGTCCCCGGAACGGGTTGCTGCAACCGGAAGCCCGCCACCCGGTCCCCGTTCAGGAGCGCCCTCGTGGCCGCGACCGTCTCCCGCATGCGCCGGACCGGTTCCCACTCCCGGCCGTGCCACCCGCTCACGATCCGCGGACTCGAAGCGCCCAGCGCCAGCCCGGCCTGCCGCCCGGTCATCGCGACCACAGTGGACAGTCCGAGCGCCAGCGCGACCGGGCTCCTCACGCCGGCGGCGAGCGGCCCGATCTTCAAGGAGATGCGAGACGTCCGCAGGCCCACCGCCGCGGCCAGGGCGAAAGCGTCGAACGTCGCCATCTCCCCGATCCACAACGTCTCGAACCCGGTCTCGTCGGCCGCGACGGCGACGTCCACCGCCTCCGAAGGCGGCCGGTCGAGCCAGAACGGCGTCACCACGCCGACCGACGTCACAGCTGCTCCGTCTGGGCGGCAACGCCGAGCAGCACCTTACCGGGCAGTTCGAACGAGGCGGCGTTGACCTGGAAGTGCGCGGAAGCCGTGTGGGCGTCCCGGAAACGCCGCTGGATCGCCGCCCCGTCGTAGATCGCGCCGCCACCGGCGAGGTCGTAGAGCGCGGAGACGGCTTCACGAGCCGTCCGGGTCGCGTGCGTGGCCGCGAGCCGCGCTCCGGCCCGTGCCTCGACCGGCACCGGGTCACTCCCCTGCGCCGCCTCCCACGCCTCCGCGACCGCTTCGTAGAAGAAAGCCCGCGCGGCCCGCAGCGATGCCGACGCCGAGGCCACCGCGGCCTGGGTGGACCCGCGTTCGGCCAGCGTGCGGCTCGACCCGAGCGGCTTGCGCCCGGCGAGGGCCACGAAGTCGTCCACCGCACCGAAGGCGTTGCCCAGGGCGGCCGCAGCGACCGACAGCGCGAAGAACCCGAACACCGGGAAGCGGTACAGCGCACCGTCCCGCAGCGGACCGTCCACAACGGACAGTATCCGCGACGCGGGCACGAACACCTCTCGTGCCACGCAGTCGTGGCTCCCGGTGCCGCGCAGGCCCGTCGTGTGCCAGGTGTCGAGCACCTCCAGCGACGACTTGGGCAGCGCGGCCACCTTCAGCGCGCCGGAGTGCACGAACCCGGCGAACAACCAGTCGGCGTGCCCGATCCCGGAGCAGAACGACCACTGCCCGGAGAGCACCACGCCACCGTCGGCCGTGACACCGCGGCCTTTCGGCGCCCACACCCCGGAGGCGACCGTCCGCGGATCCCCGAACACCTCCTCGGCGCCTTCGGCGGGCAGGTAGGCGGCGAGCAGGCTGGAGGTCGCCGCGATCGACACGCACCAACCGGCGGACGCGTCACCACGGGCGACGGCCTCGGCGAGGGCCAGCGTCTCGGCCGGCGGACGCTCCGGTCCCCCGAGCGCCTCGGGGACTCCGAGCCGGAACAGGCCTTCCGCGCGGATCGCCTCGACCAGTGCGGGAGCCAGTGCCCGGGACGCCTCGGTCTCGGATGCGAGCTCACGGGCGAGAGCGGCGACAGCGGACACGGGCGCCTCCTGGTTCAGAATTCTTACCGGTTCAGTTTTCTTACCATAGCCAGGCGCGAGCGGGCGGAGCAAGGGGCGCCTTTAGCATCCGCGTGTGGGAACTCTGCGAGCGCGACCCGTTGACCTGCCTGAACGTGAGCACGGACCGTCCGTGGAGGTCACCCAGACCGAAGTGACGTACGACCGGTGGCAGCACACGTTCGCCCCTCCCACCGCGAGGTCGATCGCCCGCGGTGACGCCTACGTGGACGGGGAACACGTGTGGGTCTTCCGCCCGGACTCGATGCTCGGGCAAGGAGAGGGGGACGGCTGGCTCGTGCTCGCCGCGGCCGACGGGCGGGTCGTCGCCGAGGCCACCCTGCCGACGGAGGGCCAGGGCGCGATCCACCACCGGCATCCGGACGGCGTGCACGTGCTGCTCGACGTCGGCGAGGGGCAGGACGGGAGCTACCAGTTCCTCGGGCATCTCGACGGAACGGAGCTCGTGGTCCGCGCCTACCCGTGGGACAACCGCATCGCGCTGGGCTTCGCGCCCGGCGGCACCGGGTTCATGACGGTCGACCACGACCAGGAGGACGTGGCGTTCCACGCGTTCCCGTCCGGCGAGCGCACCCGCACGGTCGGGCTCTCCGACCTGCCGCAGCCAGAGGTGGGTGAGGAGACCCTCGTCGTGGTCGGCTGGGGCGGCGGGTACCTCGACGCCACCAGGGCCGTCGTCATCGTCGAGTGGGAGGGCGACGACGAGGAGATGCACCACGTCTTCCACGTGGTGGACCTGGAGTCCGGCGCCGTGCTCGGGCAGCTCGACGTTCCCGGAGAAGCGGAGAACGTCGAGCTGCCCGGCGACGGCACGTGGATCCAGCGGGACGAGGACGGGCGCTCGTCCCGCTGGACGTTCGCCTGACGTCAGGCGAACGGCGAGCTGTCGATGCCGCAGGTCTTCTGAGCCGGCAGCACACCGGTGAAGAGGTAGTCCCGCTTCACCTTCTCCGCGCACGTGCTGCGCACGTACATGGAGGTGTGCCCGTACCCCTCGACGGTCAGGAACCCCGTGCGGGCCATCTCGGCGGCACCGTCGCGAGCACCGTGCAACGGCGTCGACGGGTCGAACCTGCTGTTGATGAACAGGATCGGCGCCGACGTCCAGCGGTTCCACGGACCGGTGTAGCGGTCGTCGTCACGGCCCTGCCAGAACGCGCAGGCCATCATGTCGAACACCACGGCACGGCCCCAGTAGGGCACGCGCTGGTCTTCGCTCCTGCCGTACTTCGTGTACGTGGCGGCGTCGCGCGGGAAGTCGCTGTCCGAGCACTGCACGGCGTTGAACGCCTCGAACCGGTTCGAGGTGTAGTCGGCCGCCGCCGTCGTCGTCAGCGACGCCGGTGCCTCCCAGACGCCCTGCAGCACGCCGGCCAGGCCCTGCCAGGTGTCCGGCTGCGCCAGCGAGTCCCACACGGTGGTGATCAGCGAGACGCGGTCGAACCGGCCGTCCGGCGTGGTGACGGGCGACGCCGTCACCTTGGCGACGAGGTCCGCCCACTTCTGCTTCAGGTCTCCCCCGGCGAACGCGCACCGGGCGCCCGGTGCCGCGCACAGCTTCAGGAACTGGTCGAACGTCTCGGCGACACCACGCGGCACGTCCTGGCGGGTGTCCAGCGGCACGGTCGCGCCCTGGTCACCGTGCCCGGTGGCGTTGCCGATGAAGTCGAGCGAGCCGTCGAACGCGAGCGCGCGGACCTTGTCCGGGAACATGTTCGCGTAGATCGCGCCGAGGTGCGTGCCGTACGAGATGCCGTGGTACGTCAGCTTCTTGTCGCCCACGGCCTTGCGCAGCAGGTCCAGATCGCGGGCCGTGTTGGCGGACGAGACGTGGTCCAGCAGGTCGCCGGACTTCGCCTCGCACCTCTGGACGAACTCGCGGTAGCTGTCGTAGAAGGCGGGCTCCTGCGCCGCGGTGTCCGGGTAGACCGGGATGGAGTTGAGGAACGTCTGCTGCTCCTCGACGCTGTCGAAACAGCGCACCGTCGCCGAACGGCCGATGCCGCGCTGGTCCCACGACACCACGTCGAACCGCGACCGCAGCTCGGACGAGAACAGCCACTCCCACTTGCCACGCGCCCGCAGTCTGTCCACACCGGACGCACCGGGACCGCCGAAGTTCACGAACAGCGAGCCGATCCGCTTCGCCGGGTCGGTCGCGGGCAACCTGATCAGCGCCAGGTCGATCTTCGTGCCGTAGGGCTGGTCGTAGTCCAGCGGCACCTTCGCCGTCGAGCACTGGAACCCGTCCTGGCAGTCCTGCCAGGCCAGTGCGGGCGTCTGCGCCTCTTCGGCGGCCAGCGCGGCCGGCGCCAGCCCGACGAGCAGCGCGGCCGTCAACAGTAGTGATCTCAAATAGTGCTCCCCAGTTCAGACCTCTCGATCATCAAGACGCCAGAACCGGGCCGCGGGTTGCTTTGGAGACGAACGGGGTTCCCGGCGGTCCGGGAACCCCGCGTCGGTCAGTCGATCGGGATGCAGGGCACGCGATGAGGAAAGACCACGATGGCACCGACTGCCGCTGTTGTGCGCATGTGCGTCACCCGTTCAACGCGTGGGTCGCCGTCGCCCCTCCGTCGACCACGAACTCCCCGCCCGTGCAGTACGCGCTGTCGTCACTGGCGAGGAACAGCACGACGTTCGCGACGTCCTCCGGCTGACCGATCCGCCGCAACGCCAGCTTCCTGCCGATCGGCGACACGTCGATCGGCCGCCCCAGCGCCGTGCTGACCATGGGCGTGTCGATGGCGCCGGGGTGCACGGAGTTGACGCGGATCCCGTGCTGGCCCAGCTCCATCGCGGCGACCTTGGTCATGCCGCGGATCGCGAACTTCGACGCCGTGTACGCCGTCAGGTACGGCATGCCGCCCAGGCCCTCGACGGACGACACGTTCACGATCGACCCGACGCCCGCCCGCGTCATCGTCTCGACCACCGACCGCATGCCGAGGAACGTGCCGACCTGGTTGATGCCGATCACCCGCTGGTAGTCGGCGAGCTTCGTGTCGGCCAGCGCGGAGAAGTGCAGGATGCCCGCGTTGTTCACGAGAACCGTTATGTCACCGAACGTCTGCACGGTGAACGCGACGGCCTCGGCCCACTCGTCCTCCGACGACACGTCGAGGTGGCAGTACTCCGCACCGATCTCGGCCGCGAGGTCCTTGCCCTGGTCGTCGAGGACGTCGGTGATCATCACCCGCGCGCCCTCGGCGACGAACCGGCGTGCCGCGGCCGCGCCCTGACCCCGGGCGGCGCCGGTGATCAGGGCGACCTTTCCGTCCAGCCGCATCTACATCATCTCGTCGGTCAGCGGCATCATCACGGTCTTGAGCTCGGTGTAGGCCTCGTAGGCGCTCTGCCCGCCCTCGCGGCCGAGGCCCGACTGCTTGTAGCCGCCGAACGGGATGTGCGGTTCGAGCTGGAAGCCGTTGATGCCGACCATCCCGACGCGCAACGCCTTCGAGACGCGGAACGCGCGGCGCACGTCGTTGGTGTAGACGCCCGCTCCCAGTCCGTACTCGGTGTCGTTCGCGATGCGGACGGCCTCTTCCTCGGTGTCGAACGGCACGACCGTCAGCACGGGGCCGAAGATCTCGTCACGGGCGATCTCCATGTCGTTGGTGGCGTCCGCGAAGATCGTCGGCGCGACGAAGTTCCCGGACGAGTAGTCGCCGTCGAGCCGCGTGCCGCCGGTGACGAGACGCGCGCCGTCCTGCTGGCCTCGTTCGATGTAGCCGAGCACGCGGTCGAGCTGCTTCGCGTTGATCAGCGGGCTGGCGAGCACGGCCGGGTCGAACGGGTCGCCGAACGTCACCGCGGTCGCGAGCATCTGCGCCATCGAGAGGAACTCCTCCTGCGCCTCCCGCTGCACCAACGCCCTGGTGTGCGCGACGCACGCCTGCCCGGACAGCCCCATCGTGACCATGCCCATGCAGGTCATCGCGGCGAGGCCGACGTTCGGGGCGTCCGCGAACACGATCGCGGGCGACTTCCCGCCCAGCTCCAGGGAGACGCGCTTCATCGTCCCGGCCGAGGCCTCCACGATCCGGCGGCCGACGGTGCGGCTGCCGGTGAAGCTGATCTTGTCGATGCCGGGGTGCGTGATCAGCGCCTCGCCGGTCGGGTTCCCGGGGCCGGTGACGAGGTTGACGACGCCCTCGGGCAGACCCGCCTCGATCAGCAGCTCGACCATGCGGATCACGCAGAACGACGCGTACTCCGACGGCTTCACCACGACCGTGCAGCCCGCGGCCAGTGCGGGCGCGAGTTTCTGGGCGAACAGCACGAACGGCGCGTTCCACGGCAGGATCGCCGCGACGACGCCGACGGGTTCGCGGAACGTCATCGCGAGGTGGTCACCGCCCTGGTACGGCGGCAGGGTCTGGCCGCCGACCTTGTCGATCCAGCCCGCGTGGTGGTCGAAGATGTCCGCCGCGATGCCGACCGAGGTGGCGTAGATCTGGCCGAACGACAGCGGCACGCCGTTGTCCAGCGCCTGCAGGCCGCGCAGCTCGTCGGAGTGCTCGCGCAGCAGGTCGCCGTACCTGCGCAGGACCTTGATGCGCTCGCCCGCCCGGCTGCGGGGCCAGGTGCCCTCGTCGAAGGCCTTGCGGGCGGCCAGGACCGCCGCGTCCACGTCCTTGGCCGACGCGACGGCGAAGCTGCCGATCTCCTCGCCGGTCGCGGGGTGGTGGTGGGTCCAGGTCTCGTCCGCCTCGCGGAACTCGCCCCCGATGAGGAGCCGGCCGTCCTTGAGGCCCAGCGTCTCGCGGTGCGGTTGGACGGTGAGCGTCACAGCTCCTCCTACAGAGAAATCGTTTCCGTACAGGCGAAGGTCCTTTGTGGATCCCGGTCGGCGAAGTGGCCGTCGAGATCGGTGAACGCGGCGAACTTCCGCTCGACCGTCGGTGGTGCCATCAACGCGACCATGCCGCCGTGGACGACGAAGACCTGTCCGTTGATCTTCTCCCCGGACGGCCCGGCCAGGTGCGCCACGAACTTCGCGACGTGCTCGGGCGCCAGCGAGTCGTCGCCCTCGGGAGCGTCGCCGAACACGTGCGCCGTCATCTGGGTGCGGGCGCGCGGGCAGATCGCGTTGGCACGCACGCCGTACCGGCTCGTGCCCCTCGCGGTCGCCACGGTGAGCGCGGCGATGCCCGCCTTGGCCGCCGCGTAGTTGGCCTGGCCTTCCGAACCGAGCAGGAACGCCTCCGAAGAGGTGTTCACGATCCGCGCGTAGACCGGTTCGCCCGCGGCCTTCGACTGCTGCTTCCACAGCGCGACGGCGTTGCGCGACAACAGGAAGTGGCCGCGCAGGTGCACCCGCACGACCAGGTCCCACTCCTCGTCGGTCATGTTGAACAGCATCCGGTCGCGCAGCACGCCCGCGTTGTTCACGAGGACGTGCAGCCCGCCGAACTGCTCCATCGCGGCGGTGACGAGGGCGTCGGCGGTGGCCCGCTCGCCCACGTCACCCTCGACCACGACGCACTTCGCGCCCAGCTGCTCGATCTCGGCCGCGGCGGCGTCGGCCGATCCCGGCAGGTCGTTGAGCACGATCGACGCACCGGCCCGTGCGAGCTCGAGCGCTTCCGCGCGGCCGAGCCCGGCACCGGCGCCGGTGACCACGGCGACCTTCCCCGCAAGGTCCACAGGAGACTCTCCCAAGAAGAGATGTGTCAGTCGAACAGAATGACCTGGCGGATCAGCGATCCACCGCCCTTGAGCGCCTGCAGTCCCTCGTTCACGTCCTCCAGCCTGATCCGCTTGCTGATCATGCCCTCGAGGTCGAGACGGCCCTGCCGCCAGAGCGCGATCATGCGCGGGATGTCGCGGCGGAAGTTCGCCGTCCCGTAGAACGAGCCGTGCAACGTCTTGTCGTGCAGGAAGAGTTCCTGGGCGCTGAACGACACCATCGCGTCCGCCCGGCCCGCGCCGACGACGACCGTGTGGCCACCGCGGCGGGTGAGGTCCCACGCCTGGCGGATCGTGGCGGGCAGTCCGACGACGTCGAACACGTAGTCGAAGCCCATGCCGGAGTTCAGCTGGTTGTTGAGATCCACGATGCCGTCGGGTGTCGTGGCGTGCGTCGCGCCGAACTTCTGCGCCACCTCGTGCTTCTCGAGCACCGGGTCGACCGCGACGATCCGCGCCGCGGCGGCGAGCCGGGCTCCCTGGATCACCGCGACACCGACGCCACCGCAGCCGATCACGGCGACGCTGGAGCCCGCTTCGACCTTCGCGGTGTTGAGCACCGCCCCGACGCCGGTCAGGATGCCGCACGACAGCAGCGCGGCGACGTCCCACGGCACGTCGTCGTCGATCTTCACCGCGGCGTCGGCCGGCACCACCATCTCCTCGGCGAACGCGCCGAGCCCGGCGTACCCGAAGGCCGGGTTGCCGTCGACGAGGAACCTCGGCGACGTGAACGCGGAGATGGTGTGCACGAGGCACAGATGTGACTGGCCCGTCACGCATTGGGCGCACTTCCCGCACGGCGGCACGAAGGTGATCGCCACGTGGTCGCCGACCGCGAGCGACGTCACGGCGCTCCCGATCTCGGCGACCTCACCGGCGCCCTCGTGACCGACGACGCCCGGCGCCAGGGCGGGCAGCGTTCCGTCCATTGCGGACAGATCGCTGTGGCACACCCCGCACGCCTTGATCCTGATGCGGATCTCCTGCGGACCCACCGGAGTGGTGGTCACGTCGTCCCGGAGCTCGAGCTTGTCGTCGCCTACCTGGTTGAGCACGGCAGCCTTCACCGGTATCACTCCTCGCTGAGCTCACGGTCGAAGTACCCGTCGCACACTAGAATCTGTTCTTGTTCATGACAAGGCCCATCAGCGTGAGAGCCGCAGTGCGCCCTTCGGGCACGCCGCCACGGCGCGTTCCGCCGGCGCTTCCTCACCGGAGGCCAGCTCACCGTCCCGGATCTGCAGAACCTCATCGTCGTCAAGGTCAAACACCTCGGGCAGGATTGACATGCACTCCCCGTGCGCCTCGCACAGCGAAGGGTCGACTCCGACCTTCATCGCGGCCTCCTGACATCAAGTAGAACTTGTTCTAGAGTAGCGGTCATGCGCATCGGTTTCACGCCCGAACAGGAGCGGCTGCGCCAGGAGTTGCGGGCGTACTTCGCCGCGCTCATGACGCCCGAACGGCGGGCCGGGCTCGCCGGGGGAAGTGACTACGGGGACGCCGACGTCTACAAGGACACCGTCCGCCAGATGGGCCGCGACGGCTGGCTGACCATCGGCTGGCCCGAGGAGTACGGCGGCCGGAACCGTCCGATGATCGAGCAGCTGATCTTCCTGGACGAGGCGTCCGCCGCGGGCGCGCCGGTGCCGTTCCTGACGCTGAACTCCATCGGGCCGACGATCATGTCGCTGGGAACGCCCGAGCAGAAGGCCTTCTACCTGCCGAGGATCGCGTCCGGTGAGCTGCACTTCGCCATCGGCTACTCCGAACCGGAGGCGGGCACCGACCTCGCCGCCCTGCGCACGCGCGCGGTCCGCGACGGCGACGAGTACGTGATCAACGGCCAGAAGATGTGGACCAGCCTCGTCCAGTACGCCGACTACGTGTGGCTCGCGTGCCGCACCGACCAGGAGTCGCAGCGGCACAGGGGGCTGAGCATCCTCATGGTGCCGACCACCGACCCCGGCTTCTCCTGGACGCCCGTGCCGACCATGTCCGGTCCCACGACCAGCGCCACCTTCTACGACAACGTGCGGGTGCCCGCCGCGAACCTCATCGGCGAGGAGCACAAGGGCTGGAAGCTCATCACCAACCAGCTCAACCACGAACGCGTCGCCCTGTGCTCGGCCGCGCCGCTGCAGACCGCGTTGCGCGAAGTTCGTCGATGGGCGGACGAAACCGGTGCCGCGGAACACGAGTGGGTGCGCCTGCACCTCGCCCGCGTGCACGCGAAGACCGAGTTCCTCAAGCTCGTGAACTGGCGCATCGCCTCCGGTGCCGACGAGGCCCCCTCCCCGGCCGAGGCCTCCGCGACCAAGGTGTTCGGCACCGAGTTCGCGACCGAGGGCTACCGGCTGCTGATGGAGGTGCTGGGCGCCAACGGGATCGTGCGCGCGGGCTCCCCCGGAGCGTTGCTGCAGGGCCGGGTGGAACGGATGCACCGGTCGTCGTTGATCCTGACGTTCGGCGGCGGCACCAACGAGATCCAGCGGGACATCATCGCGCGCGTGGGCCTCGGGTTGCCCGCCGTACCTCGGTAGGAGATGCCATGGACTTCACGCTGACCGAGGCGCAACGCGAGCTCGCGGCGCTGACCCGCAAGATCCTCGACTCGTCGGACTCGCCGTGGCTCGACCTGGTCAAGTCCGGCGTGGTGCCGGAGCAGCCGGACGAGTTCGGCGTCCTGGAACAGTGCGCGGTGCTCGTGGAACTGGGCCGCGCGGTCGCCGACGTGCCCTACCTGGCCACGACGGTCGCGGCGACCGCGCTCGCCGAGTTCGGCACGCCTGAGCAGCGTGCCCGCTGGCTGACGCCGGGAACCGTGCTGTCCGTGGCGCTCTCCGAGGCCGACGGCGTGAAGACCGCGGTGCCGTTCGCGCGCACCGCCGCCGCTTTTCTGGTGGCGCAGGGTGACGAGGTGTTCGTCGTCGACGCCGGCCAGGTGGAGATCACCCCGCAGGAGCTCGTCGACGGCACCGACGCGGGATGCTTCGAGTTCTCCGGTGGCGACCTCGTGCCCGGCCTCTCCCCCGACTGGCTCGTCACCCGGTACACGCTGGGCCTGTGCGCGCTGCAGCTCGGCGTGACCGAACGCGCCCTGGAACTGACGGCCGAGTACGCCCGCACGCGTGTGCAGTTCGACCGGCCCATCGGCAGCTTCCAGGCCGTGGCACAACGTCTGGCAGATGCGTACATCGACGTCGCGGCCATCCGCCTGACCCTCTGGCAGGCCGCCTGGCGCCTCTCCGAAGGCCTGGACGCGGCGGCCGAGGTCGCCACGGCGAAGTTCTGGGCCGCCGACGCCGGCCACCGCGTCGCGCACACCGCCGTGCACGTCCACGGCGGTACCGGCATCGACATGAGCCACGGGGTGCACCGCTACTTCACGGCGGCGAAGCGCAACGAGTTCGAGCTGGGCGGGGCGACCGCCCAGCTGCTGAAGCTCAGCGCCGTGCTGTGATCAGCCGCAGACCCACAGGGCGGGGCGGCCGTTGGAGTCCGCGCCGCCGTAGGTGCCGATCAAGGTGCCGTCGTCCATGACATCTCCGTAGGCGGTCGAGAACGGCAGCTGGTCAGCCGCCACCTCGGTGCGCTCGGCGCCGCTCCACACGCTGGGCATCTCGGTGGAGGAGCTGTTCGGGCGGTAGGTGCCGAAGAAGATGCCGTGACTGTTGCGGCCGAACGGAACAGTGCCGCCGGGGTAAGTGGCGACCTTCACGCCCCTGAGAGTCCACTCGGTGATGGTGCTCTTCCAGTCCGGGCCGACCTCACCGAGGAACACGCGGTCGCCGTCGAGCCGCACGTGCGCGGGCTGGCCGGGGATCGTCCTGGTCGTCCCGGTGGTCGCGTCGATCAGCGACGTCTCCCAGATCCCCTGGATCACGACCTTGCGCTGGTCGTTGACCCCGATGGCCTTGCCCCGGCCGAGGGACCTGGTGGTGGTTCCGTCGGCCTGCCACAGCACGACGCTGGCACTGTCCGACGAGTCGCCCCGTTCCCACATGGCGACCAGGACGTCGCCCGCGGCGTTGACGGAGATCGCCTTCGACCGCGGACCCGGCAGGAAGGTGTAGGCGCCGTTCTCGTACCGGAAAGCGCGGTACTCGACGCCGTCCAGGCCGTTGTCGCGCTGTTCGAATCCGACGACGACGCCGGAGTTGTTGACGCTCTGCGGAATGATGTGGTCGACGGGTGACGCGGGCGGCGGCAACTCGCTCAGGGCACCGTTCACCCACAGCGCTCCGCGGCCGTACCCCTGCTTGTCGACGAGGCCGACGACTCGGCTGTCGTCGGCGCTGCCGCCCAGGGTGACGACGCTCCCCGACTCAGCCGGAACAGGCAGGTCACGCCGCTCGTACTGGCACACGGCCGCCGCCGCGGTCTGCGGCGTGGCGAGCCCCGACGCGACGACGAGCAGGCACGACAAAAGAGCACGGGTGCGCTTCAAGGTGTTCCCCCCAGAACGGATCTCCGCACACCCTAACCCACACCTCAGCGGCCCAGCGACGCCAGCCTCTTCACCGTCTCGTCGAACTCCGCGAGCAGATCGGCCATCACCTCCGCCACAGGCCGCACCTCGTTCATCCTCCCGACGATCTGCCCGACCGGCATCGAGACCACGGACGGGTCGTCCGACCGGGCTATGCGCTGGTGCGCCTCGCTGACCAGCAGGTTCTGCAACGGCATCGGCAACGGCTCCGGCGCCTCCGCGGACGTCCACGCCTCGGTCCACCGCGTCTTCAGCAGCCGCGCGGGTTTGCCCGTGTAGATGCGGGTGCGCACGGTGTCGCTGGAACCCGCCGCCAGCAACGCCTGCTGCGTGCTCGAGTTGCCCAGGGCGTACTCGGCGGTGGTGAGCCAGTACGAGCCCATCCACACGCCGGACGCGCCCAGCGCCATCGCCGCGGCGGCCTGGCGTCCCGAGCCGATGCCGCCGGCGGCGAGCACCGGGACGTCCACCGAGTCGACGATCTCCGGCACGAGCACCATGGTCGCGACCTCGCCGGTGTGACCACCGGCCTCGTAGCCCTGTGCCACCACGATGTCGACGCCGTTGGCCACGTGCCGTCGCGCGTGTTCGGCCTTGCCCGCCAATGCCGCCACCGGGACTCCGGCGGCGTGCACGCGTTCGATGATGTCCGCGGGCGGTGAGCCCAGTGCGTTCGCGATCAGGCGGATCGGGTGTTCCAGCGCCACGTCGACGTGCGAGCGCGCGACGGAGTGCAGCCAGCCGAGCACGCCCTCGCCGCCCTCGCCGTCCGGCAGCGGTGGCACGCCGAGCTTCAGCAACGTCTGCTGCACGAACTCCTTGTGGCTCTGCGGGATGAGCCCGGCCAGGTCGATCTGCGTGCCTTCCTTCGGCACGGTGGCGGGCATGACGATGTCGACGCCGTACGGCTTGCCGTCGGTGTTCTCGTCCATCCACGTCAACGCGCGGTCGAGGTCCTCCGCGTCGTTGAACCGCACGCACCCGAGGACACCGAGTCCGCCCGCTCTGCTGATCGCCGCCGCCACGTGCTCGGACGGCGTGAAGCCGAAGACGGGGTGCTCGATGCCGAGCTCGTCACACAGGCTGGTGCGCATGGTCCTCCACGTGGCGCTTCGCCCACTGGTAGTCGGGTTTGCCGCTGGGGGTGCGGCCGATCTCGCCGACGAGCCACAACGACCGCGGCACCTTGTAGCCCGCGAGCGACTCGCGGACATGAGCGTCCAGTTCGGACAGTGTCGGCGTGGCACCGTCGCGCGGCTGGACGATCGCGCCGACGCGCTGGCCGAGCAGGTCGTCGGCAATGCCGATCACGAGCGCGTCGAAGACGTCCGGGTGCGACTTCAGCACCCCTTCGACCTCCTCCGGGAAGACCTTCTCGCCGCCGGTGTTGACGCAGGTGTTGCCCCGCCCCAGCAACGTGATGTCGCCGTCCTCCTCGAACCGGGCGAAGTCGCCGGGCACGGTGAAGCGCTTGCCGTCGACCTCGACGAACATCCGCGCGGTCTTCTCGGGGTCCTTGTAGTAGCCGAGCGGGATGTGCCCGCCGCGCGCCAGCTTGCCGATCACCCCGGGCGACGGCTCGAGCTTGTTGCCGTCCTCGTCGATGACGATGGTGTCCTCGTTGAGCTTCACCTTGGTGCCGTCGGTCTTCACCATCTCCTTGGGCACCGCGCCGATGCCCGTGGACCCGGTCTCGCTCGACCCGATCGACTCCAGCAGCGTCGTGTGCGGCAGGTGCTCGTGGTACTGCTTCTTCACCGTGAACGAGAACAACGCCGCGCTGCTGTTGAGGATGTAGAGCGACGAGGCGTCGTACGTGCCGCGCTGGAACTCCTCGATCAGCGGCCGGCCCATGGCGTCACCGGTGATGACGGCGACCTGGACCTTTTCCCTTTCGATCACCTGCCAGATCTCGGCGGGGTCGAACTTGGGCACCAGCACCACCGTGCTGCCGCTGAACAACGCGCCGAGCACCGCCCACTGCGCCGCGCCGTGGATCAGCGGCGGCAGGCACAGCCTGATGAGCCCGTAGTCCTTGCCGGAGTTGGCCTGGTGCCACTCGTCGGTCAGCCGTTCGCCGGTGACGAAGTCAATGCCGCCGCCGAGCGTGCGCCAGACGTCCTCGTGCCGCCACATCACGCCCTTGGGCATGCCGGTCGTGCCGCCGGTGAACAGGATGTAGAGGTCGTCGGGGCTGCGCGGCCCGAAGTCCCGTTCGCCGGACTCCTCCGCCAGCGCCGTCTCGTAGTCCGCGCCCTCGAAAGGTTCCTCGGTCTCGTCGTCGATGACGACCGTGTGACCGGGCGCGCCGACCTCCGCGACCAACGGCGCGTACCGCCGTTCGTGTACGAGAGCGGTCAGGTCCGCTTCACCGAAGAGGTATTGCAACTCGTTCTTGGTGTAGCGGTAGTTCACGTTGATCGCCACGGCACGCAGCTTGTAGACCGCGAGCATGGCCTCGACCAACTCGATCGAGTTGCGCGCGTAGAGCCCCACGTGCGCACCTTGCGTCACGCCGTTCTTTGCCAGGTGGTGAGCCAGTTTGTTGGCTCGCGACTCCAGCTCGGCGTAGGTGACCCGCTTGGGGCCGCAGATGAGCGCGGTCCTGTCGGGCACGGTGTCGGCGGCGTGTTCAACGAGGTCTGCGACGTTGAGGGCCATGGTAGGCAAAGTAGAACGTGTTACTGTTCTCGACAATCCCCCGTGCGGTCAGACTCGATCCAGGAGGCGCGCGAATGACGACCACGACAGAACCACACGCGTTGGTGGACTTGGTGGACAACAACGTCCTGGTCGTCACGATGAACCGCCCAGAGGTCCGCAACGCCTTGTCCGGCCCCATGCTGGCCATCATGAAGGACGCGTGGGACCGGGTGGACTCCGATCCGGACGTCCGCGTCTGCGTCCTCACCGGAGCGGGCGGCTCGTTCTGCGCGGGCGCGGACCTGAAGGCCATGACGTCCCACCACCCCAGCGAGAACGCCGGCAGGTTCGACTTCTCCGTCATCGAATCACTCCTCAAAGGTCGTCGATTGACGAAACCGCTCATCGCCGCGGTGGAAGGACCCGCGGTCGCGGGCGGCACGGAGATCCTGCAGGCGACGGACATCCGGGTGGCCGGCGAGAGCGCACGGTTCGGCGTCTCCGAGGCCCGGTGGGGCCTGTTCCCGATGGGCGGCTCGGCGGTGAGGCTGCCGCGCCAGATCGCCTACACGGTCGCGGCCGACCTCCTGCTGACCGGGCGGCACATCCGGGCCGCGGAGGCCAAGGAGATCGGGCTGATCGGACACGTGGTGCCGGACGGCCAGGCGCTGGACAAGGCCCTCGAACTCGCCGCGCTGATCACGGCCAACGGGCCCATCGCGGTGCGGAAGATCCTGCAGACCATGCGGGAGACCGAGGTGATGCACGAGAACGAGGCGTTCACAGTGGACGCTCGCCTGGGCATGGAGGTGTTCTCCAGCGAAGACGCCAAGGAGGGCCCCCGGGCGTTCGCGGAGAAGCGCAAGCCGGAGTTCAAGGGCCGGTAGATAGCTGCCGAACGAATTCGTTCGTGCCCGTAACACTTCGTGACGGCGCCCCGATCTGCGTATCAAACATCCGCAGTCCGGGGGCAGGGGCCAGTCTTGACATACTCCGACCAGTCGTCCGACAACGACATCAGCTGCGATGTCGTCGGCACGTCGCTGCAGGCCACGTCGGTGAACAACGTCTACATGGGAGAGTCGGCCAAGCCCCGGTGGCTCAAGGTGTTGCAGTACGCGGCGGTTCCGGTCGCCGTCGCCGTCACCGCCGTCACGGTCACGGCCGTCAGGTCGGCGTCCCCGAGCGACCCCGTGGAGGAGGCGCCGATCGCCGCGACCAGCTCGGTCCCGGCCGGGACCACCACCAGTGCACCCCCTGCGCCCGTCCCGGTTCCCCACGCTCAAGCCGCACGTCCGACGCAGGCGGCTGCGGTGCCGCGCGCACCCGCGGGCGCCACGACCACCACCATCCCGCTCGCCACCACCACTGTCCCCAAGCCGTCCGCACTGGCACCAGCGGGCGACGGCGTGCGGTTCAGCGGCGCGCTGCGGTTCGCGAGCTTCCACCTGGATCCCGTCCCTCCGCGCGACGTGCCGGAGTCGAACGTCTGGGCGCTCACCCCGACGCGCCTGCACGGCGATCCCGGCTACTGGCTGGCCGAGTGGTTCACCGAGGGCGTGCCGGGACGGGACGACTGCCAGGCACACCTCGCCACGAACGCGACGCTCGACGCCGACAACGTCGTCGTGGGCAGCCGGGTCTGCGGGAGAACGCCGGAGAGCCGGATCTTCCGCATCGACGTGACCGCGCTGGACGGCGGCGCGATCACCGGCCAGGTCACGGTCTGGGAGGCGGCCTGATCGTGAGCATCGGTCCGGGAGGCGGCCTGATCGCTAGCATCGGTCCGTGAGCCCTGTTGTCATCATCGATCTCGACGACTGCCTGATCCCGGACGGCAGCGCGGCCCGTGCCGCGATCGCCGTCGTGCTGGCCGGACTCTCGCTGCCGCCGGACGACCAGGCCGTCGACACCGTGCTGGCCGCCGCCCGCCGCGAGTGGCGCGAGAACAGGCTCGTCACGCACAGGGAGGTCGAGCGCGTCGCGTCGTGGGAGGCGCTCTGGGCCGACTTCCACGAGCTCCCGATGCCTCCCGAGACCGTGAAGGCGTTGGTCGGCAACGACGTGCGGGCGTGGCGGCTGGCCCTGACCGATCTGGGCAGCACCGCCGACGCCGAAGCGGCCGCCCTGGCGTTCCGGGTCGCCCGCCAAGCCTTGGTGCGGCCGTTCCCCGGAGTGGAGTCCGCTTTGGACTCACTGCGGGAACGTCACGAACTGTGGCTGGCGACGGACGGGTGCCGGTCGTTGCAGCGCGCGAAGATCCGGCTGTCCGGCCTCGCCGACCGGTTCGAGCGGGTGTTCGTGTCGGGCGAGGTCGGGCATCCCAAGGGCACCGCCGGGTTCACCGCGGCGGTCCGCGAAGCCCTGACCGACGGCCGCACGGTGTGTCTCGTCGCCGGCGACAGCACGACCACCGATCTCCTGCTCGCGGAGACCGGTGGCTGGCCGTTCGTCCGGATCACCGACGAGCTCAGGTTCGTCGACGTGCCGGCGCTCTGCCGCTGCTCCCAGGCCCTGTCCTAGACGTCGTTGGCCGCGATGTACCCGAACGTCATGGCGGGCCCGATCGTCGACCCCGCCCCGGCGTAGCTGTTGCCCATCACGGCCGAGCTCACGTTGCCCGCCGCGTACAGGCCGGGGATCACCGAGCCGTCCGGGCGCAGCACGCGGGCCCGTGCGTCGGTGACCAGGCCGCCCTTGGTGCCGAGGTCGCCGGGCACGATCTTGAACGCGTAGAACGGCGGCGCCCACAGCGGTGCGAGGCACGAGTTCGGGAAGACCGCCGGGTCGGTGTAGTAGTGGTCGTAGGCGCTGTCGCCGCGCTGGAAGTCGGAGTCCCGTCCGGTCATGGCCTGACCGTTGAACCGGCTGACGGTCGCCTTCAGGTTCGCGCCCGGCACGCCGATGGCCGAGGCGAGGCCGTCGAGCGACCAGTTCTTCACGACCGCGCCGGAGGAGTACCAGCCGTCGGGCAGCGGCAGCGTCGGCGCCACGTCGGCGAACAGGTACCTGTTGCGGTAGTTCTGGTCGACGACGAGCCACGCCGGGATGCACGGGTCGGTCGGGTTCTTGTCGTACATGACGTGCACGACGTCGCTGTAGGGCGCGGCCTCGTTGACGAACCGGCGCCCGGCGGCGTTGATCATCAGGCCGCCGGGGAGCGTGCGTTCGGCGAGGCAGAAGTACGGCGTGCCGGGCACCGGGATCGCGGGACCCCACCAGGCGTCGTCCATCAGGTCGACAGCGGCGCCCGCGCGCAGGCCCGCCCGGTGGCCTTCGCCGGTGTTCTCCTTCGCGCCGACCGTCCACTGAGTACCGATCGGCTGGCGCTGGTACTGGGCGCGCATGGCCGCGTTGTGCTCGAAGCCACCGGAGCCCATGATCACGCCGCGGCGGGCGCGCACGGCACCCCGGGAGGTCAGCACTCCCTTGACCGCGCCGTTCTCGATGATCAGGTCCTGCAGCCCGGTGTTCAGCCAGACCGGGACGCCCGACTGCAGCAGGCCCGCACGGAGTCCGCCCGCGAGCGCCTGGCCCATCGTCAACGGCTTCTGGCCCGCCAGAGCGGCGGCCGTGCCTCGCGCCAGAGCGGCCGCCGCGGTGGCCGCGCCCTTCGCGTTGACCAGGGCCAGCGCGAGCCACTTGTAGTCCGCGCCGTAGATGACCATGCCGGCGGGCGGGGTCAGATAGGGCGCGTTGAGGTTGGCCAACTCCGCTCCGAGGACGCGGCCGTCGAGCACCTCGGGCTCGATCGAACGCCCCTTCGCGATGCCGCCGGGGTACTCCGGGTAGTAGTCGCTGTAGCCGTCCATGTGCCGGAAGCGCAACGGGCTGTTGCGCATGACGAACGAGATCATCTGCGGCCCGTACGTCAGGTAGGCCCGCTGCCGCACCAGCGGGATGTCGCCGACGACCGCCGCCATGTACTGCGCGGCCTTCGCGGGCGTGTCCGGCACGCCCGCGGCGAGGATGATCTCGTTGTTGGGGATCCAGATCCCGGCACCGGACCGGGCGGCCGAACCGCCGTACGTCGGCGCCTTCTCCACGACCACGCAGCTCAGGCCGCGTTTGGCGGCGGTGAGCGCGGCGGTCATGCCGGCGGCGCCGGCACCGACGACCACCACGTCGAACTCGCCGAGGTCGGCTGCGGCGGAAGCGGGTTCGACCAGTCCGGAGGCCAGCGCGAGACCGGCTCCGGCGAGCACCTGACGGCGGTTCAGGTTCACGGGTTCGCTCCAGACATCGTCTTCCGGTGGTCCCAGCTGGCGGTCTTGGTCGGACGGAAGATCACGGCGACGCGCCTCGTCATCGCCTTGCGCAGGGCCTCACGGGCCTGGGGGTCGTCGCCGACCTCGCCGAAGTTGCGCTCCACCACGGCGTCCACGACCGGGCCGAGGTCCGTGAACTCGGTGACGCCCTCCATGTGCACGCCCCGGAGCTGGTCGTAGGACTCCCCCGCCTCAGCCAGCACGCTGCAGCGCGGATCGCGTTGCAGGTTCACGATCTTCTGCGACTTGCGGTCGGTGCAGAAGACCAGGTCGCCGTCCACCCACGCGAACCACATCGGCGCGAGGTGCGGCAGCCCGTTGCGGCCGATGGTGGCCACGATCAACGTCTTCTGCCCGGCCAGGAACGCCTCGATCTCCTCGGCCGTCATCTTGATGGCGTCACGCACGGTCGCGCAGCTTTCGCTTGTAGAGCTTGCCGTTCGGGTCGCGCGGTAGCTCGGCCACGTACTCGACGGTGCGCGGCAGCTTGAACTTCGCGAGCCGCGTGCGCGCGAACTCCAGCAGTTCCTCGGTCAGGGCCTCGGAAGCCTCGACACCGTCCACGGGCTGCACGACGGCCTTGATCGCCTCGCCCCAGTCCTCGTGCGGCACACCGAACACGGCCACGTCCGCGACCTTCGGATGGCAGATCAGCTCACCCTCGATCTCCGCCGGGTAGATGTTCACGCCGCCCGAGATGATCATGTCGTTCTTGCGGTCGCACAGGAACAGGTAGCCGTCGTCGTCCAGGTACCCGATGTCCTGCAACGTGAACAGCTTGCCCACCCGCGCGGCCCGGGTCTTCTCGGAGTCCTTGTGGTACTCGAACGTCGAGTCGCCCATCCGCATGTAGACCAGGCCCTGCTCGCCCACGGGAAGCTCGGTCCCGTCCTCGCCCAGGATCTTGATCTCGGACGTCGGCCACGGCAGCCCGACCGAACCCGGCTTCCGCAGCCATTCGGTGGCGCTGATCGCCGTGCCACCGCCCTCGGTGGCCGCGTAGTACTCGATCACGACCGGTCCCCACCAGTCGAGCATGCGGCGCTTGACCTCGAGCGGGCAGGGCGCGGCACCGTGGATCATCGACCGCAGCGAACCCATGTCGTACTTGGCCTTCACCTCGTCCGGCAGCGCCAGCAACCGGTGGAACTGGGTCGGCACCATGTGGCTGTGGGTGACCTTGTACCGCTCGATCAGCCGCAACATCTCCTCCGGTGCCCAGTGGTCCATGAGCACCGCGGTGTGGCCCAGCTGGATCGAGATGGTCACGAAGTTCAGCACGGCCGTGTGGTAGAGCGGAGACCCGCACAGGTGCACGTGACCGTCGTGCGGCTTGATGCCGAAGATGCCGAAGAACCAGGCGGCGCTCGGTGGCACGGCGTCGGGGTCGGCGCCGGTCAACGGCCGGCGCACGCCCTTGGGACGTCCGGTCGTGCCGGAGGTGTACAGCATCGGCGAGCCGGTGGTGCGGCCGTCGGGCCTGCCCTCCTCGCCCTCGCCGAGCTTCGCCAGCGGCACGAACTCCGGGATCTCGCCGACCGCGAACCGAGCGTCGGCCGGCAGGCTCGCCGCGGCCTCGGCAGCGGCGGCCGCGAACCGTTCGTGGGCGACGAAAGCCTTGGCACCGCTGTCCTGCACGAGGTACCCGACCTCGGCGCCGGTCAGGTGCCAGTTGGCCATCACGACGTAGAGGCCGGTCTGGTAGGCGGCGAAGTACACCGCCACCAGGTCGGCGCTGTTGGGCAGCATCAGCACGATGCTGTCACCGGGTTTCAGGCCCAAGGCCCGGAACCCGCGTCCGTAGCGGTTCGCGTCGGCCGCGAGCCCGGCGTAGGTGATCTCGCGACCACTCGGATCGACCAGCGCGGTCAGGTCCGGCTGATCGGCAGCGATGTTCCAGAGTCCTGTGACCACACCCCCAAAGTAGAACGCGTTTCACCTACTGACAAGCCTCCGACAAGGCCTTGATCGAGGCAACGTCGCGGCACCCCACGAGCAGCGTCGTGACGCCCGCCTTCTCCCACCGGCGGACCTCCTCGCGCACGTGCTCGGCGTTCCCGACGATGCTGATCTCGGCCACGAGCTCGTCCGGGACCACCTGCGCCGCCTCGTCCTTGCGCCCGGCCTGGAAGAGCCTGCCGATGTCCTCGACGACCTCGCCGTAGCCCATGCGCGTGAACACCTCGGCGTGGAAGTTCATGCCGGGCGCGCCCATTCCGCCGATGTACAAAGCGACGAACGGCTTCAGCATGGCCCGCACCGACGCCGGATCGTCCGTGACGACGACCTGGCAGGTGGCCGCGACCTCGAAGTTCTCCCTGCTGCGGCCCGACTTCGCGAAACCCTGGTCAAGCCACTCGTTGTACATGTCCGCGAGCCGCGGCGCGTAGTAGATCGCGAGCCACCCGTCCGCGATCTCCGACGTCAGCGCGACGTTCTTCGGACCCTCCGCGCCGAGCCAGATGGGCAGGTCAGCGCGCAACGGATGGGTGATGGGCCTCAACGGTTTGCCGAGCCCCAGCGCACCGGGCCCCTGATACGGCAACGGGTAGTGCGGGCCGTCGTTGCGCACCGGCGCCTCGCGGGCCATCACCTGACGCAGGATCGACACGTACTCCCTGGTCCTGGCCAGGGGTTTCGCGAACGGCCGCCCGTACCAGCCCTCCACGACCTGCGGTCCGGACACCCCGAGCCCGAGGACGAACCGCCCGCCGGAGAGGTGGTCCAGTGTCAGCGCGTGCATCGCGCAGGCGGCCGGCGTCCGCGCCGACATCTGCACGACGGACGTGCCGAGCCGCACCCTCGAGGTCTCGGATCCCCACCACGCCAACGGGGTGAACGCGTCCGATCCCCACGCCTCCGCGGCGAACACCGCGTCGAAGCCGAACTCCTCCGCCGCCGCCACGAGTTCGGCGGCGTTCAGGGGCGGCTGAGCACCCCAGTACCCGAGCTGCAGACCGAGCTTCATGCCCCTCATCTTGCCACCATTTCGAGAACCTGTTTCACTTTGATCTGTGACTCGGCCGCTGAGTGCTCCGCTCGACGTTGGCTTCGACTACACGCGCTCCCTCGGCCCGACGCTGGGCCGGTTCCTCTCGGATCTCCGCCGCCGCAAGGTGACCGGGATCCGCGGCAGCGACGGGCGCGTGCACGTGCCGCCGCTCGAGTACGACCCCGTGACCGCCGAACGGCTCCACGAGTTCGTGGACGTGACGGCCACCGGTGTCGTGCGCGGGTGGTCGTGGATTCCCGAGCCCCTCGAGGGACAGCCGCTCGACCGGCCGTTCGCGTGGGCGCTGATCCAGCTCGACGGCGCGGACACCTCGCTGCTGCACGCCGTCGACGCCGGGTCGCCGGACCAGATCTCGACCGGCGCGCGCGTGCGGGTGCGATGGCGCGGCGAACGGGTCGGGGCCATCACCGACATCGAGTGCTTCGAGATCTCCGACGAGCCCGCCGACGACCCGGTCGACGCGGAGGCCGTCACGATGGTGACGACGCCGGTGAACCTGCACTACACGCACTCGGCGTCGCCGACGGAGGACCCGTTCCTCCGCGGTCTCATGGAGGGCAGGCTGCTCGGCCAGCGTTGCCCGGTGTGCGAGAAGGTCTACTTCCCGCCACGCCCGGCGTGCCCTGTGGACGGTGTGCCGACAACAGAGCAGATCGAGCTCGGCGACCGCGGCACGATCACGACGTACTGCGTGGTCAACGTGCCGTTCCTCGGCCAGCGCATCCCACCGCCGTACGTCTCGGCGTACGTCCTGCTGGACGGCGCGGACATCCCGTTCCTGCACCTGCTGCTCGGCGTGGCGCCCGAGGACGTCCGGATGGGCATGCGCGTGGAGGCGGTCTGGAAGCCGCGCGAGGAGTGGGGCCCGACGATGCAGAACATCGACCACTTCAGGCCGTCCGACGAGCCGGACGCGCCGTTCGACTCCTACTCCCAGCACCTGTGAGGCTCGCGTGCGTGACATTGCGGTAGTCGGCTTCGCGCAGACGCCCTGCGTGCGCGAGACCGACGGCACCACCAACGGTGTCGAGATGCTGGTGCCGATCTTCCACGAGGTGCTCGGCGGCCTCGGGCTCACCAAGACCGACATCGGTTTCTGGTGCTCGGGCTCCTCGGACTACCTGGCGGGACGCGCGTTCTCGTTCGTCTCGGCGGTCGACGCGATCGGCGCCTTCCCGCCGATCGTCGAGTCGCACGTCGAGATGGACGCCGCGTGGGCGCTCTACGAGGCGTGGGTGAAGCTGCTCTGCGGCGAGATCGACACCGCGCTCGTCTACGGCTTCGGCAAGTCGTCCGCCGGCCAGCTGCGCCGGGTCATGGCGATGCAGCTCGACCCCTACCTCGTCACTCCACTGTGGCCGGACTCGCTCGGCCTCGCCGGGATCCAGGCGCGGATGGGCATCGAGAACGGCCTGTGGGACGAACGCGCGATGGCCGCCGTGGCCGCGCAGAGCCGTTCCCACGCGCTGTCGAACCCCCTCGCCCAGCTCTCCGGTGAGGTCGACGCGGACGACCTGTTGTCCTTGCCGTACGTCGCGGACCCGTTGCGGCGCCACGACTGCGCCCCGATCACGGACGGCGCGGCCACGATCGTGCTCGCCGCCGGGGATCGTGCGCGCGAGCTGTGCGAACGTCCGGCGTGGATCACCGGCTTCGAGCACCGCACCGACTCGCCGTCGTTCGGCACGCGCGACCTGACGACCTCGCCGTCGGCCGTGGCCGCGGGCAAGGCGGCGGGCGCGGACGGCGTCCAGGTGGCCGAGTTGCACGCGCCGTTCACCCACCAGGAACTCCTGCTGCGCCAGGCGCTCGGACTCGGCGACGACGTGACCGTCAACCCGTCCGGCGGAGTGCTGGCCGGCAACCCGATGTTCGCCGCGGGTCTGGCGCGCATCGGTGAGGCGGCCCGCAGGATCCACGACGGCTCGGCTCAGAAGGTCCTCGGGCACGCCACCAGCGGGCCCTTGCTCCAGCAGAACCTCGTCTGCGTCATGGAAGGGCGTGAGTGATGCGACCGGCAGCAGTGGTCGGCACCGGCCAGACGCACCACGCCGCGAAACGGCTCGACGTCTCGATGGCGGGCCTGTGCCGCGAGGCGATCGACCGCGCGATGGCTGACGCCGGCGTGGACTGGTCCGACATCGACGCCGTCGTCCTCGGCAAGGCACCGGACCTGTTCGAGGGCGTGATGATGCCCGAGCTGTTCCTGGCCGACGCCCTGGGCGCGGTCGGGAAACCGTTGCTGCGCGTGCACACAGCCGGTTCGGTCGGCGGCAGCACGGGCAACGTGGCCGCGTCGCTCGTCCAGTCCGGCGTCCACGACCGCGTGCTGGCCGTGGCGTTCGAGAAGCAGTCCGAGTCGAACGCGATGTGGGCGCTGTCCGTGCCGACCCCGTTCACCATGCCGGTGCACGCGGGCGCGGGCGGCTACTTCGCGCCGCACGTGCGGTCCTACATCCGCCGGGCGAGCGCTCCCGAGCACATCGGCGCGATGGTCGCCGCCAAGGACCGCCGCAACGGCGCTCGCAATCCCTACGCGCATCTCAAGCAGCCGGACATCACCGTCGAGTCGGTGCAGGCCTCCACGATGCTGTGGGACCCGATCCGGTACGACGAGACGTGTCCCTCCTCGGACGGCGCCTGTGCGGTGGTGATCAGTGCGGAACCCACGTCGGGCCAGGCCGCCTGGATCCGCGCGACCGCGATGCGCACCGAGCCGACGACGTTCGCCGGACGCGACCAGGTCAACCCGCAGGCGGGCCAGGACGCCGCCAGGGCGTTGTGGAGGCAGGCGGGCATCACCGACCCGCTGTCCGAAGTGGACGCCGCCGAGATCTACGTGCCGTTCTCGTGGTTCGAGCCGATGTGGCTCGAGAACCTGGGGTTCACCGACATCGGCCAGGGCTGGAAGCTCACCGAGGCGGGCGAGACCGAGATCGGCGGCCGTCTCCCGGTGAACCCGAGCGGCGGCGTGCTGTCGTCCAACCCGATCGGCGCCTCCGGTCTGCTGCGCTTCGCCGAAGCAGCGATGCAGGTCATGGGGACCGCGGGAGAGCACCAGGTGGACGGCGCGCGGGTGGCGCTGGGTCACGCGTACGGCGGTGGGTCGCAGTTCTTCGCCATGTGGGTCGTCGGATCGGAGAAGCCGTGAAGTTCACCGTGGGCATCGCCATGAGCCCGCTCGACCAGCTGACCGAGCTGGCGAAGTGCGCCGAGGAGTGCGGCTACGCCTCGATCGCGCTGCCGGACTCCCTCTTCTTCTCGGAGAAGGTCTCCGCCGACTACCCGTACACCCCCGACGGCTCCCGGATGTGGAACGCCGAGACGCCGTGGGTGGACCCGTTCGTCGCCGCCGCCGCGATGGGCGCGGTGACGTCGAGGATCAACTTCTACACGCAGGTGCTGAAACTGGGCTCCCGCAACCCGTTGCTGCTCGCCCGCCAGGTCGGGTCGGTCGCGCACATGACCGGCAACCGGTTCGGCTTCGGCGTCGGCCTCGGCTGGTCGCCGGAGGAGTTCGAGTGGTGCGGTGTGCCGTTCAAGAACCGCGGCGCGCGCGTGGACGAGATGATCGACGTGCTGAAGCTGGTGCTGGGCGGCGGGATGGTCGAGTACCACGGCGACTACTTCGACTTCGACCGGCTGCAGATGTCGCCGGCGCCCACGTCGCCGGTGCCGTTCTACGTCGGTGGCCACTCCCCCGCGGCGTTGAAGCGCGCCGCCCGCGTCGGGGACGGGTGGACGTCGGCGATGATCAAGTTCGACGAGCTGAAGTCCGTCGTCGCGACGCTCGACGACCTGGGCGCGTTCGAGCGGCCGTTCGAGATCCAGGCCGTGTGCATCGACCGGTTCGGTCTCGACGGGTACAAGCAGCTGGCCGAGGCCGGCGTGACGGACACGATCGTGGTGCCGTGGCTGTTCTACGGCGTCGGGTTCGACGGCAGCCTGCAGGCCAAGAAGGACGGACTTCGGCGCTTCGCCGACGAGGTGATCGGAGAGTTCGCGTGACAGCAGTGACCTGGACGGCGTCCAAGACCGAGACCCCGGCCCGCGTGGCGTCCTGGCGCTCCATGGAGGCCGTGTCGGGCGGCAGGAAGGACGAGTGGCTCGCCCTGTTCGCCGAGGACGCGGTGGTCGAGGACCCGGTGGGCCCGTCGATGTTCGACAGCGAGGGCAAGGGCCACCACGGCAAGGAGGCGATCGCCGCGTTCTGGGACCTGGCGATCGCGAACGTGGAGCGCTTCGAGTTCGCGATGCACGACTCGTTCGCGGCGGGCTCGGAGTGCGCGAACGTCGGCACGATCAGCGCGTTCCTGCCCGGTGGCGCGCGTGTGGACACCGAGGGCGTGTTCGTCTACAACGTCGGCGAGGACGGCCTGATCAAGTCGATGCGGGCGTTCTGGGAGACCGAACGCGCGCTGGCGACCTTGCGCGTCGAGGCCTGACCCGCACACAGCATGAGGCCCCTCCATCCGCAGGTGGAGGGGCCTCAGTCGTCTTCTAGGAGTACTGGACGCGGAACTCCTTGATGCCGTTGAGCCAGCCGGACCGCAGCCGCCGCGGTTCCGCGACCTGCTTGATGTTCGGCATGGCGTCCGCGATCGCGTTGAAGATCAGGTCGATCTCCAGGCGGGCGAGGTTCGCGCCGATGCAGAAGTGCGCGCCGCTGCCGCCGAACCCGAGGTGCGGGTTGGGGTCGCGGGTGATGTCGAAGGTCTCCGGCGCCTCGAAGACCTCCTCGTCGAAGTTCGCCGACGAGTAGAACATCCCGACCCGTTGCCCCTGCTTGATCTCGACGCCGCTCAGTTCGGTGTCGGCCATCGCGGTGCGCTGGAACGACACGACCGGCGTGGCCCACCGGACGATCTCGTCACCGGTCGTGGTGGGGCGCTGGTCCTTGTAGAGTTCCCACTGCTCGGGGTGGTCGAAGAACGCCTTCATGCCGTGCGTGATGGCGTTGCGCGTGGTCTCGTTGCCCGCTACGGCGAGCAGCAGCACGAAGAACCCGAACTCCTCCGACGCGAGCCCGGCGCCGTCCACGTCGGCCTGGACGAGCTTGGTGACGATGTCCTGGCGCGGGCACTTGCGGCGGTCCTCGGCCATCGTCCACGAGTAGCCGAGCAGCTCCGTGGCGGCGGTCAGCGGTTCGATCTCGAACTCGGGGTCGTCGTAGGCGATCATCTGGTTCGACCAGTCGAAGATCTTGCGGCGGTCGTCCTGCGGGATGCCGATCAGCTCCGCGATGGCCTGCAACGGCAGCTCGCACGCGACGTCGGAGACGAAGTCGCCGCTGCCCTTCTCCAGCGCCTCGGCCACGATCCGTTCGGCACGGGAGGCGAGCGCCTCCCGCAGGCTGTTCACCGCGCGGGGCGTGAAGCCGCGCGAGACGATCGCGCGCTGTTTGGTGTGCGTCGGCGGGTCCATGTTCAGCAACAACAGCCGCTGCATCTCGATGTTGTCGCGCGGCATGTCCTCCTTGAACCGGATGATCGCCGTGTTCTCGCGACTGGAGAACAGATCGCTGTTGCGCGAGACCTCCTTGACGTCGTGGTGCTTCGTCACCACCCAGAAGCCGTCGTCGGGGAACCCGGCCGATCCCTGCGGGATCGAGTTCCACCAGATCGGCGCGGTCTGGCGCAGTTCGGCGAACTCCTCGAACGGCAGCCGGCTCGCGTACATGTCGGGGTCGGTGAAGTCGAAGCCTTCCGGGATGCGCGGCTTGCTCACAGGCACCTCCTAGGTGGAACGCGTTCTATCCGATTCAAACACGGTTGCGGCTTGTGTTGAAGCCCCCACACGGCCAATCTGGAGTCTTACAGGAACGTGTTCTAGTGGTGTGGCGCGGAACGTGGCCGGTGTGTTCGGGGTCAGACGGGCGGATCGGGGCGGTGCCGCGAGCCGGCCTGCCGAGCGCGGACACGCCGCCCGCGTTCCGCGTCACACCACTGGTTTCCAAGCCAAGGAGGCTCGCGTGGGCAGTCCGGTGATCGTGGGAGCGGTGCGCACGCCCATCGGCAGGCGGAACGGCTGGTTGTCCGGCCTGCACGCGGCCGAGCTCCTCGGTGCGGCACAACGAGGTCTTCTTGACAGGACCGGGCTCGATCCGTCCACCGTCGAACAGGTCATCGGCGGCACCGTCACGCAGGCGGGCGAGCAGTCGAACAACATCACCAGGACCGCCTGGCTGCACGCGGGCCTGCCGCAGACCACCGGCTGCACCACGGTCGACGCCCAGTGCGGCTCGGCCCAGCAGTCCACGCACCTCATCGCCGGGCTCATCGCGGCGGGCGCCATCGACGCCGGCATCGCGTGCGGGGTCGAGGCCATGAGCCGGGTGCCGTTGCGCAGCAACATCGGCGAGACCGGGATGCCGCGCCCCGACTCGTGGGCGATCGACCTGCCCAACCAGTTCGTGGCGGCGGAACGGGTCGCGGCCCGGCGCGGGATCGGGCGCGAGGAGGTCGACCGGTTCGGAGTCCAGTCGCAGAACCGGGCGCGGGCCGCGTGGGCGGCGGGGCGGTTCACCACCGAGGTCGTGCCGGTGAAGGTCGGCGAGGATCTGGTGGACACCGACCAGGGGCTGCGGGAGACGTCACTGGAGGCGTTGGCGGCGTTGAAGCCCGTCGTGCCGGACGGCGTGCACACCGCCGGGACGTCGTCGCAGATCTCGGACGGCGCGTCGGCCGTGATGGTCGTCGACGAGGAGTTCGCGCGGGCGCACGGGCTGACACCACGGGCCCGGATCGTCACGCAGTGCCTCGTCGGGTCGGACCCGTACTACCACCTGGACGGGCCGGTCGACGCCACCGCGCGGTTGTTGCAGCGCAGCGGAATGAAGATGGCCGACATCGACCTGTTCGAGGTCAACGAGGCGTTCGCGTCCGTCGTGCTGTCGTGGGCGGCGGTGCACCGGCCCAACCTGGACCGGGTCAACGTCAACGGCGGCGCCATCGCGATCGGTCACCCCGTGGGCAGCAGCGGCACACGGTTGATCACGACCGCGCTGCACGAGTTGGAGCGGCGGGACGCGTCCACGGCGTTGATCACCATGTGCGCGGGCGGGGCCATGGCCACCGGCACGATCATCGAACGGATCTGAGGTCCGCCGCCGGGTACGGGGTCCGCCTGCTCTCGTGCTGGAACCGGCGGTAGAAGTCCTTCATGATCGCGGCGACGTCGTTGTGGCGGTTCAGGATCGCGGCGACCCGTGGTGGAACTCCCTGCCGGCGCAGTTGGTACGCGAACCACATCACCAGGTGCGTGACGGTGTAGTAGCGGTCGTAGTCCTGGTTCTCGGCGAGGAACGCGATCTCCTCCTCGGACAGGTCGAACCGGGAGGAGATCGCGAGGCCGTAGTCCGCGAAGTACAGGCGCTCGCCGTCGGTCAGGATGTTCTGGAAGTGGCCGTCGAAGTGCAGCAGGCCGCGGGAGTTCATGAACTCCACCCCGGCCGCCATCTCGCGTTCGACCATCTCGCAAGCGCTTTCGAGGTCGTCATGGCTGTTCAGCCAGTCGTGCAGGTTGTGCGGGAAGCACTCCAGGAACAGAGCGATGCTCGCGGTGGACTCCCGCAACGCCTCGATGCGGGGCCGCACCTCCGGTCCCCAGTAGCCGACAGCCCTGTCCAGTTCCTCGGGCAGCTCCTGGGCTGAGGGCAGGACCCGCCAGTGGTACGTCAGCGGAAAGCCCTCGTGCTCACCCGTCAGCACCCAGTCCGTCGTCATGGTGTGCACGGCCAGCTCACGCCAGGCGCCGAAGCCCGCCGACCCGACCAGCCCGACGCCGTAGTGGGCGTGCACGGGCAGGTCGTAGAGGTTCGCCGTCGATCCGGCGTGCCGCAGCTCCAGGTCGGTCAGCGGCAGCCGCTTCACGAAGACCGGGATCCCGCCGACGTCCGCCAACGCCGTCGGCCCTCCGATTCCCGACCCTCTCGGCTCGGCACGGTCCACCAGCTCGGCGAGTTCGCGGTCGCTGAGCAGCGACAACGCGGCCGAGACGGTCCTGTGGGAGTCCAGACGGGTCACATGATCGAAGTTACTCTGCTCCGTAGACCGGCGTCGGGTGGTCGTCCGCCACCAGCTTGCGCACGACATCGCCCAGCTCTTCAGGCGACCACCGCGCACCCTTGTCGACCTCCGGCCCGCGCCGCCACCCGTGCACGACGCAGACGCGCCCGCCGTCGACCTCGAACATCCGGCCGGTCACGTCCCCGGCCTCCTCGCTGCCGAGCCACACGACCAGCGGCGAGACGTTCTCCGGGGCCATCGCGTCGAAGCCGTCCTCCGGCACCGCCATCATGTCCGCGAACGTCGCCTCGGTCATCCGGGTGCGCGCGGCGGGGGCGATCGCGTTGACGGTGACCCCGTACCGGGCCAGTTCGGCGGCCGCGACCAGCGTCAGCGACGCGATGCCCGCCTTGGCCGCCGAGTAGTTCGCCTGCCCGACGCTGCCGAAGAGCCCCGCGCCGGACGACGTGTTGATCACCCGGCCGCTGACGGCACCCCCGGCCTTGTGCACGGACCGCCAGTGCGCGGCTGCGTGGTGCAGCGTCGCGAAGTGGCCTTTGAGGTGGACGCGGACGACCTCGTCCCACTCGTCCTCGCTGCACCCGACGACCATGCGGTCCCGCACGATGCCGGCGTTGTTGACGAGCACGTCCAGCCCGCCGAACTCCGACACGGCGGTCTCGACCAGCCGTCGCGCGCCCGCCCAGGTGCCGACGTCGTCGGTGTTGACGACGGCCCGCGGCCCGATCAGCTCCGCGACCTCGCCCGCGACCGCCGCCGACAGGTCGTTCACCACGACCCTCGCCCCGGTAGCGCCGAACGCCAGCGCGTGGGCCCGGCCGATCCCCCGCCCCGCCCCCGTCACGATCACGACCCGGCTCATGAAGATCCCCCATCGGCTGCGGTCAGGAACGCGGGCTTCTCTCCCCCGCCATGGACGACCAAGGTCGCGCCGCTCACGTAGGACGCCAGCGGTGAAGCCAGGAACACGGCACACGCGCCGACCTCGTCCGGTGACGCGAGACGCCCCAAGGGCACCGTCTTCGCCACGGCCTCGATCCCGGCTTCGGAGCCGTAGTGCAGATGCGACTGTTCGGTCCGCACCATGCCCACGGCCAGTGCGTTGACCCGCACCTTCGGCGCCCACTCCACGGCCAGCGACGACGTCAGGTTGTCGAGACCGGCCTTGGCGGCACCGTAAGCGGCGGTCCCGGGCGACGGACGGCGTCCGCTCACGCTGCTCACGTTCACGATCGACCCGCCGGACGCCTGCGCCTGCATCACGGCGTTCGCCGCCTGGGACACCAGCAACGGCGCCAGCAGGTTCAGCTCGACGATCTTGGAGTGGAACCGCGGCGAAGCCTTGTCCGCCAACGCGAACGGCGCTCCACCCGCGTTGTTCACCACGACGTCGAGACGGCCGTGAGAGGCGACGATCCCGGACACCAGCGCGTCCACCTGCTCGGTGTCCCGCACGTCACACGGCACGAACGACGCGCCCTCGACCTCAGCGGGCCGGCGCGCACACGTCACGACGACCGCCCCGGCGGCGAGGAACGCACGGGTGATGCCGAGACCGACACCCCGAACGCCGCCCGTCACGAGGACCACTGCTCCGTCGAGGTCCAGTTCCACAAGCACCTACCCCGGTCGCTCCGGCACTGCTAAGTTACCAAGCAATCGCTTGGTTCGGAAGGCGGCTCCATGGGAATCTCCAGCAGCCACACCGAAAACGGCATCATCGAGGTCACCGTCGACTATCCCCCGGTCAACGCCATCCCGTCGCAGGGCTGGTTCGAGCTGGCCAAGGCCGTCACGGCCGCGGGTGAGGACCCGGAGGCGCGGGTGGTGATCCTGAGGGCCGAGAACCGCGGCTTCTGCGCGGGCGTCGACCTCAAGGAGATCCAGCGCGCCGAGGGCTACAACGCGCTCGTGGCGGCCAATCGGGGGTGCGCCAAGGCTTTCGCGGCCGTGTACGACTGCGAGGTCCCTGTGATCGCCGCGGTGAACGGCTTCTGCCTCGGTGGCGGCGTGGGACTGGTGGGCAACGCGGACATCATCGTCGCGTCCGACGACGCCACGTTCGGGCTGCCCGAGGTCGACCGAGGGGCGTTGGGCGCGGCCACGCACCTCACCCGGCTCGTCCCGCAACACCTCATGCGGACCCTGTACTACACGGCGCGCAACGTCAGCGCGCAAACCCTGCACCACCACGGCAGTGTGGTCGAGGTCGTGCCCCGCGCGCGGCTCGACGACGCGGCCCGCGAGATCGCCGAGGAGATCGCGAAGAAGGACACGTCGGTGATCCGCGCGGCCAAGGAGGCCATCAACGGCATCGACCCGCAGCGCGTGCACCAGAGCTACCGCTTCGAGCAGGGCTTCACCTTCGAGCTGAACCTCACCGGTGTGTCGGACCACGCCCGGCAGACCTTCCTGGACGGAAACCATGCGCGACAAGCGAATGACAGCTGACGAGGTCGTCGGCGGCATCAAGGACGGGATGACCGTCGGCATCGGCGGTTGGGGCTCGCGGCGCAAGCCGATGACCCTGGTCAAAGCCCTGCTGCGGTCGCCGGTGAAGGACCTGACGGTCGTCACGTACGGCGGCGCGGACGCCGGTCTGCTGTGCGCGGCGGGCAAGGTCCGCAAGCTCGTCTACGGCTTCGTCTCACTCGACTCGATCCCGTACGACCCGTGGTTCAAACGGGCGCGCGAGACCGGCGCGATCGAGGTGCTGGAGCTGGACGAGGGCATGTTCCAGACCGGGTTGCGGGCGGCGGGCCACCGGCTGCCGTTCCTGCCGATCAGGGCGGGACTCGGGTCGGACGTGCTGAAGTACGCGCCGGAGCTCAAGACAGTGCGATCGCCGTACGACGACGGTGAGGAGCTCGTCGCCATGCCGGCGTTGAAGCTCGACGTCGCGTTGGTGCACCTCAACCGCGCGGACAAGCACGGCAACGCCCAGTACCTCGGGCCCGACCCGTACTTCGACGACCTGTTCTGCCTGGCCGCGGACCGGCGTTACGTCTCGTGCGAGCAGATCGTGGAGACGTTCGACGGACCGCCGCAGACGTTGCTGCTCAACCGGATGATGGTCGACGGCGTGGTGGAGGCGCCGGGCGGTGCGGGGTTCACGAGTTGCGTGCCCGACTACGGCCGTGACGAGGCCCTCCAACGCGAGTACGCCACCGCCGCGTCCGACCTGGAGGCCTGGCCGGAGTTCTACGAGAGGTTCCTGGGATGAGCGACATCACGCGAGCCGAAGTCTGCGTCGCGGCCTGCGCCGACCTGTTCCTCGGTGCCGGGGAGACGCTCGCCAGCCCGATGGGCCTCATCCCATCACTAGGCGCCAAACTCGCCCGCCTCACCACCGAACCGGACCTGCTGCTGAGCGACGGCGAGGCGTTCCTGCTCACGCCCGAGTCCGCCGTCGAGGGCTGGCTGCCGTACCGGAAGGTGTTCGACGTCGTCGCGCACGGCCGCCGGCACGTGGTGATGGGCGCGAACCAGGTCGACAGGTTCGGCAACCAGAACATCTCCGCGATCGGCGACCACGCGCGGCCCACCCGCCAGCTCCTCGGCTTCCGGGGCGCGCCGGGCAACACCGTCAACCACCGCACCAGCTACTGGGTGCCGCGGCACAGCACGCGCGTTCTCGTCGAGGCCGTGGACGTGGTGTCCGGCGTCGGCTACGACAGGGCCGCCGGGCCGTTCCACGACGTCCACCGCGTCGTCACGAACCTGGCCGTGCTCGGCTTCGACACCCCGGACCACTCGATGCGCATCCTCTCCGTGCACCCCGGGGTGTCGGTCGACGAGGTGCGGAAGCAGACGTCGTTCCCGCTCGTGGCCGAGGACGTGGTCGAGACCCGGCTCCCGACCGACGAGGAGCTCGAGCTGATCAGGACGAAGCTCGATCCGGGTGGCAAGCGGGACAAGGAGGTTCCGTCGTGAGGACCGCGCTGACGGATCTGGTCGGCGTGCGGCACCCGGTCGTGCAGACCGGGATGGGCTGGGTCGCGGGGCCACGGCTGGTGTCCGCGACCGCCGAGGCGGGCGGGCTCGGCATCCTCGCCTCGGCCACCATGACCTACCCGGAGCTGGAAGCCGCGATCAAGGAGACCCGCTCCCGCACGACCGCGCCGTTCGGCGTGAACCTCAGGGCCGACGCGCACGACGCACCGGAGCGCATCGACCTGCTGATCCGCGAACAGGTGAAGGTCGCTTCCTTCGCGCTGGCCCCGAAACCGGACATGATCGCGAAGCTCGACGACGCCGGGGTGGTCGTCATCCCGTCGATCGGCGCGGCCCGGCACGCCGAGAAGGTCGCGAAGTGGGGCGCCCACGCGGTGATCGTCCAGGGCGGTGAGGGCGGCGGTCACACGGGCGGCGTCGCGACGACCCTGCTGCTCCCGAGCGTGCTGGACGCCGTGGACATCCCGGTGGTCGCGGCAGGGGGCTTCTTCGACGGACGGGGCCTGGCCGCCGCGCTGGCGTACGGCGCGGCGGGCATCGCGATGGGCACCCGGTTCCTGCTCACCCAGGAGAGCACGGTCCCGGACGCGGTGAAACAGGCTTACCTGCAAAGGGATCTGAACGGCACGGTCGTCACCACGCGCGTCGACGGCCTGCCGCACCGGGTCCTGCGCAGCGATCTGGTCGAGCACCTCGAGCAGTCCGGACGCGTCAGCGGCCTCGCGCGGGCCGTGACGAACGCGGCCAGGTTCCGGCAGCACACCGGGCTGAGCTGGCGCGCGATGATCCGCGAGGGCCTCGCGATGAAGCACGGCAAGGACCTCACGTGGTCGCAGGTGATCATGGCCGCGAACACGCCGATGCTGCTGCGCGCCGGCCTGGTCGAGGGCCGCACCGACGCGGGTGTGCTCGCGTCGGGCCAGGTCGCCGGACTGCTCGGCGACCTGCCGACGTGCGCGGACCTGATCGAGACGATCGTGAAGGACGCCGAGGCGGCGATCGACCGGCTCAGAGACGTTCGATGATCGTCACGTTCGCCTGACCGCCGCCCTCGCACATGGTCTGCAGCCCGTACCGGCCGCCCGTCCGCTCCAGCTCGTGCAGCAACGTCGTGAAGAGCTTCGTACCGGTCGCGCCGATCGGGTGCCCCAGGGCGAGCGCTCCCCCGTTGACGTTCACGCGGCCCAGGTCGATCTTCAGCTCCTTGGCCCACGCCAGCGCCACCGACGCGAACGCCTCGTTGATCTCGAACAGGTCGATGTCCGCAATGGACATACCGGCCCGTTCCAGCGCGTACTTCGTCGCCCGGATCGGCGCGGTCAGCATGTAGATCGGGTCGGAGCCGCGGGCGGACATGTGGTGCACACGGGCCCGCGGGGTGAGCTTGTGCTCGCGCACCGCCTGTTCCGACACCACCAGCACCGCCGAGGCGCCGTCGGAGATCTGCGACGACAACGCCGCCGTCGTCCGTCCGCCGGGCCGCAACGGCTGGAGCTTCGCCATCTTCTCCGCGCTGGTGTCCGGGCGCGGGCACTCGTCGGCCGCGACCCCGTTCACCGGCGCGATCTCGCGGTCGAACCGGCCCTCCTTGATAGCGGTGATCGCCCGCAGATGGCTCTGCAGCGCGAACTCCTCCATCTCCCGGCGCGACAGGTCCCACCGCACGGCGATCAGGTCGGCCGCGCGGAACTGGCTGACCTCCTCGTCGCCGTAGCGGTGCTGCCAGCCCTCGCAGCCCTCGAACGGGCTCACGGTCATGGCCGAGCCGATCGGCACCTGCGACATGTTCTGCACGCCGCCCGCGACGACGACGTCGGCCGTGCCGCTCATCACCGCCTGCGCCGCGAAGTGCAGCGCCTGCTGGCTCGACCCGCACTGCCGGTCGACCGTCACGCCCGGCACCTGCTCCGGGAACCCCGCGGCCAGCCAGGACGTGCGCGCGATGTCGCCGGCCTGCGGGCCGACCGTGTCCACGCAGCCGAAGATCACGTCGTCCACGTCGGTGGGATCGACGTCGACACGGTTGAGCAGCGCCGTGATCACGTGCGCGCCGAGATCCGCGGGGTGCACGTGGCTCAGCTCGCCACCACGCCTGCCCGCCGGGGTCCGCACAGCCTCGATGATGTACGCCTCGGCCACGAGGGCCCTCCTTCTACGTCCTTGCTACGTCTTGGAGTTCTTCCGGCGGCCCGTGGCGATGCCGTCGAGCAGGATCGCGAGGTACTGGTCGGCGACCGCCTCCGCCGACAGCCCGCCGTCCGGCCGGTACCACCGCACGGCCACCCACACCGTGTCGCGGATGAACCGGTACGCCACGTCGACGTCGAGGTCGGCGCGGAACACGCCCGCGCTCATGCCCTCCTCCAGCAGCACCGTCCACAGCTTGCGGAACTCCACGCTGCGGTCGTCGATGTAGGAGAACCGCTCCAGCCCGGTGAGGTGCTTGGCCTCGTTCTGGTAGATCGCGACGGCGGCGTGGCGGGTGTCGATCGCCTCGAACGACGCCACCACCAGCGCTTTCAGCGTCTGCTTCGGGCCCACGCCCGCCTCGACGACCTCGCGGTACCGCGTGAACAGCTCGTCCAGGAAGGTCCGCAGGATCTCGTCCACCATCGACTCCTTCGAGTCGAAGTGGTGGTACAGGCTGCCGGACAGGATGCCCGCCGCGTCCGCGATGTCGCGCACGGTCGTCTGCCCGTACCCGCGTTCGGCGAACATCTTCGCCGCCAACGCGAGCAGTTCCTGCCTTCTCGTGCTCACCGGTCCTACTTTCCTCACGGGTGCTGACTGCTCACCGAGACGACCTCGCCCGTCAGGTAGGACGAGTAGTCGCTGGCGAGGAACACGATCACATTCGCGACCTCCCAGGGCTCGGCGGCGCGCCCGAAAGCCTCTCGGGACGCCAGTTCCGTCAGCAACTCCTCACTGGTGACCTTGGCCAGGAACGGGTGCGCCGCCAAGCTCGGGGCGACCGCGTTCACCCGGATGCCGTGCTCGGCGACGTCCATCGCCGCGCACCTGGTCAGCGCCATGACTCCCGCTTTCGCTGCGGCGTAATGGGCTTGACCCCTCTGAGCGCGCCAGCCGATCACACTGGAGTTGTTAACGACGACACCGCTTCGTTGGACGACCATTTGGCGTAGTGCGGCCCTGGTGCAGCGGAACGTGCCGTTCAACGTGACGTCGAGGACGCGCGCCCACTCGTCGTCGGCCATGTCCAGCACGGACTTCTCGCCGCCGAGGCCGGCGTTGTTGACCATCACGTCGATGCGGCCGTAGCGCTCGACCGTCTCGTCGACGAGCCGCTGCACCTGCTCTTCGTTCGTGACGTCGCACGGGATGGCGTGCGCGGTGCCGAGGGCCTCGTGGGTCTCCTCGAGGCGGCGCTCGTGCCAGTCGCTGATGATCACGGTGGCGCCCTCTTCGAGGCAGCGCTTCGCGGTCGCGCTCCCGATGCCGGTGCCCGCCGCGGCCGTGACCACCACGATCTTGTCCCGGAGCAGGTCGTGGCCGGTCATCGGGGCAGGCCCAGGACGCGGTGGGCGATGATCTCGCGCTGGATCTCGTCGGAGCCGCCGTAGATCGTCTCCGCGCGGCTGAACAGGAACAGCCGCTGCCACTCGTTGTCGTCGATCATCGACTCGGGGCCGAGGGAGTCCATCGCGAGCTCGCCGAGCCTGCGGTGCCAGCTCCCCCAGAACAGCTTCAGCACGGACGCCTCCGGGCCCGGTTCGTCGTTCAGGGTCCTCATCGTGTGCGAGCGCATGACGTGCAGTTCGAGCCACGCCCTGGTGAGCCGCTCGTCGTCGCTGTTCGCCATGATCGCGTCGAGCTGGCGGCGGAAGCTCACCTGGTGGCCGAGCATCGCGGTGCCGCGTTCGAAGCCCAGGGTGGCCATGGCGATCTTCCAGCCCTCGCCGGGCTCGCCGACGACGTTCTCGCGTGCCGTCACGGCGCCGTCGAAGAAGACCTCGTTGAACTCGGACGTGCCGGTGAGCTGGCGGATCGGCCGCACCTCGACGCCCGGCTGGTCCATGGGCACCAACAGGTACGACAGGCCCTTGTGCCGCTGGGAGCCCGGTTCGGTGCGGCACAGCACGAAGATCCAGTCGGAGTAGTGCGCGTTCGACGTCCAGATCTTCTGACCGTTGATCACCCACCGGTCGCCTTCGAGGGTGGCTCTCGTCCGCACCGACGCGAGGTCTGAGCCCGCGCCCGGTTCCGAGTAGCCCTGGCACCACAGCTCGTCGAGCGAGCGGATCTTCGGCAGGAAGCGCGCCTTCTGCTCCGGCGTGCCGAACGCGACGAGCGTCGGCCCGAGCAGACCCTCGCCGACGATGTCGACCTTCGCCGGGGCGTCGGCCTCCGCGTACTCCTCGTGGAAGACGACCTGCTCCTCCACGCTGCGCTCGCCGGGCCAGCCGAGGCACGTCCACCCGCTCCGTGCGAGATGCCGGTGCCACCGCAGCCGCCCCTCGAACGCCTCGTGCTCGCGCCCCGGTCCACCCAGGCCGCGCAGCTCAGCGAACTCACCGACGAGGTTGGCGGACAACCATTCCCGCACCTCGCGCCGGAAGGACTCCATGGGCCATACTCTAACCTACCAAGCACTTGCTTTGGAGGGCGTCGTGTCGAACGTTCCAAGCAGGCAAACGGTTTCAGCCGCGCTCGACCGCGCCGCTGCTTCGTACATCGACGCGGAGGCGTTGGTGGACGGGGAGGTTCGCCTCAGCTGGCTGGAGCTGCGCTCGGCGGTGCGGGACGCCGCCCGCGCGCTCGCGGGGATGGGCGTGCGGCCCGGCGACCGGGTGGCGTTGTGCGCGCCCAACTCGGCGCAGTGGGTGGTCGCGGCGCTCGGTGCGTTGCACGCGGGCGCCGCGCTGGTGCCGATCAACACGCGGTTCACCGCGACCGAGACGCTGGACGTGGTGCGGCGCAGTGCCGCGCGCGTGCTGGTCGTGGAGGGCGAGTTCCTCGGGCGTGACCGCGAGGATGAGCTGCGGGCGTTGTCGCCGGACCTCCCGGCCGTGGTGCGGTTACCGGCGTCGTGGGTCGCGTCCGAGGTCGATCTTCCCGCGCTGTCGGAGGATCAGCTGTGCGACGTCATGTACACGTCGGGCACCACCGGACGCAGCAAGGGCGCGATGAGCGCGCACAGGCAGTCGCTCGGGGTCGCCGAGGCCTGGGCGTCCTGCGGTGAGCTGACGGCCGCGGACCGCTACCTGATCGTCAACCCCTTCTTCCACACCTTCGGTTACAAGGCAGGCATCTTGGCCTGCCTGCTGACGGGCGCGGCGATCGTGCCGCAGCCGGTGTTCGACGTCGTCGAGACCATGCGGCTGATCGAACGGGAACGGATCACCGTGCTGCCCGGGCCGCCGACGATCTTCCAGGCGCTGCTCGACCACCCCGAGCGCGCCTCGTTCGACCTGTCGAGCCTGCGGCTGGCGGTCACCGGCGCGGCGGTCGTGCCCGTGGTGCTGATCGAACGGATGCGGGCGGAGCTCTCGCTGACCGTGCTGACCGCGTACGGGCTGACCGAGGCCGTCGTCGCCACCATGTGCCGGCCCGGTGACTCACCGGAGACCGTCGCGCACACGTGCGGCGCGCCGATGGCCGGGTTCGAACTGAGGCTGGGCGTGCAGGACGAGGTGCTGTTGCGCGGCCCGAACGTGATGCTCGGCTACCTCGACGACCCGGAGGCCACCGCCGCCGCGATCGACGCCGACGACTGGCTGCACACCGGGGACGTCGGGAGGATCGACGAACGCGGCTACCTCTCGATCACCGACCGGCTCAAGGACATGTACATCTGCGGCGGGTTCAACGTCTACCCCGCCGAGATCGAGCAGGCGCTGGCCCGGCTGCCGGGAGTCGCGGAGTCGGCCGTCGTCGGGACGGCCGACGCACGGCTCGGCGAGGTCGGGGTGGCGCACGTCGTCACGGCGCCCGGCTCCTCGCTGTCGGCGGACGAGGTGATCGCGTTCTGCAAGGAGCGGCTCGCGAACTACAAGGTGCCGCGCGCCGTCGAGTTCCATCCCGCGCTCCCCCGCAACGCCATGGGCAAGGTCCTCAAAATCCAACTGCGCAAGGAGAACGCGTGACAGTCTCGTATGAGCGGCGGGACGCGGTCGCCGTCGTGACCATGAACCGCCCGGAGTACCGCAACGCGCAGAACTCGGCGATGACCTACGCGTTGGACGAGGCCTTCACCCGCGCGGTGGACGACGACGAGGTCAAGGTGATCGTCCTGGCGGGCGCCGGCGACCACTTCTCCGCGGGCCACGACATCGGCTCTCCCGGGCGTGACGTCGACAGGTCCTTCGAGCGCAGGGCCGTGATGTGGTGGGACCACGTCGGCCGCGAGGGCGGTGACCTCCGGTTCGCCCGCGAGATGGAGGTCTACCTCGGCATGTGCCGGCGGTGGCGGGAGATCCCGAAGCCGACGATCGCGATGGTGCAGGGCGCGTGCGTCGCCGGTGGCCTGATGCTCGCCTGGGTGTGCGACCTGATCGTGGCCGCCGAGGACGCGTTCTTCGCCGATCCCGTTGTGCGCATGGGGATTCCCGGCGTCGAGTACTTCGCGCACCCGTGGATGCTGGGTCCCCGTGCCGCCAAGGAGGTGTTGTTCACCGGCGACCGGTTCTCGGCGCAGCGCGCGTACGAGTGGGGCATGGTCTCGCGCGTCGTGCCGCGGCCGGAGCTGGAGGAGTCCACCTTCCAGTTGGCCTCGCGCATCACGGCGATGCCGCGGTTCGGCCTGGCGCTGGCGAAGAAGGCGGTCAACCAGTCCGAGGACCTGATGGGCATGCGCGCCGGGATGGACTCGGTGTTCGGACTGCACCACTTCGCGCACGCGCACAACGCCGAGGTGAGCTCCGACGCGCTGGCCGGCATGGACGCCCGTGCGATGAAGAAGGCCTCCGGCTGATGGACCTCGCGCTGGACGCCCCGACGCTGGAGTTCCAGGCCGAGGTGCGGGACTGGCTGGCCGCGCACGTCCGTCCGCTGTCCTCGATGGACACCGCCGAGGGTTTCGCGGAGCACCGGGAGTGGGAACGGCTGCTGGCCGCCGAACGACTGTCGGTGGTCTCCTGGCCCAGCGCTTTCGGCGGCCGGGAGGCCTCGTTGCTGCAGTGGCTGGTGTTCGAGGAGGAGTACCACGCCTCGGGCGCACCCGGCCGCGTCTCGCAGAACGGCATCTTCCTGCTGGCACCGACGTTGTTCGCGCACGGCACCGACGAGCAACGCGCCCGCATCCTGCCCTCGATGGCGCGCGCCGACGTGGTGTGGGCCCAGGCCTGGTCCGAACCGGAGGCCGGCTCCGACCTCGCCTCGTTGCGCAGCACGGCGGTCCGGTGCGACGGCGGCTGGCTGCTGCGCGGCCAGAAGACCTGGAGCTCGCGCGCGACGTTCGCGGACCGGGCGTTCGGCCTGTTCCGCACCGGCCCCGGCGAACGCCACAAGGGCCTGACCTACCTGCTCTTCGACCTGCGGGCCGACGGGGTCACCGTCCGCCCGATCGACCAGCTCGACGGCGAACCGGGCTTCGCGGAGATCTTCCTCGACGACGTTTTCGTGCCGGACCACGACGTCGTGGGCGAGGTGGGCGACGGCTGGCGAGTGGCCATGAGCACGGCGGGCAACGAGCGCGGCCTGACCCTGCGCAGCCCAGGCCGTTTCACCGCCGCGGCGGCCCGGCTGGTCGAGCTGTACCGCAAGAACCCGGACCCGGCGCTGCGCGACCGCGTCGTGGACGCGTGGATCGGCGCGCAGGCCTATCGGCTGCACACGTTCGGCGCGCTCGCGCAGCCGTTGAGCGGGCCTGCCGCCAGCGTCACGAAGGTGTTCTGGTCCGAGCTGGACGTCGCGATCCACGAGACCGCACTGGACCTGCTCGGCGAGGTCGCGCCGAGGTGGCGGGACGGGTTCCTGTTCTCGCTGTCCGGGCCGATCTACGCCGGTACCAACGAGATCCAGCGCAACGTGATCGCCGAACGACTCCTGGGGCTGCCGCGATGATGTTCACGCTGTCGTCGGAGCAGACGGACTTCGCCTCGGTGCTGCACGACTTCCTGGGGGCGGGGAAGACGGACCTGGCCTCGCTCGGGGTGGACGAGGTGACGGACCCCGTCGACCTCGTGGTGGTGTTCGAGGAGGTGGGGCACCACGCGGTGGCGGGACCGCTGATCGAGTCGCTGGCTGTGGTGCCGGCGCTGATGGGTGGAGCGGGAGTTGGGGCCGGAGCTGGGACCGGAGCTGGAGCCGGAGTTAGAGCCGGAGCTGGGACGGGAGCTGGGGCCGGAGCTGGGGCTGGGACCGGAGCTGGGACCGGAGCTGGGGCTGGGGCTGGCGGGGCGACCTGCTCCGTGGCCTTCCCACCCCTCGTCCCCCACGCCGCCGCGGCCGACCGCTACCTCCTCGTCGAGGGCGACATCCTCCGCGAGGCCACTCCCACCACCGAGCTCGAGTCCGTGGACCCGTCCCGCCGCCTCGTCGACCTCTCCGCCGGCCAGGTCATCGCCACCGGCGTCCCGGCCGCCCGAGCGTTCGACCTCGGCGTCCTCACCTGCTCGGCCCAACTCCTCGGCCTGGGCCGGGCGATGCTCGAACTGACCACCGCCCACGCCAAGGCCCGCGCCCAGTTCGGCCAGCCCGTCGGCCAGTTCCAGGCGGTCAAGCACCACCTCGCGAACGTCCTGATAGGACTCGAACTCGCCCGCCCGCTGGTCTTCGGCGCGGCGGTCACGATGAGCCCGAGGGACGTCTCGGCCGCCAAGGTCGCCACCTCGGACGCCGCCTGGCAGGCCGCGCGTGCCGCGTTGCAGGTGCACGGCGCCATCGGTTATACCGCCGAGCACGAGCTAGGCCGGTTCCTGTTGCAGACCCGAGCCCTGCGCACGGCGTGGGGCAGTCCGTCGATGCACCGCGCACGTGTGCTGGAGGCGTTGTGACACCGGAACGACTCGCGCTCAGGGACGCCGTCCGCAGCCTGCTCGACAGGCACTCGGACGTCCGCGCGGCCATCGAGACCCCGCACGGCTACGACAAGGACGTGTGGGCCCGCCTCACCGACATCGGCGTGCTCCCGATCCCCGAGCAGTACGGCGGATCGGGCGCGACCCTCGCGGAAACCCACATCGCGCTGGAAGAACTCGGCCGCAGCCTCACCCCGTCACCGCTGCTGGCCTCGACGCTGGCAGCCCAAGCGCTCCTGGCCACGGGGAACGAGGAGGCGTGCGAGCGGTTGCTACCGCGGATCGCGGAAGGAACCGTCGCCACGCTGATCTGGCCGTGGGACAACGGCCGGACCAGCCTCGACGCTCCAGCGCGGTACGTCCTCGACGGCGACCACGCCGAGATCCTCCTGGCTTCCGACGGCAACGACCTGTACGAGGTCGGGCCGGGCGTGCCCCGCGAGCACACCCCGACGATGGATCAGACCCGCCGTCTCGCCACGATCGACCTCGGCCGAGCGGAAGTCACCCGTCTGGGCCGTTGGGCGCCGGAGGTGCGTGACGTCGCGCTGGCCGCGCTGGCGGCGGAACAGGTCGGCACCGCCGCGCGAGCCCTCGAACTCACCGTGGAGCACACGAAGACCAGGGTCCAGTTCGGCAAGCCCATCGGCTCGTTCCAGGCCCTGAAGCACCGCATGGCCGACCTGCACGTGCTCGTCGAGACGGCCAGGTCGGCGGCAGGAGCCGTCACCGACGAGATCTCGGCGGCGGTGGCGAAGGTCTACTGCTCGGAGGCGCTCTTCAAGGTCGCCGCCGAGATGGTCCAGCTGCACGGCGGCATCGCGATCACCTGGGAGCACGACGCACATCTGTACCTCAAGCGGGCGCACGGCAGCGGGCAGCTGTTCGGCAGTCCGGCCGTGCACCTCGAACGGCTGCGAGCCAAGATCGCCTAGGCCTGCCCCAGCACGCGGCGGAACGTCGGGCACTCCAGGTGCGTCGGCGCCGGGCACGCCGCCGCGTGCCGCAGGTCGTCGCGCATCACGGCGAGCTTGCGGATCGTCACGTCCAGCTCGTCGGCCTTGGCGGCGAGCATCTCGCGGTTCGGCGACGGGCGGCCGTCCGGCGAGAACATCAGCGTGATCTCGTCGAGGGAGAACCCGGCCGTGCGGCAGACGGCGATCAACGCCAGCTGTTCCAGCACTGCCGGGGAGAACACGCGGGTCAGGCCCTGCCGCCGCACGGACGCGATCAGGCCGCGCTCCTCGTAGTAGCGCAGGGTGGAGGCGGGTACGCCCGAACGGCGGACCACCTCGCCGATGCCGATCTCGGGAGAGTCCACGACACTTGACCTCAAGCCGACTTGAAGTAGGACGGTAGGAGCATGACATCTGAGGCGAACAGCGCGCAGGCCGCCTGGTGGAACTCCGCCGGGCAGGGCTGGGCGCAGGCGCAGGACATCGTGGGCCTGATGCTCGAGCCCTTCCAGGACGTGCTGGTGGAGGCCGCCCGGGAACGGCCGCGCACCAGGGTTCTCGACGTCGGCTGCGGCACGGGCGCGGTCACCAGGGCGATCGCGGAGGCCACCGGCGCGGACTGCGTCGGCGTCGACATCGCCGAGTCGATGCTCGAGGCGGCACGCGCACGCGGCCAGGCGGAGTTCCTGAGGGCCGACGCGCAGGTGCACGAGTTCGACAAGGCCTTCGACCTGGTGGTGAGCCGGTTCGGGGTCATGTTCTTCGACGACACGACCGCCGCGTTCCGGAACCTGCTCGACGCCACGGTCGAGGGCGGTGAGCTCTGCTTCGTCACCTGGCGGACCAGGGACGAGAACCCGTTCATGACCACGGCGTCCGCGGTCGCCGCGAAGCTGGCACCGGACGCGCCCGGCCCTGATCCGAACGGGCCGGGGCCGCACGCGCTCGCGGACCCGGACGAGACCCGCGCGATGCTCGGCCGGGCCGGCTGGACGGGGATCGGCATCACGCCGCTCGACCGGACCTGCACCATCCCCGAGTCCCTGCTCGTCCCGTACCTGAGCAACCTCGGCCCGGTCGCCCGCGCGCTGAACGAGGCACCGGAGCAGGACCGGGAAGGAATGCTCCACCAGGTCCGGAGCGCGTTCGACGGTTTCGTGCACGGGGACGAGGTGCGGGCTCCGGCAGGCTGCTGGCTCGTCACCGCGTCAGCTCCACTCTGACTGGCGCTGCCAGGTCAGCAGGGTGTCGAGGACCTCACCGGACCAGCCGCGGCTGTCCAGCTCGGCGTGCGAGGCGTAGCGGCCGCGGTAGAACAGCAGCGGCTGCGCCTCGCGCACCGGGCCGAGCTCGACGACGGCGCCGACGACCATGTGGTGGTCGCCGGCGTCGTGCACGACGGAGACCTGGCAGTCGACCCACGTCAGCGCGCCGTCGAGCACCGGGGAACCGGTCGGGGAGGGCGTCCACGAGATCCCGGAGAACTTGTCCGCGCCCGCCCTCCCGAACACCGTGGAGATCTCCCGCTGGTCCTCCGCCAGCACGTTCACGCAGAACGAGCCGGCGGACGCCATCGCGGCCCAGCTGCGCGAGGTCCGTTGTGGACAGAACACGACCAGCGGAGGGTCCAGCGACAGGGCCGCGAACGCCTGGCAGGCGAACCCGACCGGGCCGTCGGCGGACATGCCGGTCACCACGGTCACCCCGGTGCAGAAGTGGCCGAGAACGGATCGGTAGCGGGCAGCTACTTCTGACCGCATTACTTCTGGTGGCCAACGCTGAAGTCGTGTCCCCACAGGCTCACCGCCGTGCTCTCGCGTGCGATCCAGTCCTCATCGGACACCTGCCGTCCCTCGCAGCCGAACTCGACGTCGAACCCGCCGGGTGTCTTCATGTAGAACGACAGCATCAGGTCGTTGACGTGCCGGCCCAGCGTCGCCGACATCGGCACCTTGCGCCGCAACGCCCGGTCCAGCGTCAGGCCGACGTCGTCGGTGTTCTCGACCTCGACCATCAGGTGCACGATCCCGCTCGGCGTCGGCATCGGCAGGAACGCGAGGCTGTGGTGGCGCGGGTTGCAGCCGAAGAACCGCAGCCACGCGGGAGGCCCGTCCTCCGGCCTGCCGACGAACTGCGGTGGCAGGCGCATCGAGTCGCGCAGCCGGAACCCCAGCACGTCGCGGTAGAAGTGCAGCGCGGCCTCGTCGTCCGATGTGGACAGCACGACGTGCCCGAGCCCCTGCTCCTCCGTCACGAACCGGTGCCCGTAGGGCGAGACCACCCGCCGGTGTTCCAAGGCCGCGCCGTGGAAGACCTCCAACGTGTTCCCGGACGGGTCCTCGAACCTGATCAGCCCGGTGACCCGCCGTTCCGCCAGGTCCTCGGCTGAGCCCTCGACGTACGCGACACCGGCCGACGCCAGGCGTTTCGCGACCTCGTCGAGCTCGGCCTCGGTGGCGGCCTCCCAGCCGGAGGCCTGCAGGCGGTCCTTCTCCCCCGGCACGATGACGAGCCGCGCCGGGAAGTCGTCCATCCGCAGGTAGAGAGCACCGGGCGTCGAACCCTTGCCCTCGACCATGCCGAGGACCTTGAGCGCGAACTCCCGCCACCGGCCCATGTCGGTGGCCTCGATGCGGAGATAGCCCAGCGACCGGATGCTCATGACGCCTCCGTAAGGAAGTCGAGGGCGAGCCTGTTGAACTCGTCGAACTTCTCGAGCTGTGCCCAGTGCCCGCACCCGCCGAACACGTGCAGCTGCGCGCGCGGGATGAGCTTCGTCGCGAGCAACGCGCCGTCCAGCGGGTTGACCCGGTCCTCCCGGCCCCAGACGAGCAGAACTCGCTGGCGCAGCTTGTAGGCCTCGCGCCAGAGCATGCCCTGTTCGAAGTCCGGGCCGGAGAACGACCGGCCCAGCGCGGCCATGGCGCGCAACGACTCCGGGTTCGACGCGGCCTCGAACCGTTCGTCGATCAGCTCCTCGGTGATCAGCGACTGGTCGAACACCATGATCCGCAGGAACTCCTCGATCTTCTCCCGCGTCGGCGTCCTGGCGAACGCGCTGAGCTTGCGCACGCCCTCGGTCGGGTCGGGCGAGAAGACGTTGAGCGACAACCCGCCCGGCCCCATCAGCACGAGCCGCCCGGCGCGCTTCCCGTACTCCAGGGCGAACCGGACCGCCGTGCCGCCGCCGAGCGAGTTGCCGAGGATGTGCGCCCGCGCGACCCCCAGGTCGTCCAGCAGGTCCTTCAGCGCCCTGGCGGCGAAGGTGAAGTACTGGTCGTGCTCGGCGGGCTTGTCCGACTGGCCGTAGCCCGGCATGTCGACGGCCAACACCCGGAACGACTTCGCGAACACCGGGATGTTCGCGCGGAAGTTCGACAGCGCCGACGCGCCGGGCCCGCCGCCGTGCAGCAGGACCAGCGTCTCGGCGTTGTCCGCCCCCGCCTCGTGGTAGTGCAACCGCACGCTCATCAACGCCCCCTCAGAACAGCCCGTCGCGGACCTGGATGCCGAGCTCGTTCTTGCCGTACAGCACGAGCACACGTTCCGGGTCGTTGCCCGCGTGCACCCGTGCGGCGTGCGCGTCGCGCCAGAAGCGGGGCAACGGCAAACCGGCGTTGATCGCCTTGCCGCCCGCGCTCTCGAAGAGCAGGTCGATCGCGGAGAGCGCCCGCCCGCTGCCGAGCACCTGGTCGCGCCGGGCCCTCAGGCGAAGGTCGATCGGGATCTTCGTGTCGGCGACGGCGTGCGCCCACTCGTCGTTGATGTCCTTCTCCAGCGTCCACCACGCGATGTCGACGTCCGCCGCCGCGGTCGCGATCCTGACCTGCGCGAACGGGTCGTCGACCGACTTCTCGCCCAGGTACGCCGCCCGGACGCGTTCCCGGGTCGCGTCGACGTGCAGCGCGTACGCCCCGGTCGCCATGCCGATGATCGGCGCCGTCACCGCGTACGGGTGGATCGTCCCGTACGGCATGCGGAACAGCGGTCCGGGGTTGACCTCCTGCCCGGGGCACTTGCAGCGCGCCGTGTTCGCCATGCTCAGCGCCCGGTACTCCGGCACGAACACGTCGTTCACCACGATGTCGTTGCTGCCCGTGCCGCGCAGGCCGACCGTGTCCCACACGTCGTTGATCGTGTAGTCCGCGATCGGCAGCAGGAACGTGCGGAAGTCGATCGGCTTGCCCTCGTCGTTCATCACGAGGCCACCGAGCAATACCCACGTCGCGTGGTCGCAGCCGGACGAGAAGCTCCACTTGCCGCTGAACCGGAACCCGCCCTCGACCGCCGTCGCCCGGCCCGTCGGCGCGTAGGAGGACGAGATCCGGGTGTCCTGGTCCTCGCCGAACACCTCCTGCTGCGCCCGGTCGTCGAAGAGCCCGACGTGCCACGGGTGCACGCCCAGCACGGACGCGACCCAGCCCGTGGAGCCGCAGGCGCTGCCGATCATCCGCACCGCGCTGTAGAAGTCGAGCGGGTGCGACTCGAAGCCGCCGTACCGCGCGGGTTGCAACATCCGGAAGAACCCGGCCTCCTGCAACGCCTTCACCGACTCCGGCGGCACCCTGCGCAGCTCCTCCGCCTCGGCCGCGCGTTCGGCGAGCGACGGCAGCAGTTCGCGCACCTTGCCGAGGATCTCCTCGCTCATCGGACTTCCTCCCTGCTCAGCTCCAGTGCGATGTCGATCAGCTGGTCCTCTTGCCCGCCGACGAGCTTGCGTTCGCCCGCCCGGACGAGGATCCGCGCGCCGGACACGCCGTAGCGCTCGGCCTGCGTGTACGCGTGTTTGAGGAAGCTGGAGTAGACGCCCGCGTACCCCATCATCAGCGCCATCCGGTCGAGCAGGCACTCGTCGGGCATGACGGGCCGGACGACGTCCTCGGCCGCGTCCACGATCTTGAAGAAGTCGACGCCGGTGGAGAAGCCGAGCTTGTCGCAGACACCGACGAACGCTTCGAGCGGCGTGTTCCCCGCGCCCGCACCGAATCCGCGCACGCTGCCGTCGATCTGCCTCGCCCCGGCCCGTGCCGCGGCGACGGAGTTCGCGACGCTCAGCCCGAGGTTCTCGTGCCCGTGGAAGCCGACCTGGGCATCGTCCCCGAGCTCGGCGACCAGCGCCTCGACGCGTTCGGACACCTGTTCCAGGACAAGGGCTCCGGCCGAGTCGACCACGTAGACGCACTGGCACCCGGCGTCCGCCATGATGCGGGCCTGCTTCGCCAACGCCTCCGGCGGCTGCGAGTGGGCCATCATCAGGAACCCGACGGTCTCCAGCCCGCGTTCGCGAGCCAGCTGGAAGTGCTGCACGGAGACGTCGGCCTCGGTGCAGTGCGTGGCGATCCGGACGATCGAGGCGCCGTTGTCCTGCGACACGAGGATGTCGTCCTTCACCCCGACGCCCGGCAGCATCAGCACGGCGATCTTCGCCCGTGTCGCCGTCTCCACCGCGACCTTGATCAGCTCCTGCTCAGGGGTGTGGCTGAAGCCGTAGTTGAACGACGACCCGCCCAGCCCGTCGCCGTGCGTCACCTCGATCACCGGCACCCCGGCGCCATCGAGTGCCGCGACGATCGAGCGGACGTCCTCGGTCGTGAACTGGTGCCGCTTGTGATGCGAGCCGTCACGCAGTGACGTGTCGGTGAGCCGCAGCTGCATGAGCGATCTCCTCCCCCACCTTGGTCGCGGCGGCCGTCATGATGTCGAGGTTCCCCGCGTACTCCGGCAGGAAGTCGCCCGCGCCCGCGACCTCCACGAAGATCGCCACCCGGCCGGCGTCGTACTGCGGCTCGCGCAGCAGCCGGAACCCCGGGACGTACGAACGGATGTCGGTCTCCATCCGGGCGATCGAGTCGGTGATCGGGTCGGGGTCGACGTCCTCGGGGATCGCGCAGAAGATCGTGTCGCGCATGATCATCGGCGGGTCCGCCGGGTTCAGCACGATGATCGCCTTGCCCTTCGAGGCTCCCCCGATCTCCTCGATGCCACGGCTGGTCGTGCGGGTGAACTCGTCGATGTTGGCGCGCGTGCCCGGTCCCGCCGACACCGACGCGACACTCGCGACGATCTCCGCGTACGACACCGGCACGATCCGGGACACCGCGTGCACCACGGGGATCGTGGCCTGGCCGCCGCACGTGATCAGGTTGATGTTGGGCGCGTCGGCGTGCTCACCGAGGTTCACCGGCGGCACGACGTACGGGCCGACCGCGGCCGGTGTCAGGTCGATCGCCCGGATCCCCGCCTCGGCGTAGCGCGGGGCGTTGGCCCGGTGCACCGCCGCGGACGTCGCCTCGAAGACGATGTCCGGCAGCTCGTCCTGACGCAGCAACCACTCCGCGCCGTCGACCGAGACCTCCAGGCCCAGCGAGGCCGCGCGCTTCAGCCCCTCGCTGGCCGGGTCGATGCCCACCATCCAGCGCGGTTCGAGCGCCTGCGAGCGCAGGAGCTTGTAGAGCAGGTCGGTGCCGATGTTGCCGGAGCCGACAATGGCCGCCTTCACCCAGTCACCTCATTCGAATTTCAGGTCAACGGAGCCGAGTCCGGCGAACTCGGCGTGGAACTCGTCGCCAGGCCTGGCGTCGATGGCGCGCGTGCACGACCCGGGCAGCACGATGTCGCCCGCCAGCAGCCGCACGCCGAAGCCCGCGACCTTGGCCGCGAGCCACGCCACGGCGATCGCCGGATCACCCAGCACGGCGTCACCGCGTCCTTCGGCGACCAGCTCACCGTTGCGCCGCAACGTGGCCGCGACGGCGCCGATGTCCAGTTCGGACGGACGCACGCGCTCGGAGCCGAGCATGAACCCGGCCGACGACGCGTTGTCCGCGATGGTGTCCTGCAGGCCGATCCGCCAGTTCTCGATCCGGCTGTCGATCAGCTCGATGGCGGGCGCGACGAACTCGGTGGCCTCCAGCACGTCCTCGACCGTGCAGCCCTCGCCGGGCAGGTCGTGGGCCAGCAGGAACGCGATCTCCACCTCGACGCGCGGGTACAGGTAGGCCGACGCGTCCGCGGTCCCGGCCAGCTGCATGTCGTCGAGCAGGTGGCCGTAGTCGGGTTCGTCGACGCCCATCATCTGCTGCATCGCGAGCGACGAGAGCCCGACCTTGTGGCCGATGACGTCCCGGTTGCGGTGACGGATGTTGAGCAGCTGGATCTCGTAGGCGTCGACCACGTCGATCTCGGGATACAGCTCCACCAGCGGTTTGATCGGCACGCGGTCGTGTTCCGCCGTGCGCAGCAGCGCGGCGGCCGCCTCCCTGTTCTGGATCGTCAGCACCTGGCCTCCTTCACGACGTGGTGCCCCGCGCGACGGCCCGAGAAGACGCAGTCGGCGAGCGCGAGGCCGCTGACGTAGGACTCCGAGCACACCCCGACCGCCGACCGGCCGGCCGCGTACAGGCCGGGAACTCCTTGCACCTGACCGGTGTCCTCGTCCACGACGAGTCCGCCGAGCGTGAGCATCGGGCACGGGTAGCCGAACCCCGCGCGCACCGACACGTTGATCAACGAGTAGGGCGGCGTCCCGAACGGTTCGGGAGCCTGAATTCCCGCCTTGGCAGCCACTTCCTCGATCGTCGGGGCCGTGACCAGGCCGCGGCCGAGCAGGTAGCGGACCTGCCAGCGCTGGAACGGCGCGGTCTGCGTCTTCACCTGGGCACGCGCGAGCCGGAGGATCTCGTCGTCGATCAGCAGCCAGGCCTTGCCGCCGCGCTGGACGATCTCGCTGCCGTTGGCCGCGCCGTACAGCGTCGCGTCGCCGAACCGCTGCCCGGCCGAGTCGACCAGCACCCCGCGTTGCAACGCGCTGGGCGGCGTGACGAACCGCCACACCGAGATCCTGTCCATCCGCGCGGTCTTGCCGCCCGCGGCGACGCCGAGCCTGATCCCGCCGCCGTCGTCGCCGGGGGTGCCCAGCGCGAGGCCGCCGCGGTGGGCCGGCGCGTGCTCGTGGACCAGCGCCCGGTCGGCGATGAAGCCGCCGGCCGCGATGATCACGCCCTGCCCGGCGGTGACCACCAGCGGCCGGCCGAACCGTTCGAGCCGCGCCGCCATCCCGAACAGCCTCTTCCCCAGCGGCGGGTAGTAGAGCCACGGTTTGGCGCCCGCCTTGGTCAACGCCGCGTGCAGCACCCTCGGGAGCCCGGTGAGCGTCTGGCACCGCACGCCGGTGACCCTGCCGTTCTCCCTCACCAGCTCCACCGCGCGGGTCTGCGGCATGACCCGCACGCCCGCGCGCCGGGCGGCCTCGGCCAGACGAGTGAAGAAAGCCTTGCCCGACGTGCCTTTCGCCCTGGTCCGGTGCCCGCGCGGGGCCGGGTCGGGCCAGGCGTCCTCGCTGCCGGACAGGTACAGGTAGTAGTCGTCGGTCGGGTACGAGGTCTTGAACGGCGACACGCGGGCGTCGAACGGGACGCCCTGGTCCTCCAGCCACGCCAGCATCCCGGCGCTGTCCTCGCAGAACCGCCGCAGGGTCGCGGGCGACACCGCGTCGCGCACCTCGTGCCGCAGGTAGGAGTACATCGCGTCGACGGAGTCGGACACACCGGCCTCGGCCTGCTGCCTCGTCCCGCCGCCCGCGTAGACGACGCCGCCGGACAACGCGGTCGCGCCACCGCCGGTGAACCGGTCCAGCACCACCACGGACGCACCGGCCGTCGCGGCCTCGACGGCGGCGCACGCGCCGGCCGCGCCGAAGCCGATGACGACCACGTCAGCGGTGACTTCCACGCAACCCTCCTGGAACACGTTCTTGGCCAGAAACAGGTTCTTGGTGAGTCGACTTGCCTGGAACTCCTACACCATAGCGCCAAACCGCCTCAGAACTATAACCTGTTCTAGTCTTAGCTCCGGGGAGGTGCGATGTACGACGTGATCGTCGTCGGCAGCGGTGCGGCGGGTATGACAGCCGCGCTCTGCACCGCTCAAAACGGCCTGCGGACCCTGATCATCGAGAAGGCCGCGCACTACGGCGGCTCCACCGCGCGGTCGGGCGGCGGCATCTGGGTGCCGAACAACGCCGTCGTCGCGGCCAGCGGCGTGGCCGACTCGCCGGACCGCGCCAGCGAGTACCTCGCGCACATCGCGCCGGAGGTCCCGGCCGAGCTGCGGGAGGCGTTCCTCGACGCAGGACCGGCGATGCTGGCGTTCGTGGTCGCGCACACGCCGCTGAGGTTCCGCTGGGTCCGCGACTACTCCGACTACTACCCGGAGGCGCCCGGCGGGCAGCCGCGCGGCCGCTCGGTCGAGCCGTTGCCGTTCAACACGAAGCTGCTCGGCGAGGAGGTCGTGGACCTCGAACCGCCGTACGTGCCGACGCCCGCGGGCATCGTGATCACCCAGACCGACTACAGGTGGCTGACGCTGATCGGACGCCACCCGCGCGGCATCGTCACCGCCGCCAAGGTCTTCGCCCGCCGGTTCCTGCCGGGCCGCCGCCTGACCATGGGCCAGGCCCTGACCGCCGGGCTCCGAGCAGGCCTCAAAGCGCTGAACGTCGAGATCAGGCTCAACACCGCGATGACCGACCTGCACCACGAGAACGGCCGCGTCGCCGGGGTGCTCGTCGGAGAGAAGCTCATCCTGGCGAAGCACGTCGTGCTGGCGTCCGGCGGGTTCGAGAACAACGAGCAGATGCGCAAGCAACACCAGAACATCGGTACGGAGTGGACAGTCGGCGCGAAGGCCAACACCGGTGACGGCATCGAGGCCGGCCAACGGGCCGGCGCCGCGGTCGGGCTGATGGACGACGCCTGGTGGGGCCCCTCGGTCCCGCTGCCGCGCGGACCGTTCTTCCTGCTCGCCGAACGGTCACTGCCCGGCTGCGTGCTGGTCGACAAGACCGGGCGCCGGTTCGTGAACGAGGCCGCGCCCTACATCGACGTGGTCAACGCGATGACCGGCGACACCTGGCTCGTCTTCGACCACTCCTATCGCGGCCGCTACCCGTTCTGCGGCATCCCGCCGCGCCGCCCGCTCCCCCGGCGCTGGAAGGACTCGATCCTCACCGCACCCAGCCTGGAGGAGCTCGCCCAGGAGGCCGACCTGCCGGAGCTGGTCGACACCGTCCGGCGGTTCAACACGCTCGCGATCGACGGCAGGGACACCGACTTCCAGCGCGGCGACAGCGCCTACGACCGCTACTACGGCGATCCGCGCACCAAGCCCAACCCCAACCTCGCGCCACTGACCACCGGCCCGTTCTACGCGGTCAGGATCGTGCCCGGCGATCTCGGCACCAAGGGCGGCCTGCGCACCGACACCGCCGCGCGTGTGCTGCGCGAGGACGGTTCGGTGATCGAGGGCCTCTACGCGGCGGGCAACACCAGTGCGTCCGTCATGGGCCACACCTACGCGGGCGCGGGCGCCACCCTCGGACCGGCGATGACGTTCGGATACCTCGCCGGCCTCGACATCTCTGGAGGAAAGCGATGACGCAGGACAGCGTGCGGACGATCGACGCCGGCGCGCCTCCAGCGAGGTTCGCGCGCGGCTGGCACTGCCTCGGGCTCGCGAGCAGCTTCCACGACGGCAAGCCCCACGCCATCGAGGCGTTCGGCACGAAGCTCGTGGTGTTCGCCTCGGAGGACGGCAAGATCAACGTCCTGGACGGGTACTGCCGGCACATGGGCGGCGACCTCACCCAGGGCACGATCAAGGGCGACACCATCGCCTGCCCGTTCCACGACTGGCGCTGGGCGGGCAACGGCAAGTGCGTCGACATCCCCTATGCCAAGCGGGTCCCGCTGCGGGCGCGCACCCGGTCGTGGATCACGATGGAGGAGAACAAGCAGCTCTTCGTGTGGAACGACCCCCAGGGCAACCCGCCGCCCGAGCACGTCACCATCCCGCGCATCGAGTCGGCGTTCAGCGACGAGTGGAGCAACTGGACCTGGGACTCGGTGGTGATCGACAACGCGAACTGCCGCGAGATCATCGACAACGTCGTCGACATGGCCCACTTCTTCTACATCCACTTCGCGTTCCCGACGTACTTCAAGAACGTGATGGAGGGCCACGTCGCCTCGCAGTACCTGACGACGCGCGGCCGCCCGGACGTGGCGATGGGCTCGAACTACACCGGTGACGTCGAGGTTCGTTCCGAGGCCGCGTACTACGGGCCGTCGTACATGATCGACTACCTGTGGAACGACTACAAGGGCCTCGAGATCGAGACCGTGCTGATCAACTGCCACTACCCGATCTCGCCGACGTCGTTCAAGCTCCAGTGGGGCGCGATCGTGAAGAAGCTGCCCGGTGTCGACGACGTCCACGCCGACAAGATCGCGGCGAAGTTCGCGCGCGGCATCGGCGTCGGGTTCCTGCAGGACGTGGAGATCTGGCAGAACAAGTCGCGCGTCGACAACCCGTTGCTGTGCGAGGAGGACGGGCCGGTCTACCAGCTGCGGCGCTGGTACGAGCAGTTCTACGTGGACGTCGAGGACGTGTCCGACGACATGGTGCGGCGCTTCGAGTTCGAGGTCGACACGAGCCGGGCGATCGAGGTCTGGGAGAAGGAGGTCGCCGAGAATCTCGCCCGTCAGGAGTCGGCGACGTGAGCGAGCGCGACGAGTTCCTCGTGGGCGGCATGGTTCCCGTGGGCTGCGACTGCGGGAACCGGGTGCTGGTGAAGAAGAACAGCCCGCAGCACACCTCGGTGCAGTGGCTCTCGGACACCCGCGACTGCCCTGAGCTGTGCGGGGCTCGGGCCGCGCTGGTGCCGACGTGCCTGCGGTTGCGCGACAGCATCGAGAAGGCCGTGCGCGAGGGAGTGCTGGAGGTCGCCGATGGCTGAGGTGCACCGGCTGCGGGTCGACGCCGTGATCGAGGAGACCGCCGACGCGCGCTCGTTCGTGCTGTCGGGGGCGGACTTCTCGCCACGGCCGGGCCAGTTCCTGACCGTGCGGGCGGGCGAGGTGGCCCGCTGCTACTCGCTGTCCAGCGCGCCGGGCGAGCCGTTGAAGATCACCGTCAAGCGCACGCCCGACGGGTACGGGTCGCTGTGGATGTGTTCCGAGCTGCGGGCCGGCATGGACCTGGACGTGCTGGCACCGGCCGGGGTCTTCACCCCGTCGTCGCTGGACGGATCACTGCTCGCCTTCGCCGCGGGTAGCGGGATCACGCCGGTCATGTCGATCATCAGGGCCGTGCTGTCTGGCGGGTCCGGGCAGGTGTTCCTCTTCTACGCCAACCGGGACGAGTCCTCCGTGATCTTCGCGCGCGAGCTGGACCAGCTGGCTCGTTCGTGTCCGGACCGGCTGACGGTCGTGCACTGGCTGGAGTCGGTGCAGGGCCTGCCGCACGGCCTGCGGGCGTTCGTGCGGGAGTGCGACGAGGCGTTCGTGTGCGGGCCGGCACCGTTCATGGAGGCGGCCCGCAAGGCTTTGCACGACGTTCCGGTCGTGCACGTCGAGAAGTTCGTGTCGCTGTCGAGTGATCCGTTCACCGCTGAGGTACCTGTCGTCGACGACCGGCCGGACGCGGTGGTCGAGGTCTCGCTGGACGGGGAACAGCACCGGTTCCCGTGGCCCGCGCGCACGAAGCTGCTCGACCTGTTGCTGGAGAAAGGACTCGACGCGCCCTACTCGTGCCGCGAGGGTGCCTGCAGCGCGTGCGCGTGCCGGTTGGTCGAGGGCGAGGTCAAGATGCTCAACAACGACGTGCTCGACTCCGAGGACATCGCCGAGGGCATCGTGCTGGCGTGCCAGTCGGTTCCGGTCACCGACACCGTGAAGATCAGCTACGAGTGAGGGGCGCCTGATGCCGATCGATCCTTCCGTCGCCGTCGGGGCGGAGCTTCCCGAGATCGAGTTCTCCTGGACCGAGTCCGACGTGCTGCTCTACCACCTGGCGCTGGGGGCGACCGAGCTCCGGTACGTCTACGAGCAGGGCCTGCGGGTGCTGCCGACGTTCGGTGTCGTCGCGCCCCGGTTCCACGAGACCGCCGCTCCTGTCGTGTCGTTCCCCGGTGTCGACATCGACCTGGCGCGGGTGCTGCACGGCACGCAGGAGATCGCCGTGCACGCGCCTCTGCCGACCGCGGGTGAAGCCGTGTTGCGGACGCGGATCGCGGACGTGTGGGACAAGGGCAAGGCCGCGGTGATCGTGCAGGAGTCGACGGCCGTGACCCCGGACGGGACCGCGCTGTACACGACCCGGTCGAGCATCTTCGCCCGTGGCGAGGGCGGGTTCGGTGGTGATCGCGGGCCTTCGGGCAGAGTCGAGGTGCCGCCACGGGAGCCGGACTTCGTGATCGAGACGCCGACGCTGCCGCAGCAGGCCCATCTCTATCGGCTCTGCGGTGACCGCAACCCGTTGCACGCCGATCCCGAGTTCGCTCAGCGTGCCGGGTTCGACGCTCCGATCCTGCACGGGCTCTGCACGTACGGGGTGGTGTGCCGGGCGGTGATCGACGCCGTGCTCGACGGGCCGGAGCAGGTGGCGTCGTTCGGGGCGAAGTTCGCGGGCGTGGTGTTCCCCGGTGAGACGCTGACGACGCGCGTGTGGCGGGACGGGCCCCGGCTCGTGCTGACCACGGTCGCCGGGGACCGTCCCGTTCTCGCTGACGCCGTCCTAGGCCTGGCCGAGGACTAGCCCGCTGGTCGGCACGCCGGTACCGGCGGTGACCAGGACGTGCTCGACGCCGCCGACCTGGTTCACCGCGGTGCCGCGGACCTGGCGCACTCCCTCGGCGATGCCGTTCATGCCGTGCAGGTAGGCCTCGCCGAGCTGGCCGCCGTGCGGGTTGAGCGGGAGCGTCCCGTCGAGTTCGAGCGCGCCGGACGCGACGAAGTCCTTGGCCTCGCCCCTGCCGCAGAAGCCCAGCTCCTCGAGCTGCACCAGGACGAACGGGGTGAAGTGGTCGTAGAGCACGGCCACGTCCACATCGGACGGACCGATGCCCGACCTCTCCCACAGACCTCGCGCCACCACGCCCATCTCGGGGAGGCGGGTCAGGTCGTCGCGGTAGTAGCTCGTCATCGTGAACTGGTCGGCGCCGCTGCCCTGGGTCGCCGCCTTGACGTGCGCGGGCTTGTTCGGCAGGTCACGCGCGCGTTCGGCGGACGTGACCACGAGCGCGACACCGCCGTCGCTCTCCTGGCAGCAGTCGAGGAGCCGGAGCGGTTCGGCGATCCAGCGCGACGACTGGTGGTCGTCCAGGGTGATCGGCCGGTCGTGGAACCACGCGTGCGGGTTCGTGGCGGCGTGCTTGCGGTCGATCACCGCGATCCGGCCGAAGTCCTCGCTCGTGGCGCCGTACTCGTGCATGTACCGGCGGGCGAACATGGCGACCATCGCGGCCGGCGTGCCGAGGCCCATCGGGTAGGACCAGCTGTTGTCGATGTTGGCCGCGGCAGCCGTCTGGACCTGCCCGAACCGGTGCCCGGACCGTTCGTTGAAGGCCCGGTAGCAGACGACGACCTTCGCCGCGCCGGTCTCGACGGCCATCGCGGCCTGCTGCACGGTCGCGCACGCCGCCCCGCCGCCGTAGTGGACGCGGCTGAAGAACGTCAGCTCCGGGATGCCCAGCTCACGGGCGACCGCGATCTCGGCGTTGGTGTCCATGGTGAAGCTGACGAGGCCGTCCACATCGGACGGTCCGAGGCCGGCGTCCTGCAACGCGGCCCGGACGGCCTCGGCGGCGAGCTGGAGCTCGCTGCGGCCCGAGTCCTTGGAGAAGTCGGTCGCGCCGATCCCGGCGATCGCGGCGCTCACGCGGGCACCTCGATCTTCACGGTGCCGGTGACGTGGTCCCCGTGCGCGGTCCGTCCGACGACCTCGACCGTCAGGTCCTGCTCCTCGCGTTCGACGACCTGGCCGAAGAACTTCAGCGTGTCGTAGGCGAAGCAGGGTGCGCCGAGCTTGATGTTCACCTGCCGCACCAACGCCTCCGGGCCCGCCCAGTCGGTGACGTAGCGCTGCACCAGGCCGGTCGTGGTGAGGATGTTGACGAAGATGTCCTTCGAGCCGCGCTGGACCGCCAGATCGCGGTCGTGGTGGACGTCCTGGAAGTCCCGGGTGGCCAGCGCGGTGCTGATCACGAACGTCGGGGTGGCCTCCACGTGCCACTCCGGCAGGGAATCACCGATCCGCACGGGGCCTCCAGCTCGGCATCGTCAGCTCGTCGTCGACCTTGGTGAACACGACCTCGACCCGTTGCCCCACCGAGGGCTCGCCGTCGAGCTCGCCCAGCATCCGCACGCCCTCGTCCAGCTCGACCAGGGCGATGACGAACGGGGTCTGCTTGCCCGGCACCTGCGGGTGGTGGTGCACGACGTAGCTGTAGATCACGCCGTACCCCTCGGAGACGAGGTACTTCGGTGTGGTGGCACCGCATTCCGGGCACATCGGGCCCGGCGGGTGCCGGAGCAGACCGCAGCCGCCGCAGCGCTGGATCCGCAGCTCACCCTGCCGGGTGCCCTCCCAGAAGTACTCGGTGTCGCGGTTGACGGACGGCCGGATCGCCTGTGCTTTCGGCGCTTCCTCCCGCGGTTCGGGTTTCTGGGCGGGCTTGTACTTCAGCACCCGGAACCGCATCTCGGCGACGGCCTCGTCCCCGACCCACCACGTGCTGCGGGTCGTGACGAACCACCCCTCGCCGAGCCCCGTCCTCTTCGGCCCGGTGACGTCCTCCAGGCTCGTCGTCACCGAGAGCTGTTCGCCGAGCTTCAGGTACCGGTGGTAGGTCTGGTCGCTGTTGGTCGCGACCACCGACGTGTACCCGGCCTCGTCGAGGACCGTCATCATCTGGCCGAGCGGGTCGTCGAGGGTGCGCTGGCCGCGCAGCCCCGCCATCGTCCACACCTGGACCATCGCGGGAGGCGCGACCTCGGTGTAGCCGGGGTGCTCGTCGCCGATGGCCTCCAGCCAGTTGTTGATCATCGGCAGGTTGACCGGGTCCCGTGCCAGCCGCGGTGCGCACTCGCCCTGCTCGGCGATGCGGGCGGCCTCCTTCTCGATGTCGGTCATCGCACCACCCTCGGCAGGCCGAGCCCGATGTTCGCGATCAGCTCGCGCTGGATCTCCTGCACTCCCCCGCCGAACGTCAGCACGAGGTTGCGACGCGCCTGCACGTCCAGCCACTTCACCAGCTCCTGGGGCGCGCCGTGCCGTCCCACCAGCTCCTCCAGCAACCGGCCGACGTGCTGGGTGCGGTCGGCGGCGAACACCTTGGTGGCACTGGCGTCCGCGACCTCGACCTCACCACTCGCGACCTGCCAGTTCAGCAGCTCGTTCACGCGGTGGACGGCCCGTGCCTCAGCCAGCGCCCGGCGCACGTCCGGTTCGTCGAGGAGCTGCCGTTCCGCCGCCCAGCCGTGGACTCGTTCGACCAGGGCGCCGAGCCGGCCGGACGGGCCGAGCATCACGCGTTCGTGGTTGAGCTGGGTGGTGATGAGCCGCCAGCCCTTGTTCTCCTCGCCCACCCGGCGGGCCTCGGGCACGCGGACGTCGTTGTAGTACGTGGCGTTCACGTGGTGGGCGCCGTCGCACGTGATGATCGGCGTCCACGAGTAGCCGGGATCGGTGGTGTCGACGATCAGGATCGTGATTCCCTTGTGCCGCGAGTCCGGCGCTCCCGTGCGGCAGGCGAGCCACACGTAGTCCGCGTCGTGGCCGCCCGTGGTGAACGTCTTCTGGCCGTTGACGACGTAGTGGTCGCCCTCGCGAACGGCCTTGGTGCGCAACGCGGCCAGGTCCGTGCCGGCGTCGGGTTCGGTGTAGCCGATGGCGAAGTGCAGGTCGCCGCTGAGGATCTTCGGCAGGAAGAAGTCCTTCTGCTCCTGCGTCCCGTACGTCTGCAGGGTCGGGCCGACGGTCTGCAGCGTCACGTACGGCAGCGGGACGTCCGCGCGGGCGGCCTCGTTGACGAAGATCTGCTGCTCGACCGGCCCGAACCCGAGCCCGCCGTACTCCTTCGGCCAGCCGACGCCGAGCCGTCCGTCACGGCCGAGCCGTCTGACCAGCTCGCGGTAGGTGGCGCCGTGCCGTTCGGTGAGCATCGCCTCGCGTTCGGCGTCGGACATGACGGTCGCGAAGTACTCGCGGAGCTCGTCGCGCAGCTCGAGCTGCTCCGCGGTGAGGTCAATGAACATCGATGGCCCCCAAGCGGTGCTCCACTCCGCCGACGAACCGCGTCAGCTCCTTGGCCATGCCGTAGTAGCGGTGCATGGGGTACGTGATGTCGAGCCCGAGGCCGCCGTGCAGGTGGTGGCAGGTGTGCACGGCAGGCAGGGCCTCCGCCGCGAGCCAGTAGGCCGCGGTGGCGAGGTCGGCGTCGTCGAGGCTCCAGGCCGCGGTGAGCGCGGCCAGGTGCAGGGTGCGGGAGGCGATGTAGACGTCCGCGACCAGGCATGCCGCCGCTTGGAACGTGGCCAGCGGCTTGCCGAACTGGTGTCGGGTGCCGACGTGCTTCACGGTGAGGTCGAGGGCTCCGGCGAGGACGCCGTCCGCGACCGCGCAGGCCCCGGCCAGGGCGAACCGGCGGATGCCCTCCTCGGCGCCCTCCAGCAGTTCGCCTCGCGCGCCCTCCAGGGTCACGGTTCCGTCCGTTGTGGACACACCGGGTTGCGAAGGATCGACGACGAAGACGCCCGCGCTCGTGCTGACGAGGATTCGTTGCGCCTCGGCGGCGTTCGGCACGTTGATCTTCACCCCGAAGATGCCGTCGGGTCCGGCCGTGGTGACCGGCTTGGCGGGCAGGGGTCTTGATGGTTCGCTCAGCGCCGCCGTGAACACCCCGTGCTGCTCGGTCACCAACGGCAGTAGCGCGTCCTGCTGCTCGTCCGTGCCGTAGCGAACGATCGGCAGCACGCCCAGTGCGAGCGTGGCCAGCGCCGGGACGTCCACTGCCCGCCGGCCTACCTCGGTGAGCAGCACCGCGGTCTCCAGCACGCCGAGCCCGTCGCCTCCGAGCCGTTCCGGAACGGCCAGGGCCAGCAACCCCGCCTCCCCCAACGCCTTCCAGGGGGTGTCGCTCTCCCTGCCCAGCACGTCGGCCGCCAGGGTGGCGATCTCGCGCTGGGTCTCGTCGAGCTGGAAATCCATCTCTAGGGCTCCCTCGGTAGACCGAGAATCCGCTCGCCTGCCAGGTTCATCAGGACTTGGGTCGTGCCGCCCGCGATGCTCAGGCACCGGGTCAGCAGGAACTCGTGGATCAGCTCACCTTCGACGGCGGCGTCCGGGCCGAGCAGCTCGACCGCGAACTCGGCGACGTCCTGCCGCTGCCGCACCCCGGCGAGCTTGCGCACGCTGGACTCCGCACCCGGCTCCTGCCCGCTGAGCGCCCGCAGGCTCGCCCGCAGGTCCAGCACGGACACCGCCAAACCCTGCGCCACCAGGGCCCCCAGCCGTTCCGCGTGGCCGGGGGCGGCAGGAGACCTCAGGACCTGTTCCAGCGGCTCACCGAGAGCCGAGCCCATCGCGACGCGTTCGTTGGCCAGCGTCGTGCGAGCCAGGCGCCAGCCGTCGTTCACCGCGCCGACCACGCAGTCGTCCGGCACGAACACGTCGTCGAGGAAGACCTCGTTGAACCGCGCGTCGCCGGTGATCTCGCGCAACGGCCGCACCTCGACGCCCGCCGACCGCATGTCGACCAGGAAGTACGTGATGCCCTTGTGCTTCGGGACGCTCGAGTCCGTGCGGGCCAGGCAGATTGCCCAGTCGGCCTGGTGCGCGAGCGACGTCCACACCTTCTGCCCGCTCAGCCTCCAGCCGCCGTCGACCTTGTGCGCTTTGGTGCGCAACGAGGCCAGGTCCGAGCCCGCCTCGGGTTCGCTGAACAGCTGGCACCAGGTCAGCTCGCCGCTCAACGTCGGCGGCACGAACCGTTCCCGCTGCTCCGGCGTGCCGTGGCGGAGGATCGTCGGCCCCGCCCAGCCGCCGATGATCAGATCCGGCCGGCGCACCCCGGCGCGGGCGAGCTCGCCGTCGATGACCATCTGCCGCGCCTGGTCGGCGTCCTGCCCGTACGGCTTGGGCCAGTGCGGCACGAGGAACCCGCTGCGCGCCAGCCGTTCCCGCTGATCGGCGGGATCGAGCCCGGCGATCTCCTCCGCGAACGCCTGCACCTCGGGGTCCCGTTCGATCTCGACGTCGTAGGACCGGCGGGCCCCGGCCAGCGCCAGTTCGGCGACCCGCCGGCGCCAGAACGCGACACCGCCCGCGAGCTGCTGCAGCGCCAACGCCCGGCGCAGATAGCGGTGGGCGTCGTGCTCCCAGGTGAAGCCGATGCCGCCGAGCACCTGGATGCAGTCCTTGGCGTTGCGCACGGCCGCGTCGAACGCCACCGCCGCCGCGACCGCCGCCGCCAGCGGGTGGTCGTCCTCGCCGACCGTCCGCGCCGCGTCCCACGCGACCGACGACGCCTGCTCCGCGCGGCACAGCATCTCCACGCAGAGGTGCTTCACGGCCTGGAAGGACCCGATGACGCGCCCGAACTGCTGACGCTGTCCCGCGTACTCCACAGCGGTGTTCAGGCACCACGCCGCCACCCCGCTGGCCTCGGCGGCCATCAGCGTCACCGCGAGGTCGGTCGGGTCGTCCACGGCCTCGCCCGGCGCCGTCACCTCGACCGCACCCAGCGAACGTGAGTGGTCCACGGATTCCAGTGGTGCCACCGAGACCTGGTCGACCGGCACGAGCATCCAGCCGTCCGTCTTGAGCAACACGTGCGTCGCCTCGGCCGCACCGACCACGTGCCGGGACGAGAACCCGAACCCGGCGACCCCGTCGAAACCGGGCCGCAGCACCGACACCAGCGCCGTGGGCAGCAACGGCCCCGGCACCAGGTTCTCAGCCGCCCGCTCCAGCATCACCGCGAGATCGGCGACCGTGCCGCCCTCCCGCGTCACCTCGAAGAACCCGACTTCGACGAGGTCGCCCCACTCCCCCTTGGCGGCGTCCACGCTGTCACGCAGCGCGCGGTGCTCCCCGGTCGTGGCGATCGGCATGCGGCCTCCTCACAGGACGTGAAGAAGTTTATAGAACGTGTTCTATTTCTGACAACAGATCATGGCTGCCAAACCGATCGAGTATGATGCGACGGCAGCTGCAACACGTTCCAGGAGGATCATCTCCGTGTCACCTTCCAAGTCCCGCACGGACGCGCTCATGGCGGGCGACGAGCTCAGCTCGGCCGCCCAGCGCGAGCGTCGCAAGCGGATCGTCGACGCGACCATCGCGCTGGCGTCCAAGGGCGGGTTCGACGCCGTCCAGATGCGCGCGGTGGCGGACAGGGCGGACGTCGCGCTGGGCACGTTGTACCGCTACTTCCCCTCGAAGGTCCACCTGCTCGTGTCGAGCCTCGCGGTGGAGCTGGAGCGCGCCCAGGAGAAGATGGACCGCACCACCGTCCCCGGCGACAGCGCCTACGAGCGCGTGCTGTTCGTGCTCGGCCGCATCACCAGGGGCCTGCAGCGCAACCCGCACCTCACCGAGGCGATGACGCGCGCGTTCACGTTCGCCGACGCCTCCGCGGGCGCCGAGATCGACCGAGTCTCGTTGCTCATGGAGAGCATGTTCACCAAGGCGATGAGCGACGACGCGCCGACCGAGGAGCAGAAGGCCATCGCCCGCGTGATCGGCGACGTGTGGCTGTCGAACCTGGTCGCCTGGGTCACCCGCCGCGCCACCGCGACGGACGTCGCGAACCGCCTCGAACTGACGGTCCGCCTGCTGCTCAAGTGAGTGGTCCCGCGGGATGACCCGCGAGTCACACCGCCGAACGATGCCGGTGCACGCCGTTCACGCCTACCGTCTGTCCTATGAAGACGCTTCTGGTCGTCCTCGCCGTACTGGCCGTGGTGGGCGGTGGCACCGTCGCCCTGGTGAACCACTACGGCGGCTGGACGACGCTGACCGGCAAGGCCTGGGCCATCACCTACGAGGTGTCGGCCGAGCCCGCCAAGTCGCTCGTCGAGGTGACGTACGCGGACTCGCCGACCCGTTACCGCAAGCAGACGCCGCAGACCGTCACCACGGAGAAGCCGCTGCCGTGGCAGATCGAGGTCGTGGTCAACGCCGGCGAGAAGGCGCAGGTCTCCGCCACGCCCAAGGGCGATGAGGTGCTGAGGTGCCGCATCCTGCTCGACGGGGTCAAGGAGCTCGCGACCTCGACCGGGAAGCCCGGTGAGAAGGTCAGCTGCGAGACCGTGACCGCCACCTGACCAGCGGCGGGACCGCGATGATCGTCAGGACCGCGATGATCGGGTAGACCCACCACCGGTTGATCCCGAGCGCCCCGACGACGGCACCCGCCGCGAACCCGAGCAGCACCAGACCGAACACGGTCAGCACGAACTTCCAGCGTCGCCCCACGAGGCCCGCCCTTCCCCCAGCGCCAGGCCCCCCACGGCCCGGCGACCTGGCTTCGGGATCGGCACGCCGCACCCAGATCAAACATCGTCCGGCAGGCCTGCGACCCGCGGCGCGGCCGGTTCGGCTGGTGGACGAACTGCTCGTCGAGTGAGACGGGCGCCCCGAACCATCCGGGGCGCCCGCAAGGTCACACGTTGTCGGTGTGCGTCACTCCCGCGGTGCGGTAGTCCTGCACCGCCGTCTTCACCTGGGCCGGGCTCAGCACCTGGTCCTTGGCGAAGTACACGTAGTCGACCTCCTGCTGGTACGCGCGCTCGGCCGAGCTGCCCTGCAGGCCGCCCGAGATGAACCACAGGTTGAAGTTGATCGACATCGGCGTCTCCGGGTAGTACTTGTCGCCGTGGTCGGCGACCAGTGCACCGTCGATGTAGTACTTCACGCGGCCGTTGGCCACCTGGAAGACCAGGTCGTGCCAGCCGTTGTAGCTCTGGCGCTGCTCGTTGTGGATGTTGTCGGCCACCCAGGGCTCGTTCTGGTAGGTCTCCCAGGTGGTCTCGTACATGATGTTGCCCTGCTCGCCCCAGCCGCCGTTCGGGAGGTACTCGAAGTCGATCTCGCCGTAGTTCGGCGCCATCGGGGCGTCGAGCGGGGTGATGGTGAAGAACGTCTGCACGACGTGGTCGCCGTCCGGGCCGAACACGGGGGCGTCGCTGAACTTCACCCGGGAGGCGTAGGTGCCCTCGAAGAACTTGCGCTGGTGGAACATCTCGGTCTGCTTGGCGGCGCTGCCGTTGTTCCACGAGTCGAGGCGCATGACCTTCTGGCCGTCGACGGTCGGGAACGTCACGCGCGACGCGTCCCACTCGGCGCCGGGAACGCCGGGGCCGCCCGCGCCCGAGCGCACGGTCCAGCCTCGCTGGCTGATGCGCGAGTCACTCGAGCTGGTGTAGGCGAAGTCGTCGAACAGCTTGGGGCCGTTGGGGTTCGGCGGCGTGGAGCTGGTCGTCGTGGTGGTGGGCGGGGTGCCGCCGGGCGGGGTGCCCCACAGCAGCGTGCTGCCGCGGTGGACGGTCACCTTGTTCGACGCCGAGTAGCTGCTGTCGGCGCGGAACGAGTAGTCGTCGGTCTGGGTGATGGGGCCCCAGTTGGTGCGGTAGAAGCGGAGTTGCAGGTCACCGGAGTCCGCGCCGGGGTTGAGCGTGCCCGCACCGGAGGTGAAACCGACCTCCAGGTAGCGGTCGGCCGGGCCGCCGGTGAGGGTGCCGAACTGGCCGGTCACGTTGCCGCAGCCGCGCACGGCCCACGAGCAGGCGAACCGGTAGCCCACGTCCGGTGTGTCGCTCTTGAAGTAGTAGCGGATCTTCAGGTCGGACAGCGGCACGCTGGTGGTGCCGGAGTTGACCAGCTTGAACCACGGTTCGGCCTGGTCGGTGGTCGCACCGGACGCGCTGGTCCGGTACTGGGCGGTGATCGCGTCGGCGGCGAACGCGTTCGGTGCGACGGCCAGTGCGGCCACCGCCAGGGCCGCGCAGGACGCGGCTAGGAGTGCTCGCAACGTTCTCTCCTCATTTCGGCAGGGACGGACAGGGCGGCGAGCCTTGACGAGTGGAGGCGCATCCTGGTGGTGAAGCCCTCCCACTCGGGGCGCTGGGACCAGAGGGTGTCGGCCAGCGCGGCAAGACGGGGAAATGCCAGGTATTCCAGGTGGTCCTTCGAACGGACGTGCTCGGTCCACAGCTGGCACTGGGCGCCGAGCACGCCGTCGGGCAGCGGCACGTGGTAGACGTCGCGGGTGGTGACGACGTACCCGGGCTGGCCGGGTGGTTCGTGCGGGCCGTCCGACTGCGGGTAGTCGAGGTAGGTGGAGGTGTGCGGGGTCATCACGACCGGCTGACCGCGCTCGAGTGCCTTGGCCGCCTGGGTCTCGTCCTTCCACGGCATGACGACGGCGCGGGTGTCTCCGGTCGGTTCCCAGGCGGCCGGGACGCGGTCGTGGTCGAGCAGGTACCTGCTCGCCTGGCGGAGGAACTGGCCGTGCACGTCCTCGGGCAGCAGGCATTCGTCGCCACCGAGGTGCACGTGCTCGCCGGGGAACACCTCCAGCACCTCGTCCAGCACCTCGCGCACGAACCCCATGGCGTGCAGGCCGAACGCGGCGTCGCTGATGCCCCAACGGGTCCAGACGGGCAACGGTTTCGGCGCGACGCCCAGGTCGGGGTACGCGGCGAGCGCGGCGCGGGCGTGGCCGGGCATCTCGATCTCCGGCATGATCCGGACGCCGCGCTCGGCGGCGTGTGCGACGAGCCCTTCCAGCTCGCCTCGCGTGTAGGTGCCGCCGTGCGGGACGCCGTCACCGTTGGTCTCGGCGCGCCAGCCTCCGACCGAGGTCAGCAGCGGGTGCGCCGGGACGGGCATGCGCCAGCCCTGGTCGTCGGTCAGGTGCAGGTGCAGGACGTTGAGCTTGTGGAACGCCATCAGGTCGATGAACCGGCGGATCACGTGCACCGGCTGGAAGTGCCGGGCGACGTCGAGCATGAACCCGCGCCACGGCAGCCTGGGCAGGTCGCGGATGTCCACGCCGGGCAGCGTCCAGTCCACATCGGACACCCGTGAGGACCGCAGTGCCTCGGCCGGGAGCAGCTGCCGGATGGTCTGGATGCCGTGCGTGAGACCGTTCTTGGTCGCCGCCCGCAACATCACGCCGTGCTCGTTGACGGTCAGCGCGTACCCCTCCTCGCCGAGACCGACGAGCTTGGCGTCCAGGGCGAGCAGGATCTGGCCGTGGTCCGTGATCGGCAACGGGAGTCCTGTGGCCGGCCGCAGCAGCGTGCGCAGGAGCCTGGCCGCAGGTTCGGCGCCGGGCGTGACCCGGACGCCCGTGCCGGCGTCGAGCGTGAACCCCCTGCTGCGCCGGACGATCCTGGTCGGGAGCGGGACGATCATCCCTTCACCGCCCCTCCGACGATGCCGGTGGTGACCCGGCCCTGCAGCACGATGAAGATCAGCAGCACGGGCAGCATGAACAGCGTCGACGCGGCCATGGTGGCCCCCCAGTCGGTGCCGAAGGTGTTGTTGAACGAGGACAGCCAGACCGGCAGCGTGCGGTCGTCCTGGTCCTTGATGATCAGCACGTTGGCGAAGGCGAACTCGTTCCACGCGGTGATGAACCCGAACAGCGAGGTCGCCAGCAGGCCCGGTGCGAGCAGCGGGAACACGACCTTGCGGAACGCCTGGCCGCGCGTGCAGCCGTCGACCTGCGCCGCCTCCTCCAGGTCGACCGGGATGGCCGCGAGGAACCCGCGCAGCGTCACGATCGTGAACGGCAGCGTCATCATGAAGTAGACCAGCGTGAGGATCCAGAGCGTGTCGAGCATGCCGGTGTCGCGGGCGATGACGTAGATCGGGATCAGCAACGCCTCCCACGGCGTCATCTGCGCCACGAACACCATCAGCACGAACGCCCTGCGGCCCTTCCACCGCAGCCGCGCGATCGCGAACGCCGCGAGCAGCGCGACGAGCAGTGCGAGGACGACCGCTCCTCCCGCCACGAGAAGACTGTTGCGCCAGAACGAGAAGAACCCCTTCGCGGCGATCGCCGTGCCGAAGTGGTCGAACGTGACCGGGATCGGCAGGAACGTCGGTGTGGCGCTCTGGATGTCCTTGGTGGGCTTGAACGCCGTGAGCACCATCCAGTAGACGGGGAACACGGACAGGACGAAGACGACGAGGGCCGCCGTGGTGCGCGAGATCCGGCCGATCATGCTTCCCGCTCCTGCCGGTAGAGCTGGCGGAAGTACGCCAGCAGTGCGAGCACGAGCAGCACGACCATGAGCATCGACACGGCCGCGCCGAGGTCGTAGCGCTGCAACGACTGCGCGACCTGGAAGGCGTAGACCGGCAACGTCGTCGTGGCCTGCCCGGGACCGCCCTGGCTGATCACCCAGATCTGCACGAACGCCTTGACGACCCAGATCACCTCCAGGCACGTGATGAGCCCGAACATGGCACGCAGCACGGGGAACGTGATGGTCGTGAAGACCCGCCACGCGCCGGCGCCGTCGATGCGCGCGGCCTCGTACAGCTCCTGCGGCACGGTGATCATCGCCGCGTACAGCGACAACGCGGCGAACGGGATCGACTGCCAGACGATCAGCGTCACGAGGATGCCGAACGTCGCCTCGCCGTCCGCGAACCACGTGTAGTCGCGGTACTCCTCGAACCCGAGCGCCACCAGTGCCCAGTTCACGACGCCGAGCCGGGACTGGAAGAGCCACTGGAACACGGTGGTCGCCGCGATGATCGGCGTCGCCCAGGTGAGCACGAGCCCGCCCATCACGAGGAACCGCAGCCCCTTGCCGAGCCGGACGAGCAGCAGCGCGACCAGGGTCGACAGCACCATGATCAGCACGACGTTGATCGCGGTGAACAGCAGCGTCCGCCGGACCACGGCCCAGAACTCGGGGTCGGACAGCACCTTCGCGTAGTTCGCGAGCCCGACGAACTTCGCGTCGCCGCGCACGAGCTGCGGCAGCCCGAACTCCTGCACCGAGATGATCACGTTGCGCACCAGCGGATACAGCAGCAGGTACGCGGTGGTGAGCAGCGTGGGCGCGATCAGGACGTACGGCAGGATCGACCGTGTGCGGCGCTTCGGCGGGGCCGGTGCGGTCTCCCGCACCGGCCTCTCGGCGAGGAGGGTCATTTGCCGGAGTTGAGCGCCGTGGTGATCACTTCGTCGGCCTTCGCCGCCGCCGACTTCGGATCGGCACCCGTGAGGACCGCGGTCTGGAACTCCTTGATCGGGTTGCGGGCCTCGACCGCCGCCCAGTTCGGCGAGTTCGGGGTGGCGAACCCGTTGGCCGCACCGGCCGCCATCGCCGCCGTGCCGGGGTCACCGTCCACCGAGGACGCGAGCGACTTGCGGTTCGGCACGTAGTTCATCGCCTTCGCGAGCTCCACCTGCCACTTCTCGCCTGCGAGCGCCTTGACGACCTCGTAGGCGCCGTCCTGGCGCGAGGAGGCCAGCGGGACGATCAGGTCGGAGCCGCCGGTGAACACGGCGCCGGGCTTGTCCGCGGTCTTGCCGGGGATCGGGAAGAAGCCGATCTTGCCCGCGAGCGCGGGGTTGGCCTTCTCGACGAGCTTCGCCGCGCCGGGCACCGCGATGAACTGCGCGACCTTGCCGCCCGCGACGACGTCCGTCTGCTGCGGCTTGGCCTCGTCGGAGTCCTTCGGACCGTCGCCGAGCGCCTGCAGCTGCTTGTAGAAGTCCATGCCCGCCAACGCCTCCGGCGTGTTCAGCGAGCCCTTCCACTTGTCGCCGTCCTGCTCGGCGAGGTCGCCGCCCTCGTCCCAGACGAACCCGGAGAGCGTGTACCAGTTCTGGCCGGGCAGGTAGATGCCCTGCTGGTCACCCTGGTCGAGCTTGGCGGTGGCGGTGAGCCACTCCGCGCGCGTCTTGGGCGGCGTGACCTGCGCGGCCTCGAACAGGTCCTTGCGGTAGATGACCACCCGGTTGGCCGCGTAGAACGGGATGCCGAACTGCTTGCCGTCGACCGCGCCCGGCTCGCTCAGGCCCGGGATCCAGTCGTCGCCCTGCAGCTCGGACTTGCGGCCGGACAGGTCGGTGACGCCCTTGCTGGCCACGTACTGCGCGACCTGGGTGTTGCCGACCTCGATCACGTCGGGCGGATCGGTGCTGGCCAGAGCACTGGTCACCTTCTGCGTGATGCCGTTCCACTCCTGAATCTGGATCTTCAGGTCGAGGTTCGAGTGCTCACGTTCGAACTCGGTCTCGAACTTTGACACGAACTCCTCGGTGGCCGTGTCCTTCATGAGCCACACGGTGATCTCCTGCTTCTCACCCCCGCCGCCGGCGGTCGAACCACAGGCGGACAGCGTGAGCGCCAGGACGAGTAAGGCAGCGGAGCGCGACACGACTCACCTCTCGCTGGGATGTGACCAATTGGTCAGGTCCAATGGAGTGGGTAGAAAGTGGCATAGACCACTTCTCAGGTCAATCCCCTGCTTGGACGCGTGAGATCGCTCCCGCTCGTCAACAGACTGGTTACTTACCAGTGGTATGCCATACTGGCCGCCGACGAAGCGGAGGGGCATGGCCGAGGCGATCCTCAAGCGCGAGCAGGTCCGCGACTACCTGCTCGAACTCATCGAGACCCACCCGGCGGGCGCCCCGATCCCCGCCGAACGCGTTCTGTGCCAGCAGCTCTCGGTCTCGCGCCCCACCGTCCGCTCGGCGGTCGAGGAACTGGTCAACACCGGCCTGCTCGTCCGCCAGCACGGCCGCGGCACGTTCGTGGCCCGCGCCAAGATCACCCAGGAGATGGTCTCCGACACCGGTTCCATGTCGCTGCCCCAGGCGGGCGGCACGTGGTCGTCGCGGGTTCTCGAGCACGCCCGCATCCCGGCCGGGGCACGGGTGGGTCGCCGGCTGCGCCTCTCCCCCGCGGCCGAGATCCACTACATCGCCCGCCTGCGCCTGGTCGACGGCGAGCCGATGGCGCTGGAGCACCTGCACGTGCCGGCCGCGGTGGCGCCCGCGCTCACGTTGCACGACATGGAGTCCGGCGACTTCTACGAGCGGCTGCGCGAGCACGGGGTCCACGTTTCCGAGGCGGTGCAGTCGATCGAGCCCACGGTCGTCAACGACTCCGAGGCGTCACTGCTCGAAGTTCCCGTGCTGGCACCGGCTCTGCTGTTCGAACGGCTGACGACGGACGCGGAGGGGCGGCAGGTCGAGTACGTGCACTCGATCTACCGCGGGGACCGGTACAAGATCGTCTCGCGGTTGACGCTCGGGGCCTCGCCGCGCAACGAGGTCGATGTGCGGGCCCGGGTCAGCGGCGACCCGTTCTGATCACATGAACCGCGTGCTCTGGCCGTCGATGAAGCTCTGCGCCCGCTCCAAGGTGTGCGAGGCGTAGGTCCCACCCGCACGCGCGTCCAGCAGGGCGTTCTGCTGCGCGTCCGTCATCATCCGTTGCAGCTCGAGGCGTTGGTGCACCGACTTGTCCGGGGCCTGTTCGAGGAACTTCTTCTCGATGCCCTCGCTCATCGCGATCGTCCGTTCCAGCGTCTGCTCCAGCAGGTGCTCGTCGAACGGCTCCCCGTTCTCCCGGCAGAGCGTGTCGCTCTCCAGCAGCGACCGGCTCGCCGTCACGAGTTCGCCCGCCAGCCTGGCGTACTCCCGGCGTTCGTGGTCGTCGTCGTTGCCCCTGATGCCCAGCCACCTGATCACCAGCGGCAGCGAACCGCCCTGCACGACCAGGGTGAGGATCGCGACGGAGAAGGCGATCAGGATCAGCTCGTTGCGGTACGGCAGGTCCTCGGGCAGCGTCTGGGCGGCGGCCACCGTCACCACCCCGCGCATTCCCGACCACGCGAGCACCGCGCCGCCCCGCCAGCTCAGGCCCTCGGTGGCGTAGAAGGCGACGTCGGCCTGTTTGCGTTGCAGCATCCGGATTCCGCGGTCGTAGCGCTTCTCCTCGCCCGGCTTCGGGCCGCGCGCGGTGAACCTGTCCACGAAGGCTTCCAGCCTGCCGGTGAACGCGTCCGCGCGGCGTTGCTGGCGGCGCAGCAGGGCGATCACCGGGATGATGAACGCCACGCGCAGCACGACCAGTGCCACCGTGGCCAGGACGCCGATCACCAGCGTGCGCGCCAGCCCGTCGTCCGCCACGGCACCGACGACCGAGGTGAGCTCGAAGCCCATCAGCAGGAAGACGCCGTTCTCCAGGATCAGCTGGATCGTGCGCCAGTTGGTGCGTTCGGAGATGCGGTCGTGCGCGGTGAACCTGCGCGCGCTCTGGTGGCCGGTGATCAGGCCGGCGACGACGACGGCGATCACGCCGGACGCGTGCACCTCCTCGGCCGGGATGAACGCCAGGAACGGCACCACGTACGAGATCGCGGTCGTCAGCACCGGCTGACCCTGGATCCTCGACCGCGTCCACACCGACACGATGCCGACCGCGGCGCCGACCGCCACGCCCACGGACACGGCGTACGCGAAGTCGCCCAGCGCGCTGCCGAACGACACGCTGGCCGTGATCGCGACGATGGCCGTGCGCAGCAGCACGAGCGCGGTCGCGTCGTTGACCAGCCCTTCGCCCTCGAGGATCGTGACCAGGCGAGGTGGCAGGCCGAGCTTCTTGCCGATCGACGTGGCGGCGACCGCGTCCGGCGGGCTGATCACCGCGCCCAGGGCCAGCGCGGCCGCGAACCCGATCTCCGGAAGCAGCCACCAGATCAGCAGGCCGGTGCCGAACGCGGACACGACCACGAGCAGCACCGACAGCGAGCCGATGGTCGCGAAGTTCCGCCGGAAGTCCACGACCGGCACGTTCACCGCGGCCGAGTACAGGATCGGCGGCAGCACGATCACGAGGATCCACTCGGGTTCCACGAACAGGTGCGGCGCGCCGGGCAGCTGGCTGCAGGCCATGCCGACCAGCACGAGCAGCACGGGTGCCGCCACGCCGAGCTTCGGCGCGAAGTACGACACCGCCACGATGATCAGCACGGCCGCGACGGCGAGCAAGGCCCATTCCTGCATGACGTGCAGTTTGCTCGATCGGAACGGACCTCGCCCGTGGAGCCACGCCGGTCAGGACGCCGGGAGCACGTGGCGCCCGTCACGGTCGGTGCTCAGGCACAGCGAGCAGATCTCACCTCCCACCGCGCTGGCCGTCATGTCCGGCCGCTCGTACGACTCCCCGCACACCACGCAGTCGTACCGCGTGCCGCTCGGGTTGCCGTCCTCGTCGAGCAGCGGCTCCGCGATGCCGTCGTCGGTGCGGCGCAGGTAGAAGCGGCCGCGCGTGACGACCGCGAGCAACGGCGTCAGCACGATCGGGATGCCGACCGCGACCAGGGGCGAGTACGGCTGGATCGCCGCGCCGAACAGTCCGAAGTAGACCGAGATGGACAGGACGGACGACGCCAGGAACGAGCCGACACCCACCGGGTTCACCGCGAACAGCATGCCGCGGCGGAACTCCGGCTGCTTCGGCGACAGCTTCAGCAGGTACTTGTTGATCGCGATGTCCGCCGCGACCGTGACGACCCAGGCCATCGCGCAGTTCGAGTAGAAGCTCAGCAGGTTGTTGAGGAAGCTGAACATGTCCGCCTCCATCAACACGAGCGCGATCACGAGGTTGACCAGCACGAACACCAGCCGCCCCGGATAGCGCTTCGTCACGCGCGTGAAGGAGTTCGTCCACGCCAGCGATCCCGAGTAGGCGTTGGTGACGTTGATCTTCACCTGGCTCAGCACCACGAGCACCAGGGCCAGCGGCACGACCAGCCACGGCGGCATGAACTGCTTGAACACGCCGGTGAACTGCTCGATCGGCTCCACCGCGGCGACCTTGCCGACCGCGTCCAGCACGTAGATCGCCATGAACGCGCCGATCGCCTGCTTCAGGGCGCCGAACACGACCCAGCCGGGCCCGGCCATGACCACCGCCGTCCACCACGCGCGGCGGTTCGCGTCGGTGCGCGGCGGCATGAACCTCAGGTAGTCGATCTGCTCGCCGATCTGCCCCATCAACGACAGGCACACGCCGGCGCCGAGCATCACGGCCGCGGTGTTCACGCCGGTGTCGCCGTAGGAGAGCCAGCGGCTCACCGACGACGGATCGGCGATCACCAGGTAGAGCAGCGGCGCCACCATCAGCAGCAGCCACAACGGGTTCGTCCAGCTCTGCAGCTTCGCGAGCACCTTCATCCCGTAGATCACCAGCGGGATGATCACCAGTGTCGACACGAGGTACCCGAGCCACAACGGCAGGCCCAGCGCGTACCGCAGGCCCTGCGCCATGATCGAGCCCTCGAGCGCGAAGAAGATGAACGTGAAGCTCGCGAAGATCACGCTGGTGATCACCGAGCCGTAGTAGCCGAAGCCCGATCCACGGGTGACCAGGTCGAGGTCGATGTTGTACCGCGCCGCGTAGTACGCGAGCGGGAAGCCGGTCACGAAGATGACGATCGCCGCGAACCCGATGGCCAGCAACGCGTTCCCCGTGCCGTGCGCGAGCCCGATGCCCGCGCCGATCGAGAAGTCCGCCATGTAGGCGATGCCGCCCAGCGCGGACGCCCCGACGACGGCGGGCGTCCAGCGCCGGTACGTCCTGGGCGCGAACCGAAGGGTGTAGTCCTCGAGCGTCTCTTTGGACGCCGCCGGAGCCGGAGCCCGCTCCACAACCTCGTCAACGGTCATGGACCTCGACGCTAGGAAGCCCGCATTTCCTGGGACCGCACCATTTGTGACGGGCCGATGACGCTATGTTCACCGCCCATGGATGATCTCGTGACGTTCATGAAGCAGCGCAGGCTCGCCGACGAGGCGGCCGCCGAGGAGTGGGCGACGCGCGCGGCGACCATCTCGGAGTGGGCGCGCAAGGTCGTGGTCCTGCTGACGAACCACCAGATCCCCGCCGAGCACACGCTGCACGACAGGGTCGGCGACCAGAAGGTGCGGATCGCGTCCGGCTGGCTGGTGCTGATCACCAGGACCCCGAGCACGAGCCTGCCCGGGGTGTTCAAGGAGGCCGGGATCCTGCTGACCCCGGCCGGTGAGCTGTGGCAGTACGACAACGAGTGGCCGGTGGCCGCGCGCCTGACCGCGACGATTCCCGCGTTCCGCTCCTCGGAGGGGGCGGTGTTGCGGGCCCGCTGCGAGTGGATCCTCGACAACGTGATCGAGGCGTTCGCGGACACGTTGGAGCGGCACGGGATCGACGTGTTCGAGCTGGAAGGCCTCTAGCCCGCGACCGCCGCCGTCCTGTCCCGACTTCGTGATCGAGCACGAGCCGGGGTACGAGCTCGTCCCCGGACGCTAGAGGTTCCAGATCCGGACGGTCTTGTCGTCACCACCGGCCGCGATCCGCTTGCCGTCCGGCGAGAACGCCACGGCCTCGATCTCGCCGCCGGACCCGATCACGGTCGCGCGGATCTTCTTCGTCTCCACGTCCCACAGCTGGATGAAGTTGCCCTGCCCCCAGGCCGCGATGGTGTCGCCGTCCGGGTGGAACAGCGCGGCCGAGAGCGTGAGGTCGTCGTCGGCGCGCAGGAACACCGCCTTGCTCTTGCCCGACGCCACGTCCCAGAGCTGCATGCTGTTCTTGCCGTCGGCGTCGATGACGGCCAGCGACTTGCCGTCGGGCGAGAACGAGCCGCCGTGGCCGGTCGAGTCGGTGATGGTCTGAACGGTCTTGCCGGTGGCCGGGTCGACGACCTTGATCTCCTGGTACTTGGTGCCCGCGTAGCACAGCATCTTGCCGTCCGGGCTGTACGAGAGCGCGCTGCTGCCCTGCGCCTCGGTCAGGCCGATCTTGACCGCGCGGGTCGCGACGTCCCAGACCTGCAGGCGGCCGGTGTGGGTGATGCCGACCAGGGTCTTGCCGTCGGGGTGGAAGCGCAGGGTCTTCATGATCGACCGGCTCTCGGCCAGGCCGCCGATCATCGTGCGGTCGGACATCCTCCACAGGTACGTGGTGAGGTCGCCGGTGCGGTTGCCGCCCGCCGCGAGGATCGTGCCGTCCGGGCTGATCGCGACCGCGCACGCCGACGCGCCTCCAGGTCCGTCCGGGTTCTGGACGGTGCCGATCAGCTTGTTCGTGGTGGTGTCCCAGATGCGGACGACGGCGCCGCCGGTGCCCAGGCCGTCCTCGGCGCTGGCGAGGATCTTGCCGTCCGGGCTCCACGCGAGGGACGAGACCGCCGCCTTGTGGTCGACCAGCTGGACGTGCTCGGCGAACTCCTGCGGACGGCCCGGCTGGGCGTTCTGCGAGGTCGTCGTCTGCTCGGAGCCGCCCTCCTTGTCGGAGGCCGCCTTGTTGTCACCGGTGGACGGCAGCTGTGCCGCGTCGCCCTTCTTCTCCTGGGAGCTCAGCCACCACGCGGTGCCGCCGCCGATCGCGACGACCGCGCCGACACCCGCCAGCAGTGCCGTGCGCCTGCTGACACCGGGCTTCGAGACCACCGGCAGCACGACGGGCGCACCGGCCAGCATCGCGAGGGCCTGGTCGACCGTGGCGCGTTCGGCCGGGTTCTTGCGCAGCAGGCCGCCCAGCAGTGACGAGAGGTGCCCGGCGCGTTGCGGGGGCGGCGGGTCCTGGGTGAGCAGCATCGACAGGGTCGTCATGAAGTCCTGGCCCTGGTACGGCGGCCGGCCCTCGACGGCGGCGTAGAGGGTGGCGCCGAGCGACCACAGGTCCGTGGCCGGGGTGATCGGCGCGCCGGTGCCCTGCTCGGGTGCCATGTACGCGGGCGTGCCGACGATCGAGCCGTCGGTGGTCAGCGGGACGTCGCCGGTGAGCCGGGCGATGCCGAAGTCGGTGATCACGATCCGGTCGCCCGACAGCAACACGTTGGCGGGCTTGAGATCGCGGTGCACGATCCCGGCCTGGTGCGCCACCCGCAACGCGCTGAGCATCGACGTCGCGATGTAGGCGACCTGGTCCGGCGGCAGCGACCCCTGGGTCTTGATGGCGTCGGACAGCGACCCGCCGCGGACGAACTCCATCACGATCATCGGGGTGCCGTTGTACTCGACCACGTCGTGCACGGTGACGATGCCGGGGTGGTTGAGCTGACCGGCGAGCTGTGCCTCACGCATGGCGCGCTGGCACAGCAACGCCCGCTGTTGCGCGTCGAGCCCGGCGGGCAGCAGCAGCTCCTTGATGGCCACCTCACGGCCGATGACCTCGTCACGACCGAGCCACACCCGGCCCATGCCGCCGGCGCCGATCACCTGAACGAGCCGGTAGCGCTGCGCCACCAGACTTCCCGTCGCATCTGTCACGGCGGGCAGCTTAGATGGGAGATCGCGCTCCCACGACGGTAACCGGCAAGTTCGCTGTCTATTGAATCTGTTGGGAGCAAAGCAACATCGTGCACGTTCAATAGGTCGACAATGGACCTGTCCCTAGTGGACCTTCGCGACCTCGATCCCGATCTCCCCGAACATCCTCAGCTTCCGCGTGCGGGTCGGCTCGACGGTGAACCCGGACTCGGCGATCCCCTTGGCCGCGTGGCCGTGACCGTGGTGCGCGATGTCGGAGAGCACGAGCAGACCGCCCGGCTTCAGCACCCTGCGCACCTCGGCGAGCATCTCGACCTTCGACGGACCGTCGAGGTGGTGCAGCATCAGGCTGGAGAAGACGCGGTCGAACGACGCGTCGGGGAACTCCAGCTCCTGCGCGAACCCGCGGTCCAGCGTCGCCTTCAGCCCGGCCCGCCGCAGCTTGCCCTCGGCCCGCGCGAGCATCTTCAGGTCGGGGTCGACGCCGAAGAGCTCGACGTCCCGGTGGCGCTTTCCGCTGGAACGCAACAGGTTTCCGGTGCCGCACCCGACGTCGAGCACGCGGTGTCCCGCGGTCAGCCCGGCCACCTCGACCATCTCGCGGTGGATCGCGCCCAGCCCGGACACCAGGTGGAGCACGTCGTAGAACGGCAGCAGGTAGTGCTTGCCCACACCGGGCAGGTAGTCACGCTCTTGGGACGATATTTCGGCCATGCACTGATTCTGGTCCTATACAGGGCAGGCTTTCTGTGCCGATCCACGGTTTGAATGGGATGATTTGACGGTGCGCACCAGACGAACACCCCTGAAGGGCGAAGAGCCCGCCCGGTACGCGTGGCGGCCCGACCCCGGCGAGCTGTCCGTGGCGGCCGTTCCGCTCGGGCACGGCGCGGACTTCGACGGGGCGCACGAGGCGCACTCCCACGACTTCCCCGGCCTCGCCTACTTCGAGACCTCCGGCGGCGTGGTCCGCCACGGCAAGCACGTGCGGGAGGTGGAGGCAGGCGACCTGTTCGTCATCGCGCCCGGCGACGTCATGGGCCAGGCCCGCAGCGGCGACCTCCTCGGCGCGCGGGGCTGGGGCGTCTTCTTCACCGCCGACGCGCTCGGCCCCGAGACTCCCGGCGCGCACCTGGCGTGGCGCACGCACCCGCTGCTGTTCCCGTTCGTCCACGGCGGCGCGACCGGCGCGTTGCGGCTCAAGGTCCCCGACGGGCAACGAGCCGAGTGGACCGCTCGTGTCGAAGCGCTGCACGACGAGCTCCATCAGCGCCGCGACGGCTACCGCGAGGCCGTGCCGGCCCACCTGACGCTGCTGCTGGTCGGGGTGTCGAGACTGGCCGCGGACGTCGTCGGCGACCTCCGCGAGAACGCCGAACCGCTGCTGGCCGAGGTGTTCGACGTGATCGAACGGCGCTACCCGGAACCGCTGTCCCTGCGCGAGGTCGCCACCGCGGTCAGCATCTCCCCCGGCCACCTGACCTCGACGGTGCGCAGGCGGACCGGCCGCACGGTGCAGGAGTGGATCACCGAACGCCGCATGGTCCAGGCAAGGCGGCTGCTGGCCGTCACCGACCTGCCGGTCGGCGACATCGGGCGCCAGGTGGGCATCCCGGACGCGGGGTACTTCGCGCGCACGTTCGGCAAGCTGCACGGGATGAGCCCCACGCGTTGGCGGCGGTTCAACCACCTGAACACCGGCTGAACACCTGCGGACGCCCTGTCGATCAAGGACGGTTTCGCCGCTTTCGTCCCTCTCGACCGTGGCACTGTCGTGCCATGACCGGCGGGACGCCCACCCTGAACGACCGAGACCTCGGCACGAGGTTCCACGACCTGATGGCAGTCGTGGTGAGGTGGCTGCCGTTCGGCCTGTCCCGCGTCGTCGCGCCGAGCTTCCTCGGTTTCGCCCTGATCAACGGGTTCACGTTCGGCGTCGACCTGCTGCTGCTCACACTGTTCCGGAGCGGCCTCGGCCTGCCGGTGCCGCTCGCGTTCACGATCGCCTACGTGCTCGCGTTCGGCCTGAGCTTCGCGCTCAACCGGGCGCTGAACTTCCGCTCGCACGCGCCGGTCGGGCCGCAGGCGGGCCTGTACGCCGTCGCGATCGCGATCAACTACCTGGCGTTCGTCCTCGGCGTCGGCAGCGCGCTGACCGAGCTCGGCCTGCAGTACCACCTCTCGCGGATCGTCGCCGGCGCGTGCGAGGCCGCGTTCATGTACAGCGTGATGCGCTGGGTGATCTTCCGCGACACCAGGGGCTGACCTACTGCAGGTAGCCCTCGACCTCGCCGACCGAACGGGCGGGGACGTCCTCGGCGTTCTCGCCCTGCGCACGCGCCGACCGGCGGCGCCGCAGCAGGTCCCAGCACTGGTCCAGGGCTTCTTCGAGCGACCGCAGCCGTGCGTGCTCCTCGTCCGTCGAGATCTCACCGGAGGCGAGCTGCTGCCGCAGCTTGTGCTCCTCGTCGACCAGCTCGTTGATGCGGCCCAGCACGTTCTCGTCGCTCATTTGCCCGACTCTACGGCGGACCGTCCGGCAGCGCCGCGAGCGACAGGCTGTTGCCGTCCGGGTCCAGCACCTCGACGTGCCGGACGCCGTTGGAGTACGTCTCGGCGGGCTCGTGCCGGATCCCGTGCGCGACGGCCCGTTCCAGGGCCCCTTCGAACTCGCTCGGCGTCACCCCGAACGTGACCATCGAGCCGCCCACGCGCGCGGACCGCACGTCACGGGCGTCGAGCACGACGTAGGCGTTCTCGCCCACCTGCCAGAGGTGCTCCTCGCCGATGACCTCGTCGGCGGCACGGCCGAAGAACACCCCGTACCACTCCAGCGACCTCGCCAGGTCGCTCACGCACATCACGCTGTGCAGATCCATGTCGTCCACCCTTCCCAGCCGTCTCGAAGGACAGACCGGCGACACGAGCGGAACTCATCGCTTCGACGGGCGATTCGTCTGATCGGTCCAAGCAACTGGTTCAACCAATTGTTTACACTTGTGAACCAGGGCCGCCGACCCGTCACGCGAACCACCTCCCGCGTGGAAGTGTTTCGCCACCTCCGCCTGCCAGGAGGCGTTGTGAAGTCACGCACTCGGCTTGCTCTGGCGAGCCTCTCCGCCACTTCCGCGGTGGTCTTCGCGTTCATCGTCCCCACGACGCCCGCGATCGCCCACGGCACGATGTCCGATCCGGCCAGCCGCGTCTACACGTGCAAGAACGAAGGCCCGGAGACCCCGAAGTCCGACGCGTGCAAGGCGGCCGTGGCCGCCGGCGGCACGCAGGCCTACTACGACTGGAACGAGGTCTCGCTGCTCGAGGCCGGCGGGCGCCACCGCCAGCTCATCCCGGACGGCAAGCTCTGCAGCGCGGGCCGCGACAAGTACCGCGGGCTCGACCTGCAACGCGCCGACTGGCCCGCCAAGCGGGTCTCCCCCGGCTCGCTGACCGTGACCTACCACGCGTCTGCACCGCACTCGAACAGCAACTTCGAGTTCTACATCACGAGGGACGGCTGGAACCCGACGCAGCCGCTGCGCTGGTCCGACCTCGTGCACATCCAGACGTTCAACGGCCAGAACCCCAGCACGTTCACGAACTGGACGCTGAACCTGCCCAACCGCTCCGGCCGCCACGTCCTCTACTCGATCTGGCAGCGCGTGGTCGGCAGCAACGAGGCGTTCTACACGTGCTCGGACGTCGACTTCGGCGGCGGCACCACCACCCCGCCGACGACCACCACGACGACTCAGCCGCCCACAACCACGACCACCACGACGCAGCCGCCCGCCGGGGGCACGTGGGCCGCGGGCACGACGTACTCGATCGGCAACCGCGTCACCTACGGCGGCGTGAACTACGAGTGCCAGCTCGCGCACACCGCCCTCGCCGGCTGGGAGCCGCCGAACACGCCCGCCCTGTGGCGACGCCTCTGATGCGGTTCCTCCTGCTGGTGCTCGCCTTCGTGGTGTCCGGCTGCGCGACCACGCAGCCGGACACCGTGTTGCGCGGCGATCCGCTGGACGTGATGTTCCTGCAGATGATGCTTCCCCATCACCAGCAGGGAGTGGAGATGGTCGCCCTCGCGAAGGAGCGGGCGCAGAACGAGGACCTGCGCATGCTCGCGGCCGCGATCGAGCAGACCCAGGCGACCGAGGCCGACACGATGAGGGGCTGGCTGACGTCGTGGGGTGAACCGCTGACGGCACCGCCGGACTCGCACACGGGCCACGGCGGCATGCGCGAGTCCGATCCCGAGGAGGTCGGGAGGTTGGCCGCGCTGCGCGGTGCCGAGTTCGACCGGCGCCTGCTCAACGTGATGATCGCCCACCAGGACGACGCCGTGCAGATGGCGCGGTGGGAGTCCGGCAGCGGGGCCAACCGGGAGGTGAAGGATCTCGCGGAACGGATCGACAGGTCCCGCACCGCGCAGATCGGGATGATGAAGACGTTCCTCGACAAGGTGTAGCGGGGTACCCCGTGTCGGACTGAAGGAGGCCGACATGCAACCCATCCCGTTCCTCCCCTGGGCGTGGCGCGACCCGTCGTGGACCGGTGAGCCGGCGCAGGACCTCGCGGACCGCCCCGACACCGGCCTGATCGGGTACGACGTCGAGGCCACCGACGGCGGCATCGGCAAGATCGACGAGGACAACGCCAAGGTGCCGCACGACTGCCTGATGGTCGACACCGGACCGTGGATCTTCGGCCACAAGGTCGTGCTCCCGGTCGGCACCGTGCGGCACGTGGACCACGAGGCGCGCAAGGTCCACGTCGACCGCACCAAGGAGCAGATCAAGGACGCGCCGCAGTACGACGCGGACGACCACGAGGACTACCGGCGCCGCACCGACGAGTACTACGCCGAGAGCTATCGGCTGATGCCGCCGATGCTCTAGGCGCTGTCCTGCAAGTTCGTTCGGTGACAGGCGCGGGTGAGAGACCCGGAGGCGGTGCCGCCGCGACGCCCTCATACCGGACGTATCCGGGCGTTGCGGCGGTGCCGCCTCCGGGTCCCTCGGCCGCTACTGCCGCCCAACGAGACTTGCAGGACAGCGCCTAGTTCGTCCTAGGCTGGCGCGCATGGCATCGGTGCTGCAGAACGTCGCGATCGACTGCGCGAACGCCTATGAGCTGGCTTTGTTCTGGAGCAAGGTCACCGGTCGCCCGATGCACCCCGACGACAAGCCGGGCGACCGGGAGACCGAGGTGCTGATGGCCGAGGGCCCGGCGCTCTTCTTCAACGAGGTGCCGGAGCCGAAGGTCGTCAAGAACCGCCTGCACCTGTGCCTGCGTCCCGACACGACGCGGGACGAGGAGGTCGAGCGGCTGCTAGGGCTCGGCGCGTCGTTCGTCGGCGACCACCGCAACCCCGACGGGACCGGCTGGGCGATCCTGGCCGATCCCGAGGGCAACGAGTTCTGCGTGCTGCGGGGCGCGTCCGAACGCTCCTAGGCGGGCACCTCGGGCGGAGTCAGCGCGTCCAGCACGGACGTGCGCACGCCCAGCACGCTCATCAGCTCCAGCGCCCGCAACGGCCGCAGCACGGCCGCGGTGTTCGCGACGACGATGAGCGCGCTGCCCCGGCGCAGGCAGAGGTCCTGGTGTTCGAGCAGCAGGCCGATGCCCTGGGCACCGAGGAACCGGACCCCGCTCAGATCGGCGATGACGGGAGCAGGCGGGTTGACCGACCGGACCGCCTCAGCGAGGCGTTCGGCCAGCTCAGGGGCGGTGGTGTAGTCGATCTCGCCTGCCACGTGCACGAGGACGGCGGCGCCCACGCTCTCGCGGGCGGTGCGGAAGGGGACTTGACCGTCGGTGAGCACAGTGCAACCTCCAGTGACGCGGCACGCACGGCCGGCGTCAAGGGCTGGCTGCTCAACCCGACATGACCGTAGCGCAGCAGGCGTGTGGGCGCGGTTCGGCGGTCCTCTTACTTCCGGTCGGAGGCCTGATTCCCTCGGATGGCGGCGTAGCATCGGTCCTCGTGACCGGTTTCTTCCACGAGACCGCCTTCTACGGCACTGACGACGACTTCCTCGCGCACGCCGTGCCGTTCCTCGAGAACGGTCTGCGCGCGGGCGAGCCGTCGGTGGTGGCGTGCTCCGAGCAGAACACCGCACTGGTGCGCGCCGCGCTCGGCAGCGCCGGCGTGATCTACCGGCCGGGCGCCGACCAGTACTCCCGCCCGTCCGAGGCCATCTCGAGCTACCGGGACCTGTTCCGCGAGCACACGGCGGACGGCGCGCGGCAGATGCGCGTGGTCGGCGACGTGCCGCATCCCGGCATGGGCGCGCCGTGGGACTGGTGGGCGCGGTACGAGGCCGCCGCGAACCTGGCCTACGCGGAGTTCCCGGTGTGGGGCCTGTGCCCGTACGACACCAGGACGACGCCCGCCGAGGTGCTGGCCGACGTGGTGCGCACGCACCCGAACATCGCGACGGCCCCCGGCACGCACGAGGTGAACCCCGGCTACCGCGAAGGACTCGCCGCGACGCCGCCGGTCCCGGACGCGCTCGAACGAGGCGTTCCGGTGGTGGACCTGGTCGCGCCGTCCGCGAGCGCCGTGCGGGAGGTGGTGTCCACGGCGATCGGCGGGATCAGCCTGAGCGAGGACGGGGCGCACGACGTCGTCTACGCGGCCAGCGAGGTCGTCACGAACGGTCTGACGCACGGCATCGCACCCGTGCGGTTCCGGCTGTGGGCGGACGAGTCACGCGTGGTGGTGGCGGTGACGGACCACGGCCCTGGGCCGTCCGATCCGATGGCGGGCCTCGTGCCGACGACCGAGACGCTGTCGGCCGGACTCGGGCTGTGGATCCTGCACCGCACGTGCGACTACGTCTCCATGGGCCGTGACGCGGACGGGTTCACCGTGCGGGTCAGCATCGGCGGCCAGACGTAGGGCAGGTCGTCCGGCACGTGCGGGAAGTACCCGCGGTAGTGGACGGGGTCCTTGCGCACCAAGGCGGACTGGTGGCTCAGGTGCACCTCGCGGTCACCGAGCCAGGCGGGGAGGTCCCCGGCGGCGGCCAGCTCCTCCTGGGTGCGCACGATCATGATGCCCTTGGCGTTCACCAGGTCCGACCTCAACGTCTCCTCGCGCGTGTCCTGGAACCCCCGCGCCCGCCACTCCACGCAGATGTCCAGGCCGTACCGCACGAGTGCTTCCTCGTAGCCGGCCCACATCTTCACCGCGGGGTGGTGGCGCCAGCCGTAGCCGGGCACCACCAGTCCGCGGTGTACCTGGATCGTCTCGACCCGCTGCTTGCCGAGCCGGGCTCGGTCCAGCACACGAGCCGTGGCGGCGAAGTCCGGGTACGGCAAGAAGGTTTGCATCAGCTCAGAGCACGTACTTCGCGGCCTCGGCCGCGCGTTCCCTGTCGACGTGGACCTCGTACCGGCGTGCCTGCAGCGTCATGACGCTCGCGAAGTCGCGACGGCCACGCGTGCTCCAGTGCGCGACGAACCCGAAGACCGCGCCCCAGAACGCACCGACGGCGAGGCTGATGAACACGAACCACGCCCAGGTCTGGCCGGCGGTGAACAGCCCGAACAACAGGCCGATGAACACACCGAACCAGGCACCGCTGGCCGCGCCCGCCGCCGCGGCGCGGGCCCGCGTCATGCGCCCGGTGACCTGCTCGACCGTCCGGACACCGTCACCGATGATCCGCACGCTCTCGACCGGGAACCCGTCGTCGGACATCCGGTCGACGAGGCGCTGTGCGTCGAGGTAGTCCGGGAAGGTCGCCAGCAGGGACGATTCCGTCTGCGTCACTTCGTGCTTGATGTCCACTTCAGCGGGTTACCCGCGAACACCGCGTCCCACACGATCATGCGCCGCGGCCCGTCTTCTCCTGGAGGCGGTCGATGAGCTGGGACGCCTCCACCTTGGACAGCTCGGCCGGCACGTCCTCCCCCGCCTCCTGGGCGAGTGTGTGCAGGTACGACTCCTGCGGGCCGGTCATCGGCTCGTCTCCGGTCGTCCAGTCCTCAGGGTCTTTCTCCGGCGTGCGGTTCACCAGCACTCCCCTTTCGCTCGAACGTGCGTTCGAGATACCCAGGGTCGGCGCGGCTCAATCACCGGCGGATGATCGTGTCTCCGGGAGCGGACGGTCCGGGCACGACCACCGACGGCCGGCGGGAGAGGAGCCGGTGGGCGACCGTCAGGAGCATCCGCGCCTCCATCCGTTCCCGGTAGCGCAGGTGCTCGCCCGCGGCTTCGACGCAGCCCAGGACGCTCGGCGCGACAGCGGCGCCGGCCTCCGCGCACACGGTGAGTGCTTCCTCGAGCCCTTTGCGGGCGTCGTCCCCCTCGACGTTGGCCAGCGCGATGCAGACGGCGTTGTCCAGCTTCTCCAGCGCGGTCGCCCGCTGCTGACGCGAGGACGGTTGGTCGAGTTCGGTGGTCACGGTCATCGCCCGCCTTCACAGTCGGAATCCTCGCGCCGACTGCTTGACGCGCCCGCGCGTGAGTACCCGGTTCGAGCAGCCTCAAACCAGCTCTTCAGCGAACGCGGCTACGGTGTCGGGATGCGTGCGACCTGGCGCGAGAAGAACGCGCGACAGTGGATCAGCGGCCTGTCCGACCGGATCGGTGTGGCCGGGTGGACGGCACTCGCCCTCACCCCCGCCCTGGCCGCCGAGGTCGACCAGCACGGTGCCGCCGTGCGCGACATCCTCCTGCTCGGCGTCGAGGGCGCCGGCACGGTGGGCGCGGTCGTGCTCCTCGCCGCCTACGGGCGCGGGCTGCTGGACCACGCGCTGGAATCGGAGTGGACGCACACGTCGTGGCTCGGCGTCCGCCTCATGGCCGTCTGTCAGCTTGCGCACCTGCACGACGTGAAGCCGCTGACCGACGACGTGCACGCGCTTCCGAAGCTCTCATGACGAACGAGGCGCACTCAGGTGAGTGCGCCTCGTCGTGAATCCCTCGGTCAGCGTTCTTCCGGCCTCCGCTCGCCGAGTGCCGGGTCCTGCCGCGTGGCGGCGGGGACCGGCGCGATGCCGGGCTCGGCGGGAGCGGGGGCAGGAGCGGCGGCCGGGGCGCGCACGGCGTCCTCACGTCCGCGCTGGTACGCCTCCGCCTGGGCCTGCGCCTGCGGGAGCTCCTGCTCCGCACGCCCCAGCCAGCCTTCCCAGCGCTGCTGCATCGGACGCACGAGGCCACCGCCCACACCGACGACGAGGATGCCGCCGACGGTGGCGAGCACCGCGATCAGGACCGGCGTGGTGACCGTGGTGGCGACGCCGATCTGGTTCAGGGCCGCGATGATGCCCAGCGCCCAGATGAAGATCGACGCGATGTTCGCGAGCACCCGGCCGTAGGACAGGCCGCCGAGCGCACCGCCGATGAAGTCCTTGACCGCGCTGGCGACCGCACCGGCCACCACGACGATGATGATCGCGACAGCGGCCTTGGGCAGCCACGACACGATGCCGGTCAGCAGCTCCGAGACGGGGTTCGGGCCCCACACGCCGAACGCGATCTGCAGCGTGATGAGCAGCAGGGCGTAGTAGACCAGCTTCGCGAGCAGGTCGGAGGCGTCGTACTTGCTGTTCGCGAGCATCCTGCGGATGCCGCCGCGCTCCACGAGCTTGTCGAACCCGACCCGCTCGAGGACCTTGTCGACGAGCTTCGCCACCGCCTTCGCGACGAACCAGCCGACCAGCAGGATCAGCAGGAACGCCGCGAGCTTGGGCACGAACGTGGCGACCGCGCGCCAGGCGTCGGTCAGCCCTTGTCCGAAGTCCATGTCGAGCTCCCTTCGCACGGGCGCCCGAGCCGGGTCACCCGATCAGGCAGTACCCGGCGTGGACTCACTTCACACGGACTTCACGACACCTGACGTAGCTCGCGGTCGCAGGCGGTCAGGTGTTCCCACGTTCTGCCGCGCTGGCTCGGCGGTGCGTCGCCGTCCGCCGTGCAGATCGGGTAGATGAGGCCGAAGGGAACCGGTTGATCGAACTCGTCTCCGGTGTGGACGTCGACCAGACGACGCACGTGTGCCATCACGACCACTCCTTCGCGTGAACCGCGGACCCAGGGGGTTTGGGAACATCGAATACCCCGTGAGCTGCACGGACATGCGTGTCGCCGTTGCGACATAAGAGTGAAAGCATCTGTCCTCTGTGGACTAACGCGCCGTGACGGTCAGGGAGAACGTGCCGTCGTGCGGGACGGTGAGGATCCGCATCGTCCGGTCTGGATAGGTGATCGTGGACGCCGTGCGCAGCTGTGGCTCCAGGTTCCGCGCCCAGTCGAACCGGACCACCGTGCGGCCGCGGGTGAGCGTGAGGCCGCGCGAGTCGAGCGCCACCGTGTCGGAGTCCTTCACCACCAAGGGGATCTGCTCGCTCGCCGCACTCGTGGCCCGCACCGAGCGCACGATCCGGTCCCCCACGGTCACCTCGGTCACGACCGAGCCGGACGGCGTGCGGTAGCGGAACCGGTACGGCACACCGCCGAGGAACTCCGCCTCCTGCACTCCGTTCGAGTCCGGTACCTGGCCGGGGAACACGGTCGCCCAGCACGCGTGGTTGTTGTTGTTCATCGACTGCACCAGCGTGCCGGCGACGGGATGCCACAGGAACGTCAAACCGGTGCGCGCCAACGACGTTGCGCGGCGCGTGCCGAAGTACCCGCCGACGTACCACTGTGGCCGTCGCACGAACAGGAAGTCCTGTCCCTGATCGCTGCGCCGTTCGGTGAAGTGTGCGCGTTGGTAGGGCAAGCGGGCGATGGCCGCCCTTCGTTGGGCACGGCTCGGGTAGCGCTCGTCGTACATCGCGTGCGTGAGGATGCGCGGTGACGTGTCCGGCTTGACCAACGCGGGCACCGGCTCCGTCGAGGCGGCCCAGGCCGACCGCGCGGAGGCCAGGTCCTCGCGGCTGGACACGAACGCGGCGAGGCCCGGCACCTCCGGCACGAACTGGGCGTTCAACGCGGTCCGCTCGGGGTCGGGCCGGACGTCGGCGTAGAACCTCGAGGACGTGCGGGAGTTCGTGGCGATGTTCGCGAACCAGCCGGACCCGTCCGGTTCGCGCAGCAGGTTGTAGCCGAGCCAGTCCGTGTACTTCCGCGTCATCGTGACCAGGTTCCGGTCGCCGGACTGCCGCCACGCGTCGGCGAGCTCGGGCAGCATGACCTCGAAGTTGTAGTTGGTGTCCGCACCGGACTCCTCGTAGAAGAACCCGGCGAGGCTCTGACCGGCCGACGGCAGCCGCCGGAACGCCTCGGTGAGCCGCTGCCGCAGCACGGCGTCCGGGTTCTGCCTCAACGCGAGCGCGGAGCCGGCGAGGCCGGAGGTCGTCTGGTTGGCCCAGGTGAGCGGCGACTGCCAGACGACGTCGTTCGACGGGTCGAGGAACCAGGTCATGGCCCGGTGCAGGGACGCGCTGAGCTGGGCCTGCCGGGACGGCAGCAGCCGGGCGCGGGCGAGCAGCGCGTTCGTCTTGCTCAGGTAGCCCAGGGCGAACCCGGTCGCCGCCAGCGAGTGCTGGTCGCGCGAGTACTCGGGCCACGAGCCGTCGGCGTGCTGGAGCCCGAGGTAGTGACCGAGACCGGCGTCCAGAGCCGCGATCACGTGGGTGTCACCGCGATAGGGGTTCCACGAACGGGACTGCGTCGCGAACCAGGCAAGGGTGTGGACGTGCTCCTGGACGCGGGCGTTGTACGAAACGTTCGGGCTGCGCCACCAGCCGCCGCCGAAGAACCCGGCCGCGTTCATGTCGGCGACCATCGGCGAGACCGCCATCAGGTACGGCGCGAACCGCTGTTCGTCCGGCGCGAAGGCACGACGGTCCGGGGTGACGGTCGGGGGTGCGGGCAAGGCGTGCGCCTGACCGGGCAGAGCGGCGAGCAGTCCGGCGGCGGTCGCACCGGTGATCAGGCTGCGACGGCTGAATGCGTTCACGGGCCTACCTCCTTGGCCGAGGACCTTCACCCGGCCGAGTCGTGCCCGTCAAGATGCTAATTCGAATTATTACAGGGTTGACGGCGGCGCGGGTGCTGACGCAGACTCCGTGCCAATTCGAATTGGCAGGTGCTCATGGCCAAGAGGCTCACCCAGCAGGACATCGCCCGGATGGCAGGCGTCAGCCAGGCCACGGTGTCGCTGGTGCTCAACAACCGCACCGACAGCGGCGTCCGGATCGCGGAGGACACGCGGGCCCGGGTGCTGGAGGTGATCCGGCGGACCGGCTACGTCGCGAACCCGATCGCGCGCCGGCTGCACGACCAGCGCAACCGCATCCTCGGCGTCTTCACCTACGAGGCCGTCTTCCCGAGCACCCGCTCGGACTTCTACCAGCCGTTCCTCGAGGGCATCGAGGAACAGGCGGAGGAGGTGGGCTGCGACCTGCTGCTGTTCACCAGCGCCAGGGCGACGGACGGGAAGCGGCGGATCTTCAGCGACGACAGCAGGATCCGGCTCGCGGACGGCTGCGTGCTGCTCGGTCGTTCGATCGACCGCGACGACCTCGCGCAGCTCGTGGCGGAGGCCGTCCCGTTCGTCTCGATCGGCCGGCGCGACGACGCGGGCGGGCCGGTGCCGCACGTCGGCGCCGACTACGCGGCCGCCGTGCGAGACCTGGTGGACCGCGCGGTCGCCCTCGGGCACCGCGAGTTCGCGTACGTCGGGGCCGGGACGGGTGCGGAGTCGTCGGCCGACAGGCTGCGCGGGTTCAAGAAAGCCGTTGCCGCGCACGGGGTCGAGGGCACGCACGTCCAGCTCGCCGGGCTCGACCAGCTTCTCGCCGCGGGGATCACGTGCGTGCTCGCCGAGGAGGTCTCCGACGGTGCCGCGCTCGTGCTCGCCGCCCGCGAGCGCGGCCTGTCGGTCCCCGGCGACCTGTCGGTGCTCACGCTCGGCGCCGCCACCCGGCCCGCGCCCGACGACGTCGCGCTCACCGGGTTCCACATCCCGCGGCGCGAGATGGGACGGCGGGCGGTGCAGGCGCTGACCGAGGTGCTCGAACACGGCACCACCCCGCAGGAGCTGCTGGCCTGCGAGTTCGTCGAAGGCACCACGCTCGGTTGATCTGGAGGAATCTGTTGCAGCACAACACTGATGTCGTCGTCGTGGGTGGCGGGCTCGGCGGGGTCGCCGCCGCTCTCGCGCTGCTGCGCGCCGGTCGCCGGGTGGTGCTCACCGAGGAGTTCGAGTGGCTCGGCGGGCAGCTCACGAGCCAGGCCGTGCCGCCGGACGAGCACAGCTGGGTCGAGCGCTTCGGCGTCACCGCCTCGTACCGCTCGTTGCGCGACGGCATCCGCGACTACTACCGCCGCCACTACCCCCTGACGCCGCAGGCGCGGGCGTGGCGCGAGCTCAACCCCGGCGCGGGCAACGTCAGCCGCCTCTGCCACGAGCCCCGCGTCGCCGTCGCCGTGATCGACGAGATGCTGGCGCCCTACCGGGGCAGCGGCAGGCTCACCGTCCTGCAGCCCGCCCGGCCGGTCTCCGCGCGCACCGACGGCGACCGGGTCGTGTCGGTCACCGTCGAGCACCACGGCGACGAGATCGAACTGACGGCGCCGTACATCCTCGACGCGACCGAGACCGGCGAGCTGCTCCCGTTGTCCGGCGCCGAGTACGTGACGGGCTTCGAGTCCACACTGGACACCGGTGAGCCCAGCGCACCGGAGACCGCGCAGCCGGCGAACATGCAGGCGATGTCGGTGTGCTTCGCGATCGACCACGTCGACGGCGACCACACCATCGACCGGCCCGAGCGCTACGAGTTCTGGCGGACCTACCAGCCGGACTACTGGGGCGACCGGATGCTGTCGTTCCGCTCCCCCGACCCGCGCACGCTGAGCATCGCCGAACGCACGTTCACCCCGAACCCGGACGACGACCCGATGAGCGTCCTGTCCGACCAGCGGCTGAGCGCCGGCGACAGCAACCTGTGGACGTTCCGCCGCATCGCCGCCCGCCGCAACTTCGTCGACGGCGCCTACGACAGCGACATCTGCCTGGTCAACTGGCCGATGATCGACTACTTCGAGTCGCCGGTGATCGACGTCCCGGACGCGGACGCGCACGTCGCCGCGGCCCGGGAGCTGTCGAGGTCGGTCCTGTACTGGCTGCAGACCGAGGCACCGCGGCAGGACGGCGGCACCGGGTTCCCCGGCCTGCGGCTGCGCGGCGACGTCACGGGCAGCGCGGACGGCCTGGCCCAGGCGCCGTACATCCGCGAGTCGCGGCGGATGCGGACCGAGTACACGATCGTCGAACAGGACCTCTCGCTCGCCGTGCGCGGCGACAAGGGCGCGGTGCAGCACGCCGATGCCGTGGGTGTCGGCATGTACCGCATCGACCTGCACCCCTCGACCGGCGGCGACAACTACCTCGACGTCGCCAGCTGCCCGTTCGAGATCCCGCTCGGCGCGCTCATCCCCCAGCGCGTCGAGAACCTGCTACCGGCGGGCAAGAACATCGGCACCACCCACATCACCAACGGTTCCCACCGGCTGCACCCGGTCGAGTGGAACGTCGGCGAGGTCGCGGGCGCGCTCGCGGACTTCTGCCTGGCGCACCGAGTCACCCCTCGCGCGGTGCGCAACACCCCCGGCCTGCTCGCGGACTTCCAGCACCGGCTGGAACGCGACGGGGTCGAGCTCCGCTGGCCGGACGTGTCCGGTTACTAGCTGCCCAGGGAGACAACGATGTCCAGGCTTCTAGCACTCATCTGCACAGCCCTGATCGCCCTCACGGCGTGCAGCGGCTCTTCGGCGCAGTCCGGTCCCAAGACGCTGCGCATGACCGTGTGGACCGCGAACGAGGCGCATCTCGAGCTGCTCAACGAGATCGCGTCCGAGTACAAGGCGGCGCACCCGGACGTCACCGAGATCAAGTTCGACACGATCCCGGCCGACGGCTACACCACCACCCTCACCACCCAGATCGCCGGCGGCAACGCACCCGACCTGGCGTGGATCCTGGAGGAGTCGGCACCGGACTTCGTCTCGTCCGGCGCACTCGCCCCCATCAGGGCGAAGGTCGAGAAGGCCGACGAGCTCGTGCCGTCCGCCACCAAGCTGTGGGAGAAGGACGGCGAGCTGTACGCGTACCCGTTCTCCACCTCGCCGTTCGGGCTCTTCGTCAACACCGACCTGGTGAAGGAGCTGCCGAAGACCTGGGAGCAGGCGGTCGCCGCGTCGGCGGGCAAGAACCTCGTGCTGCCGGACTTCAAGTACCAGAACTGGGCGGTGCTCTCGGCCATCTGGCGCGGCTGGGGCGCCACCGCGTGGAGCGAGGACGGCAGGCAGTGCGGGTTCGCGAGCCCCGAGATGAAGGACGCCATGACGTTCGTCCACAAGGCGATCTTCACGGACAAGGCGATCCCCGGTCCCGGCACGACCGTGGACTTCTTCGCGGGCAACGCGGCCATGGCCGTCAGCCAGATCTCGCGAGCGGGTGCGTTGAAGGACGCCAAGTTCGGTTGGACGCTGCTGCCGCTGCCGCAGGGCCCGAAGGGTGAGTACGCGGTGATCGGCCAGGCCGGTGTCGGCGTCCTGAAGCGCTCGAAGAACGCCGAGGCCGCCGCGGACTTCCTGGGCTTCTTCACGAACGCGGCCAACTCGGCGAAGCTCGCCCGGTTCTTCCCGCCGGTGCGGCAGTCGCTGCTCAACGCGGACACCCTCGCCAAGAGCAACCCGCTGATCAAGCCGGAGCAGCTGCAGTCGGTCGTGATCGACGGGATCTCGAAGGGTGTGGTGAAGCCGAGCCACCAGGGCCAGGAGGAGCTGAACCAGACGATCCGCGCGGCGCTCGACCCGTTGTGGAAGCCGGACGCCGACGTGTCGCAGGTGCTCGACGGGGTGTGCGCGAAGATCAAGCCGTTGCTGGAGCGCCCGTGACGTTCTGGACGTATCGCAGGCGCGACAACCTGGTCGGCTACCTGTTCGTCGCGCCTGCCCTGCTCGGCAGCCTCGTGTTCGTGCTGGTTCCGTTGGGGATGGTCGGCTGGTACAGCCTCAACGAGTGGAACGTGCTCGGCGGGACGTTCGAGTTCATCGGTGGCGAGAACTACGCGAGGCTGCTCGCCGACGAGAAGCTGCGCGACTCGCTCGTCGCCACGGCCTGGTTCGCCGCCGGGCTGGTGGTGCTGAACCTGTCGCTGGCGTTGCTGCTCGCGGTGCTGCTCAACCAGAAGCTGCGCGGCACCACGGTGTTCCGCACGCTGTTCTTCTCCCCCGTGCTGGTGTCGCTGGTGGCGTGGACGCTGGTGTGGCAGCTCATGCTGCAGCCGGAGGGCAGCGTGAACGGGCTGCTCGGCGTGTTCGGGATCGACGGGCCGAACTGGTTGCGCGGCGAGACGACGGCGATGGTGTCCGTGGTCGTCGTGCAGGTGATCAAGAACGTCGGGCTGAACATGGTGCTGTTCCTCGCGGCCCTGCAAGGGGTTCCGGCACCGCTGTACGAGGCGGCGAAGATCGACGGTGCCGGCGCGTGGACCCGGTTCCGGCGGATCACGATCCCGTTGATCAGCCCGACGATCCTGCTCACGTCGATCATCACGATCGTCGGCTCGCTGCAGGTGTTCGCGCAGATCGCGGTGCTCACCCAGGGCGGTCCCGGCACGTCCACGACCGTGTTGATCTACTACCTGTACCAGCAGGCGTTCCAGTTCCACCACTTCGGCTACGGCGCGACGATCTCGGTGCTGCTGTTCGTCATCGTCGCCGCTCTCACGTTGCTGCAGTGGCGGATGCGCCGGAAGTGGGTGCTCCATGAGTCGTGACGCCTCGATGCGGAAGGTCGCCCTCTACGGGCTGCTCTGCCTGCTGTGCGTGCCGTTCGTGTTCCCGACGTGGTGGATGGTCACCTCGTCGATGAAGCCGATCAGCGAGATCTTCTCCGAGTCGCTGCTGCCGTCGGAGTGGACGTTCTCCACGTACGAGACCGTGTTCAAGATGCAGCCGTTCGGGCAGCAGTACTGGAACAGCCTCTACATCGCGGTGATCGTCACGGCCGGCACGATGGCCGTCGCGGCGCTAGCGGGGTACGCGTTCGCGCGGATCAGGTTCCCCGGTCAGAACGTGCTGTTCGTGGTGGTGCTGACGGGCCTGCTCATCCCGAGCGAGGTCACGATCGTCCCGCTGTTCCAGATGTTCCAATCGCTCGGGATGACGAACACGCACTGGCCGTTGATCATCGTGCCGGTCTTCGGGGCGCCGTGCGTGCTGGCGATCTTCATCATGCGCCAGTTCTTCATCGCGCTGCCGCCGGAGCTGGAGGAGGCCGCGCGGATGGACGGCCTGGGCCGGGCGGGGATCTTCTACCGGATCGCCCTGCCGCTGTCCCGGCCCGCGCTGGGCGCGGTCGCGATCTTCACGTTCCTGCACTCGTGGAACCTCTACCTGGAACCGATCGTGTACCTGTCCACCCCGGACATGTTCACGCTGCCGCAGGCGCTGACCCAGTTCGTGGACATCTACGGCGGCCCGATGTGGAACGTCCAGCTCGCCGCCGCGACGATGACGGCCGTGCCGATCCTCGTGGTGTTCGTGGTGGCACAACGGCAGTTCATCGAGGGCCTCGCGCACACGGGCGTGAAGGGGTGATCGACCCTGAGATCGCGTCGGCGGTGGACCTCTCCCGGCCACCGCTGACGCTCGACGGCATCCCCGCGAGGCGGGCCGCCGGCCGGGTGGTCACCGACGCCGAGCTGACGCGGGGCGGCGCGGTGACGTTCAGCGAGCAGGACGCGGACGGCGTGCCCGTTCTCGTGTTGCGCCCGGCGGGCTCTGGAGGTCCGCCCGTGCTGCACGTCCACGGCGGCGGGATGGTCGCGGGCACCCGCCGGTCCGACCTGCACGTGCTGGCGGAGTGGGTGGCGGAGCTGGGCGTCACGCTGGTCTCCCCCGAGTACCGGCTGGCGCCCGAGCACCCGCATCCGGCGCCCGTCGAGGACTGTTACCGGACGCTGGAGTGGATGGAGCGCACCGGTTTCCGCTCACCGGTCGTGGCGGGCACGTCGGCGGGTGGCGGGCTGGCGGCGGCGGTGACGCTGATGGCCCGCGACCTCGGCGGACCGCCGATCCGCGGCCAGCTGCTGATGTGCCCGATGCTCGACGACAGGTGCGACACCCCGTCGGGCCACCAGTTCCTCGACGGCACCACCTGGGTGCGTTCGTCGAACATCACCGGCTGGACCGCGTTGCTGGGCGAGGCCCGCGGTGGCCCGGACGTCTCCCCGTTCGCCGCCCCGGCGCGCGCGACGGATCTCTCCGGCCTGCCCCCGGCCTACGTCGACGTGGGCTCGGTGGACGTGTTCCGCGACGAGGCCGTCGACTACGCCTCCCGGATCTGGCGGACGGGCGGGGACGCCGAGCTGCACGTCTGGCCCGGCGGCTGTCACGGCTTCGACCAGCTGGTGCCGGAGGCGGCGTTGTCGCGGCGCGCCCGAGCCACGCGGCTGGCGTGGCTCAGGCGGACGCTCTACCTGTAGCGCGGATGCGTGGTGTGCCATTCGAAGCCGCCACCCATCCAGGCCTTGGTGCCCTTCAGGAACCGGTGCAGCTCGAGCGACGGCACCGCGAGCAGCGCCTTGTGCCCGGCCTCGAAGTCGCGCACCAACCGGTTGTGCAGCTCCACGGTCCGTGCGGTGGCCTCGGCGATCGAGCACTCCCGGTCCGCCGCGATCTGCAGGACCATGTTGCACACCGGTTTCTCGTCGGCGGCGTCCTTCTCCACCGACACGAGGTCGTTCACGATGACCGACGCCGTGCCCGCGGCCGTGAGCAGCTGCCGCACGCGCGGGTCGTAGTACAGCGGCGCGGGCAGTTCGTAGCCTCCGACGGCGTCGATCAGCGTCATCGACGTGTAGAAGGTGTCGTGCTGCCTCGTCGCGAGGTACTGCCACGCGGGCGGGTAGTTGCCCGTGTGCCGCCAAGCCGCGTAGGCGCCCCACGACACGAACATCGCGAACGTCGAATAGCAGACCCGTTGCACCACGGTGGCCGTGCTGCGGGACGTGAGGTGCGCGATGCCGGAACGCAGGCCCACGAGCACCGGGTCGGACGCGACCCTCTCCTCCAGGTCCGCGGTGAACTCGGCGGCGGGCGCGACCGGGTCCATCGCGGCCATCGCGAGCGCCAGGCGCGGCGGCAGCTCGGCCGGGACCGCGCCCATCTCCGTGTCGTCCGCGTACAGGTCGTCGGCGGCCCACCAGGCCGCGTTCAGCCTGGCGGCGATCAGCAGCTGGTCGACGTCGTCGGTGTCCACGTGGGTCAGCACCGCGAGCCGGCCGAACATGCCGCCCAGGAACCGTTCCGGCTCCTCGAAACCGCACTCGCCCGCCCACGCGACGAGGCGCTCGTCCACGGCGGCCGCCAGCAGGGCGTCCTCTCGTTCGAGCACCGGCACGTACAGCGGCGGCGCCTTGCCGTCACCCCACGGGCGTTCGGCGTAGCCCGGTTCCGGCGGTGGTGCCACGACCTCGGGCCGCCCGAGCCGGGCAGCGGAGGTGCCCAGCCCGGACGGCCCGGTGAGGAGGTCCTTCATCAGATCCTGTCCGCCACGATCAGCAGGTAGTGGAAGCTGCCCTCCTTGTAGGCGGTGAGGAACGGGTCCTCGACGCCGGTCGCGACCGACGACTGGGCCCGCAGCTCCCAGTACGGGATGGTGTCCGGCGTCAGGTCGACGACGCTGATCGGCACGAACCCGTTGTCCGCCAGCGCCCGGAAGTACTCGCTGCGCGGGTGGATGTTGCAGATGTAGTGCTGGTCGATCTGGCTGACGGCGCGCGAGCGCATGCCCGTCAGGTCGTTGGAGCAGCCGGTGATGCAGACGTAGCGGCCACCGGGCGCGATGAGGCGCGCGAACTCGCCGTACAGCTGCTGGAGGTCCACGTACATCGTGGTCTCGTTGGTCCAGATGCCGTTCATCGAGCCGGTCTCGAAGCCGGTGTCGAGCATGTTCTTGAAGTGGAACCGCACCTGGTCGGCGACACCGCGTTCGACCGCCTGGCCGTTGGCGAAGGCGACCTGCTCCTCGGAGATGCTGACGCCGTCGATGCGGGCGCCGAACCGGGCGTTGGCCATGAAGCTCGTGCCACCGCGGCCGGAGCCGCCGTCCATCAGGTGGGGGTTCGCGGGCAGGTCGCCGAACGCGTCGAGCAGCACCTCCGCCTGAGCCGTCTCGAGCCGGTGCATCTCGGCGATCATCACCTGGTCGCGCACCTCGGCGGGCGCCTGCAGCACCGCCGGGTCGTACTGGCCGAGCCCGTAGTGGTGGTGGTAGAGCCCGTCCACCTCGCCGAGCTTGATGTTGACCGGGTCCTTCTCCTTGTTCCAGTAGTCCGCGACGGAACGCTGGTAGTCGGTGCGCAGAACCGGCTTCACAGTGGGGCTCGCCATGACCTGGGTGGCTCCTGTTCGTTGAACGCTCACTGCCGAACAGGAACTGACCTTTGCAGCTGATGGCCCAACGAGCGATCCGCCGTTCAGGCTTGGTTCGGACACGAACGTGTACCCCGGACACCGCATTCCGGTAGGTCCCCTAACCCGCGCAAGTGGGTCGGTGCTCCCACCTTCGTGGGGTCTCTGCGCCCGACCGGATGACGGGAAGGGAGGAATTCCACGCCGGTTGGGAGAAATCCCGATACGGCGCCCGTGACGGCCTTTTCCCGCCCTTCGGCCCACGATCGGCTCCCGAGATTCAGACGTCTGAGCAGCCCCGAGAACTGTGACCGGGTCGCACCCGATCGCCACCGGTGGCCACGAACCTGCAGATCGTCGACAACCACCTCGGCTCGTGGCACAAGGGCAAGGGCGGCAACGGCTACTTCCGCGGTTCGCGGGTGTGGACTCGCTCGTCGTGGTGGGCGACGACCTCGACTCCGACCTGAACCTGCACGGCGGCTGGCGTTTCGGGCCCCGCGCAACGTGTTCTTCAACTACGACATGACGAAGCAGCTCGACCGGTGGCTCGTACGACCTGTTCCACAGCAACCCGAGCACGCCGCCCGCGTTCGGCAACGGCTGCGGGAACGTGTGGCGCGGCAACAGGTCCGACCTCGGCAACGTCGGCGAGTGCGCGGTGCACGTGTCGAAGTGCAAGGCCAACCCGAACGTCGTGCACGCCTCGAACACGGTCAGCCGTGCGAAGAAGGGCGTGTCGAACATCCCGGTCACCCCGTGGAAGGCGGGGGTCGCAGGGTCCCGATCGGTGTACGGCGGCGTCGCCGACCGGGACTCCTGGCCGAGTTCTCAGGCGTTCTGCCGCATCGCCCGCACTTCTTCCCTGAGCGCCTTGACCTCCTGCAGCAGCAGGTCGTCGTGGCTCGCGGACCGAGGTGCGGGCAGCGTGACCTCCTCCTGCATCGCACTGCACACCACGGCGATGAACAGGTTGAGCATCGTGAACGTCCCGACCATCAGGTAGACCAGGAAGAAGATCCACGCGTAGGGCTTCTGCTCCATCAGGTCGCGCATGACGTCCGACCAGCCGTCGCCCGTCGTGATCTGGAACAGCGTCAGCAACGTCGGCCCCAGTCCGGTGAAGCGCGGGTCGCCCGTGTCGCCGAACAGGTTGCTCGCGATCACGCCGCCGATGTAGACGAGCAGCACCAGCAGTCCGGACAACGACACCAGGCCGGGGATCGACCGCACGAGCGCCGTGACGACCCGGCGCATGCTCGGCACCATCGCGACGAGCCGCAGCGCCCGCAGGATCCTGAGGCTGCGCAGCACGGACAGCGGCCCCGCCGCCGGGATCAGCGCGATGCCCACGATGATGAAGTCGAAGACGTTCCACGGGTCCCTGAAGAACTTCCAGCCGAACGCGTAGAGCCGGGCGGCGAGCTCGGCCGTGAAGATCGCCAGCGCGAGGTGGTCGATCGTCGTCAGCAGCGGACCGAACTTCGCTTCCAGCACGGTCGACGTCTCGGCTCCGAGGGTGATCGCATTGATCACGATCACCCCGACGATGAACATCTGGAACCGGTTGCTCTCCACGAGCTCGCCGACGCGGGCGCGCACCATCATCACTTGCTGCTCCTACGACAGGGGTTGTGCTACCTATCGGCGGTGGAGGCGGCCCAACTGTTCACCCGGTCGTGTTGATCAGTTCCAGCCTGCTGGCGGTGCGGGCGAGGTCGAGGGTGTCGCCGCCGACGAGGTCCGCGAGCGCGTGGTCGCTCACCAGCGTCAGCCTGACGTCCTTGTCCACCAACACGTCCACGACGTTCGCGAACCGTTGCCGGGCCTCCCGGCCGCGGGTGTGGAGCCGGGGGACGCCGGTGATCACCCAGTCGTCGAAGCGGTCCGCGAGCACCAGGTAGTCCTGCGTCGAGGTCGGCTTCTCGCACAGGTCGCCGAAGTCGAACCAGACCCTGGCGCCGTCGGTGCCGAGCGCGGTGATCGCGCGGCCGTTGACGTCGAGGACGACCGGTGCGTCCGGCGGTTCGGCGTGGCCGACGATCTCGCCGGTCTCGAAACGGGAGCGCGGCACGCCGCGCAGAAGCCGGTAGTCGTTGGCGCCGTTGAGCTCCACGGCGTCCATGAGCTTCTTGACCAGCGCGATGCCGGGCAGGAAGTGGTCGTGGTGCAGCGGGTCGGGCAGCAAACCGTCCGGCGGGTAGTTGGAGGTGGCGATGATCATCACCTCGCGGTCCTGGAGCACCTCCAGCAACCGCGTGAGGAGCATGGCGTCGCCGACGTCGTGCACGTGCAGCTCGTCGAACGCCAGCACCTTCGCCGGCCCGACCAGTTCCCGCACCGCCCTGGCGACGGCGCCGCGTTCGCCCAGCCGTTCGGAGATCCCGCGGTGCAGCTCCTGGAAGAACGCGTGGAAGTGCACCCGCTTCTTGGGCTCCGGCAACACCTCGAACAGCGCGTCCGCGAGGAAGCTCTTCCCCGGCCGACCGGCCCGTGCAGGTAGACGCCCCGACGTCGCGCACCGAGCACCTCCAGGCGCGCGAGGACGGCGAGCTGTGCGTCGTCGAGCACGTACCCGCTGCTCGACACGTGTGCGCGAAGATCCACTGTTACCCCCGCGCCAGCTTACGATCGACCCCGTGAGCAATGTCGAGGCCGAGCCCGCAGAAGTGACGTGCACCTCCACCCCCGGCGGCGTCGAGGTCCTGACCCCGCGCGACGTCCCGCTGGGCGGTCCGCGGGCGATGAAGGTGCGCCGCACGCTCCCCCAGAAGCAACGGTCGCTGATCGGCGCCTGGTGCTTCTGCGACCACTACGGCCCCGAGGACGTCAGCATGGACGTCGCCCCGCACCCGCACACGGGCCTGCAGACCGTCAGCTGGCTCTTCACCGGCGAGATCGAGCACCGCGACAGCCTCGGCGTCCACGCGTACGTCCGCCCCGGCGAGCTCAACCTCATGACCGGCGGCAGCGGCATCTGCCACTCCGAGCAGTCCACCGCCGCGTCCACCGTGCTGCACGGCGTGCAGCTCTGGCTCGCCCTGCCCGACGCGCACCGCGACGCCCCGCGCGACTTCCAGCACCACGTCCCCCCGTCTGTCGCCGTGGACGGCTGCGCGGTGCGGGTGTTCCTCGGCTCGCTGGCGGGCTCGACGTCGCCGGTCCGCACGTTCACCCCGCTGCTCGGCGCCGAGATCGTGCTGCCCGCCGGTGCTGCTCTGACCCTGGACGTGGACCCGGCGTTCGAGCACGGCGTCCTGCTCGACACCGGGGACGTGACGCTCGGCGACACGGCGCTCGACCCCGGCGCGCTCGGGTACGTCGGGACGGGCCGTTCCTCGCTGACGCTATCGTCGGCGCGCGGTGCGCGGGTCGTGCTGCTGGGCGGTGAGCCGTTCGGCGAGGAGATCGTCATGTGGTGGAACTTCGTCGGGCGCACGCACGACGAGATCGCCGCGTTCCGGGAGGAGTGGCAGGCGGAGGGCGACCGGTTCGGGCGGGTGGAGGGCTACCCCGGTGACCGGCTGCCGGCGCCGCCGCTGCCCGGTGGACGGCTGCGGCCGCGCGGCAACCCGGCCTGATCCGACCCGCGGAAGCAAGGACCACCATGAGCGTCTCGAAGTACTACCTCAACCTGGTCGGCGAGTACCGGGTGGTCGCGGAACTGCTCAAGCACGAACTGCACGCCACGATCACCTACGGGAACGCGAAGGGCGCCGACATCTACGCGATCGGCCTCAACCGCCGGGCAGCGGTGATCGAGGTCAAGTCCTCGAACTCCGGCAAGTTCGTCACGAGGTTCTTCCAGACGTACACAGACGAGCTGAAGGAGCATCCTGACTTCTGGGTGCTGTACTGGCTGGCCGACGACAAGGCGGAGCACTTCTTCGTGCTCTCGCACGCGGAGCTGGCCGTCGCCCAGGCCGAGCGCAACTCTCCCGGCAAGGTGATGACCTGGGCCGAGAGCGCTCAGCTCTACCCCAAAGGTGTCGACAACGTCCTGGCCAAGGATCTGGCCGCACACAGGTCTGGCTGGGACAAGATCGTCCAGTACTGCAACGCGCCCCTGTCGTGACAGGGGCGTCACTTACCGTGCCGAATCAGCTACAGAAAGCACGTTCACCTTTAAGTTGAATTTAAGGTAATCATCCCGCGGTCCCATCATCCGGGTCGGGAGCAACGCGTCCCACCTCGTGATCCCATCCACAGATGACCGAACCCGACCTGCGCAAATATGGAATAACCCCTGGTCAGAGCACGTGATCGCGATCGTCTCACCTGGCGGTCGCGCCCACATGCGAAAAGTCATACTTCGGGACCATTGAAAATCACGTTCCGATCGCTTTTCCTGATCGAGGCATCCACGGCGGTTGCTGAACGTCTTAGGGGGCATGAGGAACGTGACACGAGTGGGCGCCGACTCGACATTCGCCTTCATCGCGCCGTCCGGGCGCCCCCTGCCCGTCGACGTCGAGCTCGGCTACCGCGCCGACGACCCGCACGCGGTGACCATGACCTTCCGCATGGGACGCCAGGAGACCGTGTGGCTCGTCAGCCGGGACCTGCTCGCCGACGGACTGATCACCACCAGTGGTGCGGGTGACGTGCGGCTGCGGCCCCACAACTCGACGACCGCCGTCCTGGAGCTGCGCTCCGACGTGTCGCACGCGGTCTTCCACGTGCAGTCGTCCGAGCTGCAGGAGTTCCTGAACTCCACCTACGACGTGGTCGCCCCCGGTTGCGAGAACGACTACGTCGACTTCGAGGCGGAGCTGCGCAAGCTGCTCGACTGACGGGTCCCCGAGCGGGCGTTTTCACCCGAACGAGCCCGTACCTTGGACCGATTCCAACCCATACGTTCGAAGTCGTGACCGTGACGACTTCCACCGCGTACAGCAGGGACATGGGCGACGAGCTGCGCCGCCTCCGGCAGAGGTTCACCGGCCTGAGGGGCCGCGCGATGGCGCTGCAGCTCGGCTGGGACCCGAGCAAGGTGTCCAACCTCGAGCACGGCAAGATCCGTGGCACCGACATCGACCTGGCGCAGTACCTCACCGTGTGCGGCAAGGACATCGACTTCTTCGAGGACTTCCTCCGCCGCTACCACAACGCCTTCGACCCGTACCTCGCCCAGACGCCGGACAACGTGCGCACCCTCGCGATGACCGAGGCCATGGCCACCCACATCACGGCGTACGACGTCCTGGCCGTGAACAGCCTCCTGCAGACCCCGAACTACGCGCGCGCTCTGCAGGCCGCGACCGGCCAGCCGGTCGAGGCCCTGGACAGGCAGGCGGTCATCCGCCGCCCCAACGGCCCGAAGTGCCTCTTCTACCTGCACGAGCTGGCGCTGCGCATGCGGCTCGGCACCGCCCAGGTGATGGAGGAGCAGTACGTGTGGCTGCAGGCGAACTCCGCCATCGTCCGCATCGTGCCGGAAGAGGCCGCGACGGCGGCGTTCCAGTCGACGTGCACGCTGTTCGAGTTCGAGAAGGTCTCGCCGCTCGTCTACGCGGAGACCGACCTGGCAAGGGTCTTCGCCCAGGGCGAGGCGGCCGTTGAACGCGGCCGCTCCCTCTTCGGCCTGCTGGCCGAGGTCGCCCTGGACGAGCACCAGACGCGGCGCAAGATCGCGGAGTACCGCGCCCCCACACCGTTGCGCGTCCTCGCTCAGTAGCCGTGCACGAGGTCGAAGGCGAGCTGTGGGTCGAACGTTCCGGCGTCGACCCCTGGCGCCTTGCCGCACCGCCCGTCCGAGTCGCCGGGAACCTTGACCCACAGCAGCATCTCCGCACCCCCACCGGTCCGCGCGGGCGTGCCGAGCCTCCGGCCGCCGGGGTTGCACCACTCGCCGTTGTGCCCGTTGCCGTTGCGGCTGGTGTCGATCACGTACGGCTTGGTGTAGCCGGGCAGCGCGGCGCTGACGGAGTTGCCGTACGCCGTCGAGGCCGCGGTGGTGTGGTAGTTCGACACGTTGACCGAGGACCCGCGCACGTCGCGCACCCCGGCTGAGTCGAGCCGCGCCGCCATGGTCGCGGCCGGCACCCACTGCGCGTTGCCCGCGTCGAGGTAGGCCCACGTGTTGGGCGCCTTGGCCTTGAACTGCGCGGCGGCGTACTTGATCATCGAGGTCCGCTCGGCTGCCTCGGCCCCGTCCATGCAGGTGAAGTCCGCCAGCGAGTCCGGCTCGATCACCACGACGGCGGGCCGTGTGCCGATCCCCGAGGCGAAGGAGGAGATCCAGGTCCGGTAGGCGGCGGGCGTCCCCGCGCCGCCGCCCGAGTGGCCACCGCACGCGTCGCGGCCGGGGATGTTGTACACCACCAGCACGGGCAGCTTGGTGCCCGTCTTGTTCACGTACGACGACACGGCGGTCTTGATGTCACCGCTCCACGCCCCGAACCAGCGGGCGATCGGCTTGGCCGAGATGTTCGCCTTGATCGCGGCCTGCCGCCCGTCGCCGGGGTGGTCGCGGACCCACACGGCGGGGTTGGAGCCGGGGTCGACGTAGAAGCCGTCGGTCAGGCCGACGGGGCCGGCGGCGTGGGCGGCCGGGGCGGTGGCGACGACGGTCAGCAGGGCCAGCGCCAGTGCTCTGATCATGGGGCCGAGGCTGGCGTGGGCCGTTTAAGGGGCGGCAAGTCGCGTGGAAGGCGTGTCCACTCGGCCGTCGGGAGTGGACAGAACGTTGACGCCGCGAGCGAAGCGCGTCAACCATGCGGAGTGGCCTCGCATCTCACCAAGCTGAGCAACGACCAGGTGCACGCGTACGCGGTGTACTGCGCGGCGGCGGAAGCCGTCCGGAAGACGTTGCTCCCCGTGGAGGTGCGGTCCGAACCACGCCGCTACCGCCTGAACGTCGGCGGACGGCTGGTTCAGGTCTTCGGCAAGCGTTCTGACGAGTGGCAGCTGTCCGACGCGTCGAAACCGCTGGCACCGGACACCGACGTCGTCGTCTTCGTCGACCTCGAAGGGGAACTGCCCGAGTTCTACCCGGTGCCCGCCGCGTGGTTCCGGCAGGACGTCGCGAGGCGGTACAGCGAGTTCATGGCACGTGTCGGCACTCGTCCCAAGAACCCCGACAGCCGCCACTACGCGGTGCCGCCGTCCCACGTCGTGCGGTTCTGGGACAGGTGGGACGTGTTCAGCGAAGGTCGATGAGCCCGGACTGCAGCGGCAGCAACGGCGCGACCACCCGGTCCAGCGCCCCGCTCCGCACCACTGTCCCACCCGGCCCGGCGAACGGCTCGGCGGGATCCAGGGAGTCCGGCAGCCGGGCCCACACGGCCCACCTCTCGTCCCACGCCTGGACCACGTCGAGATGTCCGCCGGGAAGGAACCGGGCCAGGTGCACCCCTGCGACCTGCCCGGTGTTCCCCAGCAGCGGGAGCAGCCGGAAGCCGCCTTCCCGCCGCAACCTCTCGATCAGCTCCGCGCTGTCCATCTCATCTCGCCGCCAACTCCGTGTCGGCCCGGTAAGCCTCGACCGCCGCGTCACGATCATCCGCGGACCACCCGAGCGGACCGGCGATCAGATCCGCCACCTCACCGGCCACCGAGGCGCCGAAGTCCAGGTGCTCCATGGCGATCCGGGTCCGCCGGGCGAGGACGTCCTCCAGCCCCAGCGCGCCCTCGTGCGTGACGGCGTACACGATCTCCGCCGCCAGGTACCCCGCGACGGGCTCGGCCAGAGAAGCATCCTGCGCGATCAGGGCCAGCACGTCCGACACGGCCGAGCCGTAGCGGCGCAGCAGACGCTCCACAGTGGACGTGGGCAGGCCGGACTCCACAGCGACTCGAGCCCGGTCCGCCCACAGCTCTTGGAAACCGACGGCGCCGCACAACGGCAGCCGTGCGGTCAGGGAAGGTGCCACCGCGCGCCCCAGGCCGGACACCGCGGCGTTCACGACGTCGGCGGCCATCACGCGGTACGTCGTGTACTTGCCGCCCGCGATCACGAAGAACCCCGGCTCCGGCTGCGCCACGGCGTGTTCGCGCGAGAGCTTCGAGGTGTCGCTGGAGGCTCCGGCGAGCAGGGGACGCAGGCCCGCGTAGGTGCCGACGACGTCGTCCACCGACAAAGGTGAGCGCAGCACGGCGTTCACGTGGTCGAGGATGTAGGAGACGTCCGCGGCCGTAGCGGACACGGTCTCCGGCGCGTCGGAGTACGGGGTGTCGGTGGTGCCGATGATCCAGTAGGCGCCCCAGGGGATCACGAAGAGCACCGACTTCTCGGTCTGCGTGATCAGGCCGCCGTCGAGCTGGATCTTCGACCGCTCCACCAGGACGTGCACGCCCTTGGACATCCGCACGTGGAACGGTGGCGTGCCCGGCGACATCGAGTTGAGCGAGTCGGTCCACACGCCGGTGGCGCTGATGACCCGCCGGGCGCGCACCACGTGCGTCACGCCCGTGAGCTCGTCGCGCACCGAGGCACCGGCGACCCGGCCGTCGACGCGGAGCAGCGACGTGACGCGAGCACGCGACACCACGGAGGCGCCGTGCTGCGCGGCCGTACGGACCAGCGTCGCCACGAACCGCGCGTCGTCCATCTGCGCGTCGTAGTAGCGGATGGCGCCCGCGAAAGCGTCCGAGTCGACGGACGGGCCGACGGAGGCCATCTTGCGGCGCGAGAGGTGGCGGTGCATCGGCACCGCTCCGGCGCCGCCGATCGAGTCGTACAACATCACGCCCGCGCCGACGTAGGCGCGTTCCCACTGCTTCTTCAGCGGGAAGAGGAACGGCACCGGCCGCACCAGGTGCGGTGCGAGCCGGCGCAGCAGCAGGCCGCGTTCCTTCAGAGCTTCCCGGACCAGCTTGAACTCCAGCTGTTCCAGGTACCGCAGCCCGCCGTGGACGAGCTTGCTGGACCGGCTCGACGTGCCCGCCGCCCAGTCGTCGGCCTCGACGAGCACGACGGAGAGGCCGCGCGACGCCGCGTCGAGAGCAGCGCCCGCGCCGACCACACCACCACCGACGACGAGGACGTCGAACTCCGTGCTGCCCAACGCTTCCAGTGAGCGGGCACGCCGAGCCGGATCCAGCCTTGCGAACAACTTCAGCTCCTAAGAAAGGACTTCCTAGCGGACGTCGGCGTCGACCCAGTCGAACGACTTGGTGACGGCCTTCTTCCAGTTGCGGTACTCGCGCTCGCGCTCATCGCTGTCGAGCTCCGGCGTCCAGCGCTTGTCCTCGGCCCAGTTGGCGCGCAGCTCGTCGAGCCCGGACCAGTAGCCGACGGCCAGACCGGCGGCGTACGCGGCACCCAGAGCGGTCGTCTCGGCGACGACCGGACGCACCACCGGCACGTCGAGCACGTCCGCCTGGAACTGCATCAGCAGCTCGTTGGCGACCATGCCGCCGTCGACCTTCAGCTCGGTCAGCGGCACGCCGGAGTCGGCGTTCATCGCGTCCAGCACCTCGCGGGTCTGGAACGCCGTCGCCTCCAGCACGGCACGGGCGAGGTGGCCCTTGTTGACGAACCGGGTCAGGCCGACGACGGCACCCCGTGCGTCCGCCCGCCAGTACGGCGCGAACAGGCCGGAGAACGCGGGCACGAAGTACGCGCCACCGTTGTCCTCCACCGTCTTCGCGAGCGTCTCGATCTCCGCGGCCGAGCCGATGATGCCGAGGTTGTCGCGCAGCCACTGCACCAGCGAGCCGGTGACGGCGATGGAGCCTTCCAGCGCGTAGACGGGAGCCTCGTCGCCGATCTTGTAGCAGACGGTCGTGAGCAGACCGTTCTTCGAGGCGACCTTCTCCGTGCCCGTGTTCAGGAGCATGAAGTTGCCGGTGCCGTAGGTGTTCTTCGCGGTGCCGGGCTCGTAGCAGACCTGCCCGAACGTCGCGGCCTGCTGGTCGCCGAGGATGCCCGCGATCGGCACGCCCTTGAGCACGCCACCGGGGCCGCCGGTGCCGTAGACCTCGGAGGAGGAACGGATCTCCGGCAGCATGGACAGCGGGATGCCCATGTCGGCGGCGATCTCGGCGTCCCACTGCAGCGTGTCGAGGTCCATGAGCATGGTCCGCGACGCGTTGGTGACGTCGGTGGCGTGCACACCGCCGTTGGGGCCGCCGGTGAGGTTCCACAGCGTCCACGTGTCGGTGTTGCCGAACAGCAGGTCGCCGGCCTCGGCGCGCTCACGGGCGCCCTCGACGTTGTCGAGGATCCAGCGGATCTTCGGGCCGGAGAAGTAGGTCGCCAGCGGCAGGCCGACCTTCGCCTTGTAGCGGTCGGCACCGCCGCCGAGGGCACCGAGCTCCTCGACGATCGCCTGGGTGCGGGTGTCCTGCCAGACGATCGCGTTGTAGACGGGCTCGCCGGTGTTCTTGTCCCACACCACCGCGGTCTCGCGCTGGTTGGTGATGCCGACGGCGGCGAGGTCACCGGTGTTGAGGTCGGCGGTGGAGAGCGCCTGGCCGATCACGAACCGCGTGTTCGCCGCGATCTCGACCGGGTTGTGCTCGACCCAGCCGGCCCTCGGGAAGATCTGCTCGTGCTCCTTCTGGCCCACGGCGACGATGGAGCCGCTGTGGTCGAAGATGATCGCCCGCGTGCTGGTCGTGCCCTGGTCGACGGCGAGAACGTACTGCGTCATCGAAACTGTCCTTTCCGGATGGTCAGATCAGAACGCGAGCGAGGCGATCACACCGGCGAGCGCGCCACCGATGACCGGGCCCACGACGGGCACCCAGGAGTAACCCCAGTCGGAGTCCTTCTTGCCGATGGCCTCGCCGTCGGTGCCCTTGTAGGACAACGGGAGCAGGGCGTGCGCGATGCGCGGGCCGAGGTCGCGGGCCGGGTTGATCGCGTAGCCGGTGGGGCCACCGAGGGAGGCGCCGATGCCGACGACGAGCATCGCGACGGCCAGCGGGCCGAGCTGGGTCGGGGTCTTGCCGAGGGCGAGGACCACGAAGACCAGGACGAACGTGCCGATGATCTCGCACACCAGGTTCCAGGTGTAGCTGCGGATCGCCGGGCCGGTCGAGAAGACGGCGAGCTTGAGGCCCTCGTCGGGCGTCTCGTCGAAGTGCGGCTTGTAGGCGAGCCACGCGAGCACGGCACCGAGGAACGCGCCGAGCATCTCACCGGCGAAGTAGACGAGCGTCGAGCCGACGCCGACCGGCACACCGGGTGCGAACTCGTCCGCGCCACTGGTGAGGATGCCGATCGTGACAGCGGGGTTAAGGTGCGCACCCGACTTGTACGCGATGTAGACACCGGCGAAGACGCCGAGACCCCAGCCGAAGTTGATCAACAGCCAGCCGCCGTCGAACCCCTTCGACTTGGCGAGCAGCACGTTGGCCACCACGCCCGCACCCAGCAACAGCAAGATGCCCGTGCCGAGCACCTCGCTGAGGAACACTGTCCCGAGACCCACGCTGGCCTCCCATTCGTCCTTGAACGGCTGATCACCACGTGGTGATTGAGGCGGAACGTAATGAGCCAGGTCACGCCTGCTCAACAGGCACGTTTCGACAATGTCGACACCTGTGACCCACGAAGGTGTGACCGACCGGTCACGCTGCGCGCAGACAAGGCGTTTCAGGCCTGTATCCAGGGGTGACGGGCGTCGTAGCTGTTCGACATTGCCGACACGGGTCGTCTCAATTACGTTTCTCGCGTGCCGGGACCCATCCAGTCGATCGAACGAGCCGCAGCCGTGCTGCGGCTGCTGGCGCGTGGCTCCGGCCATCACGGTCTCACGGAGATCGCCGACTCGCTCGGTCTCGCGCGCGGCACCGCGCACGGGATTCTCCGTACGCTGCAACGGGTCGAGTTCGTCGAGCAGGACCAGGCGACGGGCCGCTACCGCCTCGGCGCGGCCCTGCTGCACCTGGGAACGTCCTACCTCGACGCGAACGAGCTGCGTTCTCGATCGATCAACTGGGCCGACACGCTCGCCGCGCGCAGCGGCCAGGAGGTCAGGATCGGCATGCACCACGACGGTGCCGTGCTCGTCGTGCACCACGTGTTCCGGCCCGATGACTCTGTGCAAACACTCGGCATCGGCGCGATGCTGCCGTTGCACGCGACGGCGCTCGGCAAGGTGCTGCTCGCCTACGACCCGGACCTGTCGGCGGCCGCACGCCGGCGGGAGCTGACGTCGTTGACGCGCCGCACTATCACGCGCACCCAGATGCTCGAGCGCGTGCTGACCGAGGTGCGCGGGCAGGGCTGGGCGGGTGAGGCCGAGGAGTACATGCCGGGTGAGGCCAGCATCGCCGCGCCGATCCGGATCCCCGGCGGGCTGGTGATCGGCGCGATCGGCATCTCCGGCGCGGCGGACCGGCTGTGCGACTCGGCGGGCCGTCCTCGCCAGACGCTCGTGCGGCAGGTCGTGCAGGCCGCGGAGTCCGTCACCACTTCGCTTGTCGACGAGAACTGAGGGGCTCGCCGTGCAACGGTTCGTCATGGCCATCGACCAGGGCACGACGTCGACGCGCTGCATCGTGTTCGACCAGAACGCCCGCCTCGTCGCGGTCGCCCAGCGCGAGCACCGGCAGTACCACCCCCGTCCCGGCTGGGTGGAGCAGGACGCCGTGGAGATCTGGCGCAACGTCGACCGGATCGTGCCGCAGGCGTTGCGGCAGGCGGGGATCACCGCCGAGCAGGTCGTCGCGATGGGCATCACGAACCAGCGCGAGACGTTCGTGCTGTGGGACCGCCACACGGGTGTCCCGGTGGGACGCGCGATCGTCTGGGAGGACATCCGCACCGAGGACCTCGTGACCGAGCTGGGCCGCAAGCAGGGCATCGAGGAGGTCCGCGACCGCTGCGGCCTGCCGCTCGCGACCTACTTCTCGGCGCCGTCGCTGCGCTGGATGCTCGACAACACACCGGGTCTGCGCGCGAAGGCCGAACGCGGCGACGTGCTGTTCGGCACCATGGACACCTGGCTGATCTGGAACCTCACCGGCGGCGTCAACGGCGGCCTGCACGTCACGGACGTGACCAACGCGTCGCGGACGATGCTGATGAACCTCTCGACGCGCCAATGGGACCCGATGCTGCTGGAGTTCTTCGGCGTGCCGCCGGTGATCCTGCCGGAGATCCGCCCGTCGACCGAGATCAGCGGTGTCACGACGCGCGTGGTGCCCGGCATCTCGATCGCGGCGGCGCTCGGCGACCAGCACGCGGCGCTGTTCGGCCAGACCTGCTTCGAGAAGGGGTCGATCAAGGGCACGTACGGCACCGGCGGGTTCCTGTTGATGAACACCGGGACCGAGCTCGTGCGCTCGAAGCACGGGCTGCTGACGACGATCGGCTACCAGATCGGCGGTGAGCCGGCGTACGCGCTGGAGGGCTCGATCGCCGTCGCCGGGTCGCTGGTGCAGTGGTTCCGCGACAACCTCGGGCTGATCCACTCCGCGCCGGAGATCGAGACGCTGGCGCGCACGGTGAAGGACAACGGCGGCTGCTACATCGTGCCGGCGTTCAGCGGCCTGTTCGCGCCCCACTGGCTCTCGCAGGCGCGCGGGCTCGTCGTCGGGCTCACCTCGTACATCAACAAGGGGCACCTGGCGCGGGCCGTGCTGGAGGCGACGGGCTGGCAGACGCGCGAGGTCGTCGACGCGATGAACGCCGACCTCGGGGCGCCGACGCCCGTGTTGAAGGTGGACGGCGGGATGACCGCCGACCACCTCCTGATGCAGTTCCTCGCGGACGTGCTCGACATCCCGGTGATGCGGCCGCTCGTGGCGGAGACCGTGTCACTGGGTGCCGCGTACGCCGCGGGCCTGGCCGCCGGGTACTGGCCGGACCTCGAGGGGTTGCGGAGGAACTGGCACCTGGCCGCGCGGTGGAACCCGGCGATGGACGCCGGGTACCGCGAGACCGAGTACGCGAACTGGAAGCGGGCCGTGGAGCTCACGTTCGCGTGGGCCCGTTCCAGTCCGTCCACTTAGGAACCGGCGAGGAGCCGGTCAGGAGCGCTGCTTGCGCACCCAGGCGGCGACGTCGTCGGCGTCGATCGGCAGCGAGTCGGACAGGACGTCGGCGCCGGTCGACGTGACGACGAGGTCGTCCTCGATGCGCACGCCGATGCCCCGCAGCTCCGGCGGCAGCGTCTCGTCGTTCGGGTGGAAGTACAGACCCGGCTCGACCGTGAGCGCCATGCCGCGTTCGAGGATGCCCTGCTGGTAGGTCTCCTGGCGGGCGTCGGCGCAGTCGTGCACGTCGAGGCCGAGGAAGTGCCCGGTGCCGCAGACGATGTAGCGGCGGTGGTGCTGGCCGGACGGGTCGAGCGCCTTGTCGACGCTGACCGGCAGCAGGCCCCAGTCGTGCAGGCCCTCGGCGAGCACGCGCATGGCGGTGTGGTGGAAGGCGCTGTAGTCGTTGCCCGGCCGCACTTCCGCCAACGCCGCGACGTGCGAGCGGTGCACGAGGTCGTAGACCTGGCGCTGCGGCTCGCTGAACTCGCCGCTCACCGGGAACGTGCGGGTCACGTCGGCGGTGTAGAGCGAGTTCATCTCCACGCCGGCGTCGAGCAGGAGCAGGTCGGCGTCGTTCACGCGGCCGTCGCAGCGCGTCCAGTGCAGGACGGGGGCGTGCGGTCCGGCGGCGACGATCGACGTGTAGCCCGGGCCCTTGCCCTCGGTGCGGGCGCGGCGGTCGAACGTGCCCTGCAGCCAGCGCTCTCCCCCGCCGCGCACGGCCTGGCCGAGCTCCATCGCGACGTCGGCGAAGCCCTTGACGGACGCGTCGACGGCCTGGCGGAGCTGGTCGATCTCCCAGTCGTCCTTGATGCGGCGCAGCTCGGCGAGCACGGTGCGCAGCTCGTCGCTGTGCGAGCCGGTCAGCGCGTCGAGCAGCGGGTCGACGCCCTTGGCGACGAGGGTCTCGGGGTGGCGGCCGCGCAGGGCGTTCGCGAGGTCCTCGATCGGGCGGGCCGTGATGCCGAGCGCGGCACCCCACTCCTTCGGGCCGGCGGCGGCGCCGATCCAGAACGGGCTGCGGTCGGCGTCACCGAAGAAGTCGACGCTGTGGGTCTCGGACGGCACCGGCACGAACAGCGTGGCGTCGTCGTCGGTCAGCACCAGCACGGCGCCCTCGACCTGGCAGCCGGTCAGCCACACGAAGTCGCTGTCGGCGCGGAACTCGTGGAACGTGTCGTTGGACCGGACGTGCGCGCGCCCGGCGGCCAGCGCGATCCGCTTGCCCGGGAGCGCCGCGGTGAGCCTGGCGCGGTGGGCCGCGGCCGCCTCGGCGGTGCCCCGGGGCAGGTCGACGGAGCTGTCCCACTCACCCCAGCCGTCGCGGATGTACGTGCGGAAACCGTCCGCGTCCACCAGTTTCGCCATGTCACGGCGTGTCCGAGCCAATTCGCGTCCTTCCAGAGTGGTCCTCGCCTACCACCCTCCCTCCTCTCGGCGGGGTCTCGCCAATCCGGATCGGGGATAGCCTCAGGCTATGGAACTGGAGATCCGGCACCTGCGGGCGGTCTGCGCGATCGGCGACGCGGGCAGCCTCTCGCGCGCGGCCACGCAGCTCGGCATCTCCCAGCCGTCCCTCACGACGCTGCTGCAACGCGTCGAACGCCTGGTCGGCGGCAAGCTGTTCGACCGCGGCCGGGCCGGCGCCGAGCCCACCGCGCTGGGCGCCCAGATGCTGCAACGGGCCCGGTTGCTGCTGGTCGAGCTGGACGCGTTCGGGTCTGACATGGTCCAGCGGGACGGACCGTCCCGTCTCGGCTCGGTGCACATGGAGTGCGTCGCGTCGCTGTACACGCGGCTGGAGGAGGTGCTCGACGACATCACGATGGTGGTCGACCCCTCCTCGACGGGTCTGGCGCTGGCGCTCGCGAACGGGCACCTCGACGCGGCGGTGATCGCGGTCGACGAGGAGGGCGACCTGGGGCTGCCGCGCGGGGTGGCGCAGCGGGTCGTGGTGCCGTGGGTACCGGTGTACATCGCCGTTCCCGCTGGTCACCGGCTCGCGTCTCGTACCGAGATCGAGCTCGCCGACCTGGCGGGCGAGTCGTGGGTGGGGCCGCCGGGTGCCGAGGACGGGTCGTTGACGGCGTTGCGGGCGGCGTGCCGGGCGGTGGGGTTCGTGCCGCGGATCCGGTTCGAGATGCCGAGCGGCGCCGGGCGTCAGCTGATCGCGGCGGGCAAGGCCGTGCAGCTCGTGGAGCCGACGTCGCAGGGTGGCCCGGGGGTGGCGGTGCGGCCGCTCGCGGGGGCGCCGATGCGGATGCGGCTGGTGTTCGCGTGGCGGCGGGAGCGGCTGACCTTCCGTCAGGCCAGCCGCGTCTTCGCCGAGGTGCTCGGTGCCTACTCGGACCAGGCGATGGCGAGCCCGGTGTTCCGCCCGTGGTGGGAGGAACGGGGCGCGGCCCTCACCTCGGCCGAGTGATCAGCGCAGCGAGCCGAGCCAGGTGTACCAGTCCGCGTCGTAGCGGGTGCCGATCACCCGCGTGAGGTGGTCGCGGGCACCGGCCCAGTCCCCGGTCCTGTAGTCCGCCAGCACCGCCGCGACGTCGGCCGGGTGCCTCTCGGCGAGGTAGCGGACCGCGAGGTAACCCCAGTTGTAGACCCGTGTGGAGTCGTGGTCGTAGCTGGTGTCGAACAGCGTGCTCAGGGCGTACGTCCGCTTCTTCGCCTCGGCCAGCGCGGCGGTGTAGGTCTCGCCGCGGTAGCTGTAGGAGATGTACTCGGCGACGCCCTCGCTCCACCACACCGTCGGCGTGGTCATGTTCTCCTCGAAGTCGCCGTACATGTCGAACCGGCCGTCGAGGTAGTGGGTGTACTCGTGGTTGAGGTTCCAGATCGCGAACGTCGGCAGCCAGTCGGCCTCGTGCGCGATGAACCGCGCCTGGTTGAGCGCCGGGTCGCCCTCGAGGTACATGCCGCCGTTGTTGGTGGAGATGTCGAACAGCACCCCCGCGTACGTCCGGTAGTCGTTGCTGGTGTCGAAGACGACGACCTCCAGTGAGGTGTTGTTGTCACCGGCCACGGGTCCGGGGTCGCGCACGACCGCGTGGAAGGCCGCGTCCTGCCCGGCGAGCGACGCGCAGGTCTGGCGGAGCTGGGTCCGGGTGAGCTGCTGTGCGCGGATCTTCAGGGTGGCGCTGCACGTGTGCCGGACGGTGAGGACGCGGCGGTCGATCTTCGCGCGGAAGTCGCACGTGTTGTAGCGGCGGCAGTTCGCCTTGTCGTACCAGTCGACCATCTCCGCGACGCCCACCCACAGCGGGGCGAGACGGCCGACGACGTCACCGCGGCTCGCCAGGTCGGCGAGGTACGGGCGGGCGTAGAGCGCGATGTCGTTGTACTGCAGGAACCTGCCGAGCTCGCGAGTGGCGTTGTGGACGAGGTACTGGCGGTCGGTGCCGAAGAAGTCCAGGTGTGCCAGCACGAACCGGCGCAGCGCCCGCAGGATCTCCGGCTCGGCCCGCACGGCGGCGAGGAACTCCGGCTGTGCGTGGCCGTAGTAGAGCAGGAGCATGCCGGCGTGCACGGCCGCGTCGTCGGCGGTGGTGTAGCTGTCGAGCAGGCGGGTGAGGGCGCGCAGGTCGGCCGGGTAGTCGGCGGCGGTGGCGGACTGGATGGAGGAGGCGGGGGTGGTGTGGAGGGTGGTGCGGGCGATCTCGGGTGGGAGCAAAGGGCTCGCCGGCGACGTGAGGGGCGCGGCGTGCGCGCGGTCAGGGGCCGGTGCGGCGTGGGCAGGGGCCGCACCAGGCGCAGCGGTCGCGGTCGCCGGAGCGAGCCCGGCCAACAGCGCCACAACCAGGGCAAGTGATCTCATCGGGTGTCCTCCGCAGGGTTCGAGGTGCCCCAGAGCGTCACACCGCCCACCGGCCCGCGAGCATCCCTTCCGCTCATAGCGCGCTGCTATGGAAGCGCTCACGACAACCTTGTCGTCCTGTCTCGCTTGTCCTCTTGCCCCTGTGCGAGGTCGAGGAGTTCGTCCTTGGTCTTCGAGGCGGGGCGCGGAAACCCGGATCGTGCTCGACAAGCCCGCGCGACGGCGGCGCGTTCCCGAACTCCGGCCGGCTCCGCGTCACCGGAAAGCCGTTCTGGGCTACATCGGTGTCGTGACAGCGTTGTCCGCCGACGACCTGCAGCGACAACTACCTGTGGCTGCTGCCCGGTGATCAACGTGAGATCACGCCGTTCTGGCACCGGCGCGGCCTCACCTCCGGACAACCCCGGGTGACCGTCGAGGCCTACAGCTAGGCGCTGTCCTGCAAGTCTCGTTGGGCGGCAGTAGCGGCCGAGGGACCCGGAGGCGGCACCACCGCAACGCCCGGATACGCCCGGTATGAGGTCATCGCGGCGGCACCGCCTCCGGGTCTCTCGCCCGCGCCTGTCACCGAACGAACTTGCAGGACAGCGCCTAGTCCGGTTCGCGGGGAGCGGCGAACAGCAGGTGCCGCACGTGCGCGGGTCCCTTGGCCAGCGCACGCGCGGCCTCCTGGTTCTCCTGGTCCACGACGGTGCCGCGTTCGACGTGCTGGCGCAGGTGCTCCTGCCACGTCGCCACGGTGAAGGTCTCGAGGAACGTCTCGGGCTGCTCGGTGTCGCGGAACAGCCCCCACATCGTCGCCCCCGTGCGGCGCCGGGCCCGCCCGACGCGTTGCATGGCGTCGACGAACGCGTCCTCGTTCTCCGGTGCGACGGGCCACTCCACCGTGACCAGCACGGGGCCCGCGTCGGTGTCGTCGATCTCCGGCGGTTCCTCCCAGTACGTCGCCGGGCTGACGTCGAGCGGCCGGTCGTTCAGCGGCAGCCATCGGGTCGCGGCGAGCGCCAGCACGACCATCGCCACCGCGGGCGCGATCATGGCGACCTTCAGGCTGTACGCGTCCGCGATCGCGCCCCACACGACCGCGCCGAGGGCCTGCCCGCCCATCAGGATCAGCTGGTAGTAGGCCAGGGCCCTGGCCCGCGTCCACGCCGGCAGCAGGACCTGCGCGGTGGCGTTGAACGTCGACAGCGTGGCGATCCAGCAGGCGCCGGTGAGCAGCATGGCGACGATCACCAGCGCGAAGCTCTGCGTGAGCACCGCCGTGCTGGTCGCCCCGGCGTAGACGAACGTCGCGAGCAGCACCATCCGGTTCTTGCTCATGCGCTGCAACAGCTTCGGCACCACGAACGCGCCGCCGATCGCACCCGCGCCGACGCTGCCGAGCAGCACGCCGTACCCGCTGGCGTCGAGCCGCAACGGGCCGCGGGCGATGGCCGGCAGCAGTGCCCACAGGCCGCTGCCGAACACGATGAACAACGTCAGCCGCGTGAGCACCCGCCGGAACAGCGGTGAGCTCGCCACGTACCTGGCGCCCGTGCGCATGGCGGTCGTGATGTGCTCCGCGCCGAGCGGGCGGTGGTCGGACGGCCGCTTCCACCGGGTGAGCACGATCAGGACGCCGAAGAAGCTCACCGTGTTGAACGCGAACGTCGCCTCCGGCCCGGACAGCGCGATCAGCAGCCCGCCGAGCGCGGGGCCGATCGCGCGTCCGACGTTCATGTTGACGCCGTTGAGCAGCGCGGCCTGCGGGATCTCCTCGCGGGACACCAGTTCCGGCTGGATGGCCTGGAACGACGGCATCGACAGCGCCTGCCCGATCGCCATCAGCGCGAGCAGCCCGAGCAGGGTCGGCGGCGTCGCGGAGTCCGTGCCCGCGAGCAGCATCAACCCGCCCGCGCCCGCGAGCATCAACGCCTGGCCGGCGATCAGCACCTGCCGCCGGTCGAGGATGTCGCCGAGCGCCCCGGACGGCACCACGAGCAGGAACACGGGCAGCGTCGTGGCGGTCTGCACGAGCGCGACCTGCAGGGCGTTGCCGCCCAGGTCACCCATGAGCCACTGCGCGCCGACGGTCTGCGCCCAGGTGCCGATGTTGGAGGCGAACTGGGCGAGCCACAGCGCGCGGAACGCGTTGCGGCGCAGGGGTGCCCACGGGGAGACGGTCACTGCCTGATCTTCACACCTGGTGGTGCGCATTGCCGAGCACGACCGCAGGCTGATTTCGGTCTACACTGAAGCTATTGCGAGCACAGCGCCTCGCTCTCGTGAGTGATTTGAGTCACACGCCACCTGCGGATGCGCCCGTCCAGGACGTGTGAACGGTCCTCGCGCGCTCGACCGGTTCCCGAGTTGAGAGCGCTTCCAGAACCTGGGAAAACAACTGCTCACGCCCAATGCGGCCGCCCGGAAGCCGCCCGTTTCCACCAGTCGAGACCGATTGTGAACATTCGTCTCAATCGGGTACGCATTCGAGCAACAGGGAACGGCCGCTGCATTTCTGCCTGATACTGCGCGCATAGCTGGCAGAGCAGAAAGGTTCCGAGCACTCGTGATCACGCCCGAGTACTTGCTGTCGACCCGCGAGTTCGAGGTGCTGTGGCAGACGCTGCGGCTCGGCAGAATGCCGTACCCGCTCGACGTGCCCAGCGAAGGAGCGACCGAGCAGGCCGTCAAAGCCTTGCAGGCCAAGACGATCGAAGGACTGCGCAGGCGTGGCGTCGCCGACGACGCGCGGCTCGAGGACCTCCTGCGCCTGCTCGGCGACCACGAGGTGTCCGTGGACGCCGTGGCCGGGCTCGACCGCACCGTGCGGGCCCTGGCCGCCGCCAGCGGATCCGACGCCGTGCTCGCCGTGATCGACGGCGACAACGTCGGCCTCTCCCAGATCAGGCCCACCGCGCTCGCGCGCGAGATCGTCCGGGTGCTGCCCGAGGGGGTGGCGGGGCCCGGCAGCGCGCTGTCCGTGCGGCTCGAGACGTTGCAGCAGGCGGTCGCGCTGCAGGAGGCCGAGCAGGAGGAGGACTCCGAGGACCCGTGGGGCGCGGCCGACGAGGAGCTCGACGACCGCGAGGCGCTGCTCAAGGCCGGTCTGTCCGCGCAGGACGCGCGCCAGATGGACGAGCTGGCGCAGAGCCGCGTCGCGGGCGGCCAGTTCGGCGTCACGCACGGCCGGCACCGCGCGGACGTGGTGATCAACTGGTTCGACACCCACCAGGGCCGTTACCTGATGGTGCGCTCGGACGGCTGGCTCAGCCTCTCCCCCACCGACAACGACCGCATCGCGACGCGGATCGACGCGGTGCTGGCCTGACGGCGGTGCGGCGCAGCACACAAGAATGATCCAAATCGGGCAACACGGGCGTACCCTCCGGGGTGCGCCCGTGTTCTCGTGAGACGTCAAACGATTCAGCCGATCCGGTGAACGCCGAACCAGCCGGTGACGTACCTCAAGAGAGCCCTAAATCGAGGATAATTGGCGATGTGATTTGGGTCACATCAGGCCTTGTCAAGGGCCGTTCCAGGGATGTGAACGGAGATCGGAAGCCCGAACGGGCACCACACCGAGAGCGCTCCCACAACCAGGGCAAACGATCACGCTGTTACACGACGTTCACCTGGTCGTGGCCCGATTCGGTCAGTGGCAACGGATTGTGAACGCGGATCTCAATTGGTAACTCGCGCGCCGCAAAGTGAGCGATGCACCAAAGAACCCCCGATACTGCCCGCATGTACATCGTCGGTGACAAAGACGCTGTCCCGCTCAGGGAGACCGTCAGCTCGGGTCAGGTGCAGATCGACCCGACCGCGGGCGAGGAACTCCGCAAGCAGTTCCAGGCCCAGATCGACCAGGTCGACTCCTGGATCGAACGCGCCACCACGAGCATCGCCCGGCCGGCGGCGCTCGGAGCGAACCCCGTCGGGGACAAGATGCGCGACAAGTTCACCCATCGCGCCGAGGGTGAGCAGTACTCGTTCGTCAGCGTCATGACCGCGTACCGCACCGTCCTCGAGCAGACGAAGAACTCGATCGTGGAAGCAATCGGGAACTTCGAGGCGTTGGACGAGGAACACCAGGCCGAACTGAAGAAGCACATGGGTAACAGCTGATCTCGTGGCCAGCTGATCCAACGACGTGAGAGGCGAGCCGGTCATGCCCCCCGAGACCGACCCGAGAGACATCGAGAACGTCCCGGTCCTCACGGACCCGCAGAACTGGGCGTCCCGCTCGCACCAAGAGCTCTACGCCGCGGTGCACAACAACAACGACCCCGGTCAGGCCGGCCAGATCAGCTCCGACTGGAGCAAGTACGGCTCCGAGCTCACCGAGGCGTCCCGGACCATCAACTCCGTCATCACCTCGTCCGAGTCGAAGTGGACGGGTGACGCCGCCGAGGCCGCCCGCGCCGCGATGAAGAAGCTCGGGGACTGGGTCGACGAGACCGCGAAGACGGCCGTCGAGGTCGGTACCAAGGTCGCGGACCAGGGCCGGGTCATGGAGAGCGCCAGGGCCCAGATGCCCCAGCCCGTCCAGTTCGACTGGAACAAGGCCGCGGCCGCGCTGTCCCAGCCCGGCACGCCCGCCTTCGTGCTGGCCTCCGCGGACATCGCGATCGCCAACGCCGCGTCGCGCGCCGCGCACGACCAGGCCGTCGGCGTGATGACCAACATGGAGAACAACTCCCGGCAGATCGACTCGTCGACTCCCGCCTTCAAGCCGCCGTTCAACCCGAACACCGGCAAGGTCGAGGAGCCGGTGATGGCGGTGCCGCAGTCCGGTGCCGTGGCGCTGAACAACGGTGTGGACGGCCTCATGTCCACCCAGGCGGCGAGCGCCGGTACCGCCGTGGCGGCCCCTCCGACCGGCCAGCAGGCGGGTTCCGGCGCGGGCGCGGGCGCCGGTGGCGGCGCCGGTGGTGCCAGTGGCGTGAACCAGCCCGCCGCGGCGGCCTACTCCCCGAGCGCGCCCGGCTACAACGCCCCGGCAGGTCCCGGTGGCGGTGCGGGCGGCGGCGCCGGTGGTGGCGCGGGCAGCAGCTACACCCCGCAGATGGGTGGCTACACCGGCAACACCAACACGAACACCGCGGCGGCCTACACGCCGACCGCTCCGGGCTACAACACCCCGACCAACACCGGTGGCACGTACACCAGTGGTGGTGGCGGCGGTAGCAGCTACACCCCGCAGATGGGCGGCCCCGGCTACACGCCGCAGATGGGCACCGGCGGCAAGGGCGGCACCGGGCAGGGCCAGAACATCCCGAAGGTCCCGGTCGTCGGCCGCGACGTCGCGAACCCGAACTACACCCCGCAGAACATCAAGGGCGGTCCCGCTCCCTACACGCCGACGGCGCCCGGTTACACCGGTCCCGGTGGCGCGGGCGGCGGCGCCGGTGGTGGCGGCGGTGGCGGTGCCGGCGGTGGTGCCGGCGGCGGCGCGGGCATGAAGGGCGGCCCGATGCCGTACACCCCGCAGATGGGTGCCGGTGGTGGCGGCGGTGCCGGTGGCGGTGGCGCGTTCGGCGGTGGCGCCGGCGGTACCGCGGGTGCCGGTGGCGGCGCGATGCAGTCCGGTGGCGCGGCGGGTGTCCAGGGAGCCCGCGGCGGCATGCCGATGGGCATGGGTCCCGGTGGCGCCGCGGCGGCCGGTGCGGGCATGGGCGCGGGTGCCCCGATGGGTGGCGCTCCGGGTGCCGGTGGCAGGGGCGAGGAGGACAAGGAACACCGTTCCGCCAGCTACATCATGGGCGGCGACCTGTTCGAGGTCCCCGGTGAGAACCTGCCCCCGTCGGTCATCGGCGCCGCCAAGGTCAAGAAGCAGAAGGGGACCGAGTCGCAGTGATCACGCCCGAGTTCCTGCTCACGCCGCGCGAGTTCGACGTGCTGTGGAACGACCTGCGGCTCGGCAGCGTGCCGTACCCGCTGGACGTGCCGAGCGAGGGCGCGACCGAGCAGGAACGCCGCGTGCTGGTCACCGAGACGATGGACGACCTGCGTTCGCGCGGGCTCGCCGACAACGACCGTCTCGAGGACTTCCTGCGGCTGCTCGACGATCACAAGGTGTCCGTGGACGCCGTCGCGGGTCTCGACCGCACCGTGCGCGCACTCGCCGTCTCGAACGGCGAGCGCGCCGCGCTCGCGATCATCGACGGCGACCTGGTCGGTCTCGTGGAGATCCGGGAGACCGGCATCGCCCGCGAGATCGTCAAGGTGCTGCCCGACGCCGTGCCCGGACCGGGCACGGCGGTGAACGTGCGTGTCCAGTCCCTCCAGGACGCCGTCGCGATCCAGGAGGCCGAGGGCGCGGCCGACCCCGACGACCTGTTCGGCGAGGGCGGGGTGGACGAGAAGGACGCCCTGCAGCAGGCCGGCCTGTCCCCCCAGGACGCCCAGCAGTTCGACGAGCTCGCGTCCAACCGCGTCGCCGGCGGCCAGTTCGGCGTCACCCAGGGCCGTCAGCGGTCCGGTGTCGTCATCAACTGGTTCGACACCCACCAGGGCCGCTACCTGATGGTCAACTCGGACGGCTGGCTCAGCGTCTCGCCGACCGACAACGACCGCATCGCCACCCGCATCGACTCTGTGCTCGCGTGAACTGACGCGCGAAAGCAGTACCGCAGTTGAACCGCCGCCGCCGGAGGACCGTGTGACATCCGCGAACGACTACAAGTACGACCCCACCAACCCGCTCGGGTGGGTCGAGGCGTACGAGGCCAGGTTGGCCGACCTGAAGCAGAAGTCGGAGGACCTCACCGAGAACTTCGCGGCGGCGGGCGCCACCGTCGCGTCCAAGGACGGCGCGGTGACCGTGACCGTGGGCCCCAACGGCGGACTGCAGAACCTGCAGCTGGGGCACCGCGCGATGGAGCTGGGCGCACCCCGGCTCACCGCGCTGATCCTGGAGACCGCGCGGGCTGCCCAGAAGCAGGCCGCGACCCAGGTCCTCGAACTGTTCGCGCCCCTGGGCGAGGGCACCGAGGCCTACCAGATGGTGTCGGACTCGATCCCGGACGACGAGGTCGAAGAGGACACCGACGCGTACGACGAGCCCGACGACGAGCCGGAACCTGCTCCGGCCCCGCCCGTCAGCAGGCCCGCCGCGGCACCGCAGCCCCCGCCCGTGCGGGGCAAGAGCCGTGCGGCCGACGACGATGACGACGACAACCAGCCCTGGTAAGGAACAGCGATGACCGCGCCTGAAACTCCCCTCCCGTCACCTCCCGGGATGCACATCACCGAGGAGAACAAGCTCAAGGGCTCGCTGTTCATCGAGGCCTACGGCAGCTTGATCGACGGCATCAGCAAGGACGCCGAGTCCGAGACCGAGAAGGCCTTGGACATCACGTTCAACGCCATCGGTGCCGCCTCGGCCACGGTGATGCTGGCGATCGACCCGCTCGGCAGCATCATCGGCGCCGGCGTCGGCTGGCTGATCGAGCACGTGTCGTTCCTGCGCGACGCCCTGAACCAGTTGATGGGCAACCCGGAGGAGATCCAGGCCAACGTCGAGGCGAACAAGGCACGCGCGGCCGAGCTGCGGGTGCTGGCCGAGGACCACAAGAGCGGCCTCGCGACGTTCGACGGCTGGACGGGCGAGGCGTCCGAGCGCTACAAGGCGTCGATGGACAACATGACCCACGAGCTCGAGGACCTCGCCAACGCGGTCGAGTCCAAGGCCAAGATCGTCGCGATCATGGGCATGCTCGTCACGGTCCTGCGCGACATCGTCCGCGACCTGATCGCCCAGCTGATCGGTTCGCTGATCGGTGGCGCGCTCATCGCCGCCGCCATGATGATCCCGACGTTCGGCGCCTCGATCCCGATCTTCGCGGGCTTCGCGGTCGGCAAGGCCGTCGCACTGGGCGTGAACATCGCGTCCCGCGTCGCCCGCGTCGTCGCGGCCCTCGGCCGTCAGATGAAGCGCATCGGCGACCTCGACGACATCATGAAGAAGGTCAGCAAGGGCTGGGAGCGGTTCGAGAACTCCGCCGACGTCGCCGAGATCACCTACGAGGGCTACAAGGCGCAGGACGGCGTCAACAAGAAGATCGACGAGGCGATGGAGAGCAGGGGCGGCGGTGGCGGCGGCAACACGCCGCCCGGTGCCACCGACGGCAAGACCGCCGCGGACACGACCGGCACCGCGAGCGCCACGCTCGCGAACGCCCGTGTCGGCATGGTCCAGGCGGAGGGCACCGCGCAGGCGACCCTCGCGAGCGCCCGCATCGGCACCGTCCAGCCGGACGGGTACGCCCAGGCGACGCTCCCGAACGCCCCGCTCCGGGCGACGGCCTCGGCCGAGCCGATGCAGGCCCTGAGGCGGACGGCGAGCGAGCCGCTGCAGCCGACGCACGCTCTGCGGGCGATGGACGCGGGCGAGCCGTTGCAGGCCCGTACGGCCGCGATGCACGCCACCGAGCCGTTGCAGGCCCGTACGGCCGCAATGCACGCCACCGAGCCGTTGCAAGCCCGTACCGCCGCAATGCACGCCACCGAGCCGTTGCAAGCCCGTACCGCCGCAATGCACGCCACCGAGCCGTTGCAGCCGATGCAGCGGACCGCGATGGTGGCGGCCGAGCCGATGCAGCCGTTGCAGCGCGCGCAGATGGACGCCCCGGTGCAGCCGATGCAGCGGGCGGAGGCCGTGCAGGCGCCCATGGCGTTCCAGCGGGCCGAAGCCGTGCAGGCGCCCATGGCGTTCCAGCGGGCCGAAGCCGTCCAGGCGCCCATGGCGTTCTCGTCGTCGTCGGACTCGACCATGACGTCGGGCGTCAGCATGACGGCGGGCGCAGGGGGCCATGAGGTCGCACAGCCGATGCAGGCGCGTGAGATGTACATCAGCCCGGAGACGCCGTCGGAGCCGTTGCAGGCTTCGGGTGGTTACGAGCCGCTCGCGCGCACGCAGATGTCGCACGCGTACGACGCTCTCGAGCCGTCGCAGTACTCGCGCGTCGAGGCCGAGCCCGCGTTCTACGAGAGCGTCAACCCGCTCATGGCGGGCGAGCCGGTGCAGCCCATGGGTTACGAGGCCGCCGGCGGTGCCGAGGCCCAGCCCCTGAGGCCGACCATCTCGCACGAGCGGTCCGCACGGCCGACAGAGTAAGTCCCAGCCAACAGCCGGGATCCCGCGATCCCGCCTCGTTCTGACGCAGTTCTTGGAGAATCGCCGCTCATGGCCAAGGGGAACGTCAACCCGAACCCGTCGTCGAACCCGGGAGCGAACCCTCCCCCCTCGGCGCCGCCCACGAGCGGAACGGGTGGGGGTGGCCCCACCGGCAACACCGGCTTCTCCATGAACGACTCCTCGATGCAGGGGTTGCAGAACAAGGCGGGTGACCTGGGGTCCCGGCTGACGGGCATCTCCTCGGGCCTGCGGGGCCTGAACTTCAGCGGTAACGCGCTGGGCCCGATCGGCCTGTTCGCGGTGCCGGCGCTGAACAACTCGAACGACAACGCCGTCTCGCAGGCGGACCGCGGCGCCAAGGCGTTCACCGACGTCCAGTCCAACCTCAAGGCCACGCACCAGACGTCCACGCAGGTCGACACGACCAACCAGAACAACCTGAAGTCGATCGACCCTGTGAACAACGCCAAGAACACGCAGGGCGGTGGCATCAACTCGACCGGTTCGGCCAACTCCGGCGGTGGCGCGGTTTCGACCGTGAACAACACCAAGGGCGGCGGGGTCAACTCGACCGGTTCGGCCAACTCCGGCGGCGGTGCGGCCTCGACCGTCAACAACACCAAGGGCGGTGGCGTCAACTCCACCGGCTCGGCCAACTCCGGCGGTGGCGCGGTTTCGACCGTCAACAACACCAAGGGCGGCGGGGTCAACTCCACCGGCGGTGCGAAGGGACCTGGCGGCGGCGCCGTCGGCCCCATCACCAACACCCAGGGCGGTGGCGTCAACTCCACCGGCGGTGCCAAGGGACCTGGCGGCGGCGCCGTCGGAGCAGTCCCCAACCCCAAGGGCGGCGGGGTCAACTCCACCGGCGGTGCGAAGGGTCCCGCGCCCTTCACCCCGACCGCGCCCGGCTACACCGGCCCCGGCAACGCCGGCGGCAAGGGCGGCACGACCACGGGCGGCGGCGCCAAGGGACCTGGCGGCGCCGTCGGAGCAATCCCCAACCCCAAGGGCGGTGGCGTCACCACAGGCGGTGGCGGACCCAAGGCCCCCGCCGCGTTCACCCCGACCGCACCCGGTTACACCGGCCCCGGCAACGCCGGCGGCAAGGGCGGTGCCACCACGGGTGGCGGCGCAAAGGGACCCGGCGGCGCAGTCGGAGCAGTCCCCAACCCCAAGGGCGGCGGTGCCACCACGGGTGGCGGGCCCAAGGCTCCCGCCGCGTTCACCCCGACCGCACCGGGCTACACCGGCCCCGGCAACGCGGGTGGCAAGGGCGGCGCGACCACGGGTGGTGCCAAGGGCCCCGCGCCCTTCACCCCGACCGCGCCCGGCTACACCGGCCCCGGCAACGCCGGCGGCAAGGGCGGCGCGACCCCCGGCACGACTCCCGGCACGACCGGCGGCGCGACGCCTCCCGCGGCCGGCGGCAAGGGCACCGGTGGCACCTCCGCCGGTACCTCCGGCGGCGGCAAGGGCCCCGCGTCCTTCACCCCCTCGGCGCCCGGCTACAAGGACCCCAACTCCTCCGGTGGCGCGGCGGGAACCAAGCCCGCCACCACCGCTCCCGGCCCGCAGGGCGCCGTGACGTCGCCTTCACGCGGCGGCGCGACGCCTCCCGGCATGGCGCCGGGCATGGCCCCGCCGATGGGCGGCGCCACCCCCGGCGCGACCGGCGGCGAACGCGGCGGCAGCAAGTTCACCCCGGCCGGCGGGGGCGCGAAGGGCGTGTTCGACGCGCCCAAGCCGCCCACCCCGGACAGCACCATCACCAAGGCCCCGCCGCAGACGAGCCCGTCGACGCCGCCGCCCGCCCCGAAGCCGACCCCGCTCTCCCCGCCCCCCGGCAGCACTCCCGGCAGCACTCCCGGCAGCACGCCGGGCGGCGCGACTCCTCCCGGTGCGACTCCCGGTGGCGCGGCCACGCCGAAGCCGGGCGCGGTCCCCGGTGCGGTTCCCGGCAGCCCGTCCCCGACGACGCCCGGCTCGCAGAGCGCCGTCGCCACCCCGCCCCAGAGCGCGGGCCCGCGCGGCGGCGGCATCGCCCCCGGCGTGACGCCTCCCGCCTCGGCCGCACCCGGCATGGCCCCGCCGATGGCACCGGGCGCCACCCCCGGCGCGACCGGCGGCGAACGCGGCGGCAGCAAGTTCACCCCGGCCGGCGGCGGCACGAAGGGCGTGTTCGACGCGCCCAAGCCGCCCACCCCCGACAGCACCATCACCAAGGCCCCGCCGCAGTCGACTCCGTCGACGCCGCCGCCCGCCCCGAAGCCGACCCCGCTCTCCCCGCCCCCGGCCTCCCCGGCTCCCGCGACCAACACGCCCGCTACCACCACGCCACCGGCCAACGCGCCATCGGCGTCCCCGAACACCGCTACGCCGAACCAGTCACGTCCCGGCACGCCACCGGCGTCGACGCCGCCGCCGGCGGCGAACGTCCCGCCGCCCGCCGCCCAGACGCGCCCGGCCCCGGTCGCACCGCCGATGTCGACGCCCGCGCCGAACACCCCTGCCCCGAACACCCCTGCCCCGAACACCTCGGCTCCGAACACCTCGGCGCCGTCCCCGCGCCCGGACACCACCCCGTCCGCACAGCCTCCCCGCGCCGACACGCCACCGGCCCAGACGCGACCGGCACCGCCCGCCAACGTGCCACCGGCCAACACGCCACCGGTCAACACGCCCTCGCCCGCCCCGGCGACCAACGCGCCCTCGACCAACACCCCGCCGGCGAACACCCCGTCTCCCCGCCCGGAGACGACCCCGTCCGCACAACCGCCCCGCGCCGACACGCCACCGGCCCAGACGCGACCGGCACCGCCCGCCAACGTGCCGCCGGCCAACACGCCGCCGGTCAACACGCCCTCGCCCGCCCCGGCTACGAACGTGCCGCCGGTCAACACGCCCTCGCCGGCCCCGGCGACCAACGCGCCCTCGACCAACGTCCCGCCGGCGAACACCCCGTCTCCCCGCCCGGAGACGACCCCGTCCGCACAACCGCCGCGCACCGACGCACCGCCCGCGCAGACGCGACCGGCGCCGCCGGTCGCCGTGCCGCCGGTGAACACGCCGCCCGCCAACACGCCTCCGGCGAACGTCCCACCGGCCAACACGCCGCCCGCCAACGTTCCGCCCGCCAACCCGGCGGCGAACACGCCGCCGGTCAGCACCCCGCCGCCGAACACCGCGACGCCGCCGCCCGCCGTGCCGTCGCCGCGGCCCGAGACCACGGTTCCTCCGGCGAACACCTCGCCGAACCCGAGCCAGAACCCGAGTCCCGCTCCCAGGCCCGAGACCGCCGTCCCCCCGGCCACCCCGAGCCCGGCGCCGAACTCGACCGTCCCGCCGGCGACCACGCCGTCGCCCAACCCGGCCACGAACGTGCCTCCCACCGGCACGCCGTCGCCGCGGCCGGAGACCGCCGTCCCCGCGGCGGGCACGCCGAAGCCCGAAACCGGTGCTCCCTCCGTCCAGCCGAAGCCCGCCCCGGACACGAACACGCCCAACCCCGGCGACCCGAGTGTCAAGACGCGGCCCGCTCCCCCGCCGCCCACCGGTGCGCAGCCGAACCCGAACACCACGGCCGACCCCAACGCGGCTCCCGGCCTCGTCGTGACGCCGCCGGTGGCCGTGCCGCCGCCGAACCAGGGGCAGCCCCGGTCCGGCAACGACGCGGACTCCGACAGCGACACCGACTCGGTGTACGAGGACGCGGTCGAACCGACCGCCCAGCAGCGGGTCGACAGCTACCGGGCCCCGAACCCGGCGAAGGACGACGCGAGCTACCAGCCGGACGGCAAGGGCGGCCTCTCCCACCAGCCCAACAAGCCGTCCGAGTTCGTCAGCATCCGGGTCGACGAGAACACCACGGTCGGCCTGACGCCGTACATGACCAAGCAGTGGCTGGCGGACAACGGGATCACCGTCCCGCCGCGCAGCACCGTCGAGGCGGCGGTCCACCCGCTGCTCTACGACGCCGGTCTGGGCGGCGGCAACCGCCGGCCCGAGGTCTACGGCATCGACAACGCCGCCGACTTCCACAGCGAGATGCAGGGCATCGCGGCCGAGCAGAACATCCAGGAACAGCAGAACGTCCTGGACGCGGTGAACGACCTCGCCACCGACATCACGAACAAGTACCCGCCGGACCAGTTCAACTACGTCGGCCTGGGCCGCAGCCCCGCGGCCGTGGTCGCCGCGCTGCAGAACCAGGGTCACGACGCGGTGTCCATCCCGTTGTCGAACTTCCGGCCGCTGCCCTCCGACCCGAACTCGATCCTCGCCCCGGCGTACAACGGGCCCGACGGCAAGCCCAAGACCGAGCCGCTGACCGACCAGCAGCAGGACATGCTCGACCAGCACTTCGACGAGTTCCTGGGCGGCATGCCGCCCGGCAAGAACGTGCTGCTGATCGACTACACGCAGGGTGGCCTGTCGCTGGTGTCCGCGCAGCACCAGCTGCAGCAGCACCTGAACAACTACTCCGACCCCGACGTCCAGCCTCCGCGCGTGCAGGCGTTCGCGATCCACGAGGCGACCAACCGCAACGACATCAACAACACGATCAACGCCGCCGCGCAGCCCGGCTCGCGCTTCCAGGGCCTCTACGAGAGCTACGTGGACGGAACCGGCCGCGCGGACGCCCGCCAGGACTTCAGGAACAACATCGAGACCTTCGAGGTGCCCTTCCGGCACCCGCTGGGCGACGCGTTCCGCAAGGAGGCCTTCGACGACCTGGCCGAGTACGGGTCGTACAAGATCCTCGACCAGGACCCGAACACGTTCCAGCAGGACCGCCCCCACCGCGACAACCCCACCCCACCCGGTGTCACGCCGGCGTACGAGGTGCTCAAGGACGCCGTCGGCGACGGCAGGCCCAGGCCGGCACCGAGCAACCCGGACACGGACGGCGGGAACAACAAGGGCGACGACGACGCCCCCGACTCGGGCAACGGCAAGGACGACGCGAAGGGCGACGGGTCCCGGGGCCGTGACCCCAAGAGCAGCGACACCAGGGACGGCGGTTCCAGGGACGGTGGCTCCAGGGACACCGACCCGAAGGACGGCGACGCCAAGGACGGCAGCCGTTCCGCACCCCCGGCGCCCGGCGACACCAACGCCGACACCGACGTCAAGTCCACCACCGACACCGACACGGCCGCGGACACCAACGCGCCCAACCAGAACACCCGCGGCGACAACGGTCCGGCACCGACCAGGGACGCCCCGGCGACCCCGCCCCCACCGGCACCGCCCGCACCCCCGGCCCCGCCCGCCCCTGCCTCCAACACGAACCCCGACGGCACCCGCAAGGACGTGCCGAAGGTCGGCGCGCCGCCCGCCGCGACGCCGCCGACCCCGGAGTCGCACAAGGGCAAGGAGGTCATCACCGACGGCTCGTGGCGCCACGACCCGGCGAAGACCGCGGAGTGGTCGAACCCGAGCAACCCGGCCGACCGCAGCACCTGGGCCGACCGCCGCAACGACACGGACGTCCGCACCGTCAACCAGACGGTCCACGACGTCCGCACGGACAGCACGCCATCGAACATCAAGTCCTACCAGGGCCTGATCAACTACGACCTGCGCCGCATCGAGACCACCCCCGGCAACTTCGTGCAGGAGTACACCGTCAAGGTGCACATCGACCCTGCCGCGAACATGACGCCGGAGCAGATCGCGCAGGTCAAGGAGAACGCCACCAACGGTGTCGACACCCTGCTGAACCAGGGGCACCGGCTGCCCAGCGGTGACCAGTTCCACCTGAACCTCGAGTTCACCGACAACAAGGCCGACGCGCACACCAGCATCAAGGTCGACCCGAAGACCACCAACCCGGACCAGACCCACTGGGGCACCGACACGAGTCCCGAGGTCCTCGCGCACGAGACGCTGCACTACCTGGGAATCCCGGACGAGTACAAGGACACGAGCCGCGTCTTCCAGCAGCACGACACGAACTCGGGCGTGCACCAGAACGACGGCGGCATGATGGGCGCCGACGTCCACCTGCCCGACCCCGGCATCCGGCCGCGGCACCTGTGGCTGATCGAGAACACGGCCAACAGCCAGGTCGCGGTGCCCGACACCACGATCAACCCGGCCGGTCCGGCCACCGTGCCGCCGCCCGCCGACTGGACGCCGAAGCCCGGCACTCCGGCGCCCGGCACCGACGTCAAGTCCTCGCCGAACCCGGACATCGACGCGAACGCCGACGTCGACAGCCGTCCGATGAAGCGCGCCCACTCGGAGGACAGCGACCTCGGCGACGTCGGTGGCATCGACCTCAACGCCGACAACAGCAACAACAACGCCGACGCCGAACCCGGTGCGAAGCGGACGAAGCACGACGGGCCGGAGTTCGACCCGAACAACGTCGCGGGCCCCAACGACGCTGGTCCGTCCAACGTGGACAGCCACGCGGACACCGCGATGGACGTCGACCAGCCGACGTCCGACGTGGACACCCAGGCCGCCGTCGACAACGCGGTCACCGCCATGGCGAACCAGAACGTCGTCTACAACCAGGCGTTCCGGGACCTCGCGAAGGACGGCTTCGACGTCCCCACCAAGGACAACTACCTCGCCAAGCTCAGGGAGAGCGTCGAGGGCGGCAAGCGTCCCGCTTTCGTGGTCAACATGATCGTCAGCCACGCGCAGCTGAACGACCCGAAGACCAACGTCAACACGGTCATCGACGCCATCACCAAGGACGCCGGCCCGCTCGCCAAGGACATCGTGTTCGTCATCGGTGTCAACGGTCCCACCGGCACGGACGCCGACATCACGAACAGCATCAACACCGCGAACACCAACTTCACGAACGCGGGCCGCACCGAGCCGATCGCCCTGGTGCCGTTGACGACGTTCGACGGGGACTTCCCGTTCGGCACCATGCGCAACGAGACGATGCACAGCACTGCCAACGAGTTCGCGGTCGGCGCGATGAACGGCAACGGCGCGCACCCGTACATCTCTTTCCAGGACTTCGACAACGGCTCGCGCCTGGTGAAGACGCCGGAGGGCGCACCGCCGAAGGACATCTTCAACCACGTCGCCGAGTCGATGAACTCGCCGCAGGGCTCGACCCGCCCGCTGCTGTACTCGGGCGGCTACCGCGTCGGTGACCCCGCGCAGCTCAAGGCGGACACCCAGAAGCGCATCGACAAGGACCGCAAGGCGATCGAGGACAACGGGTTCCTCACCAACGAGCAGAAGGCCGCGCAGCTCAAGCCGATCAAGGCCACCGAGGACTTCCTCAACAGCCCTGACTTCGTCGAGAAGTTCCAGAAGGCGATCAGCGACGACATGGACGCGCGAGAGCGGCAGAAGGACTCCGCTCCGATGCTGCCGTACTCGCCGGAGCCCAACCTGTTCATGGACGGCAACGTCGCGGTCGTCGACCACGGCGTCCAGTTCGGCCCGAAGGGCAACGAGTTCGGCGGGCTCAGCGAGTCGATCAACGAGTTCGCGGGTGCCGAGGTCGTCGACATCCACCAGAACCAGCTGCCGCCGCCGGCGAGCCCGACCCAGGCGCTCGAGGACGCCAAGGCGAAGCTGGAAGCGGACATCGCGAAGCAGGAGAACGGGGCGAGCGACGGCCAGCGGCAGACCCTGGAGTCGATCGACAACTCGATCGCCCACGTCAACCAGGTGGCCGCCGAGATCAGGGCCGAGCTCACGGCGAACATCCCCAACGCGCCCCAGGCCGCGGTCGACGCAGCCGTCAACAAGATCATCAACCAGAGCAACGTCGACTCGGGCATCGAGGTCGACCTGAAGAACAACCGCAACCCCTACCGCGGTGAGAACTTCACCAGTGACTTCGTCAGCGGCGCGGTGAGCACCGACCTGTCCCGGCTCGCGCACACCTTCGCCGAGTCCAAGGGTGCGAAACTCCCGCAGTCGCACACCGCGCTCACCTCGGTGACGTCGCGCATGTTCGAGGACCGCACCGCCAAGGGCGGCGTCTCCGTCGCGGACATCCGCGACGAGTTCGGCGTGTACGGCAAGAACGACAAGCCGAACAAGAACGTGAAGCCGTTCGACCAGGCCGAGGCCCAGCAGGTCACGTACCACTCGGAGACCGGCGAGACCACCGGCGGCTGGAACCCGACGTCGAAGGACGAGACCCGTCTCGGGGCGCAGGACAAGAACAAGCCCAGCCCCGCGGTCTCCGCGCCCGTGCCCGGACACGGGTACATCGGCATCGATCCCACCGTCAAGCAGGACAAGATGGCGTCCTTGCTGAACCTGGCGATGTCGACCAACCAGAGCAACGCGGTGCGCCAGTTCAGCATGCTGCAGCACGGCGCGCTGCCACTCGCGGGTGACCCGCGGCCGGGCGGCATCTACGACGCCGTGCACGGCGCGATGGACGCCGACCCGAACATCGACGCCGCCGACGTCAAGTCGCCGGCGGACCTGCGCGCAGGTGCCGTCGAGACCGGCTGGACCTCCAAGCCGTCGATCGTCAAGCAGGTCGCGGACTTCAACCAGCAGCACGACCTGGACTTCGGCCACCTGGTCAGCTCGATCATCGAGCCCGCCCCCGCGACGCCGCACCCGAACAGCGACGCCACGCCGGTCGACAACAGCATCGAGGACCCGGACCACCAGCCCCCGACGGCAGCCGACCTCGAGCAGGACGCCCGGGAGAACAAGGCCGAGCAGAAGGCCGAGAACGCCAAACTGGGCCAGGCCGAGGTGCTGGCCGCCAAGCTGCTCGCGACCGACATCGGCCGCCCCATCACGATCCACGGCCCCAACGGCGCGACCACGACCGTCGACCCGTTCTTCGAGCCCAAGCCCGAGATCAAGCCGGGGATGTCGAAGAAGAAGCTGCTGGAGATCGAGAACTGGGAGCCGCCGACGTTCGACCCGGCGACGGCGATCCACGTCGACGCGCACCCCAACGACAACGGCAAGTCGACGTTCACGCCGCACGACCCGGCGAACCCGCCGCAGCCCAACGAGATGAGCGACGGTCCGACGGGCCGCGACGCCGGCAACCAGAACCCGCCGGCCGACACCGACGTGGACATGGACGCGGACACCCGGCCTGCGCCGCCGAGGCCCGAGACGGACACGCGGTCGGCACCGGAGTCCGACGTGGACACCGACGTCCAGACCCGCCCCGCGCCGCCGAAGCCGAGCCCGGTCGTCCAGATGACCACCCTGGAACCGCAGCCGGTCGGCCAGGTCCCGGACACGAACCTGCCGAGCTTCTTCCAGGAGAACAAGGCGCTGGGGTCGATCACGCCGACCGACGTGCGCGGCGCGGACGCGGTCGTGAACGACATCAACGGCCTGAAGGCGGACGACCAGGCGCGCATCAAGAACGCGCTGGAGAACGACTTCGAGACGTTCCTCGGCGGCGGCCGCAACTTCCAGGTGCAGATCAACGGCAAGTGGTTCGAGGCGAACGTCCGCGCGGAGATGCACGCGGACGCCACCACCGACGTGCAGGCCGACGCCGACACCAAGGTGGACAAGAACTACCAGGCCGCCGCGTCCACCGGCACGACCAACACCATCTCCACGTCCAACGACGTCGGCGGTGCGGTGACGGCCGGTGTGGCGGCGGGCCCGTACGGCTCGCTGGGCGGCAAGGCCGCGCTCGCGACGCCCGCGGTCTCGCAGTCCACCAGCAACTCCGTCACCGAACAGCGCGCGATCAAGGGCTCGGACGACGGCTCGAAGAAGGTCACCGTCCCGGTCTCCTACGAGATCACGCTGAAGGACGCGAGCGGCAACGTGAAGCCGTCGTCCACAGTGGATACCGGCACGAACGTCACGCTGCAGGTCCCGGCGGACCTCAGCACGATCGTCGACTCGGGCAAGTCCTCCGCCAAGGTCACCCCGGCCGACGCCCAGTGGGGCGCCAAGGTCGAGAACGCGGTACCGGAGGCGGTGTCGGTCAAGGACTCCGGCAAGGCGTTCAACGAGGTCGCCGCGAAGCTGCACCCGTCGATCACGAAGGTCGGCTCGCCCGGCCGCGAGGCGCTGCAGAACTTCCTGAGCCCCACCTCGATCCGCAACAACCTGCCCGCGATGCTCGGCGGCTTCGTCACCTCCCCCGACCTGGTCAGCCCGCACGCGAGCAAGGGCGGCGCGGTGCAGATGACCGCGACGCTCAAGGACGTGAAGCTGGTCGGCACGCACGACAGCGCGGCGCTGGACCTGAAGGACACCTCCGCCTGGGGCAGCAGTGTGTCCGCGTCCACCAAGACCGGGTTCGACGTGACGGCGGGTGTCGGTGCCAACATCGGCGTCCCCGGCCAGGTCGGCGGCACGGTCGGCGCCACCGGCAGCTACTCCGCGCGCACCGCCGAGGGCGTGAACGCGGGATCGAGCAGCAGCCACAAGACCGGCATCGGCGTGAAGTCCGAGACCGGCATGTACGAGGTCACGGCCGAGGTCGAGGTCCGCACGCCCTCCGGTGAGAGCGTGAAGATGGAGGTCACGACCCACATGCGCATGGGCCTCAACGAGGCCGGTGCGGTGGGTCTGCCGACCCCGGACGGCACCAGGAACACCACGACCGACCCGGCCACGGCGGACACGAAGTTCCTGCCGCCGTTCGTCGCCGACACGCTCGCCGCGGGCAACGCCAAGGTCGGCGAGTTCACCCCGGCCGCGAAGGTGCAGGGCCAGGTCGAGGCCAAGCTGAAGGAGCTGCCCGGCTTCGAGAAGTTCCTGCCGAACTGGAACAACCCGGACGCGCAGCCGCGCAAGGGCCAGAGCTACTCGAACGTCGCCGAGCAGCTCGCGAACCAGCGCAAGATCACGGCGAACCTCTCCCCCGCCGCGCTCAAGGCCAACATGGACAGCCTGCTCGGCCCGGGCGTCTCGGTGCAGCTGAAGAACACCGGCACGACGACGAACACCTACGTGAACGTCACGGTCAAGGCCAAGCTCAGCAACCCGAAGCACCTCGGCCAGGCCGACGCGCACGCCGTCAGCGACTCGACGACGACCGGCCCGAAGCTCGACGCGAACTCCAGCACCACCAAGGGCTGGACCGGTGGCGTGCAGGGCAGGGCGAACATCCCCGTCAAGACGGGCGTCGCCTCGCTCACCCCGATGCCGCAGGCCGGTGTGTCCTACAGCCACTCGTGGACGGACAAGACCACCGCGGGCCCGGCGGTCAGCGCCACGCAGTCGCAGTCCGGCAGCCCGGACTCGCAGGTGTTCTCGAACGACGTGGAGTTCGAGGTCGAGATCACGACCTTCACGCGGCCGCGGACGTGGGTGCGCACCGTCGTGCCCGGCGCGCCCGGCTTCCACTCCCCCGAGGTCACCACGGTCGCCAAGACCGGCGCGGGTCTCGACAAGATCGACGGCAAGGTCAACCTCTGGGTCTCCGACGGCGCGACGCTGAAGAACGACCCGGGCGACGGCTTCAAGCCCGGTGACCCCGAGGTGACGACGCTCGACGACTCGCCGACGGTCAAGGACCTGCTGGCCCCGAAGGAGGCCCGGCCGAAGTCGCCGGAGTTCCTCAACGTCGAGGCGGTCGCGAACACGACCGCGTTGCGGGAACAGGCGATCGACGCGCTCAACCGCGCGGCCAAGGGCGACTCGGCGCTGACCGTGCCGGGTACCGCCTCCCGCGCCCAGATCGACAAGATGTTCGCCCCGGAGAACATCAAGGCGAACCTGCAGCGGCTCATCGAGACCGGTGTGCAGGAGCAGGGCCTGAAGTACGACCGGCGGGTCACCGACCGCTCCGGCGCCATCGGCATGTCCGTGAAGCTGGGCGAGGCCAAGCTGGTGTCCATCTCGGACACCACGGGCACCGACAACTCGGTCAGCGGCGGGTACAAGGCCGGTGAGTCGTCCACGACGGCCCGGTCCGTCGACCTGACCGCCGGCATCAACGTGCCGGTGCGCCCGAACGTCACGCCGCCGCCCGCGGGCACGCCGACGAACCCGAGCGGGTCCGGCGGTGTCGCCGCGACCGCGAAGTTCACGCCCTGGTCGGACAACAAGACCCAGTCGAACGAGGTCGGCGGCAACGTCGACCGCGGCAGGACGACGCCCGGCGAGGCGCGGACCGTGCTGGTCCAGATCGACGCCGAGTTCACCATCGTCGGCGAGAGCCGCGCCGGGAACTTCCTGCACGGCGGCACGCCGAACGCCGAGGGCGTCACGGTGAACATGCCGAAGTCGGTGTTCGTGCGGGTGTCCGAGGACGTCGCGCGCGAGCTGGGCGCGCTGCCCAAGGTCGAGTCCACCGTGCCGAAGCCCGAGTTCCCGAAGATGGCGCCGCCGGCGACGGTCGCGCCGAACGAGCCGGGCGCGCTCGGCCTGTCCAACGTGGAGTCCGTCCCGGACCTCTCCGCCGCGGTCAACCAGCTCACGACCGAGCTGTCCACGAAGACCAAGAAGTTCGGCAGCGACGCGCTGATCCCGGACTCGGTCCTCAAGGACTCGATGAGCAACCTTCAGCGCATCGTCGACCTCAACTCGCCGGCGAGCGTCAAGGCGATGATCGACAGCGCGCTGGACGGCGGCGTGCCGCTGCTCGTGCACCAGCCGGGCACGTTCGGCAAGGACAGCTACCAGGTCACGTTGCGGGCCAAGACGGGTGAGCCGAAGTTCGAGGGCGTCGTCAACGACGGCGTCGACATGTCGCACAACAACGGCGGCTCCGTCAAGGACAGCGCCGGCTTGGGCCGGGGCACCGGCTGGGGCGCCGGTCTGCGCGCACCGGGCCTGGCGTCACCGGGCAGCGCGAACCCGAACCTCTCGGGCACCGCGGGTGTCGCGGTCGGCGCGAACATCGGTGGCAGCACCGGCAGTTCCGTCACGACCTCGACCACCGAGGCGTTCAGCAACTCCCGCACGGCGAGCGGCCCGGCGGCGCAGTACACCGTGCCGGTCGAGTTCGAGCTCGTCGTCGAGAAGGGCTCCAAGGAGATCGCGCGGGCCGAGAGCGGCCCGCAGGAGATGAAGGTCCGCACGCACGCGGACAACCAGAAGGTCTCCCAGCCGACCACCGGTCACGGGAACCCGCAGCCGTACATGTCCGCGGCGAGCAAGCGCAGCAGCGACTTCGGCACTCCCGAGGCGACGGCCGCGTTCCAGGCGGACAGCCGTGCCTCGAAGCTGCCGCCGACCGCGTCGGTGGAGAACCTGCGCGGTGCCAACGACCTGCGCGACGCCGCCGTGAGGGCGATGACCGAGGCCGGCGCCGGCAAGGGCCTGACCGGCAAGGGAACGGGCTCGCTCAACGCCCTGTTCTCCACGCTCAGCCCGGAGAACCTGCAGCCGCACCTGCCGTCGATGCTGTCCGGCCCGCTCGACGTGCCGGGGCTCAAGGAGATGGCGCTGACGTTCGGACAGGACGCCGACGTCAAGGTCTACGCGAAGCTGGTGAACCCGCAGCTCGGGTCGCTCAGCGACGACGTCAAGATCGAGACCCCGCTGACCACGAAGACCACCGAGACCTCCAGCGAGGCCAAGGTGTCCGAGACCGCCGACGTGGCGGTCGGTCTCGCGCAGGGCAGCGCGGCGATCAAGCAGGGCGCCCCGTCCGACACCGTCAACGTCGGCACCGGCGGCGTCGAGGCCCGTCACGGGGGTGAGGACTCGTCCGCGGTGTCCGGCGGCCCGTCCCAGGCCCAGGGCGGCAGCGTCAAGGACAAGGACACCTCCCGCACCGGCCTGGTGCAGTACGACGTCGAGTACCGCGTGGTGGCGACGATCGGCGGCAAGACCGGGGTCGTCGACCTGACGGTGCCCGGCTCGGCCGGTGTGCGCATGCCCGCCGCCGAGGTCGAGACCACGCTGAGCCACCCGCTCGGCGACTCGCTCAAGGACGCGCAGTCCGACGTCAAGAAGGCGGCCGACGACTGGCGGACCGCGGAGAAGGACGTCGAGAAGGCCCGCCACGACACCCAGGACGCGATCAACGAGGCCGCGGCCGTGCTGGCGCGGACCGAGCAGCCGCTCGACGCGGCGTCGGCGAAGGCGACCGCGGCGATCGACACGCACCGCGCCGAGGTCGACGCCGTCACGCCGCTGCAGACGCAGTTCGACAGCGCGATCAGGGACGCGGCGCAGACCCGCGCCACGATCCAGGACCTCAACGCCCAGGTCGTCTCGCTGAGCGAGGACGCGCAGGTGGCCGACAACGCGGTCGCCGACGCGCGGGAGAACGGCGCGACCGAGGCCGAGATCGACCAGCTCTCCCAGGAGGCCGACGCGGCACACGACGCGTTGGCCGACGCGCAGCAGCAGGTCGACGACGCACGTGCGGAGTTCGACGTCCAGCGGCAGGCGGCCGCCGACGCCCGCACGCCTCTCGTGGCGCAGCAGCAGGTCGCCGCCGACGCCGACGCCGCCCGCGCCGCGGCCGTGGAAGCGCGGCAGAAGATCGTGGACGAGCGGGCCGCCGCCCAGAAGGCGATCACGGACGCGCAGACCAGGCTCGACGACGCCCGGCGCGACGCGGACACCAAGCAGCAGCAGTGGTGGGACGCCAAGGCCAAGGTGGACAACGAGGTCGACTCGTTCAACAGCGCGGCGAACACCCCGCCGCCGGCGCCGCCCGGGACCAGCACGAACGGCAACAACGCGCCCAGCAACAACACGCCCGCCACCAGCACGACCACCGGCACCTCCGCGACCACGAACACCACGCCGGAGGCGAGCCAGAAGCCGCTGCCCTCCCTGCCGCCGCAGGACTCCCCGGTGGCGGAGTCGAGCAGGAGCGGTGCCGAGGCGAACTCGTCGCGTCCCGCTCCCGGGAACGCCGACGGGCAGCCGAAGAAGGTCCGCGGTGGCGGTGCGCCGCCCGCGATGACCCCGCCGACGCCCGAATCGCACCGGGGCAAGGACGTCATCACCGACGAGTCGTGGCGGCACGACCCGGCGAAGACGGCCGACTGGTTCGCGCCGGCCAAGCCGGCGGACCCGAGCACGTGGGCCGGCCGCCGGGCGGACGCGAACGTGCGGACCGTCGACGTCGTCGTGCACGACATCCGCACCGACAGCACGCCGTCGAAGCTGAAGTCCTACAAGGGACTCATCAACTACGACCTGCGCCGCATCGAGACGAGTCCCGGCAACTTCGTGCAGGAGTACACCGTCAAGGTGCACCTCGACCCCGGCGCGAAGGTCCACCCGGAGATCCTCGCCGAGGTCAGGCAGAACGCCTCCGACGGCGTGAACTCCCTGCTGAACCAGGGTTACCGGCTGCCCAGCGGTGACCAGTTCCACCTGAACCTGGAGTTCGTCGACAACCCGGCCGACGCGCACACCAGCATCAAGGTCGACCCCAAGAACCCGAACGTCGACCAGACGCACTGGAACCCGAGCACCAGCCCCGAGGTCCTCGCGCACGAGACGCTGCACTACCTGGGAATCCCGGACGAGTACAAGGACACGAGCCGCGTCTTCCAGCAGCACGACACGAACTCGGGCGTGCACCAGAACGACGGCGGCATGATGGGCGCCGACGTCCACGGGGCGGAGCCAGGTCTGCGCCCGCGCCACCTGTGGCTCGTCGAACGCACCGCGCAGAGCCAGGTCATGGTGCCCGACACCAGGCTCGACGCCCCCGGCCCTGCCACGGTGGAGCCGCCCGCGCGCCCGTCGTCGCCCACGCCGTCGGACGTCGACACGCGGCCGATGCCGAAGCGCGAGCTCTCCCCGGAGAGCCGCGCCACCGCCGAGACCCGGACCACCAAGAAGATGCCGGGCGCCGACAACTGGACCAACGAGGCGGGACCGAGCAACACCGGCGTCCCGATGGACGTCGACTCCCAGCCCGGCACGGACGCCACCCTCGACGACCTGGCGACGGCGTTCAACGGCCTGTCGCTGGACAACGTCGTGTACAACGACGCGTTCGCCGACCTCGCGGACAACGGGTTCGACCTGCCCACCAGGGACAACTACCTCGCGAAGCTCAAGCAGAGCGTCGACGAGGGCAGGCGGCCGTCGTTCGTGGTCAACATGATCGTCGGCCACGGCAAGCTGAACGACCCGGACGCCGACGTCGGCAAGGTCATCGACGCGATCGTCGCCGACGCCGGACCGCTGGCCGGCGACATGGTGTTCGTGATCGGCGTCAACGGCCCCACCGGTTCCGAGGCGAACATCAACGCCGAGATCGCGCGGGCAGGCATCGAGAACCGGACGGAGCCGATCGCCCTCGTCCCGCTGGACACGTTCAAGCCGGCGGACGGCTTCCCGTTCGGCCGGATGCGCAACGGCACGATGCACAGCCCCGCCACGACGTTCGCCATCGGCGCGATGAACGGCAAGGGCACGCACCCGTACATCTCGTTCCAGGACTTCGACACCGGTTCCCGCCGGGTGGCCGACGGCCAGACGGACGTCTTCACCCACGTCACCGCGTCGCTGAACTCGGAGACCGGGCCGATCCGCCCGTTGCTGTACTCGGGCGGCTACCGCGTCGGTGACCCGGCGAAGCTCGTCGACGACACCAGGGCGCGGATCAAGGACGAGCGGGCCGCGATCAAGAAGGACTCCTCCCTCTCGCAGGCCAAGAAGAAGGAGAAGCTCGACGAGCTCGTGCACGTCGAGGCCTTCCTGGACAAGCCGGACTTCGCCGCGAGGTTCCAGCAGGCGATCAGCGACGACATGGACTCGCGGACGCGCCAGAAGGACTCGGCGCCCCTGCTGCCCTACTCCCCCGAGCCCAACCTGTTCATGGACGCGGCCGTGGCCGTCGTCGACCCGGACGTGAAGTTCAGCGACGGCGGCAACGAGTTCGGCGACCTCGGCGCGTCCATCAACGCCTTCGCCGGCAAGGAACTGGTGGACCTCCACCGGAACGAGCTGGACGCGCCGCCGACCCCCAGCGAGGCGCTCGCCGGGGCCAAGGCCCAGACGGAGGCCGACATCGCGGCGGAGGGCCGCACGCCGACCGACAGCGAGATCCTGTTCCTGCAGGAGCTCCAGCGCGGGATCGAGCAGGCCGACGCGAAGGCCGCCCAGCTCAGGTCCGAGGTCGAAGCGGCCTACCGGGCCAAGTACCCGGACGTGTCCCAGCCCCAGATCGCCGCCGCGGCCGCGAAGGTGGTCGACGGCTCGATCAGGAACGACGCCCGGCAGTCGGCGATCAACGTCAACCTGCAGACGAACACCAACCCCTACCGCAGTGAGAACTTCACCAGCGACTTCGTGAACGGCGCCGTCGGCACGGACCTGTCCCGCCTCGCGCTCGACTTCGCGAAGTCCGGCGGCAAGAAGTTCCCGCAGTCGCACGTCGCGCTCACGTCGGTGACGAACCGCATGTACGGCGGCATCCCGGGTGCGGACGGCAAGATGGCGCACACCGCCGACCGGGCGGCCAAGGCCGACGTGTCCGGTGCGAAGATCCGCGACGAGTTCGGCGACAGGAAGCCCAGGAGGAAGGGCGGCCCGCCGAACCCGAACAACAAGCCCCACACCCAGCGCGAGGCCCAGCAGCTCACCCGGCACGAGTACGGCCGGGACGCCGGGACCGGTGTCGTCACCGACACGGTGACCGGTGGCTGGACCCCGTCGAAGCTCGACGCCCTGCACCTCGGCTGGGAGGACAAGAACTCCCTGGGCGGCGCGGTCTCCGCACCGGTGCCCGGTTACGGCCACATGGGCATCGACCCCCAGGTCGACCCCAGCACCAGGGCCCCCGAGCCGGCGGCCGTCGACGAGGACGAGTCCTCGGACGCCGAGAGCACGGTCGAGGAGAAGGCGCCGGCCAAGAAGCACAAGACCGAGGCCGACGTCCCGCACATCGTCACCGGCACCAAGCAGCAGAAGATGGCCGCGATGCTCAACCTGGCCATGTCGGCCAACACGAGCACCGTGACCCGCACGTTCGCCACCCTCGAGCACGGCGTCCTGCCGCTCGCCGACCCGCCCCGCGCCGACGGCCTGTTCGCCGCCGCGCAGGCCGCGCTGCAGAGCCAGACGCCGCCGCCGGCCAAGGGCGGCAAGAAGAGCAAGGCCGCTCCCGACACCAGGACCGCGGCACAGCTGCGCGCCGCGGCGATCCAGAAGGCCTCGATGGCCACCGGGTCGGCCAACAAGGAGATCGCGAACTTCCGCCAGCAGCACCGCCTGGAGAACGGCCACCTGGTCAACGCGTTCGTCGAGCCCCGCCCGACGTCGCTGAAGCCGAGCTTCAGCACCGGCACCGGCCCCGGCGTCGTCGTCGACACCGACGCGGAGATCGACGTCACCGCGGGCTTCGAGGTCGATCCCGCCCACGCCAGGGAGAACGCGGCCGAGAGGAAGGCCGACAACGCCAAGGCGGCCAAGGCGGAGGAACTCGCCGCCAGGCTGCTCGCCACCGAGCTCGGCAGGCCCATCAAGGTCTACGGACCGGACGGCCCGCAGGTCCACGAGCCCTTCTTCGAGCCCCGGCCGGACACGACCTCCAAGTCCTCGCAGAAGGAGCTCGACAAGGCCGCAGCCTGGACGAAGCCGACCAACTGGCTGCCCGAGCTGGTGCTCGACGCGCACCCGCAGCCCGACGGCCGCAGCAGGTTCACGCAGCACGACCCGGCGAACCCGCCGAGGGCGCTCGACGACACGACCGACGGCGACGTCGACATGGACGTCGACGAGCAGTCGACCCGCCCCGCGCCCCCGCCACCGCCCGCTCCCCCGGCTCCCCCGGTGGCCGCGCCGGAGACGTCCACACGGGACAGTTCGGCGTGGACCGAGCCGGAGTCCGACGTGCAGACGCGTCCGGCGCCGCCCGCGCAGACGCCGAACCCGGTCATCCCGATGACCGTGCTCGCCCCGCAGCCCGTCGGCCAGGTCATGCCGGGCACGCAGGCGCTGCCGGGCTTCTTCCAGGACAACAAGGCGCTGGGCACCATCGCGCCGACGACCGTGCGTGGCGCCGAGAACGTCACGAGCGCGATCGAGAACCTCAAGCCCGCCGACGCCGCCCGCATCCAGCAGGCGATCACCGGCGACTTCGAGTCGTTCCTGGACAAGGGCCGCAACTTCCAGGTCAAGATCGGCAACACCTGGTACGAGGCGAACATCCGCGCCACCATGCAGGCGCAGACCGAGACCGCGCCCGTGGACGCCCCCGGCGTCAAGGTCGACGCGACCGCGCAGTCGGGCAACTCGTCCTCGGCGACGCACACGGTGGCCACGGCCAACGACGTCGGCGCCGCGGCCTCGGCCAGCGTCGGGCTCGGCCCGTACGGCTCCCTCGGCGGCAGGGTGCAGCTCGCCACGCCGGCGCAGTCGCAGGCCATGTCGGCGTCGCTCACCGACCAGCGGATCATCCGCGCGGGCGAGGGGTCGACGCAGGCCACCGTCAAGGTGTCCTACGACATCACGCTGACCAACCCGAGCGGCGGGCTCCGGCCCGTCGCCACGGTCGACACCGGCACCGACGTGACGCTGCAGATCCCGAACGACCTGGCCAAGATCACGAACTCGGGCAACACGTCCGCCGCGGTCACGCCGCCGGACGCGAAGTGGGGTACCAGGCTCGAACACCCCGCGCCCGAGGCGGTCTCGGTCGACAACCCCGCGAAGGCGTTCGACGACGTGGCGCGCCAGCTCCACCCGTCGATCGTCAAGATCGGGTCGCCCGGCCGCGAGGCCTTGCAGAACTTCCTGAGCCCGACCGAGATCCGCAACAACCTCGGCGCGATGCTCGGCGGCGCCTTCGTGACGTCACCGGACCTCACCAGCCCGCACCAGAGCAAGGGCGCCGCGGTGAAGATGGGCGCGACGCTGAAGTCCGCGGAGCTCGTCGGCACGCTCGACACCGGCCAGCTCCGCCTGCACGAGACCTCGTCGCACAGCAGTGGTGTGTCCTCGACGACCAAGTCCGGAGGCGACGTCACGGCCAGTCTCGGGTTCAACTCCGGCCTGCCGGACCAGGTGGGCGGTCAGGTCGGCGGCACGCTCGGCTACACCGCGCGCACCGCGGAGAACGTCAACGCGGGCATCACCACGGCGCACAAGAGCGGCATCCAGCTCAAGGGCGACACCGGTCTGTACAAGGTGACCGCCGACCTCGAGGTCCACACCCCGAGTGGCACCGTCACGATCCCCGTCACGACGTACCTGCGCGTCGGTCTGCCCGAAGCCGCCCACACCGGGCTGCCGACGCCGGAGGGCACCCGCCAGTCGATCGTCGACGAGTCCAACAAGGGCAAGAAGTTCCCGCCGCCGTACCTGAGCGACGCGATCGCCACGGGCAACGCCAAGGTCGGCGAGTTCGCGGTCGCCTCGGAGGTCCAGACCCAGGTCGAGGGCGCGCTGCGGGAGATCCCCGGGCTCGGCAGGTTCCTGCCGAGCTGGAACGTCGAGGGCTCGAACCCGCGCAGCAGCAAGGGCAAGAGCTTCGCCGACGTCGCCGAGCAGCTCGCGAACCAGCGCAGGCTGACCTCGCAGCTCTCGCCGGCGGCGTTGCGGACCAACATGGACAGCCTCATGGGTCCCGGCGTCCAGGTGCAGCTCAAGCACAGCGGCACGTCCACCAACACCTACGTCAACGTCACGGTCAAGGCCAAGGTCACCGACCCGAAGCACCTGGGTCAGGCCGACGCGCGCAACGTCCGCGACGCATCGTCGACCGGCCCGAAGCTCGACAGCTCCTCCAGCACCACCAAGGGCTGGAGCGGCGGCGTCGAGGGCAAGGTCGTCATCCCGAAGGAGACCGGGACCACCAAGCTGTCCCCGGCACCGCAGCTGGGCGTCAAGTACAACCACTCGTGGACGGACAAGACCACCGCCGGGCCGACGGTCAACAGCACGTCGCTCAGCGTCGGCAGCCCGAACGCCCAGGTGTTCCGCGGCGACGTCGAGTTCGAGGTCGAGATCACCACGTTCACCCGCCCCCGTTCCTGGGTGCGGCGGATCGTGCCCGGCGCCCCCGGTTTCCACGCGCCGGAGCAGACCACGGTCGCCAAGACCGGCGACGGCGGGCTCACCCCGCTCAAGGGCGAGGTCAACCTCTGGGTGTCGGACAGCTCCACCCTGGACGCCGATCCCGGCAAGGGCTTCGAGCCGGGCACGCCGGAGTACCGGACGCTGAAGGACGCCCCGAGCGTCAAGAAGCTGCTGAGCACCAAACCGAAGGAGAAGGCGCCGGAGATCCTGCACGTGGAGGCCGTCGCGAACACGACGGCGTTGCGCGACCAGGCGATCAAGGCGCTCGACCGGGCGGCCGGCGGTGACTCCGCGCTGACCGTGCCGGGCACAGCGTCCCGCGCCCAGATCGACAAGATGTTCTCCCCGGAGAACATCAAGGCGAACCTGCGGACGCTGGCCACCACGGGTGTGCAGGAGCAGGGCCTCAAGTACGACCGCCGCTTCACCGACCGCAAGGGTGCCATCGGGGTCAAGTTCGAGCTGGGCAACGCGCGGATCGTGTCCATCTCGGACAACACCGGCACCGAGAACGCCAGCACCGGTGGGTACAAGGCCGGTCAGACGTCGTCCACCGGCCGGTCGGTCGACATCACCGGCGGCATCACCGTGTCGATGAAGCCGAAGATCCCCACCCCGCCCGCCGGTGAGTCCACTCCCACCACCGGTGCCGGTGGTTTCGCGGCCGGCGGCAAGGTCACGCCGTGGTCCGACTCGAAGTCGTCGGGCAAGGAGGTCGGCGGCAGCCACGACCGCAACTACGTGACGCCCGCGGGCGGCCGCACCGTGCTGGTGCAGATGGACGCCGACGTCACCGTGATCGGCGAGAGCCGGGCGGCGAACTTCATCGCCGGCTCCACGCCGAGGTCCGAGGGTGCGACGGTCACCCTGCCCAACTCGGTGTTCGTGCGGGTCACCGAGGACGTCGCGCGGGACATGGGGCTGCTGCCCGACGTGCAGCCGACCGTGGCCAAGCCCGACCTCCCGGCGATGGCACCGCCCGCGACGGTCGCGGAGGGCGAACCGGGCGCGCTCGGTCTGTCCACGGTGGAGAGCGTGCCGGACCTCACCGACGTGGTCGCGGACCTCTCGGCCAAGGTGAACCTGAAGACCGCCAAGCGCATCGGCAGGCCGTTGCTGCCGGACTCGGTGCTCAAGGACTCGATGAGCAACCTCCAGCGCCTGGTCGACGTCAGCTCCCCCGCGAGCGTCAAGGCGATGATCGACAGCGCCCTGGACGGCGGGGTGCCGCTGCTCGTGCACCAGCCCGGCACGTTCGGCAAGGACTCGTTCCAGGTCACGCTTCGGGCGAAGACGGGCACGCCGGAGTTCCAGAACGTCGTCAACGACGGCGTCGAGATGGAGTCGACGATCGCCGGCTCGCACAAGGTGACCGACGGCCAGGGCCGCGGCACCGCCTGGGGCGTCGGGCTCAAGGCATCGGGCCTCGTCGCGCCGGGCAGCGCGAACCCGAACGTCTCCGGCGCCGCGGGTGTGATGGCGGCCGCGAACGCCGGGAAGTCCCAGAGCAGTTCGATCAGCACCTCGACGACCGACCAGTTCGCGAGCTTCCGCGCGGGCAGCGGACCGGCGGCGCGCTACACCGTGCCGATCGAGTTCGAGCTCATCGTGGAGAAGGGCGACAAGGTCGTCGCGACCGCGCCCAGCGGCCCGCAGCAGATGACCGTCCGCCTGCACGCGGACAACCAGAAGGTCGGCGGCGGCACCGCGCCGCAGCCGTACACCGCGCAGCAGCACTCCCGCGACGCCGCCCAGGGCGGCCGGCAGGCCATCGCGGACTGGCGTGCGGGCAGCACCCCTGCGCTCCCGGACGGCGCGTCGGTGGAGAACCTGCGGGGCGCCAAGGACCTGCGTGAGGCGACGATCCAGGCGCTGAAGGACGCGGGCGCGAAGAAGGGCCTCACCGGCAAGGGCACAGGCGCGCTGAACAGCCTGCTGTCCACGCTGAGCCCGGAGAACCTGCAGCCGCACCTGCCGTCGATGCTGTCCGGCCCGTTGAGCGTGCCGGGCCTGCACGAGGCGGCGCTGACGTTCGGGCAGGACGCGGACGTCAAGGTCTACGCGAAGCTGGTCGACCCGTCGCTGGGCGCGCTCAGCGACGGCGTGGCGCTCGAGAACCCGAAGGCTCAGGTCACCGCGACCAGCACCGACTCGAAGGTCACCGAGAGCGGTGACGTGTCGGTCGGTCTCGCGACCGGTGCCGTGACCATCAAGCAGAACACCGACCCGAAGGACAACCTCACCTTCGCCACGAGCGGTGTCGAGCTGCGGCACGCCGCCGAGGACTCGACGGCGAACTCCGGTGGCCAGACCGACAACAAGGTCAACAACCTCAAGCCGAAGGCCACGACCGGCCTCGTGCAGTTCGGCGTCGAGTACCGCGTGGTCGCGACGATCGGCGGCAGGACCGCCGTCGTCGACCTGACCGTGCCGAACTCGGCCGCCGTCCGCATGCCCGTCGCGGACGCGCAGGTCGTGCTGGGCAAGGACCTCGGCCCGGAGCTGTCGACGGCCCAGACCGAGGTCAAGGCCGCGGCGGACGCCTGGCGTGCCGGCGAGGTCTCCGTGGACACCGTGCGCCACGACGCGCAGCAGGTGATCAACGGGGTGGCCGCGGCGAACGCCCGTGGCGACTCCTCGTTCACCCGGGTCCAGATCGACTACAACAACGCGATCCAGGCGCACCTCGACGAGCAGGCGACCCTCGAAGACCTGGCGGTGACGGCGGAGACCGCCCGCCTGGAGGCCGCGCGCACGCTCAACGCCATCGCCGAGCTGTCGCCGAAGGTCGGCGGCCTCGGGGCGCTGGCGATGACCGCGCAGTTCGAGGTGGACGACGCGAAGTCGGACGTCGAGGCCAAGGCGCACACCTTGGAGGGGCTGCGGGACCAGCTCGCCGCGGCGCCGGACGACGCGGCGCTGCAGGGCCAGGTCGAAGCGGCGCGTCAGGCGCACGGAGAGGCCCAGGCCACGCTCAGGACCGCGGAGCGCACGTTCGCCGACGCGCAGTCGTCGCTGCGGGAGGCCCAGCGTCAGCTCGACGCCGCCAACGACGCCATCGGCGGACTGCGCGCGGAGGCCAACGCCCGCCGGGCGGACGTCGTCGCGCAGGGGCAGGTCGTCGCGCAGGCCCGGGCCGACCGCCTCGCGGAGAAGGCGAAGTACGACCAGGCGGTCGACCAGCTCGCCACCGATCGCGCGGCGCGGCAGGCCCTGGTCGCGGAGGCCGAGACGAAGCTGAACGACGCGCGTCAGGCCGCCGACGACCTGCAGAAGAAGTGGTGGGAGAAGAAGGCGGTCGTCGACGAGAAGATCGCCGACTTCAACGCGCCTCCGGTGCCGGCGTCGTCCGGCGGCGACACCGACGGTGGCACGGGCGGTGGTACCGGTCGCGACGCGGACGGCGACACCGACGGTGGTACCGGTCGCGACACCGACGGGGGCACGCGGGTCGCCGCCGTGCCGCCGCCGCTGCCTCCCCGGTCGCCGACGTACCTGCCCGAGACCGCTCCCCCGCCGCCCTTCATCGCACCGGCCGAGGCCTCGTCCTCGCGCGAGGAGTCGAGCGGGACCGTCCTGACCCGCCCGGCACCGCAGCCGCAGAACGCGCCCCCGCTCAGGAACGCGGACCCGGCCCCGGCCCCGACCGCCGAGACGCAGGCACCGACGAGCGTGCCGGACGTCGTGGTGGGCAGCCATCTCGCCGCGTTGTCCGCGGACGTGATGGCGAACGCCTCCCCGCTCGCCCGGGAGGTGGAGCAGGCGCTCAGGTCCGCCGAGGCCGAGGTCGGTCTGGAGACGCTGCGGGCCTCGGTCGTGCTCGACACCCGGACCGACGAGGTCGCCACGCTGATCCAGCGGCACGGTGCCGAGAAGGTCGCGAAGGCGTTCACCAAGGAGTTCGGCCAGCCGGTCATCGAGTCCGCACAGGTGGCGCAGTTCGGCGACCTGAGCACGCCCGAGGCCAAGGCCGCGTTCACCGCCTGGGCGCACCGGCTGTGGGCGACGGCCGGCAGCACGCCCACGTACACCGCCGACGCGACCAGGCTCGCCGCCGACGTCTTCGCCCACGAGGACGGGTACAACGCCGGCACGAGCCGTGCGCAGGACCAGGCGGTCGCGGACCTGGTCGACCTCCCGCCCGCGGAGGTGACCACAACCCCCGAGGAGTCCGCTCAGGACGTCGTGGAGGACAGCGCCGACCCGGCACCCGTCCGGTCCGAGGTGGACCTCGAGCTCGAGGCGCTGACCGCCGACGCGCTGGAGAACGCCCCGGAGTTCGCGAAGGCCGTCGAGGAGAGGCTCGAGGCCGATCCGCGCAGGTTCGTGCAGTCCGAGGCGGGTGTGCACCTGCTGCACGCCTCGGTCGTCCTGCACACCAGGACCGACGAGGTCGCCGCGATGATCGAGCGGCACGGCGTCGAGGCGGTGGCCGAGTCGTTCCGCAAGGCGTTCGACCGGCCCGTCATCGAGGGCGCGCAGCAGACGCGGTTCGCCGATCTGAGCACCCCGGAGAACCGCGCCAGGTTCGACGAGTGGGCCCACCAGCTGTGGAACACGATCGACGGCGCGCCGGGGCTCAGCACGGACGTGGACAAGGTCGCGGACCTCTTCAACCACGACAAGGGGTACAACCGCGGGTTCAACTTCGTGCAGGAAGCGGCGGTCGTCGACGTCCTGGGTGCTCCGGCGCTCGCCGACGCCGTCGCCAACACCCCGCCGAACCGCAACCCGGACTTCCACCCGTTCTGGGTGCAGCAGGTGCTCAGCGACGCGGAGGTCCTGCCCGAGGGCACGGTGAGCGCCGACGCGTTCACGCGGGCCGTGACCGACAACAAGGGCGTGCTCGGTGCCGCGCTGGGCTACGAGCTCACCGCGGACCAGATCAAAGAGTTCAAGACCACGTTGCAGGACAACGGCATGGTCGGCGAGGACGCCGACGCGATGCACAGCACGGAGGAGAGCGCGGACTGGTTCGACCCGCACAACCCGGTGTCCTCCCAGGCCATCGCGGATGCCCGTGCCACGACCCCGGCGACGAGCTGGGTGCGCGGCGAGGCGGGCGGCGTGCTCGACTCGACGAAGGTCGGCCCGCACGGCATCTCCATGGACGCCTGGCGCGGCCCGATCACCTACGACAACCGCGTCCTGGACGTCGACGGTGTGCCGGTGCGCGACTTCACCGTGCGGCTGCACCTGAACAACGGCACCGCCGAGGTCCAGGACCGCGCTCGCGCGGGTGTCGAGGAGATGTTCAACCAGGGGTACAAGCTGCCCAGCGGTGAGCAGTTCCACGTCACGGTCGAGTTCACGGAGAACCCGGACGACGCGCACGCCGTCGTCGACGTCACCGACGACCCCGAGGGCCGCGCGAACCAGATCACCTGGCCCTCGCACACCGACTCTCGGCGCCTCGCGCACGAGGTCGGGCACTTCCTCGGGCTGCGCGACGAGTACCTGGAGACCGGCGCCGTGAAGCCGATCTTCCAGCACCAGGACGGCAAGGGCCACGTCGTCAAGGACAACTCCGTCATGACGGCCGGCGTCGACGAGGCGGACTCGCGGCTCAAGCCGCGCAACCTCCTGCTGATCTCGGACCGGATGGCGGCGCTGCAGTCGCACAACCCGCCGCCGCCCGGCCCGGTGGAGCGGTCCGACCTGCCCACGCCGAACATGCCCAAGCGCGACAACGAGCACCTGGGCACCGACCCGTCCGCGGACCCCGTGAAGCGGGCCCGGGAGGACCTCGCCGAACTGTCCATCGAGGACGGGAACGGCGACGTCGAGATGGGCGGCCAGGACGCCAAGCCGTTCAACGAGCACGGGGTCCACAACGCGGCGTACGAGAACCTGGCCCAGGGCCACGAGCTCACGCAGATCACGGCGGAGAACTACCTCCAGCGGACGCGCGAGAGCATCGACGCCGACGAGAAGCCCTCGTTCGTGGTCAGCATGATCGTCCGGGCGGGCGAGCTCGACCAGCTCGACAATGTGATCAACGGCGTCATGGCCGGAACGCGGGACATGGACGGCCGCGTGGCGTTCGTGCTCGGCGTGAACGCCTCGACGCAGGCGGAGATCACGGCCGCGATCGAGGCCGCGGCCCCGGCGGTCCACGGCCGGACGGAACCGGTCGCGCTGGTCAGCGTTCCCCACGGCCCCCAGGGCTTCAAGTTCGGGCAGACGCGCAACGCGACACTGGAGAGCGACGCGCACGTGTTCGCGGTGACCGCTCTGGCTGCCACCGGGACGCACCCGTACGTGGCGGTCATGGACTTCGACGCGGGCGACCGCACGACCCGCGAGGGCGGGCACGTGTTCGACCACGTCACCCGGCTCACGGACGCCGACGAGGTCGGCCCCGCCGACGGTCCCGACGTCCCGATGCCGCTGCGGCCGTTGATGATCGGCGGCGGCTACCGGGTCGCCGTGGACGTCGGCCAGCTGCACACCGACGTCCTCGCCCGCATCGACGGCGACTCGAAGACGACGGACGCGCAGAAGGAGGCGCTGCGGGCCAAGCTCGCCGAGCCCGGCTTCCACGACCGGTTCGTGCAGGTCATCGACGCGGACATGCACGCGCGCCGCACCCAGCAGGGCATCCACCCGCTGCTGCCCTACACGCCCGAGCCGAACCTGTTCGTCGACGGCCTCGTGCCGCTCGCCGAGCCCTCGGTGCGGTTCGGCGAGGGGCAGGCGGAGTTCGGGCAGCTCGGCCAGTCGCTCAACCGCTTCTACGCGGCGGAGATCGCCAAGCTGCACACGCCGGCCGACGCCGCGGGCATGGACGCCGCGCTGGAGCTGGCCAGGGTGGACGTCCAGAACAACCGGCACCCGGTGCGCGGTCAGGCGTTCACGACCGACTTCGTGGCGGGCGACACCGGCACCGACCTGTCCCGGATCGCCTACGGGCTGCTCAAGGACGGCAAGCTGCCGCAGTCGCACACCGCGCTGCCGAACGTGTCGGAGCGGTTCCTCGACGGCAAGTCCTCCAAGGCGGGCACGAAGTTCGCCGACGAGCGCAAGCGCCTCGCCACCGGGGAGCACGCGGTCGTCGAGCCGTTCCTGCCACCGGCCGACGGGCAGACCTCGCACGAGTGGAAACCGCCGCAGAAGATGGCGACGCAGCTCGGCGCGCCGCAGAAGAACCGGATGAACCCGGCGGTGTCCGCACCGATGCCGGCGCCGTTCGACGAGCTGCAGGCGGGCATCCAGAAGGACCAGAAGGTCGTCGCGGCCCACGGGCTGGTGGCGTCCGACCACGTCAGCTTCTCGCAGCGGCAGCTGCGGTTCCTCAACGAGGACGTGCTGGTCCGCCAGCCCGCGCCGCCGGTCACCGCCAACGGCCTGTACGCCGTCGTCGGCCAGGCCCGCGGGGTGGACCCGGTGACGCTGCGTCAGCAGGTCGTCGGCCTGGCTGCGACCCACCAGGCCGTGACCAAGGCCGTGGCGGACTTCTCCGTCGGGCGGCCGATGCACCAGGGCCACCTGTACGGGGCGCTGGTGGAGAACCAGAACTGGCACATGCACGCCGACGCGGGCGAGAACAACGGCTGGCAGAACGCTCGTGACCTGCTCGGACACCTGATCGCGACGCAGCAGAGCGTCAACGTCCGGATCCACCAGGCGGGCCACGAGCCGGTGCTGCTGGTGCCGCTCGGCCCGCCGTTCCCCGACACCGTCGAGGTCGAGCTGGTCCTGGACGGCCGCCAGGTCACCTACCGGCCGTACCAGGCACGGTGAGGACCGCGTCCTGTTTCGAAGTCCCATCCGCGACAGCCGGGTCGGACTTCGAAACAGGACCTACGGCGAAACGTGCGGATGCATTAGCGTGACCAGCGTGGACGAGTTCGCGCAGGCTCTCCGGACGGCGATCACGAATCGCGGTCTCGGTCTGGAGCGCCTGCGCGAGCACCTCTCGCAGAACGGCGTGTCCGTCTCGATGGCGACGCTGAGCTACTGGCAGAGCGGCCGCAGCCGTCCGGAGCGGCAGAAGTCGCTGCAGGCCGTCGTCCACCTGGAACACATCCTGCAGGTGCCGCCGGGCCACCTCTCGGAGCTGCTGGGCCCGCCGCGCCCGCGGGGCCGCTGGCTGCGCCACGCCCCGGCGCCCATGTCCGCGTTCTGGCCCTCCCCCTCGCCCGTCGAGCACGCGTTGCACGGCCTCGACACGCAGTGGGACGACCAGCTCCTGCGCGTGAGCCAGCAGGACTTCGTGACGATCGGGGCGGACCGCACCGAGCGGGCCTTCCGGTCGAGGCAGGTGCTGTCGGCGTCGATGACCGGGCCCGACCGGTGGGTCGTGATCATGCACGTCGACGACCACGAACGGCCGTTGCCGCAGGTCAACGCCCTGAAGAACTGCACGGTCGGCCAGGTGGTGCAGGAGCCGGGCGAGGGTCTGCTGGTCGCGGAGCTGCTGTTCGACCGGCCGTTGCGCAAGGGCGAGAGCGTCGTGATCGAGCACGAGCTGGTGAACCAGGACCCGTGCCCGCCCGCGTCGAACTACGAGCGCAAGTTCCGCCTGCCGACGCGCGAGTACGTGCTGGAGGTGACGTTCGAGGGCATGGCGCCGTCGTCCGTGGTCCAGCTCGCGGACGGGTCGGTCGTCGCGCCCGGCCGCACGTTGCTGGACGTGGCGCTGGACGTACGACCCGGGGTGCGCGGCTTCAGCTGGACCTGGTGAACCCCTTCGAGCTCGGGACCAGCGCGGCGGCCGCGGGGGCGGCGAAGCAGACCAGCGCGCAGGCGCCCAGCACGACACCGCTGCCGAACTGCTCGATCGCCGGGGCGATGAAGGCCAGCCCGACCGGCGCGAGGCCGAACGAGAGCAGGAAGTCGAGCGAGAAGACGCGGCCGAGCTTGTCCGGTTCGACCTCGCGCTGCACCGCGGTGAACCAGGGGACGTTGAACAACTCCATCCCCATCCCCGCCACCACGTAGACGCCGACGAGCACGAACGGGTGCACCGGCAGCAGCAGGGCCAGCGGGACGAGGCTGTAGAGGGCCATGCCGGCGAGCGCCGCCCAGCCCGGTGCCGCCGGGCGCCAGCGGGCCATCAGCGCGGCCCCCGCGAGCGCGCCGAAGGTGTACGCGGTCGTGGCGGCGGCCAGCACCGCCTCCGTGCCGTAGCGGTCGCGGCTCACGACCGGCAGCAGGACGGCCGTCGCCGAGTACCCGAGAGCGACCATCGCGGTCAGCGCGCCGAGTCCGGAGAGCAGCCACGGGTGGCGGCGTGCCTCGGTCAGGCCTTCGAGGAAGTCCGCCACGAAGCCGTTCTTCCCGCTCGTGCTCTCCGGTGCCTTCGCCCCCTTGGGCGGCACGATCGTGGCGACCAGCCAGAGCACGGCGGTGACGATCAGCAGCGTCTTCGCGTCGGTCACGAGGGCCGCGAGGGCGGTGAGACTCGGCGCGACGAGCGTGGTCACCCTGATGGCGAGGGTGGTCGCGGCGTTGGCCTGCTGCCGCTGGGACTCCGGCACGACCTCGGCCACCAGTGCCTGAAACGCGGGCCTGCACCCACCCTGACCGGCGCCGACGATCGCGGCCGCGACGGCCATGAGCACCAACGACCTGCCCACGCCCAGCGCGATCACCGGCGTCATGACCGCACCGGTGAGGCATGCCCAGAACACGACGGTGCGCCGTGGGTGACGATCGGCCAGCACCCCGGCGACCGGGACCGCCACGAGGAAGCCGACGGTTCTGGTCGCGAGGACGACACCGAGGTCGACGGCGCTGATCGAGCGTTCGAGCACCGCCAGGCCCAGCACGAACGGCAGTGCCCACATCGCGAGCCCCGACGCGGTCATGCCGGTCCACAGCCGGAGGAAGGCCGTGTTCCGCAGGACCGAGGGTGCCGTCGCCTTCTCCGTCACGCGACCAAGGTCTCACTTCCGGCGGGTTGTTGACCACACCGAGATCACTATTCCCGGTGACCGCGCAACAGCCGGGTGTTCCCCCTGCGCCTAGAAGGGAACACCCGGCTGTTGCGCTGTTCTGTCCGTTGTGGACAGATCAGCCGATCTTCTCGATCCGCGCGTTGCGGATGAGGAACTTGCCCGGCTCGCGGACCTGTTCGAACGCCGCGTTGTTCAGCAGCGCACAGCTTCCGGACACCGACGCGACCTTGACGGTCGTGGACTTGTTGTTGTCGAGGTTCGTCACCTTGAGCGTGGTGCCGACCGGGAACGTGCCGCTCGACGCGGCGGGCGCGCCGCCCTCGCCGGACAGCGTCACGGTCGAGCCGTTGCAGACCTGCTGGCCGGTGGCGCCGTTGTCGCCGCCCTGGTTCGCGTCGGGCTGCTGGGTGGGCTGGGCCGTGGGCTGGTTGCCGGCGTTGTTGCCGTTGCCCGCGTTGCCGTTGTTGTTGCCCGCGTTGCCGTTGCCGGCGTTGGCCGCGCCGCCGTCACCCTGGCAGCCCGCCGCCTTGCGTCGCTGCTGGATGAGGTCGACCACGGCCTGGCGGTTCGCGATGCGCGCCTCGGACTGCGCGTCCGGAGCGGACTTCTGGCCCGCGATGAACGACAGGTTGTTCTGCAACGCCTTGTCCAGCCCGCCACAGTCCTCACCGGATGTCGCGGCCTGACCGGCCTCGGGCTTCGCCTGCACGGTGCCACCACAACCAGCGGCCGCACGCCGCTGGTTGATGAGGTTGACGACCTGCTGGCGGTTCTGGATGCGCGCGTCCGACTGGGCGTCGGGGTTCGCCTGCTGACCGGCGATGAAGTTCAGGTTGTTCTGCAGGGCGGTGTCCAGGCCGCCGCAGTCCTCAGCCGCGTTCGAGTTGGTGCCGCTGAAGGCGAAGATGCCACCGGCGACAGCGGCGACCGCCAGCACGGCGCCCGCGCCGATCATGGCGGGCTTGCGGTGTCGAGCGCCCATTCTGTGTCTCCTCGGGGGGTCGAACGGTGTTGTACCGATGACTACGGGGAGGTCACGGACGGGGTTCAAAGTGGGCTGGACCTTGTTGTTTTTAAATGGTTTTAAGGTTTTGGAGGTGGCGGTGATCTTGCTGGTCAGCGGGCGTTCTCCGGGGGTGCTGGGATTGTGCGGGTGAATCTTTCGGCTGATACCAGCGGAGCTGGTGGTATTGCCGGTGGCGTCGACGAGTCGGCTTGCGTGTGGCCGTTCGGATGCGTCACCTTGCGAGGGTGGTTGCGCAGGCAATGCCGAGCTGGAGCATTTCATCCGCCTCGGCTCCGCCATCGCGTTGCGTGGCAGAGGTGCTCGCCTTCGGCATTGCCTTGAGCGCGCGGAAAAGCGCTGCCGTCCTACATCCGGTCCAGCAGCCGCTTCCGCGCGATCTCCAGGTGCGCGGTCATCGCCGCACTCGCCCCCGCCTCGTCCTGTGCCACCAACGCGTCCACGATCGCGCGGTGCTCGGTGATCGTCTGGACCCCGAAGGGCTGCTGGAAGTTCAGCCGGAACAGGTGCAGGTGGCAGTGCGTCTTCGAGAAGGACTGAAGGACGGCGTCGTTCCCGGCGATCCGCAGGATCAGTTCGTGCAGGCGTTGGTCGTGGGCGGTGAGGTTCTTGTAGTCGTCGTAGGCGTTGTCGGCCGGGGCCGCCGGGCAGGTGGCCAGTTCCTCCTCGATGAGGGTGACGAACTCCGGTGTCATGCGGGCTGCCGCCAGGGCCGCGGACGGGGGTTCCAGCAGCAGGCGCAGGGAGTAGAGGTCGTCGACCTGTTTGCGGTTCAGCAGGTCCGTCACGCTGTAGCCGCGCAACGGGAGCCTGCTGACCAGTTCCTCGGATTCCAGGCGGGCCAGGGCTTCTCGGACCGGGGTCGGGGACACGTCGAGCGTGCGCGCCAGTTCGTCGATGTTCACCCTGGCGCCCGGCGCGATGCCGTCGCTCATGATCAGGGCGCGGATCTGCTCGTAGACGTCATCCGCCAGCACGCGCCTGGCCGGTATCCGCAACACCACTCCTGAGACTCCCGTCTAGTTCTTGGCCAGTATCTCCTGCGAGACGCGTTCCATCTCGGCGAACACGTCGTCGGAGCGCTGGCCTGCGAAGTACGCCTCGAAGAGGGGCTGTTCGGCGGACTGGACGGCGGAGCCGTTGGCGTAGGCGCTGGACGGGTACAGGACGCCGTCCTTCACGTACTGGTTGAAGACCGTGAGGTCCACGCCCTGGGACTTCATCGAGGTCACGGTGTTGTCCATGGCGGCGGGAATCGACGGGAAGAACGTGCCGGTGGCGCCCGCCCTGGTCTGGCACTCCTCGCCGCCCATGTAGCTGACCCACTTCCAGGTCAGGTCCGGGTTCTTGGTGCCCGCCCAGATGTTGTTGCCGTTCGAGTTGGAGAGGACGGAGCGGGTGCCGGAGGGGCCGAGCACGGTCGGGGCGATGCCCACCTTCACGCCCGGTATCTTGCCGAAGCCCGGGGCCGACCACGAGCCGCCCATGGTCATGGCGACCTTGCCGGAGCCGATCAGGTCGATGTCGGAGATCGTGGACTGGTTGCCGGTCGTGAAGGTGCCGAGCTTCGGGGAGAAGCCGCGGTCGGTCAGGGACAGGACCCACTTCATCGTCTTGGTGAAGCGCGGGTCCGTGTAGTTGAACTTGGTGGGCCACTGGTCCTTGTCGCCCAGGCGCCAGCCGAGCGTGTTCACGAACGGGGCCCACGAGGTCTCGCCGATGAAGCTGCGGCCCGCCATGGCGCCGATGCCGTAGGTCGCGATCTGGGTCTTGTCGAAGCCCGGCTCGTCGCCGCGCCTGCCGAACTTGTCGATCGTGAGGTGGGCGACGACCTTGTCGAACGTGCCGCCGTCGTCCGGGTTCCAGGTCAGCTTCCGCACGTCGGCCTCGGGCACGCCGGCCTTCGCGAGCATGTCGGCGTTGTAGTAGAACGCGGAGGCCGCCCAGTCGAGCGGGAGCGCGTACTGCTTGCCGTCGGTGAACTTCCAGGTCTCGACGCCCACCGAGTACCTCTTCAGGTCCACAGAGGACTTGGCGATCAGGTCGTCGAGCGGCATCAGCTGGTGCTGCGAGGCGTAGGCCTGCAGGAACTGGACGGAGTTCTGGAACGCGTCCGGCGCGGTGCCCGCCACGAAACCGGCGGTGAGCTTCGTGAAGTAGTCGTCGACGTTGTAGCGGGTGATCTTCACGTCGGTGCCGGGGTTGGCGGCCTCGAACGCCTTCTCGCACTCGCCGTAGGCGACTGCCTGCTTGTCGTCCCAGGTCCACCAGTTCACGGTGTTGCTGCCGGAGCCCGCGTCGGAGCTCCCGCATCCCGCGACCACCAGGGCTGTTGCTGCGACGAGGGCAGCGGCGGCGATTTTCATGGCTTCTCCAAGAGACGGGAACGGAAGGCTTCCAGTGCGATGTCGAGGTCGTCGGAGCCGCCCGCCTCGTGGGCGCTGTGCTCCCAGACAGCGATCTCCTTGGGTCCGGCGTACGCGTGGTAGGCGCCGAACACCGTGGACGGCGGCACGATGTCGTCCATCAGGCCGACCGAGAACCACGCGGGGGCCGTGGCCCGGGCGGCGAGTCCCACACCGTCGAAATAGGACAGTGTGGAGAAGATGTCCGAGCGCCGGTTCTCGGCGACGTAGGTGGTGAGCTCGGTGAACGGTGGGCGGCCGCAGACGTTCACCGCCCTGCGGAAGTCGCAGAGGAACGGTGCCTGGGTGTGCACGGCGGCGAGGTCGGGGACCAGGCCCGCCACGGCGAGCGCGATGCCGCCGCCCTGGCTGTTGCCGATCACGGCCACGCCGGCGGAGCCCAGGGCGCGCACGGCCTCGACCGCGCGGACCGCGTCGGTGAAGACGCGCCGGTAGAAGTAGGTGGAGCGGTCGGCGATGCCGCGGGTCATGAAACCGGTGCCGCCGCGCTGGTCCCGCACCTCGACCTGCAGGTGTGCGAAGCCCGCGCTGGCCCAGGTCAGGTTCTCGACCGCGCTGCCCCTGTTGCCGCCGTACCCGTGGAACTGCACGACCGCGGGCAGGCCGGAACGGCCCTTGGGCGTCCTCAGCCACGCGCGGACCCGGTCGCCGCCGAAGCCCGCGAACGACACGTCGTAGACGTCGAGCGTCCGCAACGGGGTCTCGACCGGCACGGCCTCGACCGCGAGCGCGACCGTACGAGCCTCGGCCAGCGTCTCGTCCCAGAACGAGTCGAAGTCGTCCGGCCGCACGTAAGAGCTGCGGTACTCCCACAGCGCGTCCAGCCCCAGGTCGGTCAGCAAGAGATCCTCCCGCGCACCTCGACGACGTCGCTCACGACGACCTCGGTGACCTCGCCGCCGATGCTCACCGGCACGACCGCCGAGGCGTCGCCGGACAGCCGCCGCACCCGCACGGAGACCTCGCCGTCGTGCCAGGTGACGTCGACGGAAAGCCCGCCACGGCAACGAAGTCCGCGCGCCGAGCCGCGGGACCAGCCGCCGGGCAACGCGGGCAGCACGTCGATCACGCCGTTGTGGCTCTGCACCACGACCTCGGCCAGGGCCGCCGTGAAGCCGTAGTTGCCGTCGATCTGGAACGGCGGGTGCGTGCTGAAGAGGTTCGGCAGCAGGCCGCCCCACTCCGAGCCGTCGAACGGCGCGTCGCGGTGCCGGTCGCCGGTGAAGGGCTGCGAGGCCTCGGACAGCAGCGACCGCACGGTCTCGCCGTCGCCCAGCCTGGCCCGCAGCGCCATCTTCCAGGCCCACGACCAGCCCATCGCGCCGTTGCCGCGGCGGTCCATCGTCGCCACCGCGGCGTCACCGAGAGATGTGCCGGCGGCGATCTGGCCGAGCGGGTAGACCGACACCAGGTGCGACATGTGCCGGTGCGCCGGGTCTTCCTCCGCGAAGTCGCCGGCCCACTCCCCCAGCCGTCCGCCGAACACCGGCACGGGACGCAGGCGCGGCAGCGCGGCCGCGATCTCCGCCAGCACCGGGTCGGCGCGGCCCGATGCCAGTGCCAGCGCCGAGGTCCGTTCGAACACGGCGCGGATCAGCATCACGTCCATGGTCACGGACCACGACAACGCTTGCGGGGAGCCGGAGGAGTCGAGGAACCAGTTCTCCGGCGACGTCGACGGGCACGTGTCGAGGTAACCGTCCGGGCCTTCGACGAGCCAGTCGAGGCAGAACTCGGCGCAGCCGCGCAGCAGTGGCCACGCACGCTCCAAAGTGGACCAGGTGCGGGCGAAGTCGTAGTGGTCCCAGGCGTGCTGGACGAGCCACGCGCCGCCCATCTGCCAGATCGCCCACGACGGCGCGCCGTGACCCATGCCGACCGGCAGCGACCAGCCCCACGCGTCGGTGTTGTGGTGCGCCACCCAACCCCGGGCGCCGTACAGCTCGCGGGCCACCTCGCGGCCGGTGACCGCGAGCTTCTCGAGCAGCTCCAGCAACGGGTCGTGGCACTCGGCGAGCCCGGTGACCTCGGCGGCCCAGTAGTTCATCTGGGTGTTGATGTTGATCGTGTAGTTGGACGACCAGGCGGGGCGCAGCTCACCGTTCCAGATGCCCTGCAGGTTCGCGGGTGGCGCACCGGGCCGCGACGACGAGACCAGCAGGTACCGGCCGTACGCGAACAGCACGGACGCGATGAGCTCCTCGTCCTTGCCGGCCAGCAGGTCCGGCACGTCGACGACCTCGGGAACGTCCCCGAACCGCACCTCGCAGGCGCCCATCAACGTCCTGTGGTCGCCGCGCCGCTCACCGGTCCAGAGCGACTCGGTGGTCGTGGAACTGGTGAGCGTGAGCAGCCAGCGTTCGCTCTCGGCCACCTCCACCGTGACAGTGCCTCGCTCACCGCCCCCGTACACCGGCGCCCCGACCTGCGGTTCGTGGCGGGGCGCGGAGTCGACCGGGATCTCGACCACCAGGTTCAGGCCGTCCCGCGACACCTCCCGCAACGGCGTGGAGATCTCGACGCCGCAAGGCACGGCACCGGTGATCTCCACGCACAGCGCGGAATCCGACGCCCACACCCGCCGCACGACGTCCTCGCCCGCGATGGTCATCCGCTCGGTGACCACCCCCGTGTCCAGGTCGAGCGTGCGGCCGTGGGACTCGCCGTCCGGCAGCGTGATCCACAGGTCCGCGTACGGCAGGAACGTCTGGCTGTACGGGCCCTCGAACGACATCAGCAACTCGGTCGCACGCCCCAGGTCACCGCCGAAGACCGCCTCACGCACCTGCGCGAGCCGTTCCGGACCCGCTCCTGCGGCGACGCGGTCCGCCAACGCCGCGGCAGGCCCGTCCGCGGTGCCCGACCACACGGTCGCGTCGTTGACCTGCACACGGGACCGCCCGGTCCCGCCGAACACCATCGCGCCGAGACGGCCGTTGCCCACGGGCAGCGCCTCGGTCCATTCCGCCGCCGCCGACGGCCAGTGCAGTCTCACTTGATCCCCGTGAAGCCGATGGAGTTGACCAGCCGCCGCCCGAAGACCACGAACAGCAGCAACATCGGCAGCGCCGCGACCAGCGTCGCCGCCATCAGGCCGGCCCAGTCCAGCGACGCCTGCGGTGAGGACTGCTTGAACACCGCGAGCGCGAGGGTGAGCGGGCGGACCGACTCGTCGTTCGTGACGAGCAACGGCCAGAAGTAGTCGTTCCAGGTGGTGATGAACTGCAGCAGCGTCAGGGTCGCCATCGGCGCGACGCTCATCGGCAGCACGATTCGGAAGCACACGCGCAGCGGCCCGGCGCCGTCGATGATCGCCGCCTCCTCGATCTCGTGCGAGAGCCCGAGCATGAACTGCCGCAGGAAGAAGATGTTGAACGCGGAGAACAGGGCCTGCGGGAGGATCATGCCGCCGAACGTGTTGAGCAGCCCCAGGTCCTTCATCAGCACGAAGTTCGGCAGCAACGTGAACACCGACGGCACCATCAGCGCGGTCAGCAGCACGCCGAAGACGACGTCGCGCCCCTTCCACCGCAACCGGGCGAACGCGTAGGCGGCCAGCGCCGACAGCCCGACCGTGAGGATCGTCAGAATCCCCGCGTACACGACGGAGTTCCACAGCGCGAGCGCCAGGTCGATGCTGGCACCCGAACCGCCTTCCGCCGCCGCCTCGGCGGGCGTCGCCAACCCCAGCGCCCGCTCGAACGGGCCCCACGTGAAGTGCACCGGCAGCAACGACGACGGGTCGGTCGACATCGCGAAGTTGTTGGACAGCGCGGTGCGCAGCATCCAGTAGAACGGGAAGATCGTGATCAGCAGCACGACGACCAGGTAGCCCCAGGCCACGCTCCTGCCAAGCCTCGAGGACAGGTTCACCGAGCCTCCTCTAGTCGGTGTCGGACTCGCCGGCACGGGCCATCCGCATCTGCGTGAAGGTGACCGCGACGAGCAGCAGGAACAGGGCGAGCGACATGGTCGCGGCGTAGCCGAAGTCGAACTGGCCGAAAGCCTTGTCGTAGATGTACATCTGGAGCACCAGCGACGCGTCCGCCGGACCGCCCTTGGTGCTGACCTGGACGATGTCGAAGATCTGGGTCGAGCCGATCACGTTCAGGATCACGACCATCACCAGGATCGGCCGCAGCAACGGCAACGTGAGCGAGCGGAACATCTGCCACTCCGACGCGCCGTCGATCCGCCCGGCCTCGTAGATCGTCGCGGGGATGGTCTGCAGGCCCGCGAAGATGAGGACGGCGTTGTAGCCCATGCTCTTCCACACGTTCAGCGCGGCCAGCGTGGGCACCGCCCAGTCGTTCGACGCGAAGAACATGATCGGCTCGCCGGTGACCCAGGTGACCAGCTGGTTCACGATGCCGAGCTGCGGGTCGAGCATCCACGTCCACACCAGCGCCGTGACGACGCCGGAGATGAGGAACGGCAGGATCATCAGCCCGCGGACCGTCGTGCCGACCCCCAGCCGGTGCAACACGACGGCGGTGAGCAGCGAGACTCCGATGCCCAGCACCACCGACAGCGCGACGAAGTAGACCGTGACGCCGAGCGAGTGCCAGAACCTGGTGTCTTCGAAGAGCTCCTGGACGTTCTCCAGACCCGTCCAGACCGGTGGGCTGAGGATGTGGAACTCGGTGAAGCTGAGGTAGACGCCCCGCAGCATCGGGTAGGCGAAGAACGTGCCGAACCCGAGCAGCGCGGGAGCGACGAGGAGCCACGCGACCCACGTGTCGTTGCGGCGGGAGGCGGGTCCCCGGCGTGGGCGGGGCGGAGGCGCCGTGGTGGCAGGTCCACGCACGACCTGGGCGCTTGTGTCTTGCACGGTTGTCACCACGGCACCTCCTGGTCCTAGACGCGGATGCTGTCGACGTCGAACACGGAGTCGTCCGGATTGCCGATCCGGATGGTGTTGTTGCCCTTCAACAGGTAGACGGGCACGGTCACCTTCTGCGGGGTGTTCCAGTCGTCGTCGTTGGAGCCGGCGACGGGCAGCTTGAAGCTGGTGCCGTTGACCGTGACGACGCCGGTCCGGCTGGCGTCGGCGGAGATGTAGGCCAGCTCGACGAGGTAGGTGCCCTCACGAGGCGCGACGATCGTCGGCATGGTGATGTTGCCGCTGCCGCCGATGTAGCCGACCTTGCTGCCGCCCGAGCACGCGCAGCCGTAGACGGTCGCGCCGCCGCCGGGGCTGCCCTTCTCCGCCTCGTACGTCACGGTCTCCTGCGGCGTCACGTAGTTCACGGCCTGGGAGCGGGCGCCGTTCTGCACGACGGTGAACTCGTAGGAGGTCGCCGGGGTGAGGCCGGTGACGGTCGCCTTGGTGTCGGTGGTGGTGGCGACCTTCCTGTTGCCCGCGTAGACGTCGTACCGGACGCCGGTCTTTCCGTACCACTTCAGGGACACGCTGGTCGGGGTCGCCGCGGTGCCCTGCACGACGCCGGGCGCGACCGTGCCGCGCGGCGTGACGGTGAAGAGCTTCGAGCCGTGCACCGGCAGGTCCTCGGTGATGGACCCGGACTTCTGGCCGACGTCCTTCTTCGCCCACACGTCGCGGACCTTCGCGTTGCCCCTGATACCGAGCCGGTCGAAGTCGGCCGTCACCTTCGCGGGCCTGGAGCCGAGGTTGAACAGCGCCACGGTGTAGCTGCCGTCGCGGTTGCGGGCGTACCAGACCTGCTGGTCGGACGACTGGTCCACGGGACGCGCCGGAACACCGGCCTGGTTGATGGCGATGACCTCGTTGTTGGTCAGCAGCTCGTAGCCGTAGTCATCGATCTTCGTGAGGTCGTCGCCGATGTAGAGCGGCGAGGAAGAGATCGACCACAGCGTCATGTAGCTCTGCCGCTCGGCCTCGGTGAGGCCGTCCATCTGGCCGTTGCCGACCGCGACGCTGTCGAGGTTGTTCCAGTGGCCGGGGCCCGCGTCGTCGATCCACTGCACGACGTCGTTCCAGCGCTGCTTCACCGACTGGTTCCAGGTGACGAGCGTGTCGCAGTAGCACTCGACGTCGGTGTCGACGCGCCAGCCGTTGGTGTTGGCCTTCCACACGTCGGCGTAGCGGTGGCTCAGCGCCCACGAGATGAGGAACTCGATGGGACGGCCGGTGCTCTTGAGCGCGGAGTTCCACGCCTTCACGTCGGTCGTGTTGTCGTAGCGCTCGCCGCCGCGGAAGCTGCCGGGGCCGACGCCGTCGAGCTTGAGGAAGTCGACGCCCCAGCCCGCGAGCGTCTGGGCCAGCGAGTCGATGTACTTCTGCGAGCACGGGTTCGCGAAGTCCATCTTGTAGGACGAGTCCCACCCGTTCGTCTTGCGCAGGTCGGGGTAGACGACGTCCTTGGTGGTGCAGCCCGGCGCGTTGTGGATCGGCGTCTTGCCGTCGTTGTACGCCTTGGGGTCCAGGCCGACCGCCAGGTACGAACCGAACTTCAGGCCCTTGCCGTGGATGTACTCGCCCAGCCACTTGAAGCCGCGCGGGAACTTCTTCGCGTCCACGACCGGGCGCCCGTACTCGTCGAACGAGCCGAGCCAGCCCGCGTCGACGTTCACGTGGTCGTAGCCGGCCTTCTTGAACCTCGCGGCCAGCACGTCCGCCTGTGCCAGCACGTTCTTCTCGTTCAGCCAGCTGGCGGGACCGTCCGGGTTGACCCCGGGGTAGTTGGTCGCCTGCAACGTCCAGCTGCTCCAGCCCATGTAAGGCTTCTCGGCCTTGGCCGCCGTCGGTTGCTGGGGTGCTTGGGCCACGGCTGCCGGGACCGCGATCAACGACGCGAGCAGGCCGGCAACGACACCTAACGCTCTCAAGACCACTCCTCTGTGATTTTCAGGCGGTGTTTCAGGCGACCCGAAGGTCTTCCATCGCGTCGCGGTCCCAGTCGATGCCGAGACCTGGTGCGTCAGGGGCGAGCGCGTGTCCGTCGAGGACGGTCATCTCGCTCTTGGTGATCCCGCGCAGCTGCGGGATGTGCTCGACGAACTTCCCGTTGGGCAGCGCGGCCGCGAGGCTCACGTGCAGCTCCATCAGGAAGTGCGGGCACACGTCGGCGTTGAACGCCTCGGCGACGTGCGCGACCTTGAGGAACGGCGTGATGCCCCCGATCCGCGCGGCGTCGACCTGGATGATCGACGCGGCGCCGCGTTCGAGGTACTCGCGGAACTGCGCCACGGAGTACAGCGACTCCCCCACCGCGATCGGGATGCTGGTGGCCCTGGCCAGGCGTTCGTGCCCGCTCACGTCGTCGGCCGGCAGCGGTTCCTCGAGCCAGGTGAGGCCGACGCCCCGGAACGCGTCCGCGCGCCGGACCGCCTCGGCCACCGTCATGGACTGGTTGGCGTCGACCATGATCGCGAACCGCTCGCCGACCGCCGCCCGGACGGCTTCGAGGCGTTCGACGTCCTCGGTCAGGTCGGGCTTGCCGACCTTCATCTTGATGCCCTGCCAGCCCTGCGCGGCCGTCTCCTTGGCGCCCGCGACGAGCTCCTCGGTGCCCAGGTGCAGCCAGCCGCCTTCGGTGTCGTACAGCGGGACCTCCTGCCGGAAGCCGCCTGCCACGCGCCACAACGGTTCCCGCGCCCGCAGGCACCGCAGGTCCCACAGCGCGGTGTCGACGGCGGCGAGCGCGAGCGAGGTGATCGCGCCGACCGTGGTGGACCGCGTGTACGCGAACAGGTCGTGCCAGACGTGCTCGATCCGGCGGGTGTCGGCGTTCGCGAGACGGGGCAGCAGGTGGTCTTTCAGGAGGGCGAGGACCGAGCTGCCGCCCGTGCCGATCGTGTAGGCGTAGCCGAGTCCGGTGAGCCCGTCGTCGGTCTCGATCTCGACGAAGACGGTCTCCTGCTTGAGGAACTGCTGGACCGCGTCGGTGCGGAGAGTCTCCACGGGAACGTCCACCTGGAACGCCTCTGCACGTCGGACCTTTGCCACGCCAACTCCTCGGATCTCTGATCCTATAGGATATTTGACGAGGATTGAACGCTGACGTTTCGAGCGTGTCAACGGTCGTTCGAGCACGTTCCCACGCCGATGACAGCGTTTTCAACGCGTCAGGGCGACCGGATCTCGTTCCGGTCCTCCGATGTCTGCAGCTCACCGCCCTGCGCAGTGCTGTTCAGACGTGTTGGAGTGTGAGTGAAGATGTGAGTGATTCTGTCCAGTTGCCGAGGAACGGACAGGAACGATCAAGCAGACTCGGCGGCGTGCTTCAGCCGCAGCAGCGTCGCCTCGATGTTGCGCTGGTTCGTCACGGCGCGGTCCCGCACGCCGGTCGCGAGCCGGGTGATCGGCACGTACCACCTGGGCCGGCGGTCCCACGTCGACTCGGTGACGCGGCACCCCTCACCGGTGGCCTCGATGTCGTACTGCCAGCGCGACACGGCCAGCCCCAGCGACTTCACCTCGAACGCGAACCTCGTCGCGGAGCAGTCGGTCACCGTGGAGGTCGTCGGCCAGATCCGCCAGCCGCGCTTGTTGATGCCGCGGAACCGGGCACCGACCCGTGGCCCCGGCGCGTTCAGCCACGTGCCGCCGGAGTACTCCTCGGCGCACTCGCCGAGCCCGCGGAGGTCGCTGACCAGCTCGAACACGCGCTGCGGCGAGGCAGCGACCTCGATGTGCGCGGAGGCGTCCGGCGTCATGCCGCCGAACTTACTACCGGTAGGTAACCGGCCGCTAGAGCTGCCGGACCGGTTCACCCTTGATGTAGGCGTGGATGTCCTCCACGGCCTCGGTGAAGTAGGTGCGGTAGTTCGACTCGGTGACGTAGCCGAGGTGCGGGGTCGCGAGCACGTTCGGCAGGCCGCGCAGCGAGTCGGTCAGCGGCAGCGGCTCCACCTCGAACACGTCCAGCCCGGCACCGGCGATCCGCTTCTCCCGCAACGCCTCCACCAACGCGGGCCCGTCCACGATGGCCGCGCGGGAGGTGTTGACCAGGAACGCCGACGGCTTCAGGCAGGCGAGCGCCGCGGCGTCGACCAGGCCGCGGGTCCGGTCGCTCAGCACCAGGTGGACGGACGCGAAGTCGCTCTGCGCCAACAGGTCGTGCAGGCCGGAGGCGAGCCGGACGCCCTCCGGCTCGACCAGGCCGGTGGTGAGGTTCTGGCTCCACGCCACCACGTCCATGCCGAACGCCTTGCCGACGCGCGCGACGGCCTTGCCCAGGTGGCCGAAGCCGAGCAGGCCGAGCGTGCGGCCGGCCAGGTCGACGCCGACGGTGCTCTGCCAGCGGCCGCCGGTGCGGAAGGCCGTGTTCTCGACGGCCAGGTGGCGGGCGAGGCCGAGGATCAACGCCCAGGTCAGCTCGGTCGGCGGGGTCTTGGCGCTGCCGGTGCCGCACACCGTGACCCCGTGCTCGCGCGCCGCGTCCAGGTCGATCGCGGCGTTGCGCATGCCGCTGGTGATCAGCAGCCGGAGCTTGGGCAACCGGGCGAACAGGTCGGCCGTGAACGGGGTCCGCTCGCGCATGATCACGACGCACTCGGCCTCGGCCAGCTCGGCGGCCGGATCGGCCAGGTGGTCGCGCAGCACCGTCACGTCGAGGCCTGACCAGTCGGCGTTCGCGAGAGCCACGCCCTGATAGTCGTCGAGCACCACACACCGCATGGGCCGATCATGTCAGAGTGGGCGCATGGGAGCCTTCCACCTGGCACAGGCCAACATCACGACCGGCAGGTGGGCGTTCGACCACTGGAGGATGCGCGGGTTCACGAGCCGGGTCGAGGCGATCAACGACCTCGCGCGGCAGGCCCCCGGCTTCGTGTGGCGGCCGACGTCGGAGCGGATGACGAACGACATGCTGCGCCTGGGCCGCGACCCGATGTGGGACGCGTTCAACCTCAGCGTGTGGGAGTCCGCGGAGTCGTTGTGGGCGTTCGCTTTCAGCGGCGTGCACCTCGAGGCGCTCAAGCGCACGAGACAGTGGTTCGCCCCGGAGACCGCGTTCGACGTGATGTGGTGGGTGCCGGCCGGGCATCGGCCGACGACCGAGGAGGGGCTCGCGAAGCTCCACCTGGTCCAGCAGGGGCCGACGCCGGAGGCGTTCACGTTCCGGCGCCGGTTCCCCGCTCCTGACTAGCAGTTAGGGCGGGTCTGCCCGCCTGCGAACCGGTCGCCCAGCCAGTTCATCGCGTTCGTGCCCCACGCGCTGACCGCGGTGACGTGCCCGAGCAACGGCAGCGCGGTCCACTGCACGTCGGCGCCCTGCGCGCACCACTGCGAGCGCAGCTTCTGCCCGACACCGAACGGGATCAGCTCGTCCAGCGTGCCGTGGTAGAGGTAGACGGGGGCGGCGGGCTTGACCGAGCCGAGCGTGTTCTCCCGCAAACGCTTCTGCCACAACGGGTCCTGGATGACGTCCGGCGTCGTCGTCAGCGAGTTGAGGCGCGTGAACGGTGCCACCAGGGCGATCTCGGCGACGCACGCCTCGCGGATCTGGTCGATGACCTGCTTGCCGCGGGCGTTCAACACCGATGACAGCGGCAGCTCCGGGTAAGCCGCGGCGTAGCCGGCTGCCGCCGCGAACACCAGGCCCGCACCCGCGTTGCCGTCGTTGAACTTCGCGACGGCGTTCAGGTCGGCCGGCACACCACCGGCGGCGACGCCGACGACGTTCAGCGAGGGCGCGTAGGACTTCCACTGCTCGGCGGCGGACGACGCGGCCTGACCGCCCTGGGAGTAGCCGAACACGCCGACCGGGGCGTCGGCGCTGAGGCCCGGGACGCCGCTCGCCGCCCGCGCGACGTCGAGCAGGGCGCGCCCCTCCGAACGGGACACCGCGTACGTGTGATCCCCTGGCGTGCCAAGGCCTTCGTAGTCCGTGACGGCGACGGCCCAGCCCTTGAGCATCGCCTGCGCGAGGAACGCGATCTCGACCTCGGTGCCGCCCTGCAGCTGCCGCGACGGCGCGCACTGGTCGCCCATCCCCTGCGTGCCCATCGCGTACGCCACGATCGGCCGCGGGCCGTTGGTCCACGGCAGCGGCGACACGAGCACCATGCCGGACACGACGGTCGAGCCGCCCGTGGCGGACGTGGAGCGGTAGCGGATGTCGTACGCCTTCACCGGCGCCGGTAGGAGCCTCAGCGGTTCCGGGTGCCACGCCACCTCCCGGCTGCTGACCAGCTCCCCCGGCGCGGCCGCGGAGGCGGGCGTGACCAGGGTGAACATCAGGAGGACGGCGGCGAGCACGGCACGGAGCTGCATCGTTGGACCCCTTTGTGGTAACCGGCGTTACCGCAATGTAGGGCCGAACGCCGCAACAGGACAATAGTCCGTTCGGCTTCAGGGGTTCACGCGAGGCCCTGCGCGAACGTGAAGACCCGGTCGGGGTCGTACTTGCGCGCCACCTCGCGCAGCCTCGTCAGCGACGAGCCGTAGTAGGTGTTCGCCCAGTCGGGCATCTGCGGGTCGATGTAGTTCACGTACCCGGTGGCGCCGAACATCTTGCCGAGCTCGTCACGCGCCACGCCCATCGCACGCCGCGCGTTCGCCTCGCCCGCCCGCAGCGTGAGCTCGACCTGGATGCTCGCCAGCGCGGTCCGGTGCGGGAACGCGGTGGCCGGGCCGCGACCGACCGCGCCTCCCAGGGCGTCGATCATGTTGTAGGAGTTGGGGGTGCTTTTGAAGATGTCCGCGAGCTTCTGCGGATCGGTGATCGGCTTGGTGAGCATCCGCGACGTGGAGACGTAGCTGCCACGCGACTGACCGCCCCCTCCCCCGTTCCACGACGGCTTGCACGAGCCGTCGCTGACCCGGCACCACGCGAACCGTTCCATGGCGGCGAGGAAGCTCTGCTCGGTCTCGCGCCGCGAGCTCGGCTGGGAGCCGACGCGGCGCACGAGGTCGTCCAGCAGCGGCTTGAGGTTGGCCGGCGTGCCCACGAAACAGCCGCCGACCTCGACGTACGGGTTCGAGCCGCTACCGGCACCCACGGTCGAGGTGAGCGCGTCCGGCGCCTTGCCCTGCCAGTCCGGCCAGACGCTGAGCAGCGAGGCCAGCGCCGCGGAGGGGAACTGCAGGGTGAACGTCGTGAGGTTGCGCGCGGGTTCGGTGCGGAACACGAACGACGTGACGATGCCGAAGTTGCCGCCGCCACCGCCGCGCAACGCCCAGAACAGGTCGGTGTGCTCCGTGGCCGACGCGGTCCGGTGCACGCCGTCGGGCGTCACGATCCGCGCGCTGACCAGCCGGTCGCTCGTCAGCCCGAACTGGCGTGCGGTCACGCCGATGCCGCCGCCCAGCGTCAGGCCGGAGATCCCGACCGTCGCGCACGTGCCCGCGGGCATCATCCGGCCGGCGCCCGCCAGCGCGACGTAGAGGTCCATCAGCAGCACGCCCGCGCCGACCTCGACCGTGCCGTCCGGGCGGACGTCGATCCGGTCGAGGCCGCGCACGTCGACGATCAGCGCCCCGTCCGCCGTGGAGTAGCCCGGATAGCTGTGGCCACCACACCGGGCGGCGATCCGCGTCCGGTCCTGGCGGGCGATCTCGATGCACCGCTGGACGTCCGCGGGGGTCGAGACCCGTGCGATCGCACTCGGGCGCTGGGCGTCGTACTGCGTGAAGTAGCCGAGCTTGGCGTCTCCGTAGGCGGCGTCGCCGGGCCTGATCAGCTGGACGTCCGTTGTGGACCTGCCGGCCAGCGCCGACACGGCTCCGAGCGCGGCCGACTGCAGAAGTGCCCTGCGACGCAACATCCCACGAACGTAGGAGCCGGACAAACCGGGGCACAACGGATCACGTGACCGGTCCGAATCCCGGAGCAGCGCCGTGGCGCGAAATTTGCCTGGTCGGTTCGCGGTCGGACGGGTGGATCGTGGTGCCGCCCCCACGTCCTCGTACTGGAACGCGTGGGGGCGGTGGCGCGAGCCGCCCTGCTGAGCGTGAACTGGCTCGCCGAATTTCGCGCCGCGGCGCTAGGGGTTCACAGCCAGGAACAGGAACGCCGCCAGCAGAACCAGGTGGACGCCACCCTGCAGGCGCGTCGCGCGGCCCGGCACGACGGTCAGAACGCTGACCAGCACCGTCAGCAGCAGCAGGATCATCTGCGTCGACCCGAGGCCGAGCATCAGCGGCCCGTCCAGCCAGATCGTCGCCAGCGCGATCGTCGGGATGGTGAGGCCGATGCTCGCGATCGCGGAGCCGTAGCCGAGGTTGATGCTGGTCTGGATCCTGTCGCGCAACGCGGCGCGGGCGGCGGCGATCGTCTCGGGCAGCAGCACCAGCAGGGCGATGACGACACCGACGAACGACTGCGGGAACCCGGCGGCGCGCACACCCGCCTCGATCGCCGGCGACTCGATCTTCGCGAGGCCGACCACCGCGACCAGTGCGACGAGCAGGAAGCCGAGCGAGGTCAGCGCGGCCTTGCCGGACGGCGCCTCCGCGTGTTCGTCGGCCTCGATCACGCCGTCCTCGTCGACGGGCAGGAAGAAGTCGCGGTGCCGGACGGTCTGGGTGAAGACGAACAACGCGTACAGGCCGAGGGACGCGAACGCGGCGAACGCGAGCTGCGGGCCGGAGAACTCCGGGCCGGGCGTCGTCGTGGTGAACGTCGGCAGCACCAACGTCAGCGTCGCGAGCGTCATGACCGTGGCGAGCGCGCCGCCGCTGCCCTCCGCGTTGAACAGGATCGTGTGGTGCTTGATGGCCCCGAGCAGCAGCGCGATGCCGATGATGCCGTTCGTGGTGATCATGACCGCGGCGAACACCGTGTCGCGCGCCAGCGACGAGGCTTCCGGGCCGCCCGACACCATCAGCGTGACGATCAGCGCCACCTCGATGATCGTCACCGCGACCGCGAGGACCAGCGACCCGTAGGGCTCCCCCACCCTCAACGCGACGACCTCGGCGTGGTGCACGGCGGCGAGCACGGTCGCGGCGAGCACGACGGCGACGAGCGCCACGAGCACGCCCCCGAGGTCACGTCCCCAGGTCAGTCCGAGCAGGACCATGCCGAGCACGGGGATGATGGTCGTCCAGTGGAGCAGCGGGAAGCGCGGGGCGGCGGCCATGATCCAACCCTCGCATACGGAGCGGCTCGCCCGCCATTCGGCCGAGCGCGATCTCACGTACGAGAAAATGTGGAGCGGAGCGCCCCTGCCGCGCCCCGCTCCACATTTTCCTTGCGATGCCGTGATCGATTCCTAGAAATCGAAGAGGGCACCGGTGTGCGCCAGCATGACGCACGAGTTCGGGTAGGTGTGCACCTCGTTGACGGGCTCACCGCGCCAGAAACCGAACATCGCGACCTCGACGGGGGCGTAGTGGAACGTGCACGCCCGGTCGTCCGCCTGCATCGTCCGCAGGTCGGTACCCGCGGAGGCGAGCGTCGCGCAGGCGAGGGCCCTGCGCGGGTGCCGGTCACCTCGTTCGCAGGTCAGAACGGTTGCCTTGAAGGCGCCGCCGTCGAACTCCGAGTACTGCGCGGTGAGCACGAGCGCCGTGCCCCGCTGCGCGGCCGGGGCGGCCTGAGCGGTGCCGGCGAAAGCGAAGAGCGACACGAACAGAGCAACGAACGCGAAAATGCGGCCGGACATGAAAGCGGTCCTCCTGAGACCTCACAAAAACGGGCCGGTTCTCGGCCGACGCAGATGTTGCCACCACGAATCACGGCAGCGAAAGGGGCCAGGAACTGTTCACCGATCACATTTGATCGGCGCAACTAAAGCAACATTGGGCCGAACGGATGTGTCGACCGCCACGTTCGCCGATGCAGAGCCGCCGACGGACTGTTACGGGTTGCTGACAGACGAGGTTGCGCGCCGACGTATTATTCGAATCATGTCCAAGACCTCCAGACGCGTCGTGTTCGGCGTGCTCCTGATCGTCACACTCGTGGTTTCCACCGGCGGCGCGCTGGGTTACCTGGGCAGATTGACGCTCGTGTTCGACCGCCATCCCGGAAAGTCACTCGCGATTGTCGAGGAAGTGCCCGGGCCACCGGACGGGCCGAACTGCCCGATCGACGCGCGGTACTTCGACGAGGACCCGAGGGGCCTGCGTCCCGAGGTGCTCAAGGCGTGGCTGACCCTGCGGACCAAGGCCTCTGAGCAGGGCGTGAAGCTCTGCCTGAACGATGGCAAGCGCAGCCGCCAGCAACAGCAGGCGGAGTTCGACGAGGCGGTCGAGAAGTTCGGGACCGAAGAACTCGCGTCGAAGTACGTGCTGAATCCGCCGGACCGTTCGATGCACGTGATCGGATTCGCGATCGACGTTCAGCCGATCGAATCAGCGAAATGGGTCGAGAAAAACGGCAGCACCCTCGGCTGGTGCCGCCGTTACGAAAACGAGCAGTGGCATTTCGAGTACAACTCCGGCTACCTCACCGGAGGTTGCCCCGCCCTGATCCCCAGCGCTACGGGCAGCTGAGCCCTCACGCAAAGGTCTAGTGGTGTGACTCAGAACGCGGGCGGCGTACCCGCACCCAGCAGGATCCGTCGCGGCACCGCCCCCACGCCCCCGTACAACCAGTACGAGGACGTGGGGGCGGCACCACGACACATCCGTCTGACCACGACTACACCGGCAACGTTCTGAGCCACACCACTAGACGCCTGGGGTGCGCCCAGGGTTGCGTCGCCGTAATCTGACAAGCCCAGTTACCAGATCGGAGCACCCCGGTGGCCCGTGCCTACGGCGGCATCTCGCCCGAGCAGCGCAGGGCCGAGCGCCGGGCGAAGCTGCTGCAGGCGGGCCTCCAGCTCTTCACGACCACCGGCTTCGCCACGACGAAGATCACCGAGGTGTGCACCGAGGCGGGCGTCTCCACGCGCAACTTCTACGAGGAGTTCGCCTCGAAGGAGGCCCTGCTCCGCGACCTGCACGACCTGATCAACGCCACGGCGTTCGCACGGGTCCGCGCGGCGCTTGACGAGCTGGAGACCGAGGACCTGACCGTCCGCGTCACGACGCTGCTGGACGTCTTCGTGAGCAGCGTGACGGCCGATCCCCGTGCGCCGCGCCTCAACTACGTCGAGGCCGTCGGCGTGAACGCCGAGATCGAGCAGCAGCACGTGCGCTGGGTGAGCACCTGGGCGGAGTTCATCGAGTCGGAGGCGCTGCGGGCGGCGAAGGCGGGGGTGGCGCCGCAGCGGTCCTACCGGCTCACCGCCATCGCGCTCGTGGGGGCCATCACGGGGCTGCTGCGCGAGTGGCAGGCGCACCGGCCGCCGCTCGCGGTCGACGAGATCGCCGCGGAGATCCGTGAGCTGGTGCTGGCGGCCATCACTCGCCCGTAAGGGTGTTCGGGACCGAAAGGGGCCACACGCCCGCGGCCGCGCTCGTACGGTGCCGGAATGGTCGAAATCCCGGCGGCGCTCGAACAGCTCGCGGCCGAACGCGGCCTCGGGCCGTGCGACCACCGGTTTCCCCGCCGCATCACGGCCCTCACCGTGCTCGGCGTGGTCAGCGCGACCGGCGTGGTCCTCCTGCTGCTGATGCTCAGCGCGGCTCCGGTCATCGTCGTGGCGCTGCCGATCTGGGTCGCCTGGCTGCTGCTGCAACGCCGCCGCGGCGGTGCCCTGTACCTGTTCGACGGCGGGTTCGTCGTGGTGCGCGGCTGGACGGTGCCGCAGGTCGTGACGTGGGACGAGGTCGAGGAGATCCGCCGCGAGGGCGTGGTCGTGACGGCGTTCCGGGTGCCCGTGACGGAGTCGAGCGACTACCAGGTCGAGCTGAAGGGCCGGCTGATGGCGGTCACGCTGGACAGCTCGTACGAGGACTACCAGCAGGCGGCCACCATCATGCGGGCCCGCGTCCGCTGAACCGGTCGGGTACCGCTGTCCGTAATCCCCCTTGTGAGTCGATTCGCCGTTCTCGCGCTGCTCGTGTGCCTGGGTGCCTGTTCCGCGCCGCCGGAAGAGGAGACCGCCACGCTGGACGAACTGGAGGCCGCTGCCGGTCCGGTCGCGGGGCCTACGCAGGTGCTTCCCGGAGACATCGCGAAGCTGCAGGTCGAGGAGTCGCCCGCGGTCGGTCCCGTCGTGGCCGACCGCGAGCACAACACCCTCTACTTCACCACCGCCGACGGCCCGTCGAAGCCGACCTGCCTCGAACCGGAGTGCACGCTCGTGTGGCCGCCGCTGCTGGCCGCGGGCGGCAGGATCGAGGCGCCGGGGCTCGACCAGGCGCTGCTCGGCACGACGAAGCGCCCGGACGGCCTGGAGCAGGTGACGATCGCCGGCAAGCCCGTCTACCGCTACGTCGACGACGAGGGATCCGGCCACACGACCGGGCACGGCGTGGACGACAAGTGGTTCGCCATCTCACCCGCTGGGACGAAAGCGGCGAAGTAGTTCGACGCCAGGCGCACGAGCGCCGCGTAACCTTCATGACACACACCGGTACCGGCTGCTCTCCCGAGTAGCCGGTTCGTCGCGTTCGGGTTACTCGAACGATTCGTTTGTACCGGAAATCCTGAAACCGGTTCCGCGCGGAACCGGTTTCAGGTATCTACTGTGAGAGCGCTCCCATAGACGCTGCCGCCGCACGAGCCCTCTCGGAGACCACATGGATCGCGACGACGTGCCCTACCTCGACGCCACGCTGCCCACGCACGAGCGGGTAGCCGACCTGCTGGGCCGCATGACGCTGGCCGAGAAGGTCGGCCAGATGATGCAGCTGGACTCGAGGGAGGACCTGGACGACCACGTGCTGCGCAAGCACGTCGGGTCGATCCTGCACACCTCGCCGGAACGCGTGCTGCGCGCGCAGGACCTCACCACGCAGACGCGTCTGCGCGTCCCGTTGCTGATCGCCGAGGACTGCATCCACGGCCACTCGTTCTACGAGGGCGCCACGATCTTCCCGACGCAGCTCGGCATGGCCGCGAGCTGGGACCCGGAGCTCGTCGAGCAGGTCGCCCGCGTCACCGCCGTCGAGGCCGCCGCGACCGGCGTGCACTGGACGTTCTCACCGGTCCTGTGCATCTCGCGGGACCTGCGCTGGGGCCGCGTCGACGAGACGTTCGGCGAGGACCCGGTGCTGATCGGGGAGCTCGCGGCCGCCATGGTCCGCGGCTACCAGGGCGACGGCCTGGCCGACGAGACGGCGATCCTCGCGACCGCGAAGCACTTCGCCGGGTACTCGGAGACCCAGGGCGGGCGCGACGCGAGCGAGGCGGACCTGTCGCGGCGCAAGCTGCGCTCGTGGTTCCTGCCGCCGTTCGAGCGGGTCGCCCGCGAGGGTTGCGCGACGTTCATGCTCGGCTACCAGTCGACCGACGGCGTGCCGATCACGGTCAACTCGTGGCTGCTCGACGAGGTGCTGCGCGGTGAGTGGGGCTACAAGGGCACGCTCATCACCGACTGGGACAACGTCGGGCGCATGGTCTGGGAGCAGAAGCTGCAGCCCGACCACATGCACGCCGCCGCGGCCGCCGTGAAGGCCGGCAACGACATGATCATGACCACCCCGCAGTTCTTCGACGGCGCGTTGCAGGCCGTCGAGGAAGGCCTGCTGGCGGAGTCCGACCTCGACCGCGCGGTCACCCGCATCCTGACGCTGAAGTTCGACCTCGGGCTCTTCGAGAACCCCCGCAGGCCCGACGCCGAACGCCAGCGCACGATGATCAACCACGACGACCACGTGGCGCTGAACCTGCAGGTCGCGCGCCGGTCGCTGGTGCTGCTGCGCAACGACGGCGTGCTGCCGTTCGCGCAGTCCAAGGGCAGGATCGCGGTCGTCGGGCCGCTCGCCGACGACGCCCAGACCCAGCTCGGTGACTGGGCCGGGTCGTCCGGCCAGGCCGACTGGCTGCCCAACGGCCACCCGCGCGAGATGATCACGACCGTTCTCGACGGACTGCGCGAGCTGTCCTCGCAGGAGGTCACGTACGCCCGCGGCGCCGACATCCTCACGCTGGAGCCGGACCCCGAGGGCGACACGTTCCCCGACGGCCAGCCGCGCCCGCCGGTCGTGCGGCCCTGCGAGCCGGACGCGACCCTGATCGCCGAGGCCGTCGCGGCCGCCGAGGACGCGGACTACGTCGTCGCGGTCGTCGGTGACCTGATCGAACTGGTCGGCGAGGGCCGTTCCACCGCCACGCTCGACCTGATCGGCGGCCAGATCGCCCTGCTCGACGCGCTGGCCGCGACCGGCAAGCCGCTGGTCGTGGTGCTGCTCGCGTCGAAGCCGCTGGTGCTGCCCGCGTCCGCGCGCAACGCCGCCGCGCTGCTGTGGGCCGCGAACCCCGGCATGCAGGGTGGCCGCGCGATCGCCGAGGTGCTGCACGGGCTCGTCGAGCCGAGCGGCCGCCTGCCGATCTCGTTCGCGGCGCACGCGGGCCAGCAGCCGACCTACTACAACCAGATCCGCGGCCAGCACGGCACGCGCTACGCCGACCTGACGCAGGAACCGGCGTTCGTGTTCGGCGAGGGCCTGTCGTACACGACGGTCGAGTACGGCGACCTGCACGTCGAGACGGCGGTGCTGCGCCCGGACGAGACGGTCAAGGCCTCGATCACGCTGACCAACACGGGGTCGCGGCCCTCCCGCGAGACCGTGCAGGTCTACGTGAGCGACGCCGTGACGTCGGTCAGCTGGGCGGACAAGGAGCTCAAGACGTTCCGGCAGGTCGACGTGGAGCCCGGCGAGACCGTGAAGGTCGACCTGGAGCTTCCCGTCTCGGACTGCACGATCGTCGACGCGGCGGGGCTGCGCGTGGTGGAGCCCGGCGAGTTCGTCCTGCTCGTGGGTCCGAGTTCGAAGGACCTGCGCCGGGCCGAGTTCACCGTAAAGCCGTTGCCTTGAAGGGACCGGGACTGATCGTGAGGTAGCGGGGAGGGATCTCCACCGCCTTCGTGATCGCCTTCTTCACCGCCGGGACCAGGTCCGCGTCGACGAGTGCGACGGCGGGCCTGCCCGGCGGGTCCACCAGCATGGCGGCGCCGCGTGCGCCGGCCTCCAGCGCGGCCTGGACGACCGCGTCCTGCTCGGGGTCCGGGTCCTGGGCGCGGTGGTACGCGGTCAGCGCGGCCCCGAGGTCGTCGAAGTCCTGCTCGTACGGCCGTTCCTCCTGCGGTTCCTCGCGCCGGATCCGGGTGTCGACCACGAGCAGCCGCTGGCCGGGCAGGTCGAGCGTTCCGGGGCCGGGCCCGGCGCTCTCACCGAGCGCGAGTGCGACGGCCGCGTCGAGCGCTTCGCTCGCGGACAGCCCACTGCCGTGCGGCAGGTCCACGCTGCACATCAGCGTGGCGCCGCCCCTCGCCCGCACACCTCGTGCCCAGGCCGGCACGTCGTCCGACGGCAGCACGGCGCGTTCGGCGGGGCGGTTCACCGACACGAGCTCCAGCACGCCGTCGTCGCGCAGGTCCCCCGCGACGATCGCGCCCCACCTGGCGGGCACCCGGACGGCGCCGCCCAGCAGGTTCAGCACTCCCGGCGCGTACCAGACGCCCTGCGCCGGCCTGCCGAACGTGCGCCGGAACGCGTGCGGCACCAGCCTGAGCTCGGGTGCGAGCTCGGGCCGGTCCGCGATGTCGACGGTCATGACTTGCGCGCCAGCAGCCGGTAGGCGTTGCCGTTGCCCGTGCGGGCGGCGAGGAAGCGGTTCACGGTCTGGTCCAGGGCCAGCGCGACGAAGAACGCCGGGATGCCCAGCGACCACACCAGGAAGCTGCGGGTGCGGCGCAGCCGCACCTTCCCCGGACGCCACGGGGCGGGCGTGCGGGGTGCCTTGTCACCGAGCCACAGCAGCAACGCCAGCGTGAAGTCGTTGCAGAGATGAGCTTCCTTGCGTTCGGTGGCCACGGTGGTCAGTCCGCGGTCGGCCAGCGCGTGTTCGAGGTTGCCGATCGGCATCATGTGCTGGTGCTGCGGCTGGAACCACGGCATCCAGTACTGGCCGAACAGCCTGCCCAGCCGCCATTCCGGGTCCGGCAGCTCGATCAGCAGGTAACCGCCTTCGGGCAGCACGTCCGCGGCGATGTCGAGCTCCTCCCACGGATCGCGCACGTGCTCCAGGTAGTGGTGCATGCTGATCACGTCGTACTGGCCCTTGAGCTCGCCCGCGAAGTCCTTGAAGCTGCCGCGGTAGGCGTTCTCGATCCGGCCGAGCCTGGCGGCCTCCTCGATGGCCGCGCCCTGGTCGAGGCCGTCGAACCTCGTCTGCGGCAGCACCTCCTTGGCTCCCAGGCAGAAGTGCGCATGTCCGGAGCCGACGTCCAGCCAGCGTCCGGGTTTCGTGAACGGCTCGACCATGCGCGCGCGGCCGTAGTACGGGTCGGTCTTGCCGGAGAACACCGCCTCCGCCGACGCCTCGCCGAGGCCGTCGTAGAAGTCGCGGTAGTAGAAGCCGAGTCCTTCCTCGGTCAGCCGCGGGTTCTGCCAGACGTGTCCACATCGGACACACCGGTCCATCGTGAACGTGCCGGGCTTGCGCTGCACCAGGTCCGACGCGGTGACCCAGCGGCGCAGGTCCGTGCTGCCGCACGACGGGCAGTTGTCGCGCGGTGCCTCGTGGAAGTTCCGGTCGCGGTTCTGCTCGTACCAGGGTCCGGCCTGCTCGAGCTGTGCGGCCTGACGGAGCTCGGCCGTGGACTTCTTGCCACCGGAGGTCTTGAACCACAGGTACGGCGTCCTCACGACGCGCGGCACCCACAGGTCCCGCGGCTTGAGCGGCGTGCCGGCGAACACGAGGATCGGATGCGCCCAGTAGGCGGCCAGCGCGACGAGACCCCACTGCCAGTTCGTGATCAGGGCCGCGGCGACCGTCGCGTACCCGATGACCGAGCCCGCGATCCACAGCGAGGGCCGCTTGCCCAGAGACCTGAGGGTCGCCGCGCGGTACCCGAGGTCGTACGGCCCGGCCTCGAGCCCCGGCGCGACCGCGATGTCGACCTTCGCGTGCACGTGGTCCTTGACCCTCCGCACGTACGCGATGAACTCGGTCGGGTCGTCGGGGCTCACGTCCTCGCGGTACTTCTCCCGCACCAGCACGGCCTGCGAGGCGCTGATCCCGCGCGCCCACTGGTCGTCGCGGTACCTACCGGGGTCGACGGCGCCGAGCAGGTCCAGCGCCGCCACCGCGGGCAGGTCGCGCGGCACCAGGTCGACGAGATCGTCCTCGGTCTCCCACGAGCCCTCCGGACGTACTCCGGTGGCGGTGAGAAGCGAGTGCTCGCCCGCGCCCGGCGCGAGCACTCGCAGCTTGGACGCGCGGGACCGCAGGCGCAGCACGTCCAAGAGGACGACCAACACCACCACGACGGTGAGAATCACCCGGCCACCACCTTCTCCAGTCGGTCGGCCGCGGCTGCCGCGCCGCCTGCCGCCAGGAACGATTCGCGCACCCTGTCGGCGGCGGCCGCGTACTCCGGCTCGTCCAGGACCGATTCCAGTGCGCTTCGGATGTCTGCCGCCCGTGCTCGTGAGTAGGTCAGCCGGACGCCCGCCCCGGCCTCGACGACCTGGGCGGCGACGGTCGGCTGGTCGTCCCGGATCGGGGCCACCACCAGCGGCAACCCGTGTGCCAGCGCCTCGCAGACCGTGTTGTGGCCGCCGTGCGTGACGACGGCGTCCAGGTGCGGCATGAGAGCGAGCTGCGGGACGGAGGGGAGCATCAGGACGTTGGGAGGTGCGGGCCGTGGTTCGGCGACCATGACCACGCGGACCGGTAGACCGGTGACCGCTTCCAGAGCCTGGCCGAGGAAACGTTCGCCGGCGGGGCCGTTGAGGGTGCCGAGGGAGACGAGGACGCACCGCTCCGGTGTGCGGGCTCCCCTCACCAGCCATTCCCACGGGAACCCGACGCGCTCGACCCGGTGGGCGAGCGCCGGTCCCACGAAGACCACCTCGTCCCCGAACTCCTCCCGCACCAGCGCCGCCGAGCTGTACACCAGCACCAGCCGGTCGGAGAACCTGATGTCGCCACCGGCGAAGTCGTGCAGCAGGTCCCGCACCCAGGCGTCGACCTTCGGCATCGTCCTCAGTGGATTGACCAGCTCCGCGGAGGTGCTCGCCGACGTCACCCACGGCAGTCCGGCCTCGCGCGCCACCAGCGGTCCCGCCAGCGCCTGCTGGTCGGCGACGACCACGTCCGGGCCGAACCGGGCCACGGCGTCCGTCACCCCCGGCACCATCGAGTGCCCCAGCGGGATCAGGAACTCCTCCCAGAAGAACTTGAGCACCGCCATCCCCCGCAACGCGAGCCAGCGCTCCCGTTGCGCGCGGATGCCGGCTTCCAGGTCGTCGTCGATCGCGGGGAAGACGCGTGCGCCGTCGGGCAGCAACGGCGCGAGCGTGCCGGGATGCCCGACCCACGCGACGTCGTGCCCGCGCGCCAGCAGCTCGCCGCCCACGGAGGCGGTCGGGTTGACGTGGCCGGTCAGCGGCGGCACCACGAACAGGAACCGGCTCATGACGGCAGCCAGTCGAGCAGCACGTCGAGCAGTTCGGTGGTGGCCTCGCGCAGCACCGTGTGCCCCAGCCCGGAGACCACGTGCAGGCGGCACGACGGGATGCGCTCGCGCAGTTCGGCGGCGGCCCCGATCAGCTCGGACTCGGCGCCGTAGACGCCCAGCACCGGGCACCGGACCTGGGTGAGGTCGAGCTTCGCGCCGGAGCCGAGGTCGTCGATCAGCGTCGTGCCGTTGAGCAGCGCGTTCGCGTTGACGGCGAGCTTCGCGATCTTGCGCTGGCCCAGTGCCATCAGCTGGTCCTGCGTCCGGTCGAACTCCAGTCCCAGGGCGGCGACCGTCAGCGTGTTCGTGATGTCCTCGAACCACGCGTCGCCGACCACTCCCCCGACCGCCGACTCGACCAGCACGACACCGCCGACGCGTTCGGGCGCCCGGACGGCCGCGTGCATGGCGACGACACCGCCGTAGCTGTTGCCCAGCAGGAAGACCGGTTCGGTGACACCGATCCCGTCCAGCACGGCGACCAGGTCCTCGGCGCTCTCCTCCGGCGTGTAGCCGTCGGGAGGCCGCTCGGACAGGCCGTGCCCGCGCAGGTCGAACAGCACCGTGCCGAACCCGGCCTTCGCCAGCGGCGCGGCGAGCGTGTAGTAGAAGCTCGACAGGTTGTCCATGACCAGGCCGTGCACGAACACCACGGTCGGCGCGCCGGTGGGGCCCAGCCGCTGCACGTGGAAGCGCAGCCCTCGGGCCTGGACGTCAGACACGAGCCGTGATGTGGTCGACGAGCCGGCCGACGGACATCGCCATGATCTCGTCGATGTCCATGTCCGCGAGGAACGCGACGAGGTCGACGCCGTAGTGGGCGTTGAGCTTGTCCGCGAGCGCCACGAACTCGATCGACTCCAGGCCCAGGTCGTCGCTGAACGTGGTGTCGCGGGTGATCTCCACGCCCAGCAGGAAGTCCGGCCCGACCACCTCCGTGATCAGCTTGGCGACCTGCTGCAGCACCTCGTCCATCAGATCTCCGTTCGCACGCGGGCCGCGGCTCGCCCTGGTTCACTCGTCACTTCGACGCGCGGGACGGCGAAGGCCCCGCGCACCCGTCCGTCGGCGGTCACGGTCAGCTCCGCCGGGTAGACCGGACCGGCCCCGCGCGCCCACAGCCACGTGCGCACGGCGTCCTTCACCGCGATCACGCGCAGCAGCCGGTCGCGCTGGGCGGGCACGTCCAGGTCGCCGTAGTGGTGGCGCTCGGCGGAGTTCAGGTACCGGCGCATGATCAGGTCGCGGGTCGCGCTGTCGGACCAGTTCTCGCTCACCCGCAGCCACTCACCGTCCTGCGTGGAGAGGATCTCGGTACCTGGCTTGAGCTTGACCTGCCAGATGCGGTCGTCCGTCGTGAAGCGGCGGGTGGTCCAGCCGGTGATCCGGCACCACAGCACACCGTTCACGGTCAGCTCGGCGTCCGCGACCATCACCTGGCCGGTGACCTCGCGGATCCACGCGGTGCACCGGACGTCGCCCGTCGGCGCCGGTCCGTGGAAGGTCACCCGCTCGATCCCGGTCGGCAGCACCGTCTGGTCCTCGGTGCGACAGACCTGCATCCAGTGGCCGATCAGCTGCCCGGCGCTGTCGAGCAGCGCTCCGGGCGCGGGCAACGGCGTCAGCACGCCCGCGATTCCGTTGTCCGCCAGGCAGTCGATCTTCGTGACCCCCGCGAACGCCGGTCCGTGGAACATCCAGTTGTCCCGGTACAGCTCGGCGGCGGTCACCGGTGCCTCTCTGACGCCTTCGAGCACCTCGCCGACCGGGTCGGGAGTCTGCGGGGACATCAGCACGACGCCCTCGGCGTAGTCGCCGACCTTCACCGTGACCCGGTTCGGGCTTTCGGCGCGGGCGGAGATCTTGACGGTCGTCGCGGGCAGTGCGGTGAGCCAGCGCTTGGCCTTGACCTGCGCGAACCCGTGCACGGTCCCGCCGGTGAGCCGGCGGGCGGCGTCCGCGAACACCTCCAGCAGCCCGGTCGCGGGCACGATGGGGAAGCCGTCGGCCAGGTCGGGCCAGCCCGGTGCCTGCGGGAACACCGAGTGGTCGACGAGCTCCGGCATGGTCCGCAGGGAGAACTCGCGGGTGAAGCCCGCCTCGTTCGGCCGGAGGGCGCCGGCGACCTCGCGTGCGACGGCGTTGGTGTGGGCCAGGAGTTTGTTGACGGCGGCGGACATCGGGCTGTCGTCGGCGACCAGCACCGGTTCGGTGCCGAGCGGGTCGAGCCTGAGTTTCGGTGTGCCGAGCCGGAGCTTGACCTTGTGGGCCGTGCCGCGCTTGAGCCCGAAGGCCCACAACGCCTCCGGCGCGATGTCGGCGTTCACCGCGATGTGCGGTCGGGCGGCGAGCGTGTCACCGACGAAGCCCGGCAGGCTGCCCTGTCCGATTTGGACGAACGCGCGGAAACCCGCGCCGTGCAGGCGTTCCAGCAGGGGACGGAAGCGGACGGGCTCGACCAGGTGACGCAGGACGAGCTCGCGGACGTCGTCGGCGGCCATCGGTTCGAGGGAGTTCGCCGACCACACCGGGATGTCCGAGGTGCGGACCGGCAGCTGGTCGAGCATCTCCTTGGCGCGCCCCAGGTACGGGGCGAGCGCCGGGGTGTGGAAGCCGGTGCGGAACGGCATCAGCTGCGCCATCACGCCGTTCGCCTTGAGCGTCGTGAGGACGGCTTCGAGGCGGTCGATCGGGCCGCAGATCACCGACTGGTGCGGGCAGTTGTCGTGGCTGATCGTGACGCCGTCGACCAGGTACCGCTCGGCCGTGTCGGCCGAGCACCCCAGTGCGGCGTAGGCGATGTCGACGACCGCGACCGCGCCGGGCCCGAGCGCGGACACGAACTGGTCGATCGTCGGGTAGATGCCGCCGACGACCATCGCGGTCCACTCGCCCATGCTGTGCCCGGCGAGGGCACCCGGGGTGATGCCGAGCGCCATGAGCTCGCGGGCCTGCTTCCGGCCGTCCTGCAGGAGTCCGACGGCGTGGTCGACGACGTCGCCGGTGAACTCGCGTTCGAAGCCGGGGAACACGAACGCGACCTGGTCGGTGCTGCTCAGCAGCGGCTGCGGGCTGAACCAGATGTCGTGGCGGCCGGGCCACGCCTTGCCCTGGGCCAGAACGCGTTCTGCGAGCTTGAGCTTGCGCTCGTCCGGGGTGCCGATGGCGAGCCGGAACGCCCTGTCCGCGGTGGAGGTGCGACGTTCGGCGAGCGCCTTCGCCAGTTCCTCGGCCGTGTCGGCGGCGAACGTCATCACCGGCTTGCGCGGCGTGGCGATGGTGTGGCCGTCGAGGACCGCGTGGGCGTTGATCCCGCCGAACCCGAACGCGTTGACGACCGCGCGGTGCCGTCCGGTCCACTCGCGAGCGGTCGTCACGGGCGTGAACCGGGTGCCGGCCAATCTGCTGTGCGGGTTCTCGACGTGCAGGGTCGGCGGAAGCGTGTTGTGGTGCAGGGCGAGCGCGGCCTTGATCAGCCCGGCCATCCCGGCGGCGGGCATCGCGTGGCCGATCATCGACTTGACCGTGCCGATGCCGATCTCGTCGCCCTGCTCGCCGAACGCGGTGATCATCGTCTGCAGCTCGGCGGCGTCACCGGCGGGCGTGGCGGTGCCGTGCGCCTCGATCAGCCCCGGCGCCTTCTCCCTGGGATCGAGCCCGGCGCTGGCCCAGGCCCGTCGCACGGCGAGGAGCTGGCCTTCGGGGTTGGGCGTCATCATGCTGGTCGCGCGGCCGTCGCTCGCGGTGCCGATGCCGCGGATCACCGCGTACACCCGCTCGTCGCCGACGTCCTCCAGCCGCTTCAGCACGACCATGCCGACGCCCTCGGACAGCAGCGTGCCGTCCGCACTCGCGTCGAACGGCCGGATGCGCTCGGTCGGGCTCAACGCCCGGAGCTGGGTGAAGACGCTCCACAACGTCGGGTGGTGGCAGACGTGGACGGCGCCGGCGAGCATGGCGTCCGCGCGGCCCTCCTGGAGCTCGCGGACGGCGTGCTCGACGGCGACCAGCCCGGACGCGCAGGCCGCGTCCACGGTGTAGGCCGTGCCCTTGAGGTCGAACCGGTTCGCGATGCGCGACGCCGCGAGGTTCGGCACCAGCCCGATCGACGCCTCGGGCTGCTCCGGTCCGAGCCGATCGCGGATGGCCTGGCGCACCGTGTCGAGCTCGTTGCCCCTGAGGTTCGGGAAGAGGTCCTTCACCACCGAGACGACCTCGTCGGCGAGCCGGACCTTCTGGTCGAGCCGCGCACAACCGGGCGTGAGGTACCCGCCCCGGCCGACGACGACCCCGACGCGGTCTCGCGACGGCAGCGCGCTTTCCCCACCGGCGTCGGCGATGGCCTCCGCGGCCGTGGCGAGGGCGAGCAGCTGGTCGGGCTCCGCCCCGTCCACGGTGGACGGCATGATGCCGAACCGCGTCGGGTCGAACTCCGCGAGGTCGTCGACGAACCCGCCCCGGCGGCAGTAGAACCGGTCGCCGGTCCTGCTGTCCTGGTCGTAGTAGGTGGCCGGGTCCCAGCGGCCGGGCGGGATCTGCCCGATGGCGTCGACGCCGCCCGCGATGTTGCGCCAGAACGTCGCCGCGTCCGGTGCTCCGGGGAAGACGGCGCCGATCCCGACGATCGCTATGCCTCCCATCGGTAGACCACCTGCGCGTCCTGCCCGTTCGCGATCTCGTTGAGCAGCGCCTCGACACCCTGCTCCGGCTGGATCAGCGGGATCCCGCGCCGCGCGTACTCGTTCGCGAGCCCGACGGCCATGCCCGCCCCGGCCCAGGGGCCCCAGTCCACGGCGACGACCCGCCGCTGCGCACCCCAGAACCGCGCCATCCGGTCGAGCGCGTCGTTGGCCGCCGAGTAGTCGGCCTGCCCGCGGTTCCCGAACACTCCGCTGACACTGCCGAACAACACCAGGAACCCGTCCCCGAACGCCTTGGCCCCGTTGACCTTCGTCGCCCAGACCCGGTCGAACGACTCCTGCGTCTTGGCCTCGATCAGCTTGTCGTCCAGCACCCCGGCGCCGTGCACGACCCCGTCGAGCCTGCCGAACCGGGCCTTGATGTCGTCGACGACCCTGGCCACGGCCTCGGCGTCGGTGACGTCGCACTCGTGGTACCGGACACTCGACGCCTTGGCGCGCAACCGTTCCATCGTGGTGCGAACCTCGCGCTCGGCGAGGACCTTGCGCGCCTTCGCCGGGACGTCCGTGGTCTCGCCGATCTCGAACAGCGCCTTCACGACCTCGGGTTCGGTGGTCGCGTGGCTCAGCCGGTGGTCCTCCGGGGTTGTCGGCGTGCGGCCGATCAGCTCGATGTGACACCCCGTGCGGTCGGCCAGTTCCTGTGCGGCGAGTGCGGTGATGCCACGTGCTCCACCGGTCAGCAGCACCACGCTGTCGGCGTCGAGGGTGAGGTCCGCGGGCGGGAGCTCGGCCTCGATCGCCTCGATGACCTGCCGCCGGCCCGCGTGGTACCCGACGACCGCCGGGCCGGGCCCGATCTCGGCGAGCAACGCGGTGGCGATGTCGCGGTGGCTCTCCTTGGGGTTGACGTCGACCGAGCGGACCACGAGGTCCGGGTACTCGAGCGCGGCCGTGCGGATCAGCCCGTGCAGCCCGATGTCGGCGGGCAGCTCGTCGGGCTGGTGGTCGAAGCCGAACGTGCCCCCGCCCGTGGTGACCACGACGAGGGCGATCCCGTTGGTCACGCAGGCCTTGACCTCGCTGAACGCCTCGGGCAGCTGAGCGTGCAGCCGGACCACGACGTCGACGCCCTCGAGGTCGGCCGGGAACGACGGCTCGACGCGGGGACGGGCGGTGTGGCGCTCCAGGAGGTCGGCGAGCTCGAGGCCGATGCCGTTGTCGTCGATGATCAGGACGGTCTTGCCGGTGAGGTCGGTGGGGGCGGCGGGGTCCGCCGCCACGACCTGGGGGACGAGGCGGACGAGCCTGCCGGACTTGCCCGCCGGCAGCGCCGGAGCAGGCAGCGCCGAGGCAGGCAGCGCCGATGCAGGCAGCGCCGAGGCAGGTGCGGCGGTGGTGACGGCCGGTGTCTCGCCGAACCAGCCGACGATCCCCTCGATCGTCTTCAGCTGCGCCAGCTCGTCGACCGACCCCACGGCACCGAGCTCCTGGGCCAGCTCACCCACGATCTCGGCGCGCTTGATCGAGTCGATCGACAGGTCCGCTTCCAGGTCCAACCCCGGCTGCAGCATCTCCACCGGGTAGCCCGTGCGCGTGCTGATCGTCTGCACCACGATTGTCAGAATGTTGACAATCGGCTTGTTGACAATCCGCTTGTCACCATGCGGACTGTCGACGTTCGACACGGCGACGTGCTGAGGTCCGCCCGAGGCGGCGAACCACCCGACGATGCCCTCGATGGTCTTGAGCTGGGCGAGTTCGTCCACCGAACCGGCAGCGCCCAGCTCGGCCACCAGCTCCCCGACGATCTCGGTCCGCTTGATCGAGTCGATCGACAGGTCGGCTTCCAGGTCCAGCCCGGGCTGGAGCATCTCCGCCGGATAACCGGTGCGAACGCTGATCGTCCGCAGCACCACCGAGGCGACGTCCTCCTGCTGCCCGGCGGCGGGCGCGGCCACCGGGACAACCGGCTGGTCGATCACCTGCCGGGACACCGGGCCCGTGCGCGGGGAAGGCACCGACGCGGGCTCCGTGCCGAGGTAGCTCAGCAGCACGTCGCGCTGCGCGCTCACCGCGTCCCGCATCCCGTCCAGGAACTTCTCGATGATCTCGTCGCGCCCCAGCCCCGATCCCACCCTCAGGGTCGGGAACTCCGTCGCGGGCCTCAGCCCGCCGGGCAGAGCGTCACCGTTCGCGTCCCGCACGAGTCCTCCATCCACGTACCAGCCCGGCCGTGGCGGCACCGCCGTGGCGGGTTCGGCCCTGTCCTCGAAGAGCGGTGCGGTGTCGACCTCGACACCGGCGACGGCCAGCGCTGCCAGCGTGCGCAGGAACGTCACGTGGTCGTCGCAGCGCAGCGCCTGGTGCGGGCGGTCGCCCAGGGTCTTGCCCACCAGGGACGTCAGGACGCCGCCGGGGCCGGCCTCGACGAAGATCCGGGCGCCCGCCGCGTACATCGACTCGATCTGGTCCACGAACCGCACCCGGCCCGCCAGCTGCGCGGACAGTCCTGACGCCACGTCGGAATGCGGCTCGGCGGACACGTTCGACCACACCGGGAACCGCGGCGAGCCGAGGGGGACGTCGGCCAGGCGGGCGGCGAAGCGGTCGCGGGCTCCGGCCATCAGCGGGCTGTGGAACGCGGCGGCGACCGGGATGTTCTTCACGGTCAGACCCGCTCCCCGAAGCACCTCGACGGCACCGTGCACCGCCGAAGTAGGGCCCGAGATCACGACCTGGTCGGGCGCGTTGTGGTTGGCCACCACGACATCGGGCGGCAACAAGGCTTCGACCGAGGCGACCGGCGCGCTCACCGCGGCCATCGTGCCGGGGTCCTCGCCGACCGCCTCCAGCATCGCCTCGGCCCGCGCCGCGCTCAAGGACAGCAGGTCGGAGGAACCGAAGACGCCCGCCGCCGACAGGGCGACCAGTTCGCCGTAGCTGTGGCCACCGGCCAGATCCGGCCGTATGCCAACGGATTCCAGCAACGACGTCACCATGAGCCCGGCGATGCCGAGGGTCGGCTGGGCGTTGCGGGTGTCGGTGATCGCCGCGCGTTGCCGCGCCACGTCGTCCGCGGTGAGTGCGGCGGGCGGGTACATCACCTGTTCGTAGCGGGAGTCGAGGAAGTCCTGCAGTCGCGGGAAGGCCGTGACCAGGTCGAGCAGCATGCCCGGTCGCTGGCTGCCCTGGCCGGGGTACAGGAACGCGACCTGCGGCCGCTCCCCCGTCCGCAGCGACACCACGGCCGACGAGCGCCAGGCCTCCACGTCCTCCAGCGCCTTGAACAAAGCCGAGTGGTCGCTGACCACGAAAGCCGCCTGAACCGTGCCGGTGCCGCAAGCCGCGGCCAGCGAACGCAACGGTGTGCGCGCATCGACCAACGCACGGAGCCGCAAGGCTTCCCGTTGTGCGGCGGCGTGGTCGTCACCGCGGATCAGGAACAGCTCGGCGGGCCACGCGGTCAGGCCGTGGCGGGGTTCGTCGGCGCCGCTGTAGCCCGCGATCACGGTGTGGAAGTTCGTGCCGCCGAAGCCGAACGCGCTCACGCCCGCGACGCGGTGTGAGCTGGCCCAGGTGCGGTGACCGAAGGCGAACGGGCTCGTGGCGGCGTCCCAGAAGGCGTTGGGCTGCTTGACGTGCAACGTGCCGGGACGCACGCCGGTGTGCACGGCCAGGGCGGCCTTGATCACGCCCGCCAGGCCCGCGGCGCACTTGGTGTGGCCGATCTGCGACTTCACCGAGCCGATCGTGCACGTGCCGGGCTCGACGCCGGAGAACATCTCGGTCAGCGACGCGAGCTCGGTCCGGTCACCCACCACGGTCCCGGTGCCGTGCGCCTCGACCAGGCCGACGTCGGTGACGGGCAGTCCGGCCGACGCGTAGGCACGGCGCAGGGCGCGTTGCTGGCCCTCGGGTCGTGGTGCGGTCAGGCCCATCGAACGGCCGTCGCTCGACGCACCGATGCCCTTGATCACCGCGTAGACCCGGTCACCGTCCCGTTCGGCGTCGGCGAGGCGCTTCAGCACCACGGCCGCGACGCCCTCGCCCAGTGCGATTCCGTCGGCCGCCGAGTCGAACGTGGCACAACGCCCCTTGGCGGACAACGCCTTGACCGACGCGAACATCTGGTAGTCGTGGGCGCTGTTGTGCAGGTCGACCGCGCCGCACAGGACCATGTCGCTGGTACCGCCGACGAGCTCCTTGCACGCCACGTCGAGCGCGGCGAGGCTGGAGGCGCAGGCCGCGTCGACGGTGTAGTTCGCGCCGCCGAGGTCGAGCCGGTTCGCGATCCGGCCGGCGATCACGTTGCCGAGCACGCCGGGGAACGAGTCCTCGGTGAGCTTCGGCAGGTGGTCGTCGAGATCGCTGATCCCCAGCGCGGGCAACGCGGTGCGGACCGTGTAGGCGTTCGCGAGGTCGGCACCGGCTTCGGCGCCGAAGATCACCGACGTGCGTTCGCGGTCGAACACCCGCGTCGCGTACCCGGCGTCCCGCAGTGCCCGCGCCGACACCTCGAGAGCCAGCAGCTGGGCGGGTTCGATCGAGGTCAGGGAAGCGGGCGGGATGCCGAACGCCAGCGGGTCGAAGGCCGTGCGCGGCAGGAAACCGCCTCGGGTGAACGGGCTGCCGTAGCGCTCGGGTGACCAGCGGTCGGGCGGGATCTCGGTGATGGAGTCGGTGCCCGCCAGGACGTTCGCCCAGAACTCGGCGACGTCGCGGGCGCCCGGCATGATCGCGGCCATGCCGACGATGGCGACGTCGAGCGGTTCGGCGACGGCAGCGTCGGCACCTGTCTCGGGCAGCACCCCGGACACGATGTCCTCGTGCAGCGCGGCGATCGTGGTGCGGTCGGAGCGCAGCGTCGCGACCTGGCCGATCATGAACATGCCCTCGCGGCGCTGCTCGTCCTCCCCGACCGGCACCAGACCGCTCTCGTCGCGGACGAGACCGCGGCTCGCGAGGCGGAGCCGTCCCAGGTTGAGCTGTTCGAGCCGCTCCCAGCTCTCCTGCTTCGACAGCCCGGTGAGCTCGGCCCGCGCCTGCTCGAACGTGTCCACATAGGACGTCTGCGCGCAGCGGACGGCGTGGCCGGGCGAGGTCTCCAGCAGCGCGGTGTCCTCGCACTCCAGCGCGACCTGCTGGAACACCGGCTGGATCGCGCCGTGCGTCACGGCCTCCTCGGTGAACAGGTAGGCCGTGCCGACGAGCACGCCGATCGCCGCGCCCCGCGCCGCGAGTGGTGCGGTCATGGCGGAGATCATCGCGGCCGAGCGGGCGTCGTGGATGCCGCCGGCGAAGAGCGCGACGACGTCCTTCTCACGTCCGCGCAGCACGTCGATCTGCTGCTGCCACAGCGTGAAGCTGGTCCGGGGACCGGTGTGGCCGCCGCACTCCGATCCCTCGAAGACGAACTTGCGCGCGCCCTCGTCGAGGAACCGCCGCAGCAACGCGGGCGAGGGCACGTGCAGGAACGCCTCGATGCCCGCGTCCTCCAGCTCACGAGCCTGCGCAGGGGTGCCTCCGGCGACGATCGCGTACCTCGGCCGGACGGCCAGCACGGCCTCCATCTGCCGCGCCCGCAGCTCCGGCGGGGCGAAGCCGAGCAGGCCCACGCCCCACGGTCGTTCGCCGAGTTTCGCCGCGGTGTGGTCCAGCAGTTCGCGGACCGCCGGACCCTCCATCAACGCGAGCGCGAGGAACGGCAGCGCACCCCCTTCGGCGACGGCCGCGGCGAACGCGGGCTGGTCGCTGACGCGGGTCATGGGGCCCTGCGCGATCGGGTACCGCAGGCCGGGGACGCGGTCGCAGAACGGCCCGCCGGACCGGATCGGACGGTGCTCACCCGCCAGGGTGAGATTGTCCCGAATGCCCCGCGTTATCGCGCCGACGACACCTCCGACGGTCCCGAACGAGTTACGGTAGAAATCAGCCAGTGAACCTTCTTGACCAATTTCGAGCGTGTTTTGACGAACATGGACGCGTAACCCGTCGTTCACGACGGTGTCGGCGCCGTCCATCATCCGGACCGCGTTGACAATTTCGCCGGAAATATGTTTTCGGGCCTCAGCGAGGAGTGTGAGCTGGCCTTCCAGCACCACTCCGCGAGCGCCTCCCGCGAGGGCGGCGGCAGCCGTGTCAGGGCCGATGGATCCGGCCACCCAGACAGGCAGATCGGTCACCGCGAGCACCTGTTGGAGCAACACGAACGCGGGTGAACCACCCACTCGGCCGCCTGACTCGGCACCCTTGGCGATCAAGCCGGTGGCCCCGAACTCGATCGCCGCAACGGCCTCCGCCACCGAGGTGATCACGGCCAGAACGGCGCGTTCACCCAGCTCAGCGAGGTTCGGGACATACCGAACGAGATCCACTACGACGGTGTCGACGGCGTCCGGCAGGGGCACCGTCAGCGGTCCGTGCAGCCGCACGCCGAAGGCACGCGGGTGACGCCTGGCGACACGGCCGAGGTCGGCGGCGGCGTTCGGCCCGAGGTCGAGCACGCCGAGTCCGCCCGCTCGTTCGGCCGCGACCACGAGGGCCGGGTTGGGGGTGCCGAAAGGGCTCAGGCACAGCACCCGTTCTCGATCCGTCAGCATGTTCACTGCGCTCACTTCCTCACCCGGCAGGGGTGGGGAGAAAGGAATTCAGCTAGGGTTCCTACTGGCCGGTACGGTTACCGAGCGCTCACCGTACGCACAAACCCGATGCGGCGTCGAGGGGGGTGGTGAAACTTTCTCACATACGTAACCTGACGAATGGACCCGGATGGCGGGGCGTCTTAGCCCGGTTCGCGGATAGCGCGACGTGCTATGGCATCAGCAGCACCGGCTTGATCACCTCGCCCGCTTCCGAGGCGCGCAGCGCGTCCCCGACGCGGTCGAACGGGAAGTGCGTGACGAGCTCGTCGAAAGGGAACCTGCCCTGCCGGTGAAGATCGATCAGCGCCGTGATCAGCGACGTACCGCGCCCCTCTCCGCCGAGCACACCGACGACGCGTTTGCCCCACAACGTGCTGAGGTGGTCCAGTTCGACACGCGCCCCCGCCGGCGCTCCCCCGATCAACGCGCACACCCCGCGCATGCCCACCGAGTCGACCGCCTGCCGGCACACCGCCACGGAACCGGTGCACTCCAGGCTGAAGTCCGCGGGCCCGCCGCAGATCTCGTGCACCGCCGCGACGGGGTCGTCCACGGCGACGTTCACCGTGTCGGTCGCGCCGAACCGGCGCGCCGTCGCGAGCCGGGACTCGTGCCGGTCCACGGCGATGATCCGGGTGGCCCCGCTGCTGACCGCGGCCATGATCGCGGCGAGACCGACCGTGCCGGCGCCGTAGACGACGAGGGCCGAACCGGCGTGCGGCTTCAGCACGTTCAGCACGGCGCCCGCACCCGTGGACAGCCCGCACGCCATGGGCCCCAGCAGCTCCAACGGCCCGTCGACCGGCACGAGGCCGCGGTGGGGCACGATCGCGTGCGTCGCGAACGACGACTGCCCGAAGAAGTGGCTCGCCAGCGGCGATCCGTCCAGCCCGCGCAACGCGGTCGACCCGTCGTCACGGCCGCCGCCGACCAGCAGGTCTCCCAGCCGCAGGCAGTACCGCGGCTGGCCGTCGAGGCAGTTGCGGCACTCGCCGCACCACGGCCAGCCCAGCACGACGTGATCCCCCTCCGCCACCCCGGACACACCGCGCCCGACCGCCTCGACGATCCCCGCGCCCTCGTGGCCGAGCACCCCGGGCAGCGGGAACGGCAGGTCGCCGTGGCGGGTGATCGAGTCCGTGTGGCAGATCCCCGCCGCCACGACCCGGACCAGCACCTCGCCGTCCCGCGGCTCGTCGAGCAGCACCTCGCGCAGCTCGAACTCGCCGTGCCTCTCCCCCACCACGGCCGCCGTGATCCTCATGCCAGCACCTCCGTCACGTCCGCCCGCACGCCCAGGGCGCGTCCGGCCAGATCCGCCGGCACCTCGGCGTGGTCCCGGTTGATCCGCACCAGCCGCGCGCCCGGCAGCGCCCGGACCACCGACTCGACCGGGGAGCGGATGACCCCGGGAGTGCTGTACCCGGCGCCGATCTCGATCACGAGCACGCCGTCCTCCAGCCAGTCGCGCAGCCGTTGCCCGGCGGGCGCGTAGTGGTCGGGCACGTACTCGGGTCCCTTGTGCACGTTGAGGAACACCTCTCTCCCGCAGCGCGGGCACGACGGCACGGCGGTGGCCTCGCCCGTCGAACGGTCGTAGGTGGCGAGCGCGGCCTCGACGATCGGCCTGCTCGGCCAGGTCTCGCGGGTGCACGGCGTTTCGCACTGGTACCGCCCGTAGTCGCCCTGGGGAGTCCAGATCCGGTCCTCCGCGAACCCGTTGCGCTCGAACAGTCCGTCCACATTGGACGTCAGGACGAAGTGGTCGCGCGCGCCGACCAGGTCGCGCACACGCTCGTACACCGGGTTCGGCTCCTCGCCGAACCGGATGTCGTCGACGTGCACGGACCAGTAGCCCCACAGCAGACGGGGCGGCAGCGGCAGCCCGATCAGCTGGTACCGCGCCCACAGGCCCTTCTCGTGCAGAACCGGGAAGAGCTCGGCGAACCGTTCGGTGTCCGAGTAGTCGTAGCCCGCTGCCGCCGAGAGTCCGGCGCCCGCCGCGACCAGCACGCGGTCGGCCTCGTCCAGCCACTTCTCCAACGTCACAGCAACTCCCCGTACACGGTCTCGTCCTCAGCGCTGAACGCCACGAACACCACGCGGTCGAACCGGCCCGGGTGCGCGGAGAGCCAGTCCCGGACCGTGCCGAGCGCGACCCGCGCGGCCGGCCGCTTCGGGAACCCGAAGATCCCCGTGCTGATGCCGCTGAACGCGACCGTGCGGATCGCCTCGACCTCGGCCGCGAGATCCAGGCAGGCCCGGTACGAGTCGGCGAGCGCGGATGCGTGGGCGGGCAGCAGGGGCCCGTGCACGATCGGGCCGACGGTGTGCAGCACGAACGACGCGGGCAGGTGGTAGCCGCGGGTGATCTTCGCGGTGCCGGTCGGTTCCGGGGCGCCCTGCAACGCCATGATCCGCCGGCAGTCCGCCCGCAACCGCGGTCCGGCGGCGTGGTGGATCGCGTTGTCGACGCAGGGGTGCATCGGCCGGAAGCAGCCGAGCATCGCGTCGTTGGCGGCGTTGACGATCGCGTCGGCCCTCAGCCGCGTGATGTCCCCGCGCCACACCGAGATCGGCCCGGGCAGGTCCCGCGCGTCGGCCAGCTGCTGCCGTTCACCGCCGAGCACCGCGTCGAGCACGGCCAGGAGCTCCGGGTCGAAGGGCGCCGGTTCACGGACGGTCAGCACCGCCCGCAGCGTCCGCCGCCGTTCGTCCGCGCTGCCGGGCAGGCGGAACGGGCGGACCCACGGGTCGTCGCCGAGCATGCGCAGGGCGAGGCTCGTCAGCGGGTCCAGGTCGGCGGCGGGCGCACTGAGCGGGCGGAAGGGCTCGTCCAGTGCGACCGCGCGCCGGTAGCCGGGCAGGGTCGTGAGCACGTCAGAACAGTCCGTTGGCGTGCGGCAGCGCCGCGGGGATCGGCGCGATGACGTCCCAGTGCTCGACGATCCTGCCGTCCTGGACGCGGAACAGGTCCCAGTACGCGACGGGCTCGCCGAACTCGCCTTCCGACTGCAGCAGCACGAGGTCGCCCTCGGCCACGACCTGGTGCACGGTCTTGTAGACCAGGTTCTTGCCCTGCTGCGCCCAGTTCGCGGCGGCGGCGCCGAACCCGTCGAGCCCGTCGGCGGCCTCCGGGTTGTGCTGCAGGTAGGTCTCGGTGGAGATGTAGTCGGTGAGCACGGAGTAGTCGGCGTCCTGCAGGATCCGCTGGGCGAACTCCTCGACCAGCGCGCGGCTCTCCTCGGTGCCTTCCGCCGCGGGCCGCGCGGCACCGTCCGTCTGGGACCGTCCACTCGCGGTGGTCGTGACGACGGGCGTGAGCGCGTCCCAGTGCTCGGCGAGCTTGCCGTCCCGCACGCGGAACAGGTCGAACGCGACCAGCGGCTCCGGCCCGAAGCCGTGGTAGACGCCGTGCAGCGCGACGAGATCGCCGTCCGCGATCACGCGGGCCGGTTCGTAGCGGAAACCTTCGGGGAGGTTCGCGACGAGGCCCTTCAGCGCCTCGGGTCCGTCCGCGACGAGTGCGCTGTGCTGGCGGTAGTCCGGCGCCACCCAGCGGTCCACAGCGGACGGGTCCTTGTCACCGAAGAGTTCGCCGGCGGCCTTGAGCACGAGTTCCTTGTTGTCCATGGCTCACACAGTGCTCCCCCGACCGCCTCCGATCGAGGTAGGATCACGCCTCACCATGGTCAGAAGTGGACAGGTCGCGCAGTTCGGCTTCAGCAACCCCGATCGCGGGCAGCTGGGCCTGGAAGCGCTCGACCTCGGCGTGCTCCGCCGCCGTCTCACCGAGGACACGCTGACGAAGGTGCACCGCACCGACTTCCACCAGCTCTTCCTCTTCACCGCGGGCACCGGCACCACCATGGTCGATTTCGTGGACCACCCGTGTTCCCCCGGCACGCTCCTGCACATCAGCCCAGGCCGCGTGCTCCGCCTGCCGACGGGCTCGGCGGAGGCGTCGATGGTGCTTTTCACCCCGGCGTTCCCGCCGCCGGTGCTCGACCCGTTCGGCCCGGTGCTGCACACGGTCCCGAAGGCGGAGCTGGCGGTCTTCAGCCGGGCCGTGCAGGAGCTGCGGCAGGAGTACCGCCGCAACCTGCTGACGGGCGAACCGGTCGACCTGCTGCGCCAGCTGCTGGGCGCGCTGCTGCTGCGCGTCGCCCGGCTACCCGGTGACACCCCGAGGCACGACCACCGGTTCGAACGGTTCCAGCAGGAGCTGGAGCGGTCGTTCAGCGAGACGCGCAACGCCGCCGAGTACGCGGCGCGGATCGGCTACTCGACGCGCAGCCTGAACCGCATCTGCCTGGCCGCGACCGGGCAGTCCGCGAAGGCGTTGATCGACGCGCGGGTGACGCTGGAGGCCAAACGGCTGCTCGTGCACACCTCGCTGTCGTCGGCCGCGGTCGGGCATCGGCTGGGGTTCAGCGAGGCCACGAACTTCACGAAGTTCTTCACCCGCGAGACGGGACTGTCACCCGGCGCGTTCCGCGAGTAGCCGGGCCAGGCGCCCACCGGTGTGCGGGCTGACCGCGTCGGTCGTCGAGATGTCCCCCGTCCAGCCGGCGCACCACCGACCACCGCTACGGGTGGTCCTGCGTCAGCAGGTGGCGTGGCCGGTGCCGCGGTCCGGTCAGCCGAAGGCCGTGCCGGCGAGGGAACCGGTCGCGGATCAGTCCGTCCACAAGGGACGCTTCGAGGCGCATCAGTCGTCCCAGCCCGGACAGAGCTGGTCGAGCGTGCGGCTGGCGATCCCCGCGAGGAACTTGTTCGTGTCGCGGTAGTAGGGCAGCGCGAGCACAGCGAGGTGCAACACCCACCCCTGCGCCCGAACCCAGGTGGCATCGTCCAACCCGACCTCACGCCGGAACTGCTTGCGCCCGCGTTCGTCGAGGTACATCCACGCGGTCATCAGGTCCGCGGCCGGATCACCGACCCCCGCGCTCCCCCAGTCGATCACCCCGCTCAGCTCGCCACCGGTGAACAGCAAGTTGCCCTCGTGCAGGTCGGCGTGCAGCCAGCGCGGTGGCCCGGACCACCGAGGGGCAGCCAGCGACTCCTCCCACAAACCCGTGAGCAGCGGACTTCCGCCGATCTGGTCGATGCACCGCCGGACGGCCTCGTCGTCCGCCTCCGCGTCCAGCCGCCCACGACCGGTGGTCCACGGCCTGCCGCTCGCGTCGATCCCGTGCAGCGCGAGAACCAGCTCCGCCAGCCGGAACGGCGTGTCGTCACCCACCGCCTCGAACGGGGCGGTCTCGCCGTCGAGCCAGCGCACCACCGACCACTGGTACGGATAGCCCTCCCCGGGCGAGCCCAGTTCCCGCGGTTCCGGTACCGCGACCGGCAGGTGCGGCGCGACCAGCGGCACGATCGACGCCTCCACGGACGCCGAGTCCCTCGCCCACTCACGGCGCGGCAGGCGCACGGCCAGGTCGTCGCCCAGCCGGTACATCGCGTTGCTGGTGCCGCCGTGGGCGACCTCGCGGACCGGCAGGTCCTGCCAGCGCGGGAACTGCGTGCGGATCAGGTCGCGCACGAGAGCCACGTCGGTGGCGGTCTCGCCGTCGAGCATCGATCAACTCCCCCAGAGGTGAGCCTCGCATGCAACACCGAGTCCCCGACCGGGGCAACTCCTTTCTCGAACGGCAGCGGCCCGGACGGCGGGACCGTCACGTCGAACAACGGCGTGTAGCCCGCGGCGAGGTAGAGGCCGCGCGCCTCGGGCTGGCGTGGCCCGGTGGTCAGGTACACGCGCTGGTAGCCGAGCCGGACGGCCTCGTCCTCCAGCACCTCCAGGACGCGCCGCGCGAGGCCCTGGCGGCGGTGCGCGGAGTGGGTCCAGATGCGCTTCAGCTCCGCCGTCTGCTCGTCGTAGCGCCGGAACGCCCCGCCCGCGACGGCGACGCCGCCGCGCAGCAGCACCATCAGCCGTCCGCCGGGCGGGGTCAGGGACTCGTCCGGGAAGCGCTCCATCCGTTCCCGCGCGGCCTGGCCGTACCTGCTCACGTACTCCCGCAGCAGGTCGGCCATCATCTCCGCGACCTCGGGAGCGTCCGGCCTGGTCCAGTGGATCTCGTCGGTCACCCGGCGCGCCGGTCCGCCAGCCGTACCACGTTCGGCGAGCGCTCCACGCGGACGCGCGCGCTGGAGGCGACCAGGTACCCGACACCGCGCACGGTCTGGATGACGTCCGCGTCACCGAGCTTCTGCCGCACCCGCCGGACGTGCACGTCGACCGTGCGGGCTCCGCTGTAGTCGTCGTTCACTCCCCACACGGTGGCGAGGAGCTCGCGGCGGCGATGCACCCGGTCGGTGTGCTCGCACAGGTGCAGCAGCAGTTCGAACTCCAGCCGCGTCAGCTCGACGGGCTTCTCGTGCAGCAGGACCTGTCTCGTGTCGGGCAGGACGCGGACGTCGACCTCCTCGACGGCCGCCTCGACCGCGGGTACCAGGCCTGATTCCCTCAACGCGCCGAGCAGCCGCAGCGCGGTGTCCTCGTCCTCGGTGTCGATGGTGATGCTGAACCTCATGACGGAGAACCTCCTCAGCTCTTGGGCAGGCCCTGCGGGTTGATCTCCGACGTCGGCACGGCCTCGTCGGACAGGCCCCAGCGCTTCAGCACCTCGGCGTACTTGCCGTTGGCGATCAGCAGGTTCAGCGCCTCCTGGACGGGCGTCACGAGGCCGCTGTCCTTCTTCGTGGTCGCGGCGATCTTGCCCTGGACGGTGGCGCCGCCGGAGAAGTTGCCGATCACCTCGGTCTGGCCGGACGTCGCCGCGTGGTAGGCCGACGACGGGTTCGGGCCGAGGTAGGCGTCGATGCGGCCGGACTGCAGCGCGAGGTAGTAGTCCGACGAGTTCTGGAAGTACTTGATGTCGGTGGCCTTCAGGCCGTCGGCGACGTTCTTGGTGCTCCAGTCGACCAGGATCTTCTCCTGGTTCGTCCCGGACGTCACGGCGATCACCTTGCCGGCCACGTCCTTGGGCTCCTTCACCTTCCAGGTGCCGCCCTTCTTCGCCTCGAACGCCAGCGTGTCGAGCCGGTAGGTGGCGAAGTCGTACTTCTCCTTGCGCGCCTCGGTCACGGTGATGTTCGACAGGCCGAGGTCGTAGGCGCCGCTGTCCAGGCCGACGAAGAGGTTCTCCCACGACGAGACCTCGAGCTTCGGCTTCAGGCCCAGCACGTCCGCGACGAGCGTGGCGATGTCGGTCTCGACGCCGATCACGGTCTTGTCGTCGGTGGCGTAGAAGCGCAGGGGTGGTGCTGTGCCGGCGGATCCGCCGATCGTCAGCTCTCCCTTCGTTCTGAACTTCTCCGGCACCTTCGAGGCGATCTTGTCGTCCTTGGTGGCGGTGATGCGGTTCTGCTGCGGAGTCAGGTTGACACCGACGCCCCCACCGCCGGCGGGTTCCTCACCACCGGCGGTGCCACAGGCGGCCAGACCGAACGCGAGGACGGCGAGAAGTACTTTGCGCACGACGAACTCCTTCTACAGGACCTTGGACAGGAAAGCGCGGGTGCGCTCGTGGACGGGGTGGTCGAGCACCTGTTCCGGTGCTCCTTCCTCGACGATCAGACCCTCGTCGATGAACACGATCCGGTCGGCCACCTCGCGGGCGAAGCCGATCTCGTGCGTGACGACGACCATCGTGGTGCCGGAGCGGGCGAGGTCGCGCAGGACGTCCAGCACCTCGCCGACCAGTTCGGGGTCGAGCGCGGACGTCGGTTCGTCGAACAGCACGACCTTCGGCCGCGTGGCCAGGGCCCGGGCGATGGCGACGCGTTGCTGCTGGCCGCCGGAGAGCTGCCGCGGGTAGGCGTCGGCCTTGTCGGCGAGCCCGACCCGCTCCAGGAAGTGCCGCGCGTCGGAGAGCCGCGCCACCTCCGCGACGTTCTCCAGCGCGGTGAGGTGCGGGAAGAGGTTGAAGTTCTGGAAGACGAACCCGATGTCCTTGCGCTGCTTGAGGATCTCGCGTTCTTTGAGCTCGTGGAGCTTGCCGCCGCGCCGCCGGTAGCCGATCAGGTCGCCGTCGATGGTGATGTACCCGCGGTCGACCTTCTCCAGGTGGTTGATCGTGCGCAGCAGCGTCGACTTGCCGGAGCCGGACGGCCCGAGCACCACCACGACCTCGCCGGCCGCGACGTCGAGTGACACCCCGCGCAGCACCTCCAGGGTGCCGAAGCTCTTGTGCACGCCCAGAACCTCGATCACCGGCGGTCTCCTCGCGCGAAGTAGCGCTCGACGTAGTGCTGGCCGATCGAGAGCAAGGTGGTCAGGATGATGTACCAGACGGTCGCGACCATCAGCAGCGCGACGACCCGCGCGTTGCGGCCGTAGATGACCTGGACCTGGTAGAAGAGCTCGCCGATCGCCATGACGGAGACGACCGACGTGCCCTTGAAGAGGCTGATCACCTCGTTGGCGGCGTTGGGCAGGATCGAGCGCATCGCCTGGGGCAGCACGATCCTGCGGAACTGCCGGAACCTCGGGATGCCGAGCGCGGCCGCCGCCTCCAGCTGCCCGCGGTCGACCGAGATCACGCCGGACCGGACGATCTCCGCCGCGTAGGCCGCCTGGTGCAGCGCGAGACCGAGCACGGCCGCGCCCATCGGGCTGATCAGCGCGATGGTCTCGAAGCTCACGAACTCCGGCCCGAACGGGATGCCGACCGAAAGTCGTTGGTAGAGATAGGAGATGTTGAACCAGAACAGCAGCTGCACGATCAGCGGGATCGAGCGGAAGGCCCAGATGTACGTCCAGCCGACAGCGGACAGGAACGGGCTCTTCGACATCCGCAGCACCGCCACGACGATGCCGAGCGCGAACCCCAGCACGGTGCCGAAGACGGTCAGGAAGATCGTCGTGCCGACGGCGGTCAGGATCGACTGGGCGGTGAAGTACCGGGCGAACGTCGGCCAGTCCCAGGCGGGGTTCGTGACCAGGCCGTGCACGAACTGCGCGGCGAGCACCAGCACGAACGCGACACCGACCCAGCGCCACGGGTGGCGAGCGGGCACGACCGGTAACGAGGGGAGATCATCGTCCTTCGTGGACACTAGCGTCAGCGTGCCAGAGGTCATGGCGAGTCCTTGCTGCGGCGGGGAACGTGAGACGAGCGAGAAGGAGGTCAGCTCGTACAGTCGTTGTGGCAGCGGGAGGACAGGATCGATCCGGCGGCGGTCATCCTGTCCTCCCTTCCCTGCGCTCTTGAGGAGAGCACTCACTCAACGACGCTCACGTTAGGTACCGACGAACCGGCCGGGCAAGGACGTCCACGTGCTGAACAACTATCGGATACCGAGATGATCCCTCAACGTCGGACCTGAATACTCGGACCGGAAGACGCCGCGTTCCTGCAGCAACGGCACGACGGTGTCGGCGAACTCGTCGAGACCGCCCGGCGTCACGTGCGGCACGAGGATGAACCCGTCCGCCGCGTCGGCCTGCACCAGGTCGTCGATCTGGGTGGCGACGCTGTCCGCCGACCCGATGAACGTCTGCCGGGCGCTCACGTCGATCACGAGGTCGCGGATGGACAGGTTCTTGGCCGCGGCCTTCTCCCGCCACTCCCGCACGGTCTGCGCCGGGTCCTTGAACATCCGCACGCTCGCGCGGCCCTTCGCGACGGTGTTCTCACCGGCCAGCGGCTCGACGTCGGGCAGCGGACCGTCCGGGTCGTACTCACTGAGGTCCCGGTTCCAGACCTGTTCGAGGAACCGGATCGCGGTCGCGCCGCTGACCTGCTGACGCCGCACGACCGCGGCCTTCTCCTGGGCGTCCGCGTCCGTGTCGCCGAGGATGAACGTGGCCGCGGGCAGCACCACGAGCTGGTCGTGCGTGCGGCCGTACTTCGCGAGCCTCCCCTTCACGTCGCGGTAGAACTTCTGCCCGGCCTCCAGCGTGCCGTGCCGCGAGAAGATCGCGTCAGCGGTGGCCGCGGCGAACTCCCTGCCCTCCTCCGAGTCCCCGGCCTGCAGGATCACCGGACGGCCCTGCGGCGAGCGCGGGACGCCGAACGTGCCGCTGATGTCGAAGTGCTGGTCGGTGTGCTCGAACGGCCCCACGCCGGTGTCGAACAGCTTCCACGCGGCGCGCAGGAACGACTCCGCGCGGGTGTAGCGGTCCTCGTTCGCGAGGAACCCGCCGCGCCGGAAGTTCTCGCCGGTGAACGCGTCCCACGAGGTCACGACGTTCCAGGCGGCGCGCCCGTCCGACAGGTGGTCGAGCGAGGCGAACTGCCGCGCCACCTCGTAGGGTTCGTTGAAGGTGGAGTTGATCGTGCCCGCGAGGCCGAGCCTGGAGGTGACGGCCGCCAGCGCGGCGAGCACGGTGAACGTGTCCGGGCGGCCCACGACGTCGAGGTCGTAGATCTGGCCGCCCTGCTCGCGCAGCCGCAGCCCCTCGGCCAGGAAGAAGAAGTCGAACTTCGCCCGTTCGGCGGTCTGTGCCAAGTGGACGAACGACTCGAACTCGATGTGGCTGCCCGCCTGCGGATCGCTCCAGACGGTCGTGTTGTTCACGCCGGGGAAGTGCGCGGCGAGGTGGATCTGCTTGGTCATCTCGCGCTCCTTCTAGGCGAACTGGTTGGCGGGCCGGGCGAGGCCGAGGTGGCCACGCAAGGTCGTGTGCGCGTACTCGGTGCGGAACAGGCCGCGGCGGCGCAGTTCCGGCACCAGCTCGCGGGTGATCCGCTGGAGATCACCGTGCAGCCGGAAGCCCGCGAACCCCTCCGCGTGCCAGGCGACCAGCTGGTCCACGGGCGTGGCCGCGTCGGCGTCTCGGAACACGAGCCTGTCGGTGGCCGAGACTTCGTCGGCGAACACGATGTCCCCCAACGGTTTGGAGGCGGCGATCAGCGGATGTCCCTGCGGCGGGCGCGGGGTGATGGACGGTCCGCGGACCTTGAACCACCGGCCCTCGAAGTCGATGTAGTGCAGCTTGTCGCGGTCGATGAACCGCCCGGTGGCCTCGTCACGGATCTCCGCGTCGTCCTCCCAGCTGTCCCACAGCCGGCGCAGGACCTCGGCGTAGTCGCCCGCCTCCTCCCACAGCTCGGCGCCGGTGCCGATGGTGCGCCGCCCGAAGTGCCGCGCGCCGGCGGGATCGGGCGCCACCGTCAGCTCGACGCCCGCCCGGCCTGTGCTCACGTAGTCGAGCGTGGCGATCGCCTTGGACAGGTGGAACGGCTCGGTGTGCGTCACGACCGCCGTCGGCACCAGGCCGACGTGCCTGGTCAGCGGCGCGATGCGGGCGGCCGTCAGCACCGCGTCGAGCCCCTCCCGCCCGTCCAGCGAGTCGCCGAACGTGACGAAGTCGAGCTTGGCCTCCTCGGCCTCCCGCACGAGCCCGGCCCAATGCCCTGCGGTGAAAGCCTCTTCGCCGGACGCGTGCAGCGCCGCGGCCAGATGCAGCTGTGAGCCCACCGGTCCCCCTCTCTTCGTTTCCTCGCATTCTGTGGGCGCGGAGGGACCTCACGCCGGGGCGGCCACTGGGTGGGAATCCTGGCCGGAGCGGGAATATTTCCGCGGGCTTGCGTTGACGTGAGCGTCAAGGTTTAGCGTTCGGGCCATGAGGATCGGCGAACTGGCCAAGCGAGCCGGCACCACCACTCGTGCGTTGCGGTTCTACGAGTCCGAGGGGCTCCTCGAAGCGCGGCGCACGCCCAACGGCTACCGCGAGTACGGCGAGAACCACCTGCGGCTCGTGCGGGAGATCCAGTCGCTGCAGGCGGTCGGGCTGTCGCTGGAGGACACCCGCCCGTTCGTCGCCTGCCTGCGCGCGGGGCACGAGTCCGGCGACTCGTGCCCGGACTCGCGGGAGGTCTACCGGCGCAAGCTCGCCGAGGTGGACGCGTGCCTGGACCGGCTGGGCACCGTCCGGGAGTTCCTGCTGGCCAGACTCGCCTTCCAAGACCCGTGTGTCGTACCCGAGGAGATCCAGTGCAGCAGCTGACCGACGCCACGTTCCCGGACCAGACCCGGACGGGCACCGTGCTGGTGGAGTTCTGGGCGCAGTGGTGCGGACCGTGCCACATGCTCACCCCGGTGCTCGAGGAGATCGACCGCGAGCGCGACGACCTGACCGTCGTCAAGATCAACGCAGACGAGAACACCGCCACCGCCCGCGACTACCAGGTGATGTCGCTGCCGACGATGCTGCTGTTCCGCGACGGCGTGCCGATCCGCCAGATCGTGGGAGCGCGCCCCAAGTCCCGGCTCCTGGCCGAACTGGATGACGCGCTCAGGGTCTGACCGGCTTATCTTTTAGCGCATGCTCGGTCTCGAACTCGTAGTGGTGCTGGGTGTGTGCATCCTCGCGAGCAGCGTCGTGTCCGGACGGCTGCGCGTCGCCGCCCCGGTGTTGCTGGTGGTGTGCGGCGCGGTGCTCGGCTTCGTGCCCGCCCTGGAAGAGGTCAGCCTGCCGCCCGAGGCGATGCTGCTGATCTTCCTGCCGGCGTTGCTGTACTGGGAGAGCCTCAACACCTCGTTGCGGGAGATCCGCAACAACCTGCGCGTGGTCGTGCTGCTCAGCACGCTGCTCGTGCTCGCGACGGCCGCGGCGGTGGCGTCCGTGGCCCATGCTCTCGGCCTCGACTGGGGCCCGGCGTGGGTGCTCGGCGCGGCACTGGCGCCCACCGACGCGACGGCGGTCTCGGCCATCGCCCGCGGCATGCCGCGCCGCACCACGACGATCCTGCGCGCCGAGTCGTTGATCAACGACGGCACGGCGCTCGTGATCTACGCGATCGCCGTCTCCATCACCGTGGGCGAGCAGGAGTTCAGCACCGGCCGCGTCGGCCTGCAGCTGTTGCTCTCCTACGCGGGCGGTGCCGTGGCGGGCCTTCTGGTCGCCTGGCTCGCCGTGCAGGTCCGCAAGCGCCTCGACAGCCCGTTGCACGAGACGGTGGTCAGCATCCTGACGCCGTTCGCGGCGTTCCTGCTGGCCGAGACGGTGCACGGGTCCGGCGTGATCGCCGTGGTGACGGGCGGGTTGTTGCTGGCGCAGGTCGGCCCCCGCATCGTGCGCGCCGACACGCGTCAGGTGAGCTACGCGTTCTGGGGCATCGCGACGTTCGTGCTGAACGGCGCCCTGTTCGTCCTGATCGGACTCCAGGCCCACGCCGCCGTCCGGTCGTTGGACGGCTCGGAGACCCTGGCGACGCTGGCCGCCATCGGACTCGTCTCGCTCACCGTCGTCGGCACCCGGTTGTTGTGGAGTTACACGACTCCGTACGTGATCCGCGCTTTGGACCGCCGCCCGCAGCAACGGTTGCGCCGCGTCGGAGCCCGGCAACGGCTCGTGTCCTCCGCAGCCGGGTTCCGCGGTGCCGTGTCGCTGGCGGCGGCCCTCGCCGTGCCCGAGACCGTGGTCGGGGGTGCGCCGTTCCCGTTCCGCGACGAGATCATCCTCATCACGACCGGCGTCGTGGTGCTGACGTTGATCGTGCAGTCGGTGATGCTGCCGTCGATCATCCGGTTCTCCCGCCTGCCCGAGGACACGGCGCTGGACGAGGAGCTCCGGCTCGCCCAGTCGACGGCGTCCGAGGAGGCCTACGAGGCGCTGCCGAGGCTGGCCGACAAAGTGGGCGTCTCCGACGTCGTCTACAAGCGGGTGCTGGCCGAGTACGAGCACCACAGGGAGGTCGTGCGCGGCAAGCAGGCCGGCGACGAGGAGGTGGCCCAGTCGGAGGTCGAGTACTCGGCGCTGCGGCTGGAGCTGATCGCGCACAAGCGGGCGACCGTGGTGCGGTTGCGCGACGAGCAGGCGATCGACGACATCGTGCTGCGGACGATCCAGCGCAAGCTGGACGTGGAGGAGGTTCGGTTGTCGCGGCGCGAGGTCGACGAGGACTGACCCGCGGTCGGGTCCAGACATGCACGCCTGGGTCTATCTGGGCCCGATCCCGAGCTGCCAAGCTGCTTCGCGTGACCGATCCCGGGGAAGAGGGCGCCGACACCGACAACGAGGTGACGGGCGACGTGGACGGCGTCGTGTTCCAGGCGGGCACGGTCCACGGCGGTGTCCACTTCTACGGCCCCGCGGCACCTCCCGTGCCGGCCGCGAGCGGTGACGCGTTCACCGACCTGGTCGACGCCCTGCTGGCGGTGCCGTGCGTCCGCGACGACGAGGGACGCCGGCTCCTGCTGTCGCGGCTGCGCTCCGAGATCGCCCACGCGGTGCCCCGCCAGTCGCGGGCGCGGTTGCAGGTCATCGAACTCGTGCGGACGTGCCTGGACTACGAGGGCGGCATCGACGATCTGTTGCGGGTGCTTCACGAAATTGAAGGGGAGTCCATTCCCGTGCGCCGTTCGGCGGAAGCGGTTCACACACTATTGGATGAAACTCCTTCGTGGTGAGCACGGCGTGTAATGCCTGATGAACGGCAAACGACACCCTCAGGCCGAGCAAAACAATGCAATACTCCGAACACCGACCTCGAGCGGGGAGGCCAGGCATGGCGTGGACGGAGGAGGGTGCGGGTGGCGGGGCACTGTGGCCTCTCGTCGAAGCCTTGCAGAACATCACCTTCCTCACCGATCGCGACGGACGCAACCTGGTCGCCCGCATGGTCCGCGACGAACTCCAGGAGCCGCTGCCGTTCGGCGAGCACCAGAACGCGGTGGGCCACCTGTACAGCCTGGCGGAGGTGTGCGCCCAGCACCCGAGGGGTCTGAGGGCGCTGCTGCGGGTGCTCGAGCGGATCGAGCGGGGTTCGAGGCCGATGGCGGCGGTGCGGGAGATCGTGACCGACATGACGGCGCTCGAAATGCTGCCGGCGGAAGAGACCAAAAAGCTGTTCGCACTGTTGCAGGGCGTTGTCGTGGCCGACATCGCCGACATTTACGATGCCATCGCCGGACCGGCCGCGCCGCAACTGCGTGAACAGACGACGCACACCGGTGTGTTTCGCGCACTGGAGACGCTGAATTCCGATTCGAATGGAATTCCGAAGCCGTTGCTGTTCGTGGAACACATCGCCGCCAGGGTCCGGCCGGAGCTCGCCATCGAGCTGCGGCGGTGGGTCGAGAACCAGGCGGTGCGCATGGAGCTGGCGGCGGAGCTGAAGGCCGTGCGGGACGAGGTCGTGGAGACGCTCGGCCTCATCGTGCCGCCGCCGCGCTCCGAGGCGTACCTGATCCTGCAGCTGCAACGCGAGGGCGCGACGGGTGGCCGCTACCGCCTGTCGCACTGGCGCCAGCTCGGCATGTCGGCCGGATGGTCGCCGACGCGGGGCGCGGATCTCGTCGACGTGCTGGACTCGATGAAGAAGCACGTGGCCGCGCTCGTGGAGGAGACCGAGGCGGACTGGGGGCAGTACCGCCCCGAGATCCGCATCGAGTTCCTGTTGCCGAGCGAGATCATCAACCTCGACGTCGACCAGTGGCCGTGGGAGACCGACTCGCCCATTCCCGAGCCCATCGGCTGCCACTACCCGCTCGTGGTGCGCAGTCTCGACCGGATGGTCAAGCGCAAGTGGCACCGGTCGTGGCACGCGCGGTGGGACGAGCTGACCTTCCAGCTCCTGAGCTCCGGCGCGATCCAGAGGGACTCCGCGTTCTGGAGCCGGTCCTCGGGCGGCGACGGGTGGCGGGAGCTCGTCTCGAACTTCGAACGCAAGCCCAAGCTGGTCTCGTTGGTGCTGAGCGCGCCGCCCCAGACCGACAGGACGGGCCGGGACGAGATCGCCGCCGGCCTGCGCGCCGGCGTCCCGCTCGTCGTCTGGCATCGGGAGAAGTGCGACTCGGCCGAGTTCTTGGCCGTCGTCGAGGAGCTCCTGCACAGTGAGGACGACCCGCACCACCTGCTCGAGCGGATCAGGCTGGCAAGGGCGACGGCGTTCGCCGAAGGCGCGGCGGGGGGCCACGTCTGCGCGAAGCTGACCGTGTTGTGGGACGACCCGGCGAGGGTGGTGGCGCCGATTCACCCGGCACCGCCAGAAGGGGTGTCGGTGGGATAGGGATGAACCAGGGTTCGAACGGTTCCGCGAAACAGGGTGAGGTTCCCGCCTCGCCCGGATGGCACGTGTACCGCGGCACCGGAGACGCGGCGACGTCGCCGATCGGCGCGCTGCCGGAACCACCTCCGTGGCGCAGGTTCACCGGTGAGGGCCAGGTGGTGCGCCCGCAGGACGACGAGGCCGAGACCGTCCGGCGGATCGGCGCGTTGCTTCGCACGCCGCGCAAGCCGCAGCCGCTCGAGGTCATCACGGTCAACGCGGCCATCTACCTGCGCAGGCCGTTGCTGGTGACGGGAAATCCCGGTACCGGGAAGTCCTCGCTCGCCTATCTGGTCGCGAGGGAGCTCGGCCTCGGCCCGGTCCTGCGGTGGCCCGTGACGAGTCGCACGGAGCTCAAAGACGGGCTGTACCTCTACGACGCCATCGGCCGCGTGCAGGCCGCCGCGGGCCGATCCCCTGGCGGAGAAGGGGAACCGGACGTGGGCGACTACGTCCACCTGGGCCCGCTCGGCACCGCGCTGCTCCCGTTCGACCTTCCGAGGGTGCTGTTGATCGACGAACTCGACAAGGGCGACATCGATCTCCCCAACGACCTCCTGAACGTCTTCGAGGAGGGCGAGTACGACGTACCGGAGTTGGTGCGGCTCGCCAGGAAACAGCCGGACGTCACCGTGTTCACCGCCGATCGCGGCGGTTCCGCGGTGGTGGGCAACGGTGTCGTGCGGTGCCGGCAGTTCCCGATCGTCATCATCACCAGCAACGGCGAGCGCGAGTTCCCCCCGGCCTTCCTGCGCCGATGCCTGACGCTCCACTTCGAGGCGCCGGACTTCGACCAGCTGGGCGGCATGGTCGCCGCGCACCTGGGCGGGACGGACAGCGTCGACCTGTCGAGGCTCATCGCCGACTTCCTGGAACGCAGCGCGCAGCTCGGCGGGCTGGCCTCCGACCAGTTGCTCAACGCCGTGCACCTCGCGACGCAGCTCGCCACGTCCGGTAACTACGCGCCGGACCAGGACTGGAACAAGCTCCTCACCGCGATCTGGCACCCGTTGTCGTCGGAGGCGGGATGAGTCTGCCTCCGCGGGACGAACGAACACCGGCCGGTGACCTGGCCGGTGTCGATGCTGTTGTGCTCCAACAGTTCGTTCACGCCCACGGAGCGGCCGAGCCGCTGTCCACATCGGACCTGACCTACCGGGAGGTGCGGGACGCCCTGTGGCTCGCAGGGCGGTTGCGCTCGCCCGGTACCGGGCCGGAGCCGGCACCTCCGTCCGACGCGGACCCCCAGGAGGTGCCCGCTCCCACCCCGTCCACCCGCGAGCCTGAGGCCGAGGCCGAGGCCGCCGAGGAGACGCCGGAGCAGCGGGAGTCCGCGGCACCCGCGCCTCCCGCACCGCCCGAGCAGCCCGCCCCGCAAGCGAGGAACTGGACGCCGGGATCTTTCAGGGGCACGCCGACGACGGAGTTCGGTGGCACTGCACCCGACGGCGAGGCTCCCCTGGCCTGGCCCACGGTTCCCGCGCTGTCCGAACCGCGGCGGATCGAGGCGGCCCTGCGCCCGTTCACCCGCAGGTCGCCGTCACCGTGGCGGTCCGCGCTGGACGAGGAGGCGACGGCGGTCCGTGCCGCACAGGAAGGGTTGTGGCTGCCCGAATGGCGCCCAGCACCGTCCCGTCGCTTCGACGTGGTCCTGGTGGCGGACGTCGGGCCGTCGATGGAGATCTGGCAGCAGACGGTGCGTGATTTCCTGTTCTTGTTGCGCCGCCTGGGTGCGTTCCGCGACGTGCGCCTGATGCGGCTCGACTGCTCGAAGGCCTCGCTCGCCGACCTGACGCTGATGCCGGAGGGCCGGCCGGGCCGGGGGCACCGCTGGCCCGACGTCGTCGACCCGACGGGCAGGAGGATCGTGCTCGTGATGACCGACGCCGTCGGCCGCGCGTGGCACGAGGGCTCGGCGGGTGAGCTGCTGTACCAGTGGGGCCGGGTGATGCCGACCGCCGTCGTGCACGTCCTCGAGCAACGGCTGTGGCGGTGGGGCGGCCTGACGACTCGCCGCGTGCGGTTGAACGCACCGGGACCAGGCGCGGCCAACAAGGACCTGCGAGTGCGGGTGGTGGAGCCGGACCTCGCGCTCGACGTCGGCGACGCGGGCACTCTCCCGGTGCCCGTGCTGGGTCTCTCCGCCGACTGGTTCTCCGGCTGGTCGAGGCTGCTCACCTCACCGGGCTCCGAATGGGTCGAGACCACGGCCACCCTGGTCTGCAAACGGGCCGACGAGGACGTGGTCACCATCGAGCCCGAGGCGGAGGAGCAGCTCTCGGTGCGCACACGGGTGATGCGCTTCCGCACGCAGGCGTCGGTGCAGGCGTTCCACCTGGCCGGCCTGCTGGCGGCGATCCCTCTGAGCCTGCCGCTCATCACGCTCGTCCAGCGGATCATGCTGCCGGGGTCGAGCCTGTCCACCTTGGCCGAGGTCGTGCTGAGCGGCCTGCTCAAACGCCTGCCCGCCAACGGTTCCTCGCCCGACCCGGCCCGCGTGGCCTACGAGTTCCACGAGGGCGTCCGCGAGGAGCTGCTGTCCGGGGTCCGCCGGATGGACACCATCAGGGTCGCCCGGATGGTGGGCCGGTACGCCGAGCACGTCAACGGGACCCTGCGGAACTTCGTCGCCGCGCTCGACGCACCGGACGACACCGATGATCCCGTGTCGAACCCCGAGAACCTGCCCTACATCAGAGTCCAGGAAGCCGTCTTCCGGGCGCTTTCGGGTCCCTACAGCAATAGAGCGAAACGCCTTGCCGCCTCTAGGCTTCACGAGCAACAGAACCGATCTGGATCGATTCAGCTCGTAGACCAGGAGGATTCCTCAGTGCCGTTGACCGAACCCCCGAACGTGGCCGTGCCGCCAGCCGCCGCGACGTCGACCGAGGGAGAAAACGTGTCAGCTCTAGAAGTCCCTCGTTCGACTGAATCACGTCGCGAAGGCGTGAGCCAACCTCGGGTGTGGGGGCCGGTCCCGCTGCGCAACACCGACTTCGTCGGCAGGCAGCAGTTGCTGGAACAACTACGTCAGCGCCTGCTGGAACCCGGCGCGACAGCGGTCCTGCCCGAGGCGCTGCACGGCATGGGTGGTGTCGGCAAGTCCCAGACGGTCGTCGAGTACATCTATCAGCACGCGTCGGAGTACGACGTCGTGTGGTGGATCTCGGCGGAACACCCGGCTCAGATCACGTCGAGTCTGGTCGAACTGGCGAAGAGGATGGGTGTCCCCGCGGCGACGTCCGCAGACACGGCGGTGCCCGCGGTGCTCGAGACGCTGCGGCGCGGCGAGGCTCCCCATTCGCGCTGGCTCCTGGTCTTCGACAACGCTGATCGCCCCGAAGCGGTCCGGCAGTTCTTCCCCGCCGGCACCGGCCACGTGGTGGTCACGTCCCGCAACTCCGAGTGGGCGGGCGTCGCACGGCCGGTCGAGGTCGACCTGTTCACCCGCGCCGAGAGCAAGGAACTGCTGAACCGCCGCGGAGGTGAGCTGTCCGACGCCGACGCGGAACGACTCGCCGAGGCACTGGGCGACCTGCCCCTGGCGATCGAGCAGGCGGCCGCGTGGCGGGCACAGACCGGCATGCAGGTCTCGGAGTATCTGGGACTGCTCGAACAGAACCGCACCGAACTGCTGGAGACGGGGACGTCGACCGACTACCAGCTGCCGGTCGCGGCGGCGTGGAACGTTCCGCTGAACCGGTTGAAGAACGAGCACCGCGCGGCGTTGCAGCTCCTCCAAGTCTGCGCCTTCTTCGGTCCGGAACCCATCTCCCGCAACCTTTTCAGCGGTGTGCGCGGCGCTCCCGTCCCCGACGCGCTGTCCGAGGCCTTCAGCGATCCGATCAAGCTCAACCGTGCCGTGCGCGAGATCAGCCGGTACAGCCTCGCGAAGATCGATCATCGAAACAACACGCTCCAGTTGCACCGGCTGGTCCAGACGGTGTTGAAGAACCGCCTGGATCGCAACGAGCAGGACAACATGCGACACGCGGTCCACGAGTTGCTCGTCCACGGTGATCCCGGAGACCCGGAGAACAGCGAGAACTGGCCGCGCTACGCCGAGCTCCTCCCCCACACCACCATGTCGCGGGCGATGGACTGCCGTGACAAGTGGGTGCGGCTGCTGATGCTCAACATCGTCCGCTACCTCCATGCGAGCGGTGACTACGGTGGCGCGCTCGACCTCTCCGAGCAGTGCGTCGCGGTGTGGCGGGACACGCTCGGCGACGCGGACCTGGACACGCTCGAGATGTCACGCCGGTACGCGGTCGCGCTGCGCAGGCTCGGCAAGATCGACCAGGCCATGGCGCTCAACGAGCGGAACCTCGAACTGCTGCGAGGCGCGGTCGACGAGGACAACGAGACCCTGCTGACCATGCTCGACACCGTGGCCGCGGACCGGCGCACGAAGGGCAGGTTCGCCGAGGAGCTCGAGCTCCAGCAGCAGGTGTACGACAAGTCCAGGGACCTCCTCGGCGAGAACGACCCGGCCACGCTCAACTACGCGAACAACCTCGCCAGCTGTTATCGGCTCACCGGCCAGTTCTTCCGCGCACGCGATCTCGACGAGAACGTGGTGCGACGCAAGACCGCCGTGCTCGGCGCCGACCACCTGCAGACCTACCGGTCTCTGAACGCCTTTTCCATGGATACGAGGGAATGCGGCGACTACGTGGGCGCGGGCCGGATGCAGCAGAGCACGCTCGCGAAGCAGAAAGAACTCTTCGGCGAGGACCACCCGTTCACGATCGGCGCGATGCGGAACCTCGCGGTGGCACTGCGCAAGGCAGGCGACCACGTCGGCGCGCGCGAACAGTCGGAACAGTGCGTCGCTCTCTACCGCCGCAGGCACGGCGACGAGCACATCGACACCGCGACCTCGCTGATGTGCCTTGCCGCGGACCTGCGACTCATCCCGGACCTGCCGGGTTCGCTGGAGATCGCCGAGGAGAGCATCCGCCTCTTCAAGCTGGTGCGCGGCGAGGACCACCCTTACACCCTGATCGCGGCCACGAACCTCGCGGTGACCTGCCGGCTGTCCGGAGACGTGCAGCGAGCTCGCGAGCTCAACGAACACGCGTTGCGCGGGCTGCACGCGGTGTTCGACGAGAACCACCCGTTCTCGTTGGTCACGGCGACGAACCTGGCGAGCGACCTGGCCGCCCTGGGAGAGCACGCCGAAGCGCTGGTGCTGGACCAGGACCTGCTGGTCCGCTCGGCCCGCGTGCTCGGTGAGACCCACCCGTCCACCCTCGCCGTGGCTCTGAACCTCTCGATCGACCTCGCCGCGACGGGCCGGTCCGACGAGGCGGCGATCCTGCACACGAAGACGATGGCCGGTTTCCGTCAGGTGCTCGGCGACAAGCACCCGGCCACGGTCGCCGCGAGCCAGTCGGTGCGAGCGAACTGCGACACGGACACGATGGAACTCTGACGGTCAGCTCGCCGCCATCCAGGCGGCGAGCAGTCCCGGCTCGGGTGAGGTGCCGGTGCGCGTGGCGACCGCCGCGTGCACGGCGCGCACCGTCGCGGGCTGGTCGCACAGTGCCGTGGCACGTGAGGCCAGCGCGAGTCCGATCCACGCGTCACCGTCACGGGGGTCGGACCCGATGCGACGGGCGTACTCGGCCGCCGCCGCCTCGCGTTCCCCTCGCGCGAACATAGTGTCGGCCGACTCGATCGAGACCGCGTGCTCGAACCTCTCGGGGGCGAGCACGCGCATCTCCAGCAGTGTTCTTCTCCGAGAGCCTCCGCTCACACTGCCCGGCACGATCTCGGTGCGCGCCGTGCCCGGACACTCGGCACCACGCACCCACGCGGCGGCGAGCGCCGAAACGTCGGCCGGGTGAGGCTTCACGTGCCGCGCGCACCAGCCGGCGCGGTGCTCGGTGAGCAGGTCGGTGACCGTCGCCTCCAGTCCTGCCGGTACCGGTGCGGTCTCGCACTCGGCAAGCCGCACCGAGGCACCGGCGACGAACGCCCTGCCCAGGTCGGTGAGATCGGTGTTGCCGCGCAACGAGCCCACGGCCGTCCTGACCTGGCGGAGGCGCAGCGCGAACGCGAACCCGGCTCGGCGCGCCTCGGCGTCCGGCACCAGATCGCGCTGCACGTGCAAGAACTCGACCACACTCGTGAACGCGTAGATTCCGTGCAGCATGCTGATCAACCCGCGTGGATCGTCCCGCCACGGGGCGTAGACCCACTTGGTCTGCTCGGCGCTGAGGTCGACCAGGTCCACCAGTGCGTTCAGTTTCGAGTGCTGGATCTCGTGCACCAGCGCTTCAGCGAGTTGCGTGGCCGATTCCTTGGCCGACAGGGCGATCGCGCCGAACGCGTGTGACGACGACGAAGCGACGACGGCCGTGGCGCCGAGTGGGACCAGCACGCGCAACGCGGCCGCCAACTCCTCGGCGAAACCGGGATGCCACCGCGTGAGCAGGCGATAGGCCTCGCCGAGCAGCTTGCGCCACTCGTCGTGTTCGACCGCGTCGAGAGGAGCGGGCGGCAACGAGGTCGTGAACTCGCGATGCGGGTCGAGGTCCTCGACGGTGACCGTCAGAGTCCGGCCGTCCGCCGAGACCTCGTGTTCCTCGGCGGCCGTGAACGTGGCCCCGCGTCCGATGATCTCCGCCGCTCCCCCGTCGATGCGCAGCTCGACGTGCCCGACCGGGAAACCGGCGGAGGGGAGCTGCCACTGACCGACCGTCGGCAACGTCACGGCGCCGTGCACGACCGGCACCGCGACGACGCAGTCCAGTCCACATCGGACAGCGGCCGCGGCGGCGACGACGTGCAGCACCGCGGCTTCACTCGCGGACGCCGCGGGACCGTCGTGCAACGCCCTGGCCAGACGAACGCCCACCATCGGGTACATGAGCACCGACTCCACCACCTCGGGCGCGGTGCGCTCTGCCTCGGCGAGCACGGACCACACCCGTGCGACGTCGCTGAACGGACCTGCTCGCGGTGGTATCTCCAGCAACGACCTGAGCATCAACCGCCGGGCGTTGTACTGACTGTCGCGCAGCACAGCGACGCTGCGGGCGTCGATCGGGCCGGCACAGATCTGGTCGAAAACGGAGATCGGCAGGTGGAGCCTCCCCAGCAGGCCCCCTGGGCTCACCTTTGTTCCTGGACTGCGTCCGCCGGTGCCGTGCTGCGGGCGTGCGCCATAGCCCGCCGGATCGCGGCGCTCAGTTCAGGCTGACGGAGAAAGCAGAGTTCTGAAAGAGGAATCCCTGTCAGGTCGATCTGATGGGTCAGCAGGTCCTTTCGTGAATCCATCGCCCGCGCCCCTCCCCTCGCTGTCCGACATTTCCATGATGCCCGAACCGCAAGCGCGCGGGGAGACCCAGCGTGGGGATTCTCCCTCGCCCGAATGGGGTGCGCGCCTGCTTCCGCGCACCCAGCCCAGCAGGAATATCGGAGTCTGCAGGCTCACTGAGTCATGTCAATGCCAACAACAGGACATTTCCCGCCGAGCCGGCCGCCGTCGTGCGGTCGCGACTGCCCTGACGTGAGGTCACGCGGGAGCCGATCACGTCCGGCAAGCACGGCCGCCGGATCGGTGACCGGCGGCGCCGAAGCGGACCTGCACCGGCAATGAGCCCACCCACGACGATCGTGATCACCCGGCCTGCGGAGATCAACGCCCGCCCGCGCGGATCAACATCAAGATCCCCTCTTCGAACCAACCGCGAAACGGATATTCGCGCACGGACACTTCGACGATCCGGCCGCCGGCGCGGTAAAACGTCGAGCGGATTGAGCGAATGAACACGCGAACCAAAAGGCGCGCAGCCCTTTGCCCCGAGAACGCGGATTGCGCGTCGACGCACAGAAAGCGGGGCGCTTCCCGCACGGCAGGTGCGAAAGACGGGCTAGCTGACCAGCGACAGTCCCCGGTTCGACGGTTGCTCGGGTGCGATGGCCGGCGCCGCCGAGGGGACCTCGACCTCCTCGCCGCCGATCTCCCGCGTGATCCACGCCCCGGACTCCACCATGACCTTCAGCGTGCGGGTGTCCATGGCGATGATGCGGCCGTAGTACCACTCGTCGGTGGCGAGCGGGCCCATGCGGTCGCCCATGCGGTTCTTGATGGCGATCACGCGCTCGAACAGGGTCTTGACCAGGGCGGCGCGGTCGCAGGGGCCCTGCAGGCCCGTGCGGATGCGGTCCTCGATGCCGCGCGGGGTGCCTTCGGCGTCGGGCATGAGCATGGTGGTCCAGGCGCGGGACTTCTCGCGGTACTGGAGCTGCTGCATGATGCCCTCGTGCTGGGCGAAGTCCGCCGCGCGGAAGGCGTTGCCCCGCCAGCGCTTCTGCAGGTTCACGGCCAGGGAGAGCGCGCTCTTCAGGCCCGTGTTGAGGCCCCGGCCCGGCCAGAAGTGCAGGGAGTTCGCGGCGTCGCCGAGCAGGAAGCCGAACGTGGAGGGGGCGAGCTGTGCGGTGAACTTCGACATCTGCTGCATGCCGAGGGTGAACGAGTTGATGCCGACGACGTCGGCCACTCCGACGCCGAAGAAGCGCAGGCCGTCGAGGATCCGGGGCCACAGGTAGGAGAGCTTGTCGACGGACGGCTTGAAGACGGCGCGGTGGCGGTCGCAGACGAAGCGGCCGTTGCCCTGGGGGCGCATCGAGCAGCCGAACTTGCCGATGCACGAGACGGGGCCGCTCTCGCCGAGCGCGACGATCTCGGAGGCCTCCTCGGCGGTGAGGCGCATGTTGATGAAGCCGCCGCCGAGCGAGTTGAAGAGGAACCTGTTCTGCCCCACGGTGAGCGGGACGGTGTGCTCGTCGGGCACCTTGGCGTTGACGCGGATGCCGAGGACCCGCTCGTCCAGCGGCGAACCGTCCACTGAGAACAGTTCGCGGCTCGGCGTGCCGAACTGGGCGGAGAACGCGTCGCGCGTCGCCGAACGGGCGCCGTCCGCGATGGCGAGCACGTGCAGGCCGTCGAACTTGGCCGGCGGGGTGTAGGCGCCGGGGACGACCTCGATGCCGTACACGTCCTGCGCCATGTCGAGCAGGCTGTCCTCGATCCAGCGGATCTTGATGTTGCGCGGCCTGCCCTTGGACGCCGGGGAGTCCGGACCGAGCGGCCACATCTCGGAGAACTTGCCCTGCGTGAACAGGCGCTGCTGCACGGCGAGGGGCAGGGACGCCCAGACGTTGCTCTGCAGCGTCACGACCTGCTCGCGGCGGTTGTTGCCCTCGGCCTGGCCCTTCCACACGACGCGGTTGCCCTGGTACATCCAGCGGCGGTCGTGGACGCGGACCGTGACGCCGTCGCCCAGCAGCGACTTCACGGTGCACGCGAACGCCAGACCCACCGGGCCACCGCCGGCGACGTCCACTCGCAGCGGAGCGGACTGGCGCAGCGGCACGACGCGGCTCCCCTGCTTCGGCAGCATCACCGTCGGGCCGCAGCGGCCGATCAACACCGTCTTCTCGTCAGCCATGGCCCATCCCCCTCGATCCCGTTCGTCGGCGGGAACACGTGCTGGGACGGGAACCGGTTCAACGAGTTTCGAGGAATTTTTCCCAGGCGGAGAAACTGAAGGTCAGGACGCTGCCGGACGGGTTCTTCGAGTCACGGACGAGCGCGTCACCGGCGAGCGACACCTCGACGCAGTTGTCGTCCTCGGTGCCGCCGCTGTAGCTGCTCTTACGCCAAGCGCGTTCCTGGGGCATTGAAGTCCTCTCGCGGTCGGCCGACGTACTCCGCCAGCTTGCTCCGCGATTGTTCCTCATCCAAGGCGACCTCAGCCAAACGGTCGAACAGCAACCGGGTGCGCGCGATGGCGGCTGGATCCTGCACGAAGACCTTGGCCAGATCGGTCGAGGTGAACGCGATGGGCATCGCCTTCTCGTACTCCCACAGCACGCAGCTGGTCCACGCGACCGAGACACCGGCGGGTACGACACGGATGCGGTGCGCGTTGAAGAGGAGCGCCGCGTACTGGTCCGCCATGATCTCGGGACTGCCGACCTGCATCTGCAGCGCGTGCTCGTGGATGTAGAACAGGCAGGTCGGCCGATCGTGGCGCTTCAGGATCGCCTGCCGATCGATGCGGAACTGCACCACCGTGGGAATCCGCTCCTCCGGCACGAATCCTGTGAGCCGGTAGAGACCGTCGGCGTACTCCGGGGTCTGGATGAGACCCGGCACCGCCTGCACGTCGTAGCTCGTGATCACCATCGCCGTCGCCTCGGCCATCGCGAGCGTGCGCAGGTTGTCCGGCACCTGGACGATGTACTCCTCGAAGGCACAGCGGTAGCGGCGCTTGAAGTCCTCGAAGAAGTCGATGTCCTTGCCCAGCATCGAGAGGTACTGCAGCAGATCGATCTCGCTCGGGCGGTACTTGCCGTTCTCCAGAGTCGAGACCTTGCTGGGGTCCCAGCCGAGTCGCACGGCGAACGCCGCACCCGTCAGCTTGATGCAGGTCTCGCGGAGCTTGCGGAGTTCGTCGCCGAGATCCCGGCTGTACGCCGTGGAGGGAGTACTGGTGGCCATTCCCCGAACGTAGGGCTTGCTCGAAGAGCAACAAGGGGCTCATTAGGGTGAAAACGAAGCGGCTGATCTTCAGCTAGCTGCCAGGAAACTCGCAGCCCTGCCACAGCTTGGCAGACGACGATCCCGTGCCATGACTCGACGTCGCAGATCCTGGGTGATCAACGGACTGCTGGTGGTGGTGCTCCTCGGTGCCGGTGTGGCCGGCTACCTGGTGTTCTTCGGTTCCTCCGGCAGTGCCCAGCCCACCGCCGCCCGCACGGCCGCCGCCGCCAACCGCGACGTCAGCGAGGTGGTGACGGCGTCCGGGACGGTGCAGAGCTCGTTCAGCGCCGCGGCCTCGTTCGGGGCGAGCGGGACGGTCACGGAGATCAACGTCAAGGTCGGCGACGTCGTCACCAAGGGCCAGCAGCTCGCGAAGCTCGACCCGACGCAGGCACAGCTGCAGGTCGACATCGCGCAGGGCAACCTCAACGCCGCGCTGGACAAGGGCACGGGCACGACGGCGTTGCTCACGGCCTACAGGCAGGCGCAGCTCGCGCTCCAGCAGGCGAAGGACACGCTCGCGTCCACGACCCTCACGGCGCCGGGCGACGGGACGATCACGTCGGTCACCGGCTCGGTCGGGCAGAAGGTCGGCTCCGGCACCACGTCGGGCAGCAGCACCTCCACCACCACGACCACGGCGGCGTCCGGGTTCGTCGTCGTCACCGACCTGAAGAACCTGGTGCTGCACGCGAACGTGTCGGAGTCGGACGTCAGCAAGCTCAAGGCCGACCAGGCCGCGACCGTCACGGTCAACGCCCTGCAGTCGCAGCCGGTCCAGGCCAAGGTCACGCAGGTCGACCTGACGCCCACGACGGCGAACAACGTGGTGCAGTACGGAGTCACGCTCACGCTGACCGAGCCGCCGGCGGGGCTGCGGCCGGGGCAGTCGGCCAGTGTCGAGGTCACCGTCGCGGGGGCCACCGGCGTGCTCGCCGTGCCGGCCGCCGCGGTGCAGACGGTGAACGGGGCGAGCTCGGTCGCCGTCCTGGAGAACGGGGCCGAGACGCGCAAGACCGTCGAGGTCGGGGTGCGCGGTGACCAGTACGTGGAGATCAAGTCCGGGCTGTCGGCGGGTGAGGAAGTGGTGCTGCCGCAGGTGACCACGTCGACCAACCAGAACCGCACGGGTCAGCAGCAGGGCGGGCAGTTCCCCGGTACGGGCACCGGTCAGCGCAACGGTGGCGGGTTCACCGGGACCGGTCGATGAGCCCGGTCATCGAGGTCCGCGACCTCCGCAAGACCTACGGCGGCGGCGACACGGCCGTGCACGCGTTGCGGGGCCTCGATCTCACGGTCGAGAAGGGCGAGTACATCGCGATCATGGGCGCGTCCGGGTCGGGCAAGTCGACGCTGCTCAACATCCTCGGGTGCCTCGACGTGCCGTCCGGCGGCAGGTACCTGCTCGACGGGATCGACACCGGCGAGTTCGACGAGGAGCAGCTCTCGTTGCTGCGCAACAGGAAGATCGGTTTCGTCTTCCAGTCGTTCAACCTGGTGCCGCGCACCACGGCACTCGCGAACGTCGAGCTCCCGCTGGTCTACGCGGGAGTTCGGCGTGCCCAGCGCAGGGAACGGGCGCTGGCCGCGCTCGATCTCGTCGGTCTCGCGGACCGCACGCACCACCGGCCCAACGAGCTGTCGGGTGGTCAGCAGCAAAGGGTCGCGATCGCACGGGCGTTGGTCACCTCGCCCGCGATCGTGCTCGCCGACGAACCGACCGGGAACCTCGACACCGACTCGAGCCGGGAGGTGCTCGGCATCCTCGACCGGCTCAACGCCAGCGGGCGCACGGTCGTGCTGATCACACATGAGGACGAGGTCGCCGCGCACGCCATGCGCACGGTCCGCGTCGTGGACGGCAGAGTCGCGGGGGTGCTGGTGTGAGGGTCTTCGAGATCGCCGCCTTCGCCGTGCGGGGGCTCACCGCGAACAAGATGCGGTCCGGGCTCACGACCCTGGGCATCCTGATCGGTGTCGCGTCGGTGATCCTGCTGATCGCGGTCGGCAACGGCGCGTCGAGCGCGGTGCAGCAGAGCATCGCGGGGCTCGGCACGAACATCCTGACGATCAGCCCGCAACGCGCCCAGCCCGGCGGCACGGCCAAGCCGCTGACCACGGCGGACGCGGCGGCGCTGGTCGGCTCCGACTCCCCCGACGTCAAGTACGCCTCGCCCGTCGTCAGTGCGCAGGCGACGGCCGGGTACGGCGACACCACGCACGACATCGGACAGTTCATCGGCTCGGACCCGCGGTACTTCAGCACCACGAACAGCGAGGTCGCGCAGGGGAACCTGTTCTCCGACAACGACGTGCAGCAGGCGCGCAAGGTCGTCGTGATCGGCGCGACCGTGGCGACCGAGCTTTTCCCGGGCACCGAGCCGGTCGGGAAGTCCATGCTGGTCAACAACATCCCGTTCACCGTGGTCGGGGTGCTGGCGGCCAAGGGGTCCAGCGGGTTGCAGGACGCGGACGACATGGTCGTGGCGCCGCTGACGACGACGCAGAACGCGTTGACCGGGTACGGCAGCCTCACCCAGATCGTGGTGCAGGCGCAGTCCGCGGACGCGTTGCCGAACGCGCAGACGCAGGTGACGACGATCCTCAACGGGCGTCACAAGATCACCGGGACCACCTCGGACTACCGGATCCTGAGCCAGGACCAGCTGCTGACCGCGCGGACCGCGACGACGGAGACGTTCACCGTGCTGCTGGCGTCGGTGGCGGCGATCTCGTTGCTGGTGGGCGGGATCGGCATCACGAACATCATGCTGGTGACCGTCACCGAGCGGATCCGGGAGATCGGCATCCGCAAGGCCGTGGGCGCGCCCCGGTCGTCGATCCTCGGGCAGTTCCTGATCGAGGCGACGTTGCTGAGCCTGTTCGGCGGGGCGCTGGGCGTGGCCGCGGGGATGATCGGCAGCCAGTTCACCATCGCGGGCATCCAGCCCGTGCTCGTGCCGTCGTCGGTGCTGCTGGCGTTCGCGGTGTCCGCGTTGATCGGCCTGTTCTTCGGCAGCTACCCGGCCTCCCGCGCCGCGAAGCTCCGTCCCATCGAAGCCCTCCGGCATGAATGAGGAGTTCACGACCGTGTCCAACCCACTCGACCAGCCTCTCGAAAACGACATCTCGGCCGAGCTGAAGGAGCGCAAGGCAGGCCTCGGCAAGACCACGGTGGTCCTCGGGGTCGCGGTGCTCGCGATCGTGGCGTTCGTCGGCGGCGTGTTCGTGCAGAAGTCCTTCGGTGCCGCCGAGACGCCCGCGCGGCAGAACGCGGCCGGCAGGCAGTTCAACGGGACGCCGCCCTCGGGGACGAACCGGCAGGGCGGTGGCCAGTTCGGGCGCGGCACCGTCGGGACGATCGACCACGTCGACGGCACGACCGTGTACGTGAAGACGCAGAACGGGCAGGTCGTGAAGGTGTCCACTTCGGACAGCACGAAGGTCGAGGTCTCTTCGGAGGGCAAGCTCGCGGACCTGAAGGCAGGGCAGCAGGTCGTCGTGCAGGGCCAGGCCGGGTCCGACGGCACGGTGAGCGGCCAGACCATCACCCAGCGGCCGGCCACCGGCTGATGCGGGGTTCCCGGGTGGAACGGGGCCGGTTGCTCGTCGTCGAGGACGAACCAAGCATCCGCGAGCTGCTGTGCGCCAGCCTGCGGTTCGCCGGGTTCACCGTGGCGAGCGCGGCGACCGGCTCGGAGGCGGTGACCGCCGCCCGTGACGGCTCCCCGGACCTGGTGCTGCTCGACGTGATGCTGCCCGACCGCGACGGGTTCGAGGTGGTGCGGCGGCTGCGTTCGCTCGGCGTGCGGGTGCCGGTGCTGTACCTGACTGCGCGGGACGGGGCCGACGACCGCGTCACCGGGCTCACGATCGGCGGCGACGGGTACATCACCAAGCCGTTCAGCCTGGAGGAGGTCATCGCCCGCGTGACGGCCGTGCTGCGGCGCACCCGTCCCAGCGGTTCCGAGCAGCTGACGTGCGGCGATCTCTCGCTGGACGTGGAAAGCCACGTGGTGCGGCGCGGGACGCGGGTCGTGGAGCTGTCGCCGACGGAGTTCCGGTTGCTGCACTACCTGATGCGCAACAGCGGACGGGTGCTGTCGAAGGCGCAGATCCTGGACCAGGTGTGGTCGCACGACTTCGACGGCGACGTCGGCGTGGTCGAGTCGTACATCTCGTACCTGCGACGCAAGGTGGCCGATCCTCCGCTGATCCACACGGTCCGCGGCCTGGGGTACATGATCCGCTGATGACGTTGCGCGTGCGGCTGGTGGTCGTGCTCGTCGCCCTGGTGGCCGCGGGCCTGTTCGGCACGTGGCTGGTCGGCTCGCAGGTGATGGAGAACTACCTCCTGCACCAGCTCGACGCCCGGCTGGACCGGGCGGTGGCGTCGCCGCGCACGCTTCCGTTGCGGGACAACGTGGTCCTGCGCGACGCCGACGGGGTCGTCGCGGGGACGGCGCTGGAGGGGTTGCCGCCGTTCGGTTCCATGACACCCGGCGAGCACGTCACCGCGGGCTCGTCGCGGGTGGTGATGCGGCAGCTGGACGGGGCCGAGCTGGTCGCGGCCGTCGACCAGTCGGAGGTGGACCGGGCGGTCGACGACCTGCGGCTGGCGTTCCTGCTGATCAGCCTCGGCGCGTTGATCCTCGTCGGAATGGCCGGGTATGCGCTGGTCAGGGCCTCGACGCGGGCGTTGGAGGAGGTCGAGCAGGTCGCCGGGGAGATCGCGGACGGCGACCTGTCGCGACGGGTTCCGGTGCGGCGGCCGGGGTCGGAGGTCGGGCGGCTGGCGTCCGCGTTGAACACGATGCTGGGGCAGATCGAGGCGGCGTTCGCGGTGCGGGTGTCGTCGGAGAAGCGGATGCGGCAGTTCGTGGCCGACGCCTCGCACGAGCTGCGGACGCCGCTGACGTCGATTCGCGGGTACGCCGAGCTGTACCGGCAGGGGGCGGCCACCGATGCCGCCGAGGTCCTGCGGCGGGTCGAGGACCACGCCGCGCGGATGGGGGTGCTGGTCGACGACCTGCTGCAGCTGGCGCGGCTCGACTCGGAGCAGCCGCCGGCGTTGTCCACTGTGGACCTGGTCGTGCTGGTGAACGACGCCGTGGCCGAAGCCGGTCCTCGTGTCTCGCTGGAGCTGCCCGCGGGGCCGGTGCTCGTGGAGGCGGACGAGGCTCGGGTCCGGCGGATCCTGACGAACCTGCTGGACAACGCCCTGGTCCACACGTCGGGGCTGATCGAGGTGCGGCTCGGCCCGGACTCGGTCGAGGTGGCCGATCACGGGGCCGGGATGAGCGCGGACGTGGCTTCGCGGGTGTTCGAACGCTTCTACCGCGCCGATCCGGCTCGCGGGACCGGTGGGAGCGGGCTCGGGCTGTCGATCGTGGCGGCGCTGGTCGCGGCGCACGAGTGGCGGATCGAGCTGGACACCGCGCCCGGCGAGGGCGCGGTGTTCCGGGTGCTATTCGGGGCGTGAGCGGTTCGGCCACGCGCGTTCGTAGTGCTCCTCGGGGAAGTCGCTGGGACTCGACCCCGTAGCCCACGCCCGCTGGATCTCCTCGGCGTAGCGGTCGTTGCGCGGGCAGGCGGGCGCGGCCGGGATGTACAGGACGTTGCCCCAGCCCTGCTGGTCCTCGACCGGCGCGACGCTGTGGATCATGTCGCAGTGCCACCAGACCGAGTCGCCGGCCTTCACGTCCGGGATGCCGCTCAGGGCCTCGATCAGCAATGCGTGGTACTTCGGGCCGACCGGGAAGACCTGGTTGACGGTGACGCCGCACATGTCGTCGTCCGGGACGTCGTCGAGCAGCGGGCGCAGCATCAGGTACGCCATGGCGCCGGGGATCGGGACGGTGTGCAGCACGCCCTGGTCGTGGTCCATGTCGGAGAGCGCCGTCCAGCCCTGGAAGGTGCGGAACACCGAGCACATCGTGGTTCCCGGGTACTGCGGGCCGGTGGTGCGGTGGGCGGCGTCCCACGGGTCGTACTGCTCCGGCGTGCCGTTGAACAGGTGCCGGAACGCCTGCTGGTACTCCCGCGTCATCCACAGGTCGAGCGTGCCGGGGTCGAGGTGGGTGCCGAGGCCGTTCGAGTCGGCGCCGGGCGGGCGGCGGCGGATGCGGTCCGGGTAGCCGACGTCCTTCGACGGGTCGAACCAGCCCTCGTGGTGCCACAGGCCGTTGAGGAAGCGCTGCACCGTGGCCATGCGCTCGTGCCGCCTGGCCTCGGTCTGCGCGGGTGACCAGTAGATCGGGTAGATCTCGGGCTTCGAGCCGACGCTGCCGAAGAAGTCGTCGCCGGGGCCTCGGTAGTTGTCGAAGAAGGCGTTGCTCTCGACGTAGTCCACAATGGACTTGTCCCAGGCAAGGGCTTGCTCGCGGTCGAAGTGGCCGCGCACGACCAGACAGCCTCGGCGTTTCACCAGTTCGGTGCTCGCGGTGCCGTTCTCGATGTCCGCGTAGTCGATCACGGGCCAGGCCTGGCCCGCCTTCACGTCCTCGACCTCGCGGCGGATCCGCTGCTCGACGACCGCGAACACCTCCTCGACGGTGCGGCCCGACGCCTCGATGTTCGCGCGGATCGCCTTCTTGATCTCGCGCGTCGCTTCGGGCAGGTCAGCGGGTGTCGTGTCCCAGCTCGGCAGCACGGCGGCTCCTTCCAGTAAGGCCTCCTAACTTAGAACTGTAGGCGTGTCGCACCGTTGTAGGCAAGACCCCTAACTAGAGTCCGTCGCGTGACCAGACCGTCCCAGGAACTGCTGCGCTCGATCTCCGACGAGCACGTGCTGCGCTCGTTGATGTCCGCGCGCAAGCTGACGCGGGCCGAGCTGGCGGTCGAGACGGGGCTGTCGAAGCCGACCGTGAGCGAGAGCGTCCGCCGGCTCGTCGAGTCCGGGCTCGTCGCCGACACCGGCGAACGCACCCCCGGCGGGCGCGGCAAGGGGCGGGTCGGCTCGTTCTACGGCCTGGCACCCGACGTGGGCGTCGCGCTGGTCGTGACGATCGCGCCGGGCGCCGTGACGGCCGAGTGCGTCGACGCCCACGGGGACGTCGTCACCCGCGCACGGCAGCCCATCGGCTCCCCCGCCGAGGTCGCCGGGGTGTTGCCGCTGGTCGCCGCGGAAGCCGTTGCGGGACAACGCGTCCGGCTCTGCACGGTGAGCGCGGCCGATCCGGTCGACCGGCACACCGGACGGCTCGTGCACCTGCCCGACTCGCCGTTCCTCGTGGGCGAGCTGGATCCGGTCGAGGTGCTGCGGCCGCTGGTCGGCGAGCCCGTGGTGGTGGACAACGACGTGAACTGGGCGGCTCAGGCCGAGCACGCCGCGCTGGGGGTCGCGGACTTCGCCTACCTGTACCTGGGCGAGGGCCTGGGGTGTGCGCTGGTGAGCGACGGGTCGGTGCGGCGCGGGCACTCCGGGCTGGCAGGCGAGATCTCCCACCTGGTCACGGTCGGGCCGTCGGGCGCGACACCGTTCATCGAGGTGTTCGGCGAACTGGGGTTGCGGCAGCACGGGACCACGGCGATCGACGTGGCGCGGCTGCTGGTCTCGGACGAGGTGCACGACGTGGTCGCGACCGCGATCGGTGGTGTCGTGACGGCCCTGGTGACGCTGGCCGACCCCGCCGTGGTCGTGGTGGGCGGGCCTTGGGGGCCCGCGTTGCTGCCCGCGATCCACCGCGCTTGCGCGCGGTTGCCGCGTCAGGTGCCGGTGGCCGCGCCGTCGGTCGAGGAGCCCTCGTTGCTCGGAGCGCGGGCCGATGCCCTGCGCCGCTTGCGGACGGCGTTGGTCGAGACGGCCCGCTAGCTCATCTCCGCGCCGCCCAGACCGTGCGTTCGGTGCGCAGGGCCAGGTCTTCGCGTCGCAGGGCGGCTTCCAGGTCCTCGGGTTCGAGCTGCCGGCGCAGGACGATGCGGGCGTAGCGTTCGACCGCCTCGGACCGTTCGATGTGGACGGTGACGGTGCGTTCGCCCTCGACCGCGAACCCGGCCTCGGTGAGCTTCGGGCCCCAGTCGGCGCCGCGGTGGGGCAGGCGTTCGTCGTGGGCGTCCGGGGCCTGCTCCGGGAAGAACCGGGGCATGCCGGCTAGCTCGACCACGGCCAGCAGGCCGCCCGGCGCGAGGGTCTTGTGCAGCCGGCCGAGGGTGTGGGCCGGGTCGGTCATGTGGTGCAGGGAGGCCGAGGCCCAGATCAGGTCCGGGGTACCGAGGTCGGGCCAGTCGGTGTCGAGGTCGGCGAGGACGGTGTGGACCCGGTCGGCGAGACCGCGTTCGCCCGCCTTCACGCGGAGGCGCCGGAGGTGGTCGAGCGAGGAGTCGACCGCGGTGACGTGGGCCTCGGGGAAACGGCTGAGCAGCGCGAACGTGCCCGCGCCCGTGCCGGCGCCCAGGTCGACGATCTGACGCGGGCTCGAGACGGGGAGGCCGTCGATGATGTCGGCGGTGTGGGTCGCGAGGAGTTCGGCGTCGAGGTCGAGGATCTCTGCCTGATCGTCCTGGCCGTGTCCGTGGCCATGTCCGTGGCCGTGCCCATGTCCGTGTGCGCTCATGTGGCCAAGGTAGGTCTGGCGTGCGTCAGATGCACGGTCGCTTGCGCTTTTGGCAAGACGATCGGGCGTTGTCCTGCCGTCCGCGCAAGATCACGTCTTCCGGTCGGCGTTGTGGCCGCGCCGCGCCTCCCGGTCGAAGATGCCGAGGATCTCGCACGGCCCGCCCGCCGTGCCGATCGCGTGCGGCAGCATCGTCGGGAACTCCGCTGCCTGGTTCTTCTCGACGCGGAACGTGCGGTGGCCGAGCAGCAGCACGGCCGTGCCCGACAGGACGACCAGCCATTCGCGGCCCGAGTGCGCGCGGAGCGAGGCCGGGTTGTCGGGAGGCGGGGTGGTGATGCGCTGACGCTGGACGGTCATGCCCGGCTCGGCCCTGATGGGCCAGCGCATGCTGCCGTGGGCGCCGTCGATCACGGGGCTGACGATCACGTCGTCGGTGTCGGTCTCAACCAGCTGGTCGAGCGAGGTGTCGAGGGCTCTGGCCAGCGTCACGAGCTGGTCGAGGGCGAGGCGGCGCTGGCCGTTCTCGATGCGGCTGAGCGACGACGGGCTGAGCCGGGCCCGGCCGGCGAGCTCGTCGAGCGACCAGCCCTGGGCGACCCGGAGGGCGCGGATCCGCTTGCGGACCAGGCCGTCCAGGTCGCCGTCCTCTGTGGTCATGCGGTCGATGCTAGTGGCGTGGATCAGAACGTCGCCGGTGCAACCGCGGCCGGACGGGTGCGCCGCGGACGTTCTGCGTCACGCCGCTAGGCCTCGACGAGCAGGTCCAGCAGCTTCTGCGGGGGCTCGTCGCCGAACAGGCTCTGCATCATCTCCTCGGAGTCCTCGGCGGTGTGGGCGGCGCGCACGAACATCGCCTCCTCGTACTCGGCCAGGGCGGTCTCGACGTCCTTGGTCGCCAACGCCAGCGCGAGCTCGGCGCCGTCCAGCATGGCGAGGTTGGCGCCCTCGCCGTTGGGCGGCATGAGGTGCGCGGCGTCGCCGACCAGCGTCACGCCCGGCACCCGTTCCCAGCGGTGCCCGGACGGCAGGGCGTAGTGCGGGCGGAACACCGGCTCCGTGTCGGACTCGGTGATCAGCGCGGTGAGCTCGGGGGCCCAGCCCTCGAACTCGGCCATGATGTGCCCGAGGTCGCCGAACCACTCCAGCGGCCGGGTGAACTCGACGTAGGCGTGCAGGACGCCGCCGGCCTCCCGGTGCGCGTGAATCCCCTTGCCCTGGCCCGGCGCGAACATCGAACCGCCGCCGACCGCCTTCGCCACCTCCGGGTGCCGCGTGTCGGCGTCGTAGAGGTAGGTCTCGACGAACGCCATGCCGGTGTACTCCGGCGTGGCGTCGGTGAGGGACGCGCGCACCCGTGACCACGCGCCGTCGGCACCTACGAGCACATCAGCGACCACGGTGCTGCCGTCCGCGAACGTGACCGTCTTCCCGGACACCCCGGGGACCTTGGCGCCCCAGCGGACGGTGCCGGCCGGGAGCGAGTCGATCAGCATCTGCCGCAGGTCGGCGCGCTGCACCTCGGGACGCCCGCCCGTGCCGTCGTCCTCCTTCTCGAACAGCAGCGCGCCATCGGAGTCGAGCACGCGCAGGGCCTGCCTGCCCTCCAGGACGAGGCCTTGGAACTCGTCCACCAGGCCCGCGGCCTCGACGGCGATCTGGCCGTTGTAGTCGTGGATGTCGAGCATGCCGCCCTGGGTGCGCGCCGTGGGCGACGCCTCCGCCTCGTAGACGGTGGACGGGACGCCGTTGACGTGCAGCACGCGGGCGAGCGTGAGGCCGCCCAGACCGGCGCCGATGATCGTGACGTGCATGTGGTGCTCCCCTGGAGATCGTGCCGCCTCCCTGACGGCACGACCAGGTTCACCCCCGGCGCTGGCAGCCCGCGCTCACCTCGCTGGCAGCGGCTGGCAGGCGCTGTCACCACTCCGCGAAGGACCCGTCGTCGTGCCGCCAGACCGGCGACCGCCACGCGTGCCCGACCTCCGCCGCCCGCCGCACCGCCGCCTCGTCGACCTCGACGCCGAGCCCCGGTCCGGTCGGCCGCGCGATCCAGCCGTCCACGACCCGCACCGGCGCCATGTCCACCAGGTACGACGGGTCGGAGCCGTTGTAGTGCATGCCCGCGCTCTGCTCCTGGATCAGGAAGTTCGGTGTGGTGAACGCGACCTGCAACGACGCCGCCAGCGAGATCGGCCCGAGTGGACAGTGCGGCGCGATCGACGCCCCGTACACCTCGGCGAGCGAGCCGATCCTCCGCAGCTCCGAGATGCCGCCCGCGTGCGACGGGTCGGGCTGCACGACCGCGACCCCGGCCTCCAGCACCGGTTTGAACTCCCAGCGCGAGAACAGCCTCTCCCCCGTCGCGATCGGCACCGTCGAGCACTGCACGACCGACGCGAGCACCTCGGCGGGAAGCTCGGGCAGCACCGGTTCCTCGACGAACATCGGCTGCACCTCCTCGAGCATCCGCACGAGCCGGCGGGCCATCGCGGGCGAGACGCGGCCGTGGAAGTCGATCGCGAGATCTCCTTGCGGGCCCAGGGCTTCCCGGGCCTCGCGGGCCCTGGCCAGCACCGCCTCGGCCTCGGCGGGCGCGGCGATCGGGCGCATCTCCGCGGTGGCGTTCATCTTCACGGCGCTGAAGCCCGCCGCGACCTGCCGTGCCACCGCGTCGTACACGCCGTCGGGACGGTCGCCGCCCACCCACGAGTACGCGCGCACCCGGTCGCGGACCGGACCGCCGAGCAGTTCGTGCACCGGCAGGCCGCGTGCTTTGCCTGCTATGTCCCAGAAAGCGTGGTCGTAGCCCGAGAGCGCCGACGACAGGACGGGGCCGCCGCGGTAGAAACCGCCGCGCCGCAGGACCTGCCACAGGTCCTCGACGCGCAGCGGGTCCTGGCCGACGACCAGCTCGGACAGTTCGTGGACGGCGGCGCGGACCGTCTCCGCCCTGCCCTCCACGACCGGTTCGCCCCAGCCGGTCACCCCCTCGTCGGTGCTCACCTTGAGGAACAGCCAGCGGGGCTCGACCAGGAACGTCTCGACCGCCGTCACCTTCATGAGGAGTCCTTCGCCGCGGACCAGCCGCCGTCGACCAGAAGCTCCGCGCCCGTCACGAACGACGCAGCCGAAGATAGGAGGAAACCGATCACCGAGGCCACCTCGGCCGGGTCGCCGAGGCGTCCGGCCGGAGTGGCTCGGGCACTGCGTTCCCGGTCCTCGCCGGAGACCCGGTCCCACGCCGCCGTCAGCACGGGACCGGGCAGCACCGCGTTGAAACGGACGTGGGGCGCGTACTCGACGGCGAGCTGGCGGGTCAGTGCGACCAGCCCGCCCTTCGAGGCCGCGTACGCGCCGTGGCCGGGGATGCCGAAGTGCGCGTGCACCGACGAGACGAGCACGACCGCGCCGTTGCGTTCCCGCAGCGACGGCAGACAGGCCTGCACGCCGTGGAACGCGCCGCCGAGGTTGACCGCGAGCTGGCGTTCCCACTCGGCGGGGCTCGTGGCGTCGAGCGGCTTGACGTCGACCGTGTAGGCGTTGCTCACCAACGCGTCCACGGCGCCGTCGCACAGGTCGACCGCCCGCTGCCAGGTCGCCGGGTCGCTGACGTCCCCCTGCACGGCCACATCACCGCGCAGGTCGATCCCGACGACCCGGTACCCGTTGTCCGTCAGGTGTTTCGCCGTCGCGGCACCGATTCCCGCCGCCGCACCCGACACCACCGCGCGCTTCATGCACGTTCTCCTAGAGCTTCTGCCGGTAGACCTTGTCGTCCGGCCCGCGCACCACGGTCCACGCGGAGCCGTCCGCACCAGCAGTAGCACCGACGGCGCCCACGAGCGAGTTGCCCGGGAACTCGGAGCGGTGGAACCAGCCGCCCCAGGAACCGACGGTGCGGACGGCGGGCCGGCCCTGGATCGCCTTGCCGAGGCTCGACCACGTGCCGTTCTTCAGCATCTCGAGCTCGCCGCCCGTACCGCGGCTGAACACCAGCGCCTCGTCACCGAGCCGGGCGCTGCCGAAGTCCGTGAACGCCTGTGCGGGCTCGAGGTTCGCGAAGATGCCGCAGAGGAAGTCGACCTCGACGGCGTCGAGCTTCCAGTCGGCGACACCACTGTCGTAGTAGGTGGGCGCTCCCTGGTCGTCACCTGCGTGAGCGGGTGTCGCCACCAAGGACATCAAGGCGATGGCCAACGCGACTCTGCGAACCGACATGGTCGTGAGCCTCTCCCGCCCGACTCACAGATGTCAAGAATAATTCCTAATTTATGTGTAGTAGGCTGGCGGGCGTGAGCTACCGCTACGAGATCACCCAGGCGGTCGTGCGGCAGGGCATCATCGCGATCGTTCGCACCGCCGACGCCTCCTCCGCAGTTCAGGCCGCCGTTCCGTTGCTGGACGCGGGCATCACGTCCCTCGAGCTGCCGTTGACGAACCCCGGTGCGCTGGACGCGATCCGGCGGCTCCGCGCGGACTACCCCGACGCCGTGATCGGCGCCGGTTCCGTGCTGGACGAGGCGTCCGCCGTGGCGTCCACACGGGCCGGGGCGCAGTTCCTGGTGGCGCCCAACCTGAACGTCTCGGTGATCCAGGCCGGGCACCGGTACGGGGCGGCGGTGCTGCCCGGCGCCGGGTCGGTGTCGGAGGTCGTGCAGGCGCTGGAGGCCGGTGCGGACGCGGTGAAGGTGTTCCCCGCGCCGACTCCCCGGTGGGTGCGCGACGTGCTCGCTGTGATGCCCTACGCGCCCCTGGTGCCGACCGGTGGCATCGCACCCGCCGATGTTCCCGCCTGGCTGGAGGCCGGCGCGGTGGCGTGCGGGGTCGGGTCCGCCCTCGCCCTCACGCCCATCGAGGAGATCAGGGCGTTGCTGAGGCCCTGAGCACCACCACGTCGGCGTCGTTCGCCCGCGACCAGGCGAACGGCAGCCCGACGTGGGTCAGGTGCGCCGCCGAGCACACCTGACCGTTCTCGTCCACGTAGGACGCCGCGGTCAGTCCCTTCAGCTTCACCCTCGACCACTGGCCGGGCACCAGCGGCACGCCCGTGAGCGGGCCCGTGTTCCAGGCCAGCACGACGACCCGGTCCGCACCGTTGTACTGGATGGCGTCCTCGGCCAGCAGGTGCGTCTCGCCGCCGTGCACGACGTCGCGGATCTCCTTGTAGCGGGCGACCAGCCCGGCCGCCTCGGCGCGTTCCCCGGCGGACCAGTGCCGCACGTCCGCGCCGATGCCGAGCACACCGGCCATGGCGAGCACGAACCGGAACTTCAGCGAACGCGGGCGCGCGTCGAAGAAGCCGGGCGCGTCGGTGACCCACGACGACATCAGGTGCGGGGCGTGCATGTGCAGGAAGCCGTGCTGGATCTTCAGGCGGTCGAGCGGGGCGGTGTTGTCGCTGGGCCACACCACGTCGACCATGCCGGTGGTCGCGAGGTCGGTCCGGCCGCCGCCGCCCGCGCACCCCTCGACCAGCACGTGGGGGTGCCGGGATCGCAGGTGGCCGAGCACTCGCCAGTAGTTGCGGACGTGCGCGTCGTCGAGCTCGCCCGCGCGTTCGGTGGCGGGGCGGTTCATGTCCCACTTCAGATAGCTGATCCGATGGCCGGTCAGCAGTCTGTCCAAAGTGGAGACGACGAACTCGTACACCTCGGGCAGGCCTAGGTCGAGCAGCATCTGGTTGCGGATGAGCGTGGGTTCGCGGCCGGGCAGACGGTAGATCCAGTCCGGGTGCTCGGCGTAGAGCCGGGACCTCGGGCTGACGGACTCCGGCTCGACCCACAGGCCGAACTCCATGCCCGTCGCCCGGACGTCCTCGACGAACGCGGCGAAGTCCGGCGACTCCGGGTACCAGTCGCCGAGGCCGCCGGTGTCGTCGTGGCGTCCCTGGAACCAGCCGTCGTCCACGACGAACAGCTCCACGCCGAGGTCGGCCGCGACGCGGGCCAGGTCGAGCTGCTTCGGCAGGTCGACCTCGAAACCCGTGGCCTCCCAGGAGTTGTAGAGCACGGGCTTGCGGGCGGGTCGTGACCGCGACCGGTCGTAGGCGTGCCACACGCCCGGCAGGTCGTCCGTCGAGTACGCCAGCGCCAGCTCGGGCGTCACGAAGGTCTCCCCCGGTTCGACCACGACCGGGCCGAGCATCCCGGCACGCACGCGCGTGAGCCCGGACGGCTCGACCTCGGCCGTGATCTCCCAGGAACCGGACCACGCCAGCGACACGCCCCACGTGTCGTCCACGGACAGCCAGGGCGCGTAGTTGTGCCCGGGAACGCCGTAGGAGCTGCCGATGCGGAACCCGCCCGCGGGCAGGGTCACGTGGTCCAGCTGGAACTCGCGGGCCCACTCGCCGTGCAGGAACGAGAGCCGGGGCTCCCGGACGGGCAGGCAGACGCCCGCCGACCCGATCCTGCTGAGACGCACCGGTTCGTCGCGCAGGTTGGTCACCTCGACCCAGCGTGCGAGGACGTCGACACCGGGTTCGGGGCGGTAGCAGAGCACGGTGCGCAGGCCGGCGACCTCGTCGGCGAACGCCAGCCTCAGCACGCCGTCCTCTTCGGACGCGCCCTCGAACGTGAACCACGAGTCGCCGTCCACTTCGAGGTCGGCACCGGTGAACGGGCGCTCGCCGCGCGGCACGTACTCGATCGGCGCCGCGTCGGCCTCGGTGATGAAGTGGACGTCGCCGAGGTTCTGGTAGGCGGACGGTCCCTGCTCGACTCCGTGCGGGCCCCAGGCCACGATTTCGGCCCAGCGGCCGCCGGGTTCGACGGCCACCGTGTAGGAGGTGGTGGCCATCCGAAGGGTCCACCGGTTCATTTGACCGCTCCCACCGCGAGTCCGGAGATGAAGTGCCGCTGGAACCGCAGGAACACCGCCACGGTCGGGATCGCCGCGATCACCGAGCCGGCCGCGATCACGTTCCAGTTCGAGACGTACTGGCCCTGCAACGCGAGCAGCGCCGGGGTCACCGGCATCACGGCGGAGGACCGCAGCACGGTGATCGCCCACAGCAGGTCGTTGAAGATCCAGGTGAACGCCAGGGCGGCCAGTGCGGCGAGCGCGGGCCTGGTCGTCGGCAGCACGATCCGCCAGAAGATCTGCACGGGACCGGCTCCGTCGATGGTCGCGGCCTCCTGCACCTCGTTCGGCATCGCGCGCATGAAGCCCTGCAGCACGAACGTGTAGAAGCCGAGCCCGAAGCCGACCTGCACCACGATCAGCGCGAACAGCGTGTCGTAGATGCCGAGGACCTCGGTCAGCTTCGACACCGGCACGAGCAGGATCTGCGGGGGCAGCAGGTTGCCCGCGAGCATCAGCAGGATGATCGAGCGCCGGCCGGGGATCTGGAAGCGGCTCAACGCGTACGCGGCCGCCGAGGCCAGTGCGAGCGAGAGGAACACCGTCGGGACGGTCACGACGACGCTGTTCCACATCGCGCCCGCGCCGCCGTTCGTCCACGCGTCGGCGAACCCCGCGAACGTGAACGACCGCGGGAACGACGCGAGGCCGTTGGCGGCGATGTCGTCGAAGCTCCGGACGGCGGTGACGAGGACCGCCGCGATCGGCAGCAGCCAGAGCACGGAGATCGTGCCCGCCACGGCGTGGAAGACGCGGCCAGAAGAAGTGCTACCCGACATCTCAGTTCTCCCGGAACGCGCGGACGAGGTAGGTCACGATCACGCCGAAGGCCAGCACGAAGATGACGACGGCGAGTGCCGATGCGTAGCCGAGCTTGAGCGACTGGAACGCGGTCGAGTACATGTACGTGCTGAGCAGCTCGGACGAGTGGTAGGGCCCGCCGCGCGTCATCGACCACACCACGTCGAACGACCGCAGCGAGTCGATCACGATCACCGACAGCACCACCGAGTTGACCGAGCCGAGCTGGGGCCAGGTGATGTGCCGGAACTTCTGCCAGCCGGTGGCACCGTCCAGAGTGGCCGCTTCGTACAGCCCGGGGTCGATGCCCTTGAGGCCCGCCAGGTACAGCACCATCACGTACCCGACCTGCCGCCAGAGCGCCGGGACCAGCACCGCGTAGATCGCGGTGCCGGGGTCGGCGAGCGGGCTCGAGTCGAAGATGCCGCCCGGCTGGTAGAGCACCTGCCAGATCAGCGAGGTGGCGACGAGCGAGAACACCACCGGCACGAACAGCGCGGCGCGGTAGATCCCGACCCCGCGGCGCTCCTTCTGCAGCAGCACGGCCATGCCGAGGCCGCCCACCGCGGACAGGCCGCCGAAGAGCACGAGCCAGATCGCGGTGTTGGTGGCGGCGGTGTGGAAGACCGGGTCGTCGATCATCCGCGCGTAGTTGTCGAGCCCGACGAACCGGGGCGGCGAGACACCGTCCCAGTTCGTCAGCGCGAGCCAGAACCCCTGCAGCGCGGGCCAGAAGACCCAGAACCCCTCCACCACCAGCGGGACGAGCACGAACAGCAGCAGGATCGGAGGGATCCTGGTGGAGCTCCTGGTCATGTCAGCTCGACCACACCTGCTCGGCGGCCTTCTGCCACGTGGTCAGGATCGTGTCCAGCCGGTCGGGCTGCTGGAGGAACTGGACCAGCGCGGCGTCCGCGGTGGGCTGCAGCGCGTCGCTGGAGTCGCGGTTGAAGAACTGGGTGATCTCCGCGGCCTCCTCGAGGTGCCGGCGGCCCTTGGTGACGAGCGGCGTGCCGGAGTCCTTCGCGTTCGGGTGCGTCGGCAGGACCGTGCCGGACGAGGCCTTGACGTAGACCTCCTGCCCCTCCGCCGTCGCCGCGTAGGTCAGGAACTCCTTCAGCTCCTTGACGTGCGGGGACCTGGCGCTCGCGAAGAAGCCGTCGGTCGGGCCCTCCTCCGCCAGCGGCACCTTCGGGTCGATGATCGGGAACCGGAAGAAGTCGATGTCGTCGATCGCGTCCTTCGGTGCCGCGTCGGCGAAGAACGCGCCGGTGAGCAGCATGCCCGTGCGGCCCTGGAGCATCGCGGTCGTGGCCTCCTGGAAGCCGATCGCGGTGCCGTTCGGGTCGGTGTGGGGCAGCACCTCGCGCCACGGCGTGAAGATCGCCTTCACCTTGGGGTCGTCGAACCTCTGCTTGCCGGCGAGCAGCTCGCGGTGGAACGACGCGCCGTTGATCCGGATGTTGAAGTGGTCGAACCAGCTCGACGCGGTCCACGGCGAGTCCGACCCCGCGCCCATGCCGAGCGGGATGACACCCTTGCCCTGCAACGTCCTGCACAGGTCGACGAACTCGGTCCAGGTCTTCGGCGGGGTCACGCCCCACCTGGTGAAGTGGGACTTGCGGTAGAAGAAGCCCCACCAGTAGTACGTCGTCGGCACGAACACCTTGCCGCTCAACGTCTTGAACGACTGGGGGTAGTCGCCCATGGACTGCCAGACGTCGCTGATGTCGAGCAGCAGCCCCTTCTCCTCGTACCCCTTGAGCAGCGCGCCGGGGTACCAGGTGAAGAGGTCGGGCGGGGTGGCCGAGGTCAGGTAGCTCGGCAGCTGGGTGCGGAAGGTCTCGGAGGCCACGGTGTTGACCGAGGCCTGTGCGCCCTTCCTGTCGTTGAACGCCTTCACCAGTGCGTCGATCGCCGCTTTGGCGGCGGGCGCCGAGAGGTTCGACTGGATCGTGGCCGTGCCCGCGGCCTGGGTGACCGGGCCGGAGGACCCCGAGGTGGCGCAGGAAGCCGTGCCGCTGACCAGCAACCCGGCACCCGCGGCAGCGGTGACGCGGAGGAAGTGACGCCTGTCCATGGCTGAGAAGAGTGCGCGCTGACCATGATCAAGTCAAGAATAATTCATAATTTATGATGTGCCGTATGCTCTGACCTCATGAGCGAGAAGCGGCTTCGTGGCGTGCACGGCCAGACCGTCGAGGCGCTGGCGGGCCGGATCCTCGCCGGTGAGATCGGCGAGGGCGACACCCTCGACCTCCCGGCGCTGCGGGAAGAACTGGACGTGTCCCTGACCGCGCTGCGCGAGGCCCTGAAAGTGTTGTCCGCCAAGGGCATGATCGATGCGCGCCAGAAGCGCGGCACGTTCGTGCAGCCGCGCTCGTCGTGGAACCTGCTCGACACCGACGTGATGCGCTGGCAGACGCAGGCGGGCTCGGACCACGGGCTGTTCGACGAGCTCACGGAGATGCGGGTGATCGTCGAGCCCGCGGCCGCCCGGCTGGCCGCCGAGCGCGCTTCGGACGCGGACATCGAGGCGATCGGTGGTGCTCTCGACCGCATGGCCGCCGCTCGGGATCTCGCCGCCACCGTCCGGGCCGATCTGGAGTTCCACCGGTTGTTGATGGCGGCCACGCACAACACGTTCCTGACTCAGGTCGAGCGGATCATCGCCATCGGACTGGCCGAGCGGGACAAGCTGGTGCACGGGACCGTCGACGACGACCCGGTGCCGTCGCACCGCGCGGTGCTGGACGCGATCTCCGCTCGTGATCCCGAGGCCGCCTACGAGGCGATGCGGGCGTTGGTCGACAAGTCGGGGGCGGACCTCGATCGGCTGCGCTGAGCCAGACCACAGACGACTCCCCAACCTCCAGTAACGACTGAGCACCGCATCTCGAAGACCGATGTGAGAGATAGCCCCGCGTTGCGGTTGGAGCAAGATGCACAACAGGTCCGATCGAGATGCCAACACTTGGTCTTCATACGAGTTCGAGCGCTTTGCGGGTGATGTACTCGGAGCAGCGCTCAATATTCCCCGCGCATCGATGGACAGAGGCGACCGATTTGGAATAGACTATGTCGCCGAGGACCACGCGGGAAATCTGGTGCTCGTCGAAATCAAATCCGACACTCCGAGCACTCAAGGCAGAATCGAAGTAATATCCGAACAGTTCAAAAAAGCATCTGACAAAATCGGACCACAGCTAGTAGCAAATCGCATCCTGGTTGTGCCGGGGGTGATTCGACAAAGCGGAATCGATTTCCTCAGCTCCAGAGGAATCGAAGTAATCAGCGGACCCGATCTCTTCGAGGCAGCCGAACGCGCGAACATCCCTACGCCGGAAGGGATTCAGGTAACACGCCCTCCAGTCAGGGATGTACCTGCAGGCCATCTCCTGCGGAGCCGCTTGCGGGAAATCAAACCAGGACGTGACGCCTGGGTGGCATATCAGAAGTTGTGCACAGAGGCCTGCGAATATCTGTTCAGCCCACCCCTCGGCGTACCCCGACCGGAACTCTCCGATGGACCTGGGGTAAATAGACGCGACGCCATCATGGCGAACTATGCTGACAGCGGATACTGGCACTTCATGCGCACGCACTACCACGCAGACTTCGTCGTGATGGACGCAAAGAACTACAGGCGCGACGTGAAGAAGCAAGAGGTCCTCCAGCTTGCAAACTACCTTTCACTGCGCGGCACGGGACTCTTCGGAATGATCATCACGCGACTTGGCGCTGACACCGGGGCGACGTGGACGATGAGGGAACAGTGGGTGCTCCACTCCAAACTCATCATCGTCATCGACGACAACGACCTCAACCAGATGCTGACCGCCCGAGACGCCGACGCAGAGCCATGGGCAGTGATTCGACAGAAGATCGAGGACTTCCGCTTGAGCATCTAGCCAGCGAGGACGCACCTCCATCGGCTGCGCTGAGTCTTAATCGATACGACACCATCGGGTACCGCTATGCGGTTGTGAAAGACATTCACGTCCGTCAGCATCGGACGTCATGCGCCTGATCACGCTCGCCGCCGCCGTAGCGCTGACACTCTCGGCCGCCACCCCGGCGGTCGCGGCCCCCGCCGCCCCGAAGATCGCCACCTACAACGTCTTCATGCTCTCGCGGAACCTCTACCCGAACTGGGGCCAGGTCGCCCGCGCCGACCTGGTCGACAGCACCGGCGTGCTGAACGGGCAGGACGTCGTGGTGCTGCAGGAGGCGTTCGACAACGCCGCCTCGGACAGGTTGCTCGCGAACCTGCGCGACACCTACCCGCACCAGACGCCGGTGCTGGGCCGCAGCAAGGCCGGGTGGGACGTCACGAGCGGGAGGTACAGCGACTCGACACCCGAGGACGGGGGTGTCGCGGTGCTGAGCCGGTGGCCGATCACCACCCGGATCCAGCACGTCTACCGGGACGGCTGCGGTGCGGACTGGTTCTCCAACAAGGGTTTCGCGTACGTGCGGATCGAGGCGCCCACGGGGCCGATGCACGTGATCGGCACGCACATGCAGGCCGAGGACTCGACGTGCACGAGCGCGCCGGGTGGGTACCGGGCCAGGCAGCGGGCCGAGATCAAGGCGTTCCTGGCCTCGCGGGCCATCCCCGCGAGCGAACCCGTGTACGTGGCGGGCGACATGAACGTGATCAAGGCCGGCGCCGAGTTCCCGAAGATGGTCGCGGAGCTCGGTGCCCGGACGCCTGAGGTGGTCGGGCACCCGTTCTCGTGGGACTGCGCGGACAACAGCGTCTGCCGCGACCAGTACGGGCCCGAGTACGCGTCCGAGCACCTCGACTACGTGCTGACGATCCAGGGGCCCCTGCTGCGCAACGAGACCCGCCGCGTGAAGAGTCCTGAGTGGTCGATCTGGTCGTGGGGGCGCAAGTACACCTTCGACGACCTGTCCGACCACTACCCCGTCTTCGCTAGCTGAACGGGGGCGCGACCGTCAGGCCGAGGTCGGGCATGCCCATCCAGTCCAGGGTGGCGCCCGACTCGGCCAGCTTGATCCGCACGGCGGAGACGCCGAGCAGCAACGCCTGCAGCGAGTCCACCCCGTAAGAGGCGTCCACGGCGTCCTCGCCGATCTGGTGTGGACACTCCCAGTCCCCGCTGTGGCTCAACGGGTCCGGGCGCGGGGCACCGAACCTGATCACCACCTCGAAGGGTGTTCCGTCCGGTGCCTTGCCCTCGATCCGCCGTTCCGCGACGACGACTCCCAGTTCCATGCGAGTCAGCCTAGTGCGCTCGCCAGCCTGCGGGCCTGGACGACCGCCTTGCCGGACCCCTTGCGGGCCGCCACCTCCGCCAGACCCTCGACCGTGCCGCCCGGTTCGAGCCGCTGGGCCAGTTCGACCGCGAGCTCGACCAGGTCCGCGACCCTGTTGTGCGACCACACCTTCGGCAACGTGGCCACGAGCACCTCCCAGACCTGCGGGGCGGCGCCGGAGCGGGCGGCGTCGCGCAGGCACGGGACGACGCGGTTCAGCGCGACGTGGCCACCCTCGACCAGCCGGCCGACGACCTCGCCGAACGCGCTGCCGTCGAACTGGCCGCGTGACGCGAGGATCAGCAGGGCGTCCACGGCGTGGGCGCGGCCGACCGTCGCCTCGGCGCCGAGTCCGTAGGCCAGCGCGAGGTGCGTGGCGGCGCCGATCGGGCCGTGTGCCTCGGCGAGGGCAGGTAGGAGTGCGCCGTCCTCGCCCTTGGACTCGCACCGGTTCGCCAGATGGGGCACCAGATGCGCGGCGATCTCCTCCCGCTGCACGGGCATCAGGGCGGGCCAGCACGGGAGCATGGCCTCCCATTCGCTGTAGCCGTACCAATGCTGCTCCGGTGTGGACAGACCGGGCTCGGCCGTCACGAGTAGACGCTTCTCCAGACGCGGCGGGGCGATGTAGCCGTAGGGCGTGCTGCGGGTGCGTTCCACCAGTTCGACGACGGGATCGGACGTGTCTGTGAGCCACTCGCGCAGCCGGGCGCCCGCGGTGCTCCCCAGTGACGCGAAGTCCTCGGGCCGGGTGTCGCGCGGCAGCCGGTGGTACGCCTGCCGGAGGTCGCGCGGCCACGGTTCCCACTCGTCCGCCTCCGCCTTCGCGAGCCGTTCGAGGAGCGTTGCGGGGTCGAGCAGACCGGACGTCTCGGTCGGTGTGGAGACGAGGGACGGGCGCGGGGACCTGACGAGGCCCCTGGCGATCTCGCGCAACCGCTTGGCGAGGTGTTGCAGAGGCGTGCCCTCGCCCACCGCCTCCTCCATCTGACCGAACGGTTCCGCGGGCGCGGCCACAGCGGCGATGACCGTCATGAGCATCGTCCGGGCTTCGGGCGACGGGCGTTCGAGGTAGGCCTCCAGGTCGAACCGGTACCTGATCCACGGGTACTTGTCGTAGACCGGGCCGAACGCCCGCGCGACCGCTTCCCCGTCCTGCCAGGCGAACCGGACCACGGCTTCGAGGACCCGTTCCACCGCGACGGGGTCGATGTCGGGGGTGTTGCGGCCGAACAGGGCGCGCACCTCGCCGGTCAGCTCGTCGAGGGTGGCGATCGGCTCGGGCCACGGGCGGGGCGTGAACGGCGCCAGTGCGAGGACTTCCTCCGCGACCGTCTCGGCGCCGAGCCGCGCGGCGAGGTCGGGTGGCAGCTGTTCGGCGAGGGACAGCAGCTCGGCGCGGGTGGCGTCGCCGATCTTCGCCTGGTGCCGCGCGATCAGCGTGACCGCCTGGCCGCGCAGGTCGTCCGACTCGTGCGAGAACAGCTCCGCGACGGCCAGCACCACGTCGTCCGGAGCGGACCTGGCGTGCTTGCCGAGCCACGTCAGCTGGGCGCGGACGAGCTTCTTCTCGGTGCGGCCGAAGACCCAGCGGCTCGCGTCGGCGACCAGGTCGAAGTCGAGCCTGCCCGCCTCGTCGACCCGTTTCAGCTGGTCCTGCGCGGCGCCGGCGACCGTCGACCGCGAGCCGGACAGCATCGCCACGTAGTCGCGCGCGTGGTCGGCCGCCTCGTCCAGCGTCACGTCGAGGAGCGTGTGCAGCGCGAGGAAACCCTCCATCTCCTTGGGCGCACCACCCTGCTGGAGCCGTGCGAGGCACCCGTCGAGCAGCTCCCGCCGGTCTGCCCGGTCCCGCAGGAACGTTCTCCATTCGGCTGAGTCCGCGAGGATCGCGCCGGCGCCGACGACCTCCAGCACGCGCGGGATCAGCGCGTCGAACGCCGGACGCCACCGCGACCGGTCGCCGAAGTCCAGGAGGTGCAACAGGAACCCGTCGGTGTCCGGCGGGGTGTCGCCGCAGAACTCCAGCACGATCCGCATCAGGTCGTTGCGGTCGAGGTCGCGGGTCGGCATCCTGCCGGCGAGCCTCACCAGCAGGTCCGGCAGCCACGCGGGATCGCGGTGCCGCAACACGTCCAGGGCTTCGGCGGTGCCGTTCTCCCGGCTCATGCGGTGCCACCAGATCCGGTAGCGCACCAGCCACGGCGTGAGCGTGGACGCGGTCGGCAGCAACCCGATCCCCGCGATCTGCATCGCCGGGTGGTGGTCCCAGTTCCGGCCGGACGCGCGGCGCTCCTTCTCGTACGCGACCAGCTCCTTCCCGCGGTGCCCGCGTTCCTCGGGGGTGAGGCTCTTGAGCACCTCCGCCAGCGCGAGGTGCTGGTCGGACTCGATCAACGCCTGGATCCGGTCGAAGCTCACGCCGTCCCTCCCAGAGCCGCGACGAGCCTCCTCGCCTGCACCACTGCCTTGCTCGTCCCCTTGCGGGCGGCGACCTCGGCGAGTCCGTCGACGGTGCCGCCCGGCCGCACCCGCTGGGCCAGCTCGACGGCCAGTTCCACCACGTCGGCGACGCGGTGGTGGGCCCAGAGCCGTGGGAGCGCGGTGGTGAGCGCGTCCCAGACCTGCCGGTCCGCACCGGAGCGGGCCGCGTCGCGCAGGCCGGGCACGACCCGGTTCAGCACGACGTCACCGCGTTGCAGCAGCTGTCCCAGGAGATCACCGAGCGTCCTGCCGTCGAGCTGGTCGCGGGCGGTGAGGATCAGCATCGCGTCGACGGCGAGCGCGCGGTTCAGGGTCAGCTCGGCGCCCAGTCCGTAGCAGAGGGCCAGGTGCAGGGCAGGTCCCGCCGGGCCGTGGGCCTCGGCGAGCATCGGCAGGATCGGGCCGTCGTTGCCCTTCGACTGCGTCCGCGCCCGCAGGTGCGGCACGACGTGGGCGGCGACGACCTCGCGCTGCACGGGCAGCGAGGACGGCCACCACTCGATCAGCGGACCCCAGTCGTCGTGCTCGCGCAGGGAGTGTTCCGGCTGTTCCAGGCCTGGGGTGACGGTCGCGTACAGCCCGACGTCGGTGAGCTCGTGCGCGTACCGGTAGGGGTAGCGGTAGGTGCGTTCGGTGATCACGATCTCGGGGTCGGTCCTGGACGTGAGCCAGTCGCGCACCTTCGCGCCCGCCCTGCTCGTCAGCGACGCGAACAGGGCGGCGTCCGTGTCGCGCGGCAGGCGGTCGGCGGCCTGGCGCAGGTCGCGCTGCCACGGCTCCCAGCCCTCGGACTCGGCCCTGGTCAGGCGTTCGAGCAACGTGGCGGGGTCGAGCAGTCCAGACGTCTCGGTGGGCGTGGAGACCAGGGCCGGCTTCGGCAGGTGGACGAGACCCCGCCCGATCTCGTGCAGCCGCTTGGCGAGCTGGTCGGCGAGTCCGCCGATGCCCTTGCCGGGCTCCCAGTTCTGTGCGAAGTCCACCTCGGAGCTGAGCTCCCGCTTGAGCGGACGCGGTTTCGCGCGGGCGGCGATGACGGCCCTGACGAACTCGGCACGCGGGTTGTACCGCGCGTTGTCGAACCACGGTGTCTTGTCGGAGAACGGTTCGAGCGCCTTCGCGAGCGCGTCCCGGTCCTGCCAGGCGAACCGGACCAGCGCTTCGAGGATTCGTTCCACCGTGGACGGATCGATCGCGCCGGAGTGGTGGCCGAACACGGCCAGCACCTCCCGCGTGAGCTCGTCCGGTGTGGCGATCGGCGCGGGGAACGGCCTGGGCTCGAACGGCGGCAGCTCCACGGCGTCCTCGCGCGCGGTGGACCCGCCGAGCTGCTCCGCGAGGTCCGCGGGGAGCTGCTCGGCCAGCGCGCGGATCTCGGCCTGGGTCGCGTCGCTCGCGTTGCCGAGGTGCTTCACGACCAGCTTCACGGCCTGGCCGCGCAGGTCGTCCGACTCGTGGGCGAACATCTCGGCGGCGGTCAGCAGCGCCTCGTCCGGGTTCGCCTTGGCGTGCTTGCCGAGCCACGTGAGCTGGGCGCGGACGAGCTTCTTCTCGGTGCGCCCGAACACCCAGCGGCTCGCCTCGGTGAGCAGGCCGAAGTCGAGCCTGCCCGCGTCGTCCAGCCACTGCAACCGGTTCTGCGCGAGGCTCGCGACCGTCGACCGCGCGTCCGGGAGCATGGCGACGTAGTCCCGCGCGTGCGCCGCGACCTCGTCGAGGGTGACCCCGATGGCCTCGTGCAGGGCGAGGAACCCGTCCATCTCGCCGGGGGTCCCGCTCTGCTGCAGGCGGGCGAGGCAGCCGTCGAGGAGCACCTGCCGGTCGGCCTGGCGGCACAGGAACTCCGGCCACCTCCGTCGCGCGCTGCCCAGGACCACACCGCTGCCGACGGTCTCCAGCATCCGCGGGATCAGCGCGTCGAACGCGGGCCGCCACCGCTCGTGGCCGCCGAAGTCCATGAGGTGCAACAGGAAACCGTCGGAGTCCGGCGGCTCGTCGCCGCAGAACTCCAGGACGACGTGGAGGAGGTCCTGCCGCCAGCGCTCGCGCGCCGGCATCTTGGCGGCGATCCTCGTGACGAGATCCGGCGTCCACGGGAGCTCGCGGTGCCGCAGCACGTCGATGACCACGGTGATGCCGTTGTCGGGGCGCCTGCTCTGGAAGAAGATCCGGTAGCGCACGAGCCACGGTGCGAGCGCCGAGGCGTTCGGCAACAGGCCCGCTCCCGCGATGGCGAGCGTTTCCGCGTGCTGCCAACGGTTGTCGCCCGCCCGGTGCGCCTTCTCGTACGCCACCAGGTCCTTCGCGTGGTCCTTGCGTTCGTCCGGCGTGAGGTTCTTCAGCGCCTCGCCGAGCGCGAGCTTCTGATCGGCCTCGATCAGCGCCTGGATCCGGTCGAACGTCACGCCTTCCCCCTGACCATGCCGGCGGCCAGCACGTGCTTGCACTTGCCGCGGCCACCGCGGTACTCGGCCCACCACTGGCAGGTGCAGGCGTCGCCGTTGACGCGGTAGGTGCCGACGACCGCCGTGTCTCCGTCCCAGCTGACGGCGTTCTGCTCGACGAGAGCCTTCGCGTTGCGCAGCCTGGGGTTCATGGCCTCGACGTCGATGCCGCCGTAGGGCAGTTCGCGGTGGAAGTACGACGCCTCGGCGAGGTCGTAGCCCACGCGCCCGGCCGTACCGAGCTGCGCCAGCGCGTCCTTCACCCTGGCCGTGGTGAGCCCGGAGCGGTCGGCCAGGTCGGCGACGTCCACGCGGGGTTCGAAGTCGAGCAGCGCGCCGATCAGCTCGGCGTCCGTGTCGGCGTCCCCCGCCGCGAGCCCGTCGAGGACGGCGCCCTCACCGGACAGGCCTCGGGTCACCTCGGGCGACAGGACGAGCGTGAGGCGTTGCGAACCGAGGTCGACCTCCCAGCCGCTCGCGACGGGCTTGCCGTCGGCGGGCGGACCGTAGAGCCGGACGGCCTTCGCGAAGCGCAGCAACGGGATCAGCGTCTCGAGGCGGTTCGGGCCGGCCAGGCACACGGCGTTGGCCGAGGCCGTTCCGCTGAGCCGCAACGACTTCCCGGACGGTACCGCCCACACGGCCGCGCGTCCCTTGGGCAGTGTCTTGAGGAACCGCTGCGCGTCCATCGGCGACAGCTCGGCCTTCAGGTCGAACTTCGAGGTGAGGACCTGGGTCTCGGCGAACCCGCGCAGCCAGCGCGGCGGCAGCGGGACCTTCTTCTCGACGACCGCGCCGTCGAGAGTGCCGAACTCGACCTGGTCGGGCCCGACCGTGAGGTGCAGCGGGTCGCCCTTGGTGACGCGGGCGAGCGCGCGCCGCAGCGGTTCGTTGACGTCGACGTTCGTGGTGCCGCGATCGTGCACCTCGCCGTCGAGGGCCTGCGAGAGCACGTCCAGGCGCGCGTAGACGCCGCAGCAGCCGGAGAACGACTCGAAGCGCAGCCGGTCGCCGTTGCAGGTGACGACCGGGTCCCGCAGGCGTTCCGTGGTGGGCTGGAAGTACCGGGTGCCCGCGATCCTGGCGATGGCGAGCAACGCCGTGGCGGCCTGCTGCGAGTCACCGAGGAACCCGGTGAAGAAGCGCGGGTTCGGCGCCCGGCCGCCGGAGGTCTGCAGTCCGAGGGCGCGCCGCGTCTCGTCCAGCCGCGAGTCGGCCACGTAGGCGTACGAGTGCATCGCGCCACTCTAGGGAACAGACGTTCGACTCAGCACCCGAATGATCAAACATAGCGGCGCAACAGGTCCTCCTCGGTCTCCCGGCGCACGATCGGCCTCGCGACCCCGTCCTTCACGGCGACGACCGGCGGCCGGCAGACCTGGTTGTAGTTCGAGGCCAGCGCGTGGTGGTAGGCACCCGTCGCGGGGACGGCCAGCAGGTCACCGGCGTGCACGTCGCCCGGCAGCGGCACGTCCTCGGCCAGCACGTCGCCCGCCTCGCAGTGCCGGCCGACCACCGTCACCGGCTTGGGCCTGCCGCCCCGGCCGACCAGCCGGACGGCGTACTGGGCGCCGTACAGGGCAGGGCGCGGGTTGTCGCTCATGCCGCCGTCGACCGCCACGAACGTACGAGTGGACTCCTTCACCGCGCACACCCGGTAGAGGGTGACGCCGGCGTTCGCGACGATCGCGCGGCCCGGTTCGACGAGCACCCGAGGTGGCGGGACGCGGTGCAGCGCGCACTCGTAGTTCAGGGTGGCGGTGACGCGGTGGGCGAAGCCCGCGAGGTCGAAGTCGTGGTCGCCCCGCAGGTACGGGGCGCAGAAGCCGCCGCCGAGGTCGAGCTGTTCGATCCTGGTGCCGCAGGACGCGATCAGGCCGACCATCCGCCGCACGGCCTCCTCGTAGCTCGCGACGTGCCTGACCTGCGAGCCGATGTGGCAGTGCAGGCCAACGAGTCTCAGCGACGGCTGCTCGGCCACGCGCAGGACCGCCTCCAGTGCCGCGCCGGACGCGAGGGAGAAACCGAACTTCTGGTCCTCGACTCCGGTCGCGATCTTGGCGTGGGTGTGGGCGTCGACGCCGGGCGTCACACGGATCATGACCTCCTGGCCGTGCGTGGCCAGAGCGCCGAGCTGGGCGATCTCGTCGAACGAGTCGACGACGATCCGGGAGACGCCGTACTCCAGCGCCGCCTTGAGGTCCTCGGCCGTCTTCACGTTGCCGTGCAGGATGATCCGGCTCGCCGGGAAGCCCGCGGCCCTGGCCAGTGCCAGTTCCCCGGCGGACGAGACGTCGAGGGACAGGCCCTCCTGCGCCATCCAGCGGTAGACCTCGGGACAGGGCAACGACTTCCCGGCGAACACGACCTCGGCGTCCGGGAGCGCGGTGCGGAAGGCTTTCGCCCTGGTGCGGACCGTCTGTTCGTCGAGGACCTGGCAGGGGGTGCCGAAGTTCGCTGCCAGCTGCGTGGCGGGGAGTCCACCGATGAGCAGGTCCTGGCCGGCGACGCGGGTGCCGTCCGGCCAGAGACCCTCTTCCAGCACCGGTTCGGTGGAGCATCCGATGCTGGGCAACAACTCCGCGAGTGTCATGCGTCCAGCACACGCCCGGCGCGTGCCGTTGCCCAGATCCCGGGCGAGACCCTGACGCGCGCGGGTCCCGCCTTGACGCGATCCTGACGATCACGGTGGCGCGGGCCACAGCGTCAGTGCAGGCACCCGGCGGGGGTCGGCGGCACCTCGACGGACTCCCGCGCGGCGGCCTCGATCTCCCGCAGGATCCGGGCGCGGTCGGCCGGTCCGAGGTAACGGCCGCGGCTCACGACGGCGTGGACGCGGCCGACGTTCGTGATGTCCCGCAACGGATCCGCGTCCAGCACGACCAGGTCCGCCTGCTTGCCCGGCGTGACCGTGCCCGTCTCGTGCTCCAGTCCGAGGCAGCGCGCGGCCTCCCTGGTGGCGGCCTGGAGCGCCTCCCCCGGCGTGAGTCCGGCCCGCACGAGCAACGCGAGCTCGTCGTGCAGGGAGAAACCCGGGAACACGTAGGCGAACCCGGCGTCGGTGCCCGCGACGACACCGACGCCTGCCTCGTGCATCTGCTGGAGCAGGCGCATGCGGGCGTCGCCGAACCTCTGCAGCTCGGCCACTTCCCCAGGGGTGCGCGGTGGGCGGGCGGACATGATCTGCTGCCACTGCGCGCGCAGGTCGACCGGGATGTAGCGCAGGCGCTCGAGGGCGACGGGATCGCTCGTGATCACCTCGGGCGAGCGGGACATGTTCCGTTCGACGAAGAGCGTCGGCGACTGCCAGGTGCCCCGCTCGGCCATCGCGGTGAACAGCTTTTCCGCGCGGGCAGGGGAGTGGGTCGCGACGGCCGCCCGTTCGATCCGGCCCGCGTGACGGCCCCACCAGTTCGGGTCGGCCGGGTCGTCGGGCATCGCCCGGAGCTGGGCGTAGAGGGCGTCGGCGTTGTCCGAGGTGGACGTGAACAGGTTGTACAGGTGCTCGTGGGTGTGCTGGGCCAGCGCGTCCTGCACGGGCACGCGCGCCGGGACGTGGCCGGCGAACGGGATCCTGAGCCTGCGCGCCTCGTCCGCGATGGCGGCGTGGCACTCCGGCGAGAGGAACGAGTAGACCTTGACGAAGTCGGCTCCCCCGTCCTTCGCCCGCCGCACGGCCGCACGGGCTTCCTGAGGCGTGCGCACGACGTCCGAGCCGGGCCAGATCGAACCGGGGCCGTCGACGATCGCGCTGGCGAGCACCATGCGCGGGCCGAGGATCTCACCGGACTCGACGCGGCGGCGGGTGTCGTGCGTCTCCGGCGTGCCCCACATCTCGCGGATGCCGGTGACGCCCTGGACCACGTGCAACGGCGCCAGGGTGTCCTCGAAGAACGTCGCGTGGGTGTGCAGGTCCCACAGGCCGGGGATCACGTACTTCCCGGCGAGGTCGATCACCCGCACACCGCGCGGCAGGTCGCGGAGGTGGCCCGCGGCCAGGATCCGGTCGCCGGCCAGCACGATGGTCGCGTCCCGGACCGGCGCGCGGCCGGTGCCGTCGACGAGGGTCGCCCCTCGCAGCGCGGTCACACCGCTCGCCGCGGACGCGGGCTGACCCACGGCTCCCAGCGCGACGGCTCCGAGCGCGCCCTTGCCCAGCCAGGACAGCACTTCCCGGCGTGCCAGTTCCCCCACTGCTCCCACCCCCTTCACCCAAGCTAGCGACTTCTGGGAGGCGGGGCAGTGGGGCTGACCCCCGGATCTACGGCCGGGTCCACACCGCCACGTAGTCGACCAGCATCGGCCTGCCGGGCGTGGTCTGCGCGGTCGGCGTCGCACGACCCGCCACGCCGTTCGGGAACGCCCCGCCCATCGCCACGTTCAGCAGGATGAAGTAGCCCTGGTGGGAGGTCATGTTGTTCCACGAGGTCGCGTCCATCTGGTTCTGCCGCACGACGTGGAACTGCTGGCCGTCGACGTACCACCGCAGCTGGTTCGGGCTGACCGAGCGGTCCCACTCGAAGCGGTAGGTGTGGAACGCCGACTGGCAGGTGCTGCCGGGGCACGCCCGGGACGCGCCGAGGCCGTTGGTCTCGTTGCACGGGCCGCCGGGGTTGACGCCGCAGTGCAGCACGCCCCAGACGCTGTTGATGCCGTTGACGTTCTCCATCACGTCGAACTCGCCGATGCTCGGCCAGTTCCAGTAGTTGCCGCGGTACGGCGAGCCCAGGGCCCAGAACGCGGGCCAGTAGCCGAGGGCGGCGTTGCCCGTCACGTTCGGCATCTGGATGCGGCCCTCCATGCGGAGGATGCCGCCCGCGGGCGCCTTGAAGTTCGCGCGGCGGGTCTCGATGCGGGCCGACGTCCACTCGCCGTTCGCGGCCCGCAGCGGCGTGATGCGCAGGTTGCCGGAGCCGTCCAGGGCCAGGTTGGCGCGGTCGTTGGTGTAGCGCTGGATCTCGCCGGTGCCCCAGTTGCCGGGGCCGCCGGGGTAGCCGTGGCCGGTGTCGACGATCCAGTTGTTTCCGTTCGGGGCGGAGTTGTTCGCCCCGGTGAAGTCGTCGGACCAGGCCAGGGACCAGCCTGGCGGGGTGGGTGGGACCGCTGCCTGCGCGATGCCGGAGAGCGGGAGGACCAGGGCCAGTCCCAGCAGCGCGCGCGTGAGTTTTCGAGCCACGACGATGACCTCTCTGTCACGATCGTGCGGCAGCGGACCTCCATGGAAGCGCTCTCACAGCGTCGCGTCAACGGTCGGTCGCTCAGCGGCACCACGTCTCGATACGATTCCCGGCCGTGACGGATGGCATCTTCGACGGCTTCGAGGACTACCGGACGCCGACGTCCGACGACTACAAGAACACGCTGACCAACGGCATGGTCGTGTTCGACGCCAACGTGCTGCTCAACCTCTACCGGTTCAACAGCACGACGCGGGCCGACCTGATCAAGGTCATGCAGTCGCTGGGCAACGGCCTGTGGATCCCCCACCAGGTGATGCGCGAGTTCTGGCGCAACCGAGAGTCGGTCATCGACCAGCTGGGCGAGACGCCGAAGGAGTCGCTCGCCAAGCTGGACAAGGCACGCCAGGACGCCGAGGAGGCCGTGCGGGCCTGGAGCAAACGGATCTACCTGCCGGAAGGCGAGCGCAACGACCTGCTCACCAAGCTGAACGGCGTGTTCCAGACCGTCCGAGGGACGATCAGCGAGCAAGCCGCCTCCAACGCGCACCCCCACGACACCAACAACGACGCCATCGTCACCGCGCTCGACTCGATCCTCGCCGACCGGAAGGGCTCGGCGTTGCCGGTCGAGGAGCACGAGGCCGCCGTGGCCGAGGCCGAGCGCCGGATCGCCGCCAAGGAGCCGCCTGGCTACCTCGACCTGGACAAGACCGCCCCGGAGAACCGGGCCGGTGACTACCTGGTGTGGAAACAGGTGCTGCTGGAGGCCGAGCGCCGCAAGTGCGACGTGCTGCTGGTGACGAGCGACGCCAAGGACGACTGGTGGAGGCGGAGCAAGGGTCAGCTGCGCGGGCCCCGGCTGGAGCTGATGGCGGAGTTCCGCCGGTGCACCGGGCATCGGCTGTTCATGATCCAGCCGTCGGAACTCATCAGGCGGGCGGACTCGCTGACGGACGTGCACGTGAACCCGAAGTCGGCCGACGACATCGAGCGCGTCGAGAACGTCACCGGCGAGTCGGTACCGCCCGAGGTGGCCAGAGCAGTCGTGGCCGAGATCTATCGTCAGATCGCCGATACGCACGGAACCTATCTGCCGTCCAAGATGGCGCACCGCGCGGTCACCGACTGGATCGCCGACCCGGCGATCGGGGGCGTCCTGTCCGACTACCTGTCCGCTCCGGAGATTCGCCTGTGGATCAAGGACAATCCACTGCGCTTCCACTGGAAGGCCCTCGACGGATTCGGTCCGTACACGGACCTGGTCGCGATGCGGTTTCAGTCGCCTGCCGAGATCCTCGATGAGGCTTGCGGACCTGACTGGCGCGTACAGCCAGGAACCAAGACCGAGATTCCGTTCAGGTGCCTCGCGACCAATGGCGCAGAGGTGCGGTCTGTGTGCTGGGGCGCCGAAGCGGAGTTCGAGCAGCTGCTCGACGCCGCCACGCGCAGCCGGGACTCCACGACCATCCCGCCGATGATCGTGATCACGCAGCGCTCGGTGCCCTCCGAACTCGAGTACTTCAAGTCGGTGGCAGACGCCGTGGGAGCCGACCTGGTTTATCTGAAGAGGGAACTCATCCCGAATCCCGACTACGCCGGCTAGCCCTCACACCTCGAACCGGTATCCCATCCCGGGCTCCGTGATGAGGTGCCGCGGCCGCGCCGGGTCGTCCTCCAGCTTGCGCCGCAACTGGGCGAAGTAGACGCGCAGGTACTGCGACTCGTTGACGTGCATCGGCCCCCACACCTCCTGCAACAGCTGCCGCTGCGACACGAGCCGGCCGGGGTTGCGCGCGAGGATCTCGACCAGCCCCCACTCGGTCGGCGTCAGGTGCACCTCACGACCGTCCCGCCGCACCTTCTTCACCGCCAGGTCGACCACGAACGACGACGTCTCGACGATCGGGTCGCCGTCCTCGCGGGCCGCGTTGCGGCGGACGGCCGCGCGCAGCCTGGCCAGCAGCTCGTCCATCCCGAACGGCTTGGTCACGTAGTCGTCGGCACCCGCGTCGAGGGCCTCGACCTTGGCCGACGAGTCGGTGCGCGCGGACAGCACGATGATCGGGATCGTGGACCAGCCGCGCAGGCCGGCGATCACGTCCACGCCGTCGATGTCGGGCAGGCCGAGGTCGAGCACGACCACGTCCGGCTTGCCCTCCACCGCGACGCCCAGGGCGGACTTGCCGTCGTAGGCCGTCATCACGTCGTAGCCCCGCGCGCTGAGGTTGATCCTCAACGCGCGCACGATCTGCGGTTCGTCGTCGACCACCAGCACTGACGTCATCCGGAACTCTCCTCGTAGGCGGGCAGCGAGATGACCACGGTCAGGCCACCACCCGGCGTGTCCTCGGCGCTGATCTCCCCGCCCATGGCGGCGGTGAAGCCCTTCGCGACGCTCAGGCCCAGGCCGATGCCGGTCGAGCGGTCGTCGAGACGCTGGAACGGCGCGAACACCTTGTGCCCGGCCTTCTTCGGCAGTCCTGGGCCGTGGTCGACGACCCGCAGCTCGACGGACGTTCCGTGGCGGCTGGCGCGGATCGCGACCGGCGACGGACGCCCGTGCCGCAGGGCGTTGTCGACCACGTTGGCGACCACGCGTTCCAGCAGGCCCAGGTCCGCGAGCACCGGCGGCAGGTCCTCGTCCACCAGCACCGACACCTCTCCCCCGGTGCCGGTCAGCGCCCGTGCCACGACCTCGTAGTAGCCGACGGGCCGCAGCACCGGTTCGACCGAGCCGGTGGCGAGCCGCGACGAGTCGAGCAGGTTGTCCACCAGGCCGGTCAGCCGGTCCGCGGACTCCTCCACCGTCTCCATCAACTCAAGAGTGTCCTCTTCGGACAGAGCTAGCGAGGTGTCGCGCAGGCTGCCGATGGCCGCCTTGATCGACGTCAACGGCGTGCGCAGGTCGTGGCCGACCGCGGACAGCAACGCGGTGCGCAGCTCGGCCGACTCCGCTTTCCGTTGCGCGCCGAGGGCGTCGGCGGCCATGCGTTGCTGCCGCAGCGCCATGAACGTCTGCCCCGCCGCCGCCTCCAGCACCCGCTGGTCGCTCGCGGGCAGCACCCGTCCGCTCAGTTTCAACCGCACATCCGCGGTGACCGTCACCTCGGACTCCGGCCCGCGGTCCTGCCCGGCGCACTCCACCCGCGTCCAGGCCCCGTCCCGGCGTTCCAGCAGCGCCACCGACTCCAGGCCGAAGTTGACCCGGATCTTCTCCAGCAGCCGCGCCAGCGGGTAGGGCGACGTCAGCACCGTGCGGGCGTAGGAGGCCAGCAACGCCGCCTCGGTCCGCGCCCGCGCGCCCTGCTCCGCCAGCCGTGCCGCCCGGTCGACCGTCAGCGCCACGACGGTCGCGACGATCACCATCGCCGCCAGCGTGATCACGTTCTCCGGCGTCTGCACCGCGAGGCTGTAGTAGGGCTCGGTGAAGAAGTAGTTCAGCAGTCCGGCCCCGAGCACCGCGCAGAGCAACGCCGGACCGAGCCCGCCCGCGATCGCCACCACGCACGTGGCCAGCAGGAACGCCACCAGGTCCGTCGAGAAGTCCAGCTCGTCGCGCCACAGCATGCCGAGCGCGGTCACGGCGGCGGGCAGCAGGAGCGAGAGCGCCCAGCCGAGCGCACGGCGTTGCCACGACAGCGGGTCCGCGGCGGTCTTCCACCGCAGGCCGCGCCGCGACTCGTCGTGCGTGACCATGTGCACGTCGATCGCGCCGGACTCCTGCACGACCGCCGCGCCGATGCCCTCGTCGAACGCCCGCGCGACCCGGGACCTGCGCGAGGTCCCCAGCACGAGCTGGGTGGCGTTGACGCCGCGGGCGAACTCCAGCAGCGCCGTCGGCACGTCGTCCCCGACGACCGAGTGGAACGTCGCGCCGACGTCCTCGGTGATCTTGCGGGAGCGGGCGATGTGCTCGGGGGTGACGCCGGTCAGCCCGTCGCCGCGCAGCACGTGCACCACCAGGAGCTCCGCGCCCGCCCGCGTCGCGATCCGGCGGGCGCGGCGGATCAGCGTCTCGCTCTCCGGACCGCCGGTGATCGACGCGACGACCCGTTCCCTGGTCTCCCAGGTGTCGGTGATCTCCTTCTCGTTGCGGTAGCGCTGCAACGCCACGTCGACCTGGTCCGCCACCCACAGCAGCGCCAGCTCGCGCAACGCCGTCAGGTTGCCGAGCCGGAAGTAGTTGCCCAGCGCGGCGTCGATCCGGTGCGCGGGATAGACGTTGCCGTGCGCCAGCCTGCGCCGCAGCGCCTCGGGCGTGATGTCGATCAGCTCGACCTGCTCGGCACGGCGGACCACCTCGTCCGGCACGGTCTCCCGTTGCCGCACACCGGTGATCCGCTCCACGACGTCGTTCAACGACTCCAGGTGCTGGACGTTGACCGTGGACAGGACGTCGATGCCCGCTTCGAGCAGTTCCTCGACGTCCTGCCACCTCTTCTCGTTGCGCGAGCCCGGCGCGTTGGTGTGCGCGAGCTCGTCGACGACGGCGACCTCGGGCCTGCGTGCCAGGATCGCGTCGACGTCCATTTCGGACACTTCGAGGTCTCGGTGCCGGAAACGTTTGCGCGGCACCAGTTCCAGGTCGTGGAGCAGGGAGGCGGTCTTGTCACGGCCGTGGGTCTCCACGAGCCCGACGACCACCTCCGTGCCCCGCTCCCGGCGCCGGTGGGCCTCGCCGAGCATGGCGAAGGTCTTGCCGACGCCGGGAGCGGCGCCGAGGTAGATCCTCAGCTCACCCCGGCGACCGTCAACGGGCGCTGTCGAGGGCACGGTTCAGCGCTGTCACGTTGACGGTGGTGGTGAAGGTGCCGTGGGTGTTGGAGGCCACCAACTCCCGCACCTCCTCCACGGACAGCCCGGACGCGCGGGCCACGCGGGGCACCTGCAGCGCCGCGTACTCCGGGCTGATGTGCGGGTCGAGACCGGAGGCCGACGCCGTGACGGCGTCCTGCGGGACCTCGTTCTCGGGCACGCCCTCGCGTTGCGCGATCTCCGTCCTGCGCTCGGCGATGACCTTCGTGTAGTCCTCGTTGATCTCGCTCTTGTTCGAGCCGCCGGACGCGGGCAGCGCCGCGGCGGACGGCCGTGGCACGAAGTACTGCTCTCCTTCGCGCGGAACGGCCACGAGGGTCGTGTCGATGGCTTCGGCGTTGGCGTGCAGGCCGGGGATCCGCGAGAGACCCCAGACCGACAACGGGTAGAGCACGCCGAGGAGGACCGTGAGCGCGAGCAGGATCCGCAGACCCGCCCACGACTGCTTCAGGAAGTTGTTCATCAGCCGATCCCGGGGATGAGTCGTACGAGCAGGTCGATCAGCCAGATCCCGGCGAACGGCGTCACGACGCCGCCCAGGCCGTAGATCAGCAGGTTGCGCCGCAGCAGGGCGCTCGCACTGGACGGCCGGTAGCGGACGCCCTTCAGGGCCAGCGGGATCAGCGCCACGATCACCAGGGCGTTGAAGATCACCGCCGACAGGATCGCGGACTGCGGCGTGGCGAGCCGCATGATGTTCAGCTTGTCCAGCGCCGGGTAGATGGCCGCGAACATGGCGGGCAGGATCGCGAAGTACTTCGCTAGGTCGTTGGCGACGGAGAACGTCGTCAGCGCTCCTCGCGTGATCAGCAGCTGCTTGCCGATCTCCACGATCTCGATGAGCTTGGTCGGGTCCGAGTCGAGGTCGACCATGTTGCCGGCCTCCTTCGCGGCCGACGTGCCCGTGTTCATCGCGACGCCGACGTCCGCCTGGGCCAGCGCCGGGGCGTCGTTCGTGCCGTCACCGGTCATCGCGACCAGGCGACCGCCCTCCTGCTCCTGGCGGATCAGGGCCATCTTGTCCTCGGGCTTGGCCTCGGCCAGGAAGTCGTCGACACCCGCCTGCTCCGCGATGGCCTTGGCGGTCAACGGGTTGTCGCCCGTCACCATGACCGTCCGGATGCCCATCGCCCGCAGCTCGGCGAAGCGTTCCTTCATGCCGGGCTTCACGACGTCCGACAGGCGGATGATGCCGAGCACGCGGCCGTTCTCGGCGACGACGAGCGGGGTGCCGCCCTGGGCGCTGATCTCGTCGACGATCTCGCGGGCGGTGTCGGTCAGCTCGAACGCGGACGCCGCGCCCTTGCGGATGCTGCGGTCGCCGAGGTCGATGCCGGACATGCGGGTCTGCGCCGTGAACGGCACGAACTCGCCGGTCTTCTCGTGCTCGCTCGCCGGTGCGCCGCCCGCCAGCTCGAGGATGCTGCGGCCTTCCGGGGTGTCGTCGGCGAGGCTCGCCAGCCGCGCGGCCGCCACCAGCTCCTCGTCGGAGGTCGGGCCGACCGGGATGAACTCGGTCGCGCGGCGGTTGCCCCAGGTGATCGTGCCGGTCTTGTCGAGCAGCAGCGTGTCGATGTCGCCCGCGGCCTCGACCGCCTTGCCGGACGTGGCGAGCACGTTGCGCTGCACCAGCCGGTCCATGCCCGCGATGCCGATCGCGGACAGCAGCGCGCCGATCGTCGTCGGGATCAGGCAGACCAGCAAGGCGGTCAGCACGACCACCGACTGCTCGCCGCCGGAGTAGATCGCGAACGGCTGCAGCGCCACGACGGCCAGCAGGAAGATGATCGTCAGCGTGGACAGCAGGATCGTCAGCGCGATCTCGTTCGGCGTCTTCTGCCGTTCCGCGCCCTCGACCAACGCGATCATCCGGTCCACGAAGGACTCGCCCGGCTTGGTCGTGATCCGCACGACGATCCGGTCCGACAGCACGGTCGTGCCACCCGTGACCGCACAACGGTCACCGCCGGACTCGCGGATCACGGGGGCGGACTCACCGGTGATCGCCGACTCGTCGACGGTCGCGATGCCCTCCACGACGTCACCGTCGCCGGGGATCACCTCGCCCGCCTCGACGACGACCAGGTCACCGATCTTGAGCTCGGTGCCGGGGACGACGCTACCGCTGACCAGTCGTGCGACGGCGTCCTTCTTCGTCTTCCTGAGCGAGTCCGCCTGGGCCTTGCCGCGTCCTTCCGCGACGGCCTCGGCGAGGTTCGCGAACAGCACGGTGAACCACAGCCACGCCGCCACGGCGATCGTGAACACGCTCGGCTCAGTCACCGCGAACACGGTGACGAGCAACGAGCCGACCCACACGACGAACATGACGGGACTGCGCAGCTGGTGGCGCGGGTCGAGCTTCTTCAGGGCCTCGGGAAGTGCGGCCGCGAGACCGGGTTTCGTGGTCACAGCAGTGCCTCCGCGATGGGACCGAGAGCGAGAGCGGGAACGAACGTCAGCGCGGCGACCAGCACGATCGAGCCGGTCAGCAGCGTCGCGAACAACGGCCCGGTGGTGGGCAGCGTGCCCGACGTGACCGGCACCTTCTTCTGCGCCGCGAGGGAACCGGCGAGCGCGAGCACGGCGACGATCGGGACGAACCGGCCGAACAGCATGCACAGCCCGAGCGACGACTGGAACCAGTCGTTCGTCACCGTGATGCCGGCGAACGCCGACCCGTTGTTGTTCGACGCCGAGGCGTAGGCGTAGAGGATCTCGGACAGGCCGTGCTCGCCCGGGTTGTTCAGCGCCGCCCGGGTGCTGGGCAGGATCGCGGCGATGCCCGCACCGATCAGCAGCACCGTCGGCATCGCGAGGATCGACACCGCGGCCGCCGTGACCTCCTTGCGCCCCAGCTTCTTGCCGAGGTACTCGGGCGTGCGTCCGACCATCAGGCCCGCCAGGAACATCGCGATGATCGCCATCACGAGGATGCTGTAGAGGCCGGTGCCGACACCGCCCGGCGTCATCTCGCCGAACAGCATGTTCAGCAACGTGGCACCGCCGCCGAGGCCGGTGTAGCTGTCGTGCAGCGAGTTGATCGCGCCGGTCGACGTGCCGGTGGTGGCGTCGGCGAAGATCGCGCTGCCGGGAATGCCGAAGCGGAGTTCCTTGCCCTCCAACGGCCGCAGGCCGTTCGCCTCGGCGGTCCAGATCACCGTGAGCATGGCCGTCCAGATGAGGCCCATGACGCTCAGCAGGACGTAGCCCTGCTTCTTGTTGCCCACGAGCTGACCGAACGTGCGGGTCAGTGCGACCGGGATGACCAGGATCAGGAAGATCTCGATCAGGTTCGTCCACTCGTTCGGGTTCTCGAACGGGTGCGCGGAGTTCGCGTTGAGGACGCCGCCGCCGTTGGTGCCGAGCTCCTTGATGACCTCCTGGCTCGCGACAGGCGCGTTGGCCACGACCTGGCCGTCGACGTCCACACCGGACTTCAGCGACATCGTCACGCCGAACGCGATCAGCACCAGCGCGCCGACGAACGCGATCGGCAGCAGGATCCGGACGGTGCCGCGGACGAGGTCGACCCAGAAGTTGCCCAGCCGGTCGGTCTGGTGCCGCACGAACCCGCGCACGAGCGCGACGGCGACGGCCAGTCCGACGGCCGCGGACACGAAGTTCTGCACGGTCAGGCCGATCATCTGGACCGAGTGGCCCATGACGGCCTCCGGCACGTACGACTGCCAGTTCGTGTTGGCCACGAAGCTGATCGCCGTGTTGAACGCCATGCCCTCGGGGACGTTGCCGCGGTCGAAGTTCCACGGCAGCACGCTCTGGACGCGCTGCAGGACGTAGAGGAGGACGATGCTGACGAAGGAGAAGCCCAGCACGCCGTACGCGTAGGTGCTCCACTTCTGTTCCGCGTCAGGGTTGATCCGCGCGAAGCGGTAGATGGCCTTCTCGGCTCTTAAGTGGCCCTTGGCGCTGAACACGCGGGCCATGTGGTCGCCGAGGGGCCGGTACACGACCGCCAGGGCCGTGAGGAGGATGCCGACCTGCAGGAGGCCGGCCACGAGAGGTGACATCAGAACTTCTCCGGCCTGACGAGTGCGATGAACAGGTAGACGATCAGCCCGAGTGCGATCACGCCGGCGACGGCGTTCGCGACGAGACCCGTGCTCACAACTTCTCCAGTCCACGCACCGTCAGGCCCAGCACGACGAAACTCCCGATCAGCAGCAACGCGTAGGCCAGGTCGGCCATGACGCCGCTCCCTTCAACGACAAGGTTTTCTTGATGACGCCCGGAAGCGTGCAACACGAAATCCCTGATCAGGGGGTGCCTGACAACGTCCTTACGGGGGCGGGTCCGGCTTTTACGCGTTCTTGAGGCCGGGGAGACCTGGGTCTCATCCGATAGGGCCCATCGCGGTCACGATCTGTGAAATCGTGCCGAGGTGAACGAGGTCGCCGCACTGCTGCCCGCACGAGGTCTGGTCGCCATCGACGGCGTGGACGGCGCGGGCAAGACGACGTTCTGCGACGCCTTGGCCGACGTCCTGCGGGCCCAGGGCCGTGAGGTCGTGCGCGCGTCCGTGGACGACTTCCACCACCCGCGTGCCGTGCGGTGGCAGCGCGGGCGGACGTCTCCGGAGGGGTTCTTCCTCGACAGCTACGACTACGAGCGGTTCGTCGGCTTCCTGCTCACGCCGTTCGCCGAGGGGCGGCCGTTCCGGCGTGCGAGCCACGACCTGGAGACCGACGAGTACGTCGACCCGCCGGCCGAGGTCGCGTCACCCGACGCGCTGCTGCTGGTGGACGGGATCTTCCTGCACCGGGACGAACTGGTGCGGCACTGGGACTTCTCGGTGTTCCTCGACGTGGACTTCGCGGTGTCCGTGGCGCGGATGGCCGGGCGCGACGGCGGTCCGTCCGATCCGGACGATCCCCGCAACCGGCGGTACGTCGAGGGCCAGCGGCTGTACCTGGCGCGCTGCGACCCGGCTTCGCGGGCCTCTCTGGTGGTCGACCACAACGCACACCGACCCCCAAATCGTTACCCGGCGTGATAACGCCAGGTCATCTCGAGACGACGTAAGGGCCACAGCGTCCGAACGGCGTAACGAGGAGGCCTCCATGGCGACCACGTTCTGGGCTTGGGTCGTGTCCGCTCTCGTCATCGTGCTGCTCGCGGTGGTGGTCCCCAGCCGTCTCGGCGCGCAGAACGTGCTGCGGGACGCGCGTGGCCGCTACAGCCTGTCGCGCGTGCAGGTGATGGTGTGGACGGTCGTGCTGCTCTCGCTCATCAGCGGCATGGCGTTCGGCCGGTTCGCGGCCGGGCAGGTCGACGTCGCCGGGTTCCAGATCCCCCAGCAGGTGCTGTGGCTGCTCGGCATCTCCGTCGGGTCCGGGGTCGTGGCGGCGGGCATCAAGGTCGCGAAGAGCACGAGCCGGCCGGAGTCGGTGGCGGCGTACCCGCTCGGCGCCGAGGGCGGGTCGTTCTGGGAGATGCTGACGGCCGAGGAGGGCACGTCGGCGGGCAGGTCGATCGACCTGGCCAAGTTCCAGAACTTCGTGATCACCGTGCTGCTCGTGCTGATCTACGTGGCGCAGGCCGTCTCCGCGCTGAGGGCCGTCGGCAACCCCGCGGGCATCGCCGGGCTGCCCGCGTTCACCGACGCGCTGCTGGTGCTGCTGGGCGTGAGCCACGCCGGGTACCTGCTGGGCAAGGTGCCGTCACCGGCCGGGACCCCCGAGGGCGGGACGATGGCGCAGCGCCTCGCTTCCGTCGCATCGGAGGAGAATGTGGCGAAGGCCGTCCCGGAGGTGCGCACCGCGTGATACCCACTCACGCGTGATCAAGCCAGTAACCCGCGGCGAGACGTGGCACCGGCCCGCCAGGAGCGGCTACCCGGATCCTCTGAAGATGCTGGGGTACGTGTGGCCGCGCGTCGAGGAACTGCGGGCCACGCCCCGTGAGGAGTGGCCCGCGCCCGGCGCGCTGGCGGACCAACTGGTGGAGCTGGCGGAGTACTTCGAGGAAGCCGGATGGGACGACTTCGCCCTGCGGACGCACCACGAGGTGCTGGAGTTCCGCCGGGAGCTCGGCGATCCGGAGAAGCTGCGGGTCGTGCTGACCTCGTTGCGCGACAACCTGATGCGCCAGGAACGGTACGAGGAGGCGCTGGAGGTCGCGCAGGAGGAGCTGCCGCTCGCGCTGAGCCTGGCCGTGCCGGGGGCACCGGAGCACGAAGATCGCCAACACGGCCAGGTACTGGGTCACCGACCTCCTCGGCAGGCTCGGCCGGCACACCGAGGCCGCCGAGAACGCCCGTCAGGCCGTCGCCGAGCTGGACGGCCAGGAGCCGGTGCCGCACGAGCTGCCGGGCTACCAGCTCGCGCACGCGTGGCGGGAGTACGCCCACCGCCTCGCGACGATCGGCGACCACGAGCAGGCGGCCGAGCTCACGTCGTGGAGCGCGGTGTTCTGGCGGGATCGTTCCGGCTCGGGGCGCAACATCAACTGCCACGAGGCGTTCGAGGAGCTCTTCTTCCTGCAGCTGCGGCTGGGGAGGCTGGAGGAGGCCCGCGCGTCCGCGGACGAGGCCGTGGCCGTGCTGCGCCGGCACGCGGAGGCGGAAGGCGACGAGCTGTCGCTCTCGGACCTCGCCGGAGGGCTGCACAACCACGGCAACCGGATGCGCGACCTGGGCCTCTTCGACGAGGCGCTGGAGGCCGCCCGGGAGTCCGTGGACCGCTACCGCGCGATGCTCGCGACCGCCGAACGCCGGGCCGTGGTCGTGAAGGCGGAGCTGCGGCTCGCGGTCGCCCTGGTCAGTCTGGGCAGCAGGCTGCACGACGCCGGCAGGCTCGACGAGTCGCTCGCCGCCAGTGACGAGGCGATCGCCCTCGCGACCAGGTACGACGACCGCGACCTCGGCCGCAAGGAGCTCGCGCGGGCGATGAACAACCGCGCCGGTCTCCTGATCTCGCGGCATGCCTACGCCGAGGCGGCGGAGGCGGCCGCGAAGGGCATCGAGCTGAACCGGACGGAGGACGGAAAAGCGCTGGCGCGCAACACCTTCGCTCTTGCCTCCGCGCACGCGGGCTCGCTCGACGTCGCGCTGGAGTCGTCGTCGCGAGTGGTCACCTTCTACCGGGAGCAGCACGCGGAAGACCCCTACGAGCACGCCTACCTGCTGGCCGACGCGCTCACCGACCACGCCGTGATCCGCACCCTGCGGTCCGAACGCGCCGAGGCCGGGGCCGCGATCACCGAGTCCCTGGCGATGTACGAGGAGCTCGCCGCCCACAACCCCGGCCGCTACCAACGGGACCTGGACCGCGCGCGTTCGGTCGCCGCTCAGATCTAGAGGTTCTCGCCGAAGAACTCGGACACCCGCTCGACGACCTGCGGCACGTACCTGTCGTACAGGTCGACGTGCGTGGCGCCGTCGACCCAGTGGAACTCCTTGCCCTGCCCCGCCTTCTGGAAGGCCTCGACGCTCATCCACGACGTCACCGCCTCGCGTCCGGCCACCAGCAGCAACGGCCGCGGCGCGATCAGCTCGACGGTCCGCAGCGCGTCGAACGCGGCGATCCTGCCGACGCTGTTCCAGGTCAGCGTCTTCGCCGACCGCGGGTGCTCACCTCGTGGCGTGCTGTAGTACTCCCAGCCCTCGAAGGCGTGCGGCCCGCCTTCGCGCGCCTGCTCCCCGGTCTCCGGGAACAGCGGGAAGCTCCCCTCCTGCCCCTGTGCCAGGAGTCCTCGCAGGACAGCGGGGTCCTGGGTGCCGTCCGCGCCGAACCGGAACTGGCGGGCGATGTCGGCGAGGCTCACGGTGGCGATCGCCTTGATCCGCGGATCGGTCCCGGCGGCGGCCAGGCCGTAGCCACCGGAAGCGCAGATCCCGAGCACGCCGACGCGTTCCTCACCGAGGAACGTCACGGCCGCCCGGATGTCCTCGACCCGGTGCGCCGGGTCCTCCAGGCCGCGCGGCAGTCCCGCGCTCTCGCCCTGGTAGGCCGCGTCGAACGCCAGCGCCAGGAAGCCCTGCTCCGCGAGGCGCCGCGCGTACTCCCCCGCGGTCTGCTCCTTCACCCCGGTGCCGGGATGCCCGACGACGATCGCCCCGCGAGGCGTGTGCTGTGGCCGGTAGAGGTGGCCGGCGATCTCGAGTCCGTTGCTGAGGAAGGTCACGTTGTCCATGGCCACCACGGTCGTCCCGCGATGCCCAGGTGAACCAGGGACAGTCCAGCCTATGCACAGCAGTACCAGGCACACGCCACCGGAAACCCGGACACTGGAGACATGACCGAACTGGGCGAGTTCCTCCGCACCCGCCGCGCCGCGCTGGACCCGCGGCACGCGGGCTTCCCCGACGACGGCCGGCAGCGCCGCGTCCCGGGTCTGCGCCGCGAGGAGCTGGCCCAGCTCGCCCACGTGAGCGTCGACTACGTCGTCCGGCTCGAACAGGGCCGCACGCAACGGGTCTCCCGCACCGTCCTGGACGCGCTGGCGGACGCCCTGCGGCTGGCCCCGGACGAACGCGACTACCTGTTCAGGGTCGCGGACGTCGCCCCGGCCCGGCAGCAGGCCGCACCCGAGGTCGCCGCGCGGTTGCAGCAGCTGCTGGACGGCATGCCGGACATCCCGGCGATGGTCCTGCACCGCCGCATGGACGTTCTCGCGTGGAACCGGGGCGCGTCCGCCCTGCTGACCGACTTCGGGGCGCTGCCCGCGCCGGAGCGCAACCTGATCCGGCTGACGTTCCTCGAACCGGCGTTCCGCGCTCTCTACGGTGACTGGGAACGCTCGGCGCAGGAATGCGTCGCGGTGCTGCGGATGGAGGCCGGCCGCGCGCCGCACGACACGGCACTGTCCTCTTTGGTCGGCGAGCTGAGCGTGAAGGACCTGGACTTCCGGAACTGGTGGGCGACGCATCAGGTGCGCGGGCCGCGGCAGCTCGTCAAGACCTACCACCACCCGGTGGCGGGCAGTCTGGTGCTCGACGTGCAGCAGTTCTCCGTCGACACCCACCCGGACCAGCTGCTCGTCGCCTACACGGCGACGGACGACGCGTCGCGGGAGGGGTTGCGCTTCCTCCTGCTGTCGACGCAGGACAGCGTCAAGGCGACCAACGTCGCGCCCTGACCGTCACACGACACGAACCTCATGGGCCGGAAGGCCGTTCCACCACCGCGCATAACGCTTGTACACCTGCGGCTCCCGGTCCCCGAGCAGCTTCCGCAACGCCTCCGCCTCCCCCGCCAGCCCGGCCCACTGCTCCTCGCCGAGGGCGTGAAAGGCGGTCGCCTCGACGCCGCCGTCCGCCGTGGGCCGCCACACACCGGCCACGTACCCGTCGACGAGAAGAGTGGGCAGAGTGTCCCCGTTGTTGCGGATGACGAGCTTGCGGTACTCGTCCGGGATGACCCGGCTCCGATCGGCATAGGCGAGCAACGTGCTGTCCCACATGGCCATCAGCCGCGGCGGCGCCGGAACGTCCTCGTCCGGGACGGTCAGACCGGGAAGGTCGTAGTGGCCGCCGTCCTCGACCACGTCCAGCGACGCCAGCGCCTCCCGGATCGTGGTCCGCGGCAGCATGCTGAACTGGTTCATGTCGAGCACGGTCGCGGGCCCGAACCCGCTGAGGTAGCGGCGCAGCATCTCCGCGACCGCCGCAGGCCGTTCACGAGGCTCGGTCGGCACGGCCTGATAGGACGGACGAAGCCCGAACGACCAGGGCCCGCCCGTCGGCGCGTGCACGAGCCCGCCGTACGTGCGCAACGCCCACCAGACACCGGGATCGCCCACGTCGCCGACGTGCGAGTGCAGCAGCTCCTCGATCTCCGCCTTCTGGCGAGGCGTCGCCGCGAACTCGAGCAGGTGTTCCAGCACCGCGTCGGCCTGCTCGATCGTCACGTTCATGGCCTTGAACCGCTTGTCGTACAGCCGCGACGCCCGCAGGGCGGGCAGCATCGCGTGGTGGAACACCTCGTGGTCCGCGGACGTCACGGCGTGCAGGGTGATCCGCATCAGTGATGCCTTGCGGACCACCCCGCTCACGAACGCCTCGTCCAGGCCGGCCGGGTCGAAGCCCTCGACCCGGTTCCACAGCGCGATGTAGGGCGACGCGGGTTCCTGCGCCTGGATCGCCACGACCCGGTCCACGGCCGTCAGCAGGTCAACGGGTTCGCGCCGCAGCAGCATCTGCCGGTCGAGAGTGGCGCGGTTGAGCTGACGTGCCGTGAAGGTCATGCCCGAGATCCTGGCTCACCGCAGCTTCGACGGCCACCAGATTCGCCCACCGATGTCCACCGACAGAGCGGGCACCAGCAACGACCGCACCAGCAACGTGTCCAGCAGGACGCCGAACGCGACGATGAACGCGAGCTGGGTGAGGAACAGGATCGGCAGCACCGCCAGCGCCGCGAACGTCGCCGCCAGCACGACACCCGCCGACGTGATCACGCCACCGGTCAGGCTGAGGCCGCGCAACGTGCCCTCGACCGTGCCGAGCCGTTGGGTCTCCTCGCGGACGCGGGTCATCAGGAAGATGTTGTAGTCGATGCCCAGCGCCACGAGGAACACGAACCCGAACAACGGCACCACGGGGTCGGAACCCGGGAAGTCGAGAACGTGGTTGAACACCAGCGCCGACACGCCCATCGTGGCCGCGAACGACAGCACGACGGTCGCGATCAGCAGCAACGGCGCGAGCAGCGAGCGCAGCAGCACCGTCAGGATCAAGAAGATCACCAGCAGCACGATCGGGATGATGAGCGTCCGGTCGTGCTCGGACGTCGTCCTGGTGTCGAGCAACGTCGCCGTGGGCCCGCCGACCTTGGTGCCGTCGATCCCGTCCACGGCCGCGCGCAGACGCTCGACCGTCGCCACCGCCGCGTCGGAGTCCGGCGCGTCCTTCAGCGTGGCCTCGATCCGCACGAGCCCGTCGGCCGTGCCGGACGGCCGCACGTCCGCGACACCGTCCACCTTGGCCTTCTGCACGACCTCGTCGGCCGAGCCTTCAGAAGCGATGATCACGGTGGGCGATCCGGTGCCGCCGGGAAAGTGCCGCGACAGCAGCTCCTGGCCCGCCACGGACTCGACCGGTGTCAGGAACACGTCGGACTGCGCCGTGCCGGATGCCTTGAGCTGCGGCAGGAACGCGGCGCCGGCGAGCAGCACGAGCGTGGTGACGATCCAGATCGCGCGGGGCTTGCGGCGCACGAGCGTCGCGACGCGGCCCCACAGTCCGCTCGTCTCGGGGTGCTTCGAGCCGAACTTCGGCGCGAACGGCCAGAAGGCGCCGCGGCCCAGCAGCGCGAGCGTCGCGGGCAGGAACGTCATCGTGGTGATCAGGGCCGCGGCGATGCCGATGGCGGCGACCGGGCCGAGACCCTTGTTCGAGTCGAGGTCGCTGAACAGCAGGCACAGCAGGCCGAGGATGACCGTGCCCGCCGAGGCCGCGATCGGTTCGATCGTGCCGCGCCAGGCCGTCCTGATCGCGGCGATCTTGTCCTCGGTGTCGCGCAGCTCCTCGCGGTACCTCGACACCAGCAGCAACGCGTAGTCCGTCGCGGCGCCGACCACCAGGATCGACAGGATGCCCTGGCTCTGGCCGTTCAGCGCGAGGACGTCGTTCTTCGCGAGCAGGTAGACGACGAAGCTGGCCAGGCCGAGCGCGAACACCGCCGACACCAGCACGACGAGAGGCAGCAGCGGACTCCGGTAGACCACGAGCAGGATCAGCGCGACCACGCCACCTGCCACGAGCAGCAGCAGCCCGTCGATCCCGCCGAACGCCTCGACGAGGTCCGCGACCTGCGCGGCCGGGCCCGTGACCAGCACCGTCAGCCCCTGCGGAGCACCGCGCGTGCCGTCGCGGAGCTCGAAGACCGCGTCCTTGACGTCCTTCGTCGGGTCGAGCAGCACGATGGCCTGCGCGGCCTGACCGTCCTGCGCGGGGATCACCGGGGACGCCTTGAAGCCCGCGACCTCGTCGGCGAGGTACTTCCGGTCCTCCGGGGTCAGTCCGCCGGAGCGTTCCACCACGACGATCGCGGGGATCACGTTCTCCTGCTGGAACTTCTTCTGCAGCTCGGCGACCTGGGTGGACTCCGCGGAGTTGGGCAGGAACGCGCTGTTGTCGTTCTCCGCCACCTCCGAGAGCTTGCCCGCGTACGGCCCGGTGAAGCCGCCCAGGGCCAGCCAGACGACGAGCAGAACCCCGGCTAGGACTCGCATCAGCTTTTTCCTTCGATCGTCGAACGTTTCGATGGTCGAAACAGTAAGCTGTGATCGTGAGCGATGCAACCGACTACGACCTGAGCATGATGCTGCGCACACTGGTCATGGAGTCGAACCGGTTCCTGGAGATCTTCAGCGCTGCCCACGAGTTGCATCCCACGGACATGACAGCGCTGAACCTCATCATGACGGCTCCGATGACACCCGGCACGCTGGCGAAGGCGCTCAACCTCAGCGCGTCGGCCACGACGTCCGTCCTGGACCGTCTCGAGAGGGCGGGCCACGTCGTGCGCGAGCGCGATCCGGACGACCGCCGCCGCGTCGAGCTCCGGGTGCTCTCCGCGGCGACGGCGCTGGCCTCGACGTTCTTCCAGCCGCTGGCGCGCGGCTACGCCTCCGCCTGGGGGCAGATGAGCGCCGAGGAACGGCAGGTCGTCGCGCGTTTCCTCACCTCGACGATCGAGGCGACGGCCCGGGTGCGCGAATCGGTCAGCTGAGCCTGCCCGGCGGCAGCGTCCGGCCGCAGACCAGCAGCAACAGGTCCTGGGCCTGACCGAGGACCGGCCTGCCCTCGCCGAACGTCCAGTCCAGGTCGGTGGCTTCGAGCCGCTTGCCGTCGAGGTCCGCGCCGAAGTACTTGACGTTGCTCGGCTTCATGCCGTCGAGCACGATCCTGAGCCGCTCGTGAGGGACGACGCGGCCGAGTCCGAGCGCGACGGTGATGTCGAGACCGTGGATGACGTCGTGCGAGAGCGCGCCGGCCGGGCCACCGCCGGGCGGCGTCCACGGGTGGTCGATGTTGTTCTGGAGGGAGTCGAGCAGGTCGCGCGTGGGCAGCCGGGCGTCGTCGCGGGCCATGCGGTCGGAGGCGTGGTTGAACCGGCCCGCCGACTTCAGCATCTCCCAGAGCACCCTTCTGCCCGTCGAGCGGAACGGCAGCGTCGTGTGGGCGACGACGTGCTTCACGGTCCAGCCCTCGCACAGGCTCGGCGCGTGCCACTGGTCCTCGGTGAGGCTCGCGAGGAGGTCTGCCTGGTCACGTCGTTCGGCCGCCACCGCGGCGCGGATGTCTTCGGTCATGTCCTGTGTACGAGCCTCGCGGCGAGAACTCATCGGTGACGGCGGAAGGACCTGGCTGGGGATCCTCCGTCCCGGCCCGGTGCCGGACGCGGTGACGCGAGTCCGCGTAGGGTCCAGTGCGTGATCGAGACGCTGGAGCCGTACCGGGTCGAGCTGACCGGCTACTGCTACCGCATGCTCGGCTCCGGGTTCGAGGCCGAGGACGCGGCGCAGGAAACACTCGTGCGCGCATGGAAGGCGTTCGACAGCTACGACTCCGCGCGCGCGTCGCTGCGGACGTGGCTCTACCGGATCGCCACGAACATCTGCATCGACATGCAGCGCAGTGCGCAACGGCGGGCGCTCGCCGTCGACCTGGGTCCTGCCGGCGGTGCTCTCGGCGTGCCGCTGGCGGAGACCGTGTTCGTGCAGCCTGTGCCCGACGCGCTGGTGTTGCCGGAGGACCAGGCGATCCGCCGCGAGACCGTGCGGCTGGCGTTCGTGGCCGCCCTGCAGCACCTGCCCGCGCGTCAGCGTGCCGTGCTGATCCTGCGGGACGTGCTGGCGTGGCAGGCGTCCGAGGTCGCCGCGCTGCTGGACATCTCGGTGGCGGCGGCGAACAGCGCGTTGCAACGTGCGCGGTCGACGTTGCCGGTCGTCGACGCCGGGGAGCCGTGGAATCCTGCCGATCCGGTGCAGAAGTCGTTGCTGAGCCGGTACTGCGAGGCGTTCGAACGGCATGACGTGCAGACGTTGGTGGCGTTGCTGCACGAGGACGCGACGATGTCGATGCCGCCGTTCAGCTGGTGGCTGCGGGGTCGCGGGCCGATCTCTCTCGCTTTGAGCGATCCGAACGCGTCGTGCGCCGGGGCGTGGCTGGTGCCGGTGCGCGCCAACGGATCGCCCGCGTACTGGCAGATGCGGCCGGGGCTGGACCGGCCGTTCGGGTTGGTGTTCCTCGACGTGCGGGGCGGGCTGGTGACCGGGAGCACGACGTTCCTGAACGTCGAGGAGCTGCTGCCGTTGTTCGGAGGGGTGTCGTGATCCGGATCGTGCCGTCGGACGAGGTGCCGTGGGAGGACGTCGAGGCGATCTTCGACAGTTCCGAGCCCTCGAAGTGCCATTGCCAGCGGTACAAGGTGAAGGGCTGGATCTGGCGCGACTCGACGCAGGACGAACGCGTCGAGGCGCACTCCTCGCAGTCCGCGTCCGGCAGCGGACTGGTGGCCTATGTGGACGGTGAGCCCGCCGGGTGGGTGGCGGTCGAGCCGCGCACCGCCTACGCGAAGCTGCTGGGCATGCCCGTCCCGTGGAAGGGCCGCCCCGAGGAGGACAAGGACGACGACGGCGTGTGGGCCGTGACGTGTTTCGTGGTGCGCAAGGGTTTCCGCCGCAAGGGCCTCACGTACGAGCTGGCGACGGCGACCGTCGAGCATGCCCGGTCGCACGGGGCCCGTGCGGTGGAGGCGTATCCGATGGTCGCCGATCCCGCGAACACCGTGACGTGGGGCGAGCTGCACGTCGGTGCGCGGCAGGTGTTCGAGGAGGCCGGGTTCGTGCAGGTGACGCACCCGACGAAGCGGCGTTTCGTGATGAGGGTGGACTTCTGATGTTCGAGGAGATCATCGTCCGGACGTCGAGGCTCGACGTGCCCGCGCTGACCGCCGGGAACGGACCGGTCGTCGTGTGCTGGCACGGCTTTCCGGACCACCCGGCGTCGTTCGGCCCGCTCGCCTCCCGGCTGGTGGCCGCGGGGCGCCGGGTCGTCGCGCCGTTCCTGCGCGGGCACCACCCGTCGACCGTGGAGCAGATGCCGTTCGCGGACGGGCTGACGCTGGCCTCCGACGCCGCCGCCCTGCACGAGGCGCTGGGCGGGCCGCTCGACGTGATCGGGCACGACATCGGCGCCGGGGTGGCCGGACGGCTCGCCGCCCTGCGCCCGGACCTGGTGCGGCGGGTGGTCACGATGTCCGTGCCGCCGCCGGCGACGCTGGGCCGGATCTTCGACGATCCCGCGCAGCAGCAACGGTTCTTCTACCTGTTCCTGTTCCAGGTGCCCGGCGTGGGCGAGGCGTTGCTGAACGACAGGCTGATCGACTACCTGTGGCGCACGTGGTCGCCCGGTCTGACCGTGCCCGCGCACGTTTCGGAGCTGTACGCGGATCCCGCGGTGCGCGCCAACGCGTTGAAGCTCTACCGGGCGAACTTCGACCGGTCGTTGCACGATCCATCGCTCGCTTCTCTGGCGTCGCTGTCCGAGAAGCCGGCCTCGGTTCCGCTGCTGGTGCTCGCGGGGGCGGAGGACGGCTGCATCACGCCGGAGAACTACGCCGGCGCCGCCACGGGTCTCGCTCCCGGTTCGCGGGTCGAGATCGTGGCGGGCGGCGGGCACTTCCTGCAGCTAGACCGCCCCGACGAGGTCGCGGCGCTGGCGCTGGACTGGTTCCGCTGACCTGCGGACCCGACCCCAGGGCTTGAACACGGACAGGAAGTAGGCGAACAGCAGCAGCGTCGGCGCGACCACGACGGGGTGCAGGACGCCGGACGGGATCACCGCCGCCGGGTCGCCGTTCAGCATCCGTTTGCCGATCTCCGCGGCGTCGCGGACGCCCGGCCTGAGCGCGAACGCGATCAGCAGCGACATCCCGACGTTCATGAAGAGCTTGGTCGCGACCCACCAGTACCGGACGAGCCCGTACTTGCTGCCGAGGCCGAGCACCACGCCGGAGATCATGCAGACGATGCTGGCGCCGAACATCGGCCAGATCGCGAAGAGGTCGACGGCCTGGATCGCCACTCCCGCGGTGCTCACGTCCTCTGTGGACAGTGCGACGACGACGAGGATGCCCAGCGCGAGGTCGATGCCGAGCCACGCCGCCGCCGACAGGACGTGCACGAGCAGCACGGCCTTGCGGGCGCGGCCACTGAGCTTGCGGTTCGTAGCCATCGCTCTCCCTCTCCCGTGGTGTCGCGTCTTACTCTCGTCACCACGGGCGGGCGCTTCATCCGCTCACGCTCTGATCTCGCGTACGTCAGTTTGCGTACTTCGTTAACCGCCGGGTGTGACGATCCCTCTCTCGTAGGCGAATACCACGGCGTGCGTGCGGTCGCGCAGGCTCAGCTTCGTGAGCACCCGTGAGACGTGCGTCTTCACGGTCGTCTCCCCCAGGAACAGCGTCGCGGCGATCTCCGCGTTCGACGCGCCCTTGGCGAGTTCGACGAGCACCTCGAACTCACGGTCCGTGAGCTCCGGTGGCCTCGTGCGTTCCCTCGGCGCCGTGCTGAAACGGGCGATCACGCGCCGTGTGACCTCGGGCGAAAGCAACGCGTCCCCGCGCGCGACGACCCGCACGGACTCCACGAGGTCCTCCGGTGAGGCGTTCTTGAGCAGGAACCCGCTGGCGCCCGCCTGCAGCGCCTCGAAGAGGTAGTCCTCGCGGTCGAACGTGGTCAGGATGACAACACGGGTGCCGTGACCTGCGGAAAGGATGCGCCGGGTGGCCTCCAGCCCGTCCATGCGGGGCATCTGGACGTCCATGAGGACGACGTCGGGACGCAGTTCGGCGACGAGGTCCACGGCCTGGGCACCGTCACCGGCCTCCCCGACCACCTCGATGCCGGGCTCGGTGCCGAGGATGACCCGGAAGCCGGCACGCACCAGGTCCTGATCGTCGGCCAGCACGACTCGCAAGCTCACGCCTTCTCCTCCAACACGGTCGGCAACGACGCACGGACCAGATAGCCCGCATCACGCCGTGGCCCGACCTCCAACGAACCGCCGTGCACAGCCAACCTCTCGCGCATCCCCACCAGCCCGAAACCAGGGTTGGAGGACACGCCACGCCCACGTCCGTCGTCGGTGATCTCCAACTCCAGCGCGCTGTCCAGATAACGCATGCGCACGTCCACATGCTGCGCGTCAGCGTGCTTCACCACGTTCGTGAGTGCTTCCTGCACGACCCGATAAGCCGACAACGCAACACCGGACGGCACCTCCCGTGCGTCCCCATACACACCGTGCGAGACCTCCAGCCCCGCAGCCCGTGCGCTGTCGAACAGCTCGGGCAGATCATCGAGCCCAGGCGCGGCCTTGAGGTCGTTGTCCGCGTCCGCCCGCAACACCCCGAGCAACCCACGCAACTCACTGATCGCCGTGCGAGCAGTCTGCTCAACGGTCTGCAACGCGTCCCGTGCCATCGCAGGATCGGAATCGAGCACCCGCCGCGCCGCACCGGCCTGGATCCCCATGACCGACACGTGGTGCGCCACGACGTCGTGCAGATCGCGGGCGATGCGCATCCGTTCGGCGGCGATGGCACCCCGGGTGTTCTGCTCCTGCGACCGCCGGAGCTCCGCGGCCTGGAACTCGAGCTGAGCCCGCCGCCGCGCCCCGGACCAGGCCATCTCCCCCACGACGTAGGCGAGGAGGAAGAAGAAGATGTTGAACTCCAGTCCGTACAGGACAGACGCGAGCACCGGATCCATAGGCCCAGCAGCGTCCTTGAAGTCCCCCTTGGGCCCCAGCAACGCGCGCACGAGGTTGAACCCGAGCCACAGGAACATGGCAACAATCACGCCAATGCGCGACCACCGAGCAACACGCCGGTTCTGCTCCCACGCCCCAACGGTGTAAATCGCAAGAAACAGAATCGCCGACGGCACAAGCGTGTCGCCCGCACGGTTGATCTGCGCGGCAATGAACAACGCCGACACCACGAGCATCACGGCAAGTGGATAGCGCCGCCGCACCACGAGCGGCACGGACAACACGAACATCCACACCACCTGCTCCAACAACCCGGGCGGGTCCTGGAAGACATAGGCGCCCATGCTGTTGACCAACGTCGTGACCTCGACCGCGCACAACAACACGATCACGGCAATGCCGATGTCACGCCGCCGTTGCGCGCGACTCGGTCCGGGCCGCCGCCACTCGTTCCACACGGGCTCTTCCACGCGATGAAGGTACCGGTCGCCCGTTTCGCTCCGGTGGCCGAAGCCGGGGCCGTGCTGGTTTCTGCCGCGGTATCTGGACGGCTCTGGCGGGATGCTTCGGGCTTCGAATCGGGTGGGCGCCCGTCGACGCGCTAGCTGCGCGGGCGCACCCCGTTGGATGCGCGAACCGTCGGAGTGCTGAGCGGGCCTGCGGACGGCCGCCGCGCTATCGCGGGAGGCACACGCCCCAACCAGCCTCGAACCGCTGGGCGCACCCGTTGGAAGCGCCAATCGCAGGCCTCCCGCCGAACCTCAAACCGCGGGCACGCCAGTTGACCTACGGTGGCCCGATGGACCTCAGCCTGACCGTGCTCGGCTGCGCGACGCCGTACCCGAGCCCGGACAACCCCTGCTCGGGCTACCTGGTGGCGCACCACGACACTCGCGTGTGGATGGACGCGGGCACCGGCACGCTGGGCCCGCTGCAACGCCACACGCGCCTCGAGGACCTGGACGCGATCTGGATCTCGCACCTGCACGCGGACCACAGCGCGGACCTGCTCACCGTCTACTACGCCCTGCTGTTCGCGGACGTCTCACGCCCACCGGTCCCGCTCTACGGACCGCCCGGCATCGCCGACCGCCTCGCCGGCTTCCTCACCAACGGGCCGGAGCGCAGCCCGGTCGAGTCGGCGTTCGACATCACCGAACTGCACGACGGGCACGAGGCCGTGGCCGGCTCGCTGCGCCTGACGACGGCGGCCGTCGAGCACGGCATCCCGGCGTTCGGGGTGCGGATCGAGGCGGACGGCCGGTCGCTGACCTACTCCGGCGACACCGCGCCGTGTGCGAGTCTCACCGCGTTGGCACGCGGGACCGACGTGTTGTTGTGCGAGGCCGAGAGTGCGGTCACGACGCCGGGCATGGTCCACCACACGCCTGAGGACGCGGGCGAGACCGCGTCGCGGGCGGGTGCGCGGCGACTGGTCGTCACGCACGTGGGCCGGTCCCTGACCCCGACGGAAGCGGTCTCCCGTGCCGCGGCCCGGTACGCGGGGCAGATCGACCACGCCGCGCCCGGCACCACGTTCAGAGCTGATTGATGCGCACCAGATTGCCCGCCGGATCCCGGAACGAGCAGTCACGCACCCCCCAAGGCTGGTCCTCGGGCTCCTGCAACACCTCACCCACCCCGGACGACTCGACCCACGCACGTGCCCGGTCGAACGTCCCCTGCAGGTCCTTGGAGGCCAGAGACAGAGCGGTGTACACACCCTTCGCCATCAGCACGGCGATGGTGCGGCGCTCCTCGTCGCTCACGCCGGGGTCGGCGGCGGGCGGGTGCAGGACGATGCCGGTCTCCGGCTGGTCGGGTGGGCCGACGGTGATCCAGCGCATGGTGCCCTGGCCGACGTCCTGGCGGACCTCGAAGCCGAGGGCGTCGCGGAAGAAGCCCAGGGACTTCTCGGGGTCGTCTGCGGGGAGGAAGGCCGCGGCGATGATGACTGACATGGCGGTCAACCTAATCGGACGGGCCGGTTGCCGCTTCTCGATTCCTGATCGGCCTCATCACTGCCTTGGCCAGGCAGTTCGGGATGCCCTGGCCGTCGGTGGCGGCCACCTTGCGGTACTGGCTCGGGGACATGCCGACCAGTTCGGAGAAGCGCGTGCTGAAGGTGCCCAGCGAGGTGCAGCCGACCTCGAAGCAGACGTCGGTGACGGACATGTCGCCCCGGCGGAGCAGCGTCATGGCCCGCTCTATGCGGCGGGTCATGAGGTAGCTGTACGGGGACTCGCCGAAAGCGGCTCGGAAAGCGCGGCTCAGATGCCCCGCTGACAGGTGCACGCCGCGTGCCAGCGCCGCCACGTCCAGCGGTTGCCGGTACTCGCGGTCGATCCGGTCGCGGACCTTGCGGAGCAGGAGCAGTTCCTGCAGGCGCGGGTCTTGGGCGGTCACGATGAACAGCCTAAGCCCCGCGCCTGACAGTTTCCTGACTTCAGCGACTAGCAGGCACCCTGGTCTCGCCAGACGCCCCATTCACCCGTGGTTCCGGGCTCCTCGTTGGTCGTCCACCACTGGGCGCGCCACTTGCGGCCCTTGTGCGACACCTCGTTGCCACCGTTGTAGACCTTGCCTGCCTCCCACGCGGGCAGCGAGCAGGTCGGCGGAGTGGTCGTCGTCGTGGTGGTGGTCGTGGTCGTGGTCGAAGTAGTGGTGGAGGTCGTCGTGGACGTCGGCGGGTTGCCGCCGCCGATGCGCGGGTGGTCGGCGCTGATCGCGTACGACTTGCCGCCGAACGTGAACACGAAGTTCGACGGCGTCGAGATCGGCAGCTGGTAGCTGACGGTCACGTCGATCGACGCGCCCGGCGCGAGCGACTGCCACGACGGCAGCGTGAGCTCCGCCTTCTGGAAGTCACCCTTCAGGCCACCGACGTTGGACCCGCTGTGTCCCTTCGAGACGACCTTCAGGCCGAAGCCCGACTGGTCGCCCATGCTGCCGGGTGCGCTGGTGCCGTAGTCGAACGCGATCTTCGTGCCGCCGGGGATCGTCACCGTGGAGCGGTTGGTGAACTTGATCTTCGGTGTGATCGGGTAGTTGTTGTCGCCCAGCGCGAAGCCGTACACGTCGACGTCGACGGCCAGGGACTGGGTCTGCTGCGTCGTGGCCTTCAGGGCACCGTAGGGGGCGGCGCCGTTCAGGCCCGTGTTGATGGTCGACAGCAGGGTGTCGCCGATGAAGTACTCGTTCTTCGCGGAGTCGAACCTGTAGTCGCCGGCGAGCTCCCAGATCATGATGCCGCCGAGGCCCTTGTCGCGGACGTACTTGGCCTTCTCCGCCATCGACTGCTCGGTCTCGGTGGAGAGGAACACCTTCTTGTCGTTGTTCCACAGCCACGGCGACTTCAGGGTCGAGTCGTAGTACGGCGTGTAGGTGCCGGTGAGGCGGTCGGTCGGGTCGTTGACCGGGTCGAGGCCGTACTGCGCGCCGTAGGAGCCGGTGATCTTGGCTTCCAGGTTCTTCGTGTGCCACAACGGGTTCACGCCGGACGGGACCTCGGCGCCACCGGCGGTGACGTCGTGCCAGATGTTGTCGATGCCGGCCGCGCCGTTGCCGCACGGGGTGGTCGAGCCGACCGACGAACCGGTGCCGGGCGGGCACTGCGACTGGTTCGGCAGCGGGGCCTTGCCCCACAGGCCGTTCGTGCCGCCGGTGACGCCCTGCCAGCCGCGCGAGTAGAACGGCACGCCGATGTTGATGCGTCCGGCCTGCATCGCGCCGCGGTAGTAGTGGTACGCCCAGTCGGTGTTGAGGTAGCCCATGCCCTCGTACTGCGGTGCCGTGTACACGCCACCGGCCGAGAGCTCGCCGTCCTTGCCGTCGTCGTAGAGAGCGGCGTTCGGGCCGACGAACTGGTTCCACGAGCCGTGCAGGTCGTAGCTCATGACGTTGAGGTAGTCGAGGTACTTGGTGACCTGGTAGGCCTCCTGGCCGCGCAGCAGCCAGCCCGAGGCGGGCACGGCGGCGGTCAGCATGTAGTGCTTGCCGTCGGCGGCACCGGCGCGGTCGAGCTTCTCGCGCAGCGTCTTCATGATCCTGTCGTAGCCCGCCCACAGCGTGCCGCGGTTGGCGTTGGAGATCCAGAAGTCGTCCGGGTTGCCGGCGTGGTTGTTCGACGTCGCGTACTCGTAGTCGATGTCAGCGCCGTTGAAGCCGTACTTGCGCAGGAACTCCACGGTGCTGTCGGCGAACGTGTCGATCGCGGCCTGGTTCTGGCCGAGCTTGTAGAAGCCGCCCGACGCGTTGCGCGAGCCGTCGGCGTTGAAGAAGCCGCCGGTCTCCGCCCAGCCGCCGACCGAGATCAGCGTCTTGACGTTCGGGTTGGCCTTCTTGTACTTGGTGAGCTGGTTGAAGTGCCCCTTGTAGGGTAGCGACGGGTCCATCTCGGCGCCGGCGACACCGGGCCACTCCATGCCGATGGACGAGTTGTTCGCGTTGTTCTCGCCGACCGAGATCTTGTTCTGGGCGTCGATGTGCGCGAACGCGTAGTTCAGGTGCGTGACCTTGTTCCAGGGGATGTCCTTGGCGAGGTACCCGGGCTGACCGTTCTTGCCGGTCCGCCAGCTGGTGAAGTACCCGATGACACGTCTGGACTTGTCCCCCATGGTCTCGCGGCCGGCGGTGTCGTAGACGGTGCAGTACGGCACCTCGACGCCCGGCGTCTTGTACAGCCCGTCCGGCCGGCAGTCCTCGTGGGCTGCGGCTGCGGTCGTCGGTGCGTTGGTCACGGCTATGACGGTCCCGGCTAGCAGAGCTAGCACCGGGACCACTCTGGCGAGCAGTCGCAAGGGAAGGACCTCCTGGCTAGGGCGGCGGCCACTGCCGGGAACGGTAAAATGGTCCAGACCTTTGCGTCAATAGTCGATCACTGACAAAGGGTGTCAGTGAATCGGTTTAGCGTCATTTCCATGAGTGAGAACGATTTCAACTTCCTCCACGGCCGGTGGCGGGTCGCCAACCGCAAGCTCGCCGACATCGCCGGACGCGGCACCGAGTGGGTCGAGTTCGACGCGGAGGCCGAGGCGAGACCGCTCCTCGGCGGCGCGGCGATCATCGACAGCTTCTTCGCCGACGGCTGGGAGGGCATGACCCTGCGCCAGTACGACCCCGCCGACGACGTGTGGCGCATCTGGTGGGCATCCACCCGCGCTCCCGGCAAGCTCGACCCGCCGCTGGAGGGGCGTTTCAGCGGCGGGCACGGGGTGTTCTTCGGTGACGACGTCGTCGGCGGGCACGCGGTGAAGGTCCGGTTCGACTGGACGACCGGCGACGAGCCGGTGTGGCAGCAGCAGTTCTCCTACGACGACGGAGAGAGCTGGGAGACGAACTGGGTCATGCGCTTCACGCGTGCCTGATCGGTTCAGTGATGGTGGTGGTGCTGGTGGACGACCGCGTGCCCCTTGCCGCGCGCGATCATCCACCGGTTCACCGGCACCGTCACCACGAACGCGACGGCGAGCGAGAACGCCAGCGCCGCCCAGAACACCCAGTTCGCGAGGCCCGCGTCCATCGCGCCGGGCACGAGCAACATCACCGCGTTGTCGACGATCTCCATGACCGCGATCGACACGGTGTCCGCCGCCAGCGCCACGCCGAGCGCGGCCTTGAACGCGAGACCCGAGCGCAGCACCGGGCGGATCGTCAGCGAGTAGCCGAAGACGAACGCGAGCACCACGGCGAGCACGATCGTGGCGAGGTTGCCCCAGCCGAGCGCCGTGCCGATGACCATGCCGAGCACCTCGCCGATCGCACAGCCGGTGAGGCAGTGCAACGTCGCGGAGATCGCCTGCCTGGTAAGACTCATGACGGGAAAGATACCCCTAGGGGGTACCCGTATCAAGCCCCGCCGTCGTAGGGTGTGCCACATGACGAGGCGCCGGCTCACCCAATGGGTGTTGCTGTGCGCGCTCGTCTTCTCCGTCATCGGCATGCACCACGTCGCGGCGGCGGAGACTCCGCATGCCGGACACACGATGTCCCACCAGCAGGAACAACAGGAACAACCGCACGAGCACGACCTGCTGCACCTGTGCCTCGCGGTCCTGGTCGCCGCCGCCGTCGTGCTGCTGGGCTGGTTCCTGGTCCGGACGGCACTCCCCCGGCTCGAAGCCCTTCCCGGCGACGAGCCGCCGAGCGCCCCTGCACGTCCGCCGCCGGGCGGAAGAACGCTCCTCACGACTCTCTGCGTGCTGCGGAACTGAGTTCGTCAGTCCACCCAGCACCGTCCACAACGCAGAGAGAAGAATCCCGTGATGAAGTCCCTCATCGGGGCTGTCGTCGGCATGCTCGTTCTGAGCGCCTGCGGCAGTTCCGCGAACACCGCTGCCGACGTCACGTTCGCGCAGGGCATGGTCCCGCACCACCAGCAGGCGCTGGACATGGCGAAGCTCGTGCCGTCCCGCAGCAGCGACGACAAGGTCCGCGACCTCGCCCAGCGCATCGAGAAGACCCAGGGCCCCGAGATCACGCAGCTGAACGAATGGCTCGCGCAGTGGGGCGCGAAGCAGGACCACGCGGGCCACGACGCGGCCGGGATGATGGGCCACGACGACATGGCGCGCCTGGAGAAGGCCAGCGGCACCGAGTTCGACCGGCTCTGGCTCGACATGATGATCAAGCACCACGAAGGCGCCGTCGAGATGGCGAAGACCGAGCTCGCGCAAGGCCAGGACGAGAAGGCCAAGAAGCTCGCGCAGGCGATCGTCGACGGCCAGCAGCAGGAGATCGCCGAGATGAAGGCGCTCCTGGGCTAGCCGATCTGGGGCTAGCCGATCCGGGGCTAGCCGATCTGGGTGAGCGCGAGCCCGCCCGCCATCAGCACGGCGCACGCCAGGCCGTGCACGACGGGGTTGCGGACCAGGAGCGCCACGAACTCCCGCAGGAACGCGCTGGGCACGAAGTACCAGGCCGTCGGCGCGCCGATCACCTGCAACCGCAGGCCCTGCTTGCGGGAGAGCACGGCGGTGCGGAACACGTGGTAGTTGTTCGTGACCGCGACGACCCGGCCGTTGAGACCTCGCTCGGCGAGCAACGCCTTGCTGTAGCGGAGGTTCTCCTCGGTCGTGGTCGCCTGGTCCTCCAGCACGACGTCGCCCTCGGGCACGCCGCGCTCGAACAGGTACCTGCTCATGGCGTACGCCTCGGAGACCTGTTCGTCGGAGCCCTGCCCGCCCGACACGACGATCACAGGTGACCGGCCGGCCTCGCGGTCGCGGTGGTAGAGCCGCATCGCGCGGTCGAGCCGGTTCGCCAGCAGCTTCGGCACGCGGTCGCCGATCAGCCCGGCGCCGAGCACGACGATGCCGTCGAACCCGTGGCGGCGGCCGGTGCGGCCGTAGACCACCGAGTACAGCAGGAGGCTGACGAACAGGAACGCGATGTACGCGCTCACCAGGAACAACCCGATCGCGGAGCCGCGGATCCAGTCGTTGGGCTGCGCGATGCCCCAGAAGAAGTAGACCATCTCGCCGAGCAGGGCCAGGCCCGCGAGCAACGACAACAGGTTGCCCAGCGAGCGGCCCTCGCGGCGGACCATGACCATGCCGTTGGCGAGCAACGCGAGCGGGAGCAGCAGCAGGCCCAGCACGGACAGCATGAACGCGAGGGCCAGCGGCAGGCTCACCACGGGGTTGTCCTGCCCGGCCTCCGCCAGCAGCAGGAGCAGCATCACCAGGGTGATGCCGAGCCAGACGGCGTTGCTCAGCCTCCGTCGGTCACGGATGACTCCGATGACGAAGAAGGTGGCGGGGATGAGGAAGAGCAGCCCGGCTAGCACCGGGCAAGGGTAGTACCGGTGATCACTCGGTGCTGTCGGCGCTCTCCGGTTGCGGCGCCGGCTTCGGTCGCGGCCTCAGCCGGACCGCGCCCGCCGTGAGGTCGAGCGGTCCGGTCTCCTCGTAGTCCTCACCCGTGCCCGCGTCCGTCGCCTCGCGGCGGACCTTGGGGCCCGGGAACAACTCGCCCAACTGTCCCATGGCCCCGACCCTACCCTCAGAACAGGACGACCAGCAGCAGGATCACGGCGAGCACGACGGCGACCATGATCCACACCGAACCCTGCGGCCTGCGGTAGTGGCGGCGGACCGTCGTCGAGCCGAACCAGCTGTACGGGCGGCTGCGGCGGTGCTGGCGAACCCAGGGCATCTCGTCCTCCTCGGAAGTGGCTGTCAGCTCGGGGATACCCCGATGTCCCACCGCCGCACTACTCCGGCCAGACCAACTTCGGCCACCTCCTGGTCGCCGATGTCGTTCCCGTACAGGACTTCGTGCCACGGCCCGAGCTGGTGCCAGATCAACGCCCGCTCCCGCAGAGCGGGCGTGACGCCGTAGGTCTCGGCGAGGGCGTCCGCGAACTCGGCCGGTGTCCCGTGGAGCGTCCACGCGAGGTCGATGGCCGCGTCGCCGACGTGCAGGTCGCCGAAGTCGATCACGCCGGTCAGCACGCCGTCACGCCCCAGCACGTGCTCGGGTCCGAGGTCGCCGTGGACGAGCGTGTCCGCGGGCAGGCCGTCGAGCCTCGCCAGGAACTCCTCGGCGCCGGGCACCCGCACCTCGGCGCGGAAGCGGTCGATCGGGAGCCGCATCGGGCCCACGCCCCGCGCCACCGCCTCGGCGACGGGTGCCGCGTGCAGGGCGAGCAGGAACTCGCCGAGCTGGCGTCCCTGAACGGCGTTGAGCGACGCCACCTCCTCCCCCGGCACCAGCTCGTGCCGCACCACCACCGGGTCCTCCGAGACGACCTCGGGCACCGGGACGGGCAGCGGCAGCAGAGGGGCTAGCCAGGGCATGACCACGGTCTCGCGCAGGAGCTGCGGGCCGATCTCCGCGCGGCGCGGCCGCCGTTCCACCCAGCGTCCGCCGACGAGGACGGCCGTGCTGTCCCAGCCTTCTCCGAGGTACGTCATCCGCCCAGTGTCACCAGCAGCTCCCGCGCGTCCGAAGCGACTTTCCCCTGGCCTCGCTGCTCGGCGGCGGCGAGGGCCTCCCGTGCCGTGGGGACGGACCCGGTGATCTGCGCGCGGACGAGCAGCGCGCGGGACTCGTCCATGAGGCTGTCGGTCTCGCGGAGGGTGCCGAGGACCTCGTCGATCAGCTCGACCGACCCGGTGGCGCGCGCCAGCAGGATCGACGCGGTGACGACGCCGGGCTCGTAGCCGATCTTGCGGCCGAGGTCGGCCGCGTCCGAGGCGTGCTGCTTCGCGTTGCCCGGTTCCAGCACGGCCATCGCGACCAGGCAGTCGATGCGCGCCTTGGGGTGTTCGGTTTCCTTCGCGACGGCGAAGCACTCGTGCGCGACCGCCAGTCCTCGCTCGACCTCGCCGCGTTCGGCGTGGATGCGGGCGAGACTCGCCAGCGCGTTGGCGAGGGCCCGGTGCTGGTCCTGGCTCCGGTGCAGCCGGACCGACTCGGTGACCGTCTCCAGTGCCCGGTCCAGCTCGCCCAGCTCGAAGTAGGCCACGGACAGGTTGTCCAGCGTGATCGCGGCCTGGTTGAACGATCCGAGCCGCAGGCTGAGGTCCGCGCACTCCTGGAAGTACTCGGCGGCCCTGCGCAGCTCGCCGCGGGTGCCGTGGGTGATGCCGAGGTTGGTGAGCGTGGCGACGGCGGCGCGCTCGTCGCCGATCTCCCTGCGCAGCCGCAGTGCCTCGACGAAGCACTCCTCGGCCCGGTGCGTGTCGCCGGACTCCAGGTGCACGATGCCCATGCCGTTCCTGATCGCCGCCACCGCGAACGGAGTCCTGGCGTGGTCGAGGGCCTGTGCGAAGTGCTCGAGCGCGTCGCCGTACTCGCTGCGGGTCCACGCGGACATGCCGAGGCCGTACAGCGCCGCGCACTGTCCGTCGAGGTCGCCCGCCGCCCGTGCGGCGCGCATCCCGGCGTGGAAGACCAGTGCCTTGTCCGTCTCGAACCGGCCGATGTGCAGGTAGATCCGCAGCACGTCGGCGAGCTGCTGCGCGTACGGCGAGGGTGCCGCGACGACCTCGGCGACCAGGTTGGAGTGCTCCTCCTCCAGCCAGGCCGCGGCCTCGTCCCGGTCGTCGAACGCGAGGCCCGGCCCGTCGAGGTCCGGCGTGGTCATGAGAGTCGTCTCGGGCACGACCTTCGAGATGGCGTTGTACGCGGACCTGAGGTACCACGCGTACATGTCCAGCAGCGCGGATCGGTCGTCGTCGTCCGCGGCGTCGGCGGCGAACAGCCTGATGAGGTCGTGCAGCTGATAGCGGACGCCGTTGTGGTCGACGAGCCCGGCGTTCACGAGCTCGCCGAGCTGCGGTTCGGGGTCGCGGCCCGTGAGCGCGGTGGTGGCGCCGAGCCCGATGTCGGCTCCCGGCGGCAGGCCGAGCCGGCGGAACACGCGCTTCGCTTCGGCGCTCAACGCCCGGTAGGACAGCTCGAACGTGGCCCGCACGGCCGTGTCGCCGTCGATCTCCAGCACGTCGAGGCGGTCCCCGCGCAGCTCGGCCAGGTAGTCCTCGACGTGGCCGTGGGCCGCGTTCGCCCCGGCGATGCGCAACGCGAGCGGCAGGTGCGCGCACAACCGCACGAGCTCGGCGCGTTCGTCGGGGGTGCCCTGGACGCGCATGCTCGTCAGCAACGCGTGCGCGTCGTCGTCGGCCAGCACGTCGAGGCGGAGCTGGCCGGGCAGGTCGTGGCGGCTGGTGATGATCGCGAGGCACTCGGGCCCGCGCGGCAGCAGCGGTTCGACCAGGTCCTCGACCGCGTTGTCGAGCACGACGAGGACCTTCTTGCCCTCGAGCCTCTTCTGGTACAGGTCGGCCTGCGCGCCGAGGTCGGCCGGGATCGAGGCCTGCGGCACGCCCAGCGCGCGCAGGAACCCGCCGAGCGCCTGCTCCGCGGTGACCGGTGGTCCCGAGGCGAACGCGCGCAGGTTCACGTACAGCTGGCCGTCGAGGTACCTGTCCCGCAACCGATGCGCGAGCCGCACGGCCAGCGCCGTCTTGCCGACACCGGGCGGGCCGGTGATCGTGACGCTGCTCTGGCGTTCGAGGCGGGCCAGCTCCGGTTCACGACCGACGAAGTCCGGGAGGTCGGCGGGCAGCTGGCACGGGCCGGGTGTGCGCACCTTGAGCCGGTAGCCCGACGCGTCGGTGACGATCTCGTCCGGGATGGCGCGGCGCAGGCGTTTGACGAGGCTGCGGAGGGCGGGCAGCGGACCCGCAGGTGGGGTGTCACCCCAGATCTCGTCGACGAGGTCGGAGAACAGCACCTGTTCGTTGGGGCGTGCGGCCAGTGCCCGGTGCAGGGCACGCAGCTTTCCCTCAGAAGTCGCGGCCATCGGGTCGATGGTAGGGGCCCGGGAGCCCGCGTGGCGATCTCGTGCCGGGTGCGGGTTACCGGCCGACCTGGAATGGACCGTGCAGAATCGCGGGGTGGCCGCCACCGTCTCCTCCAAGCTGCTGTCGCTGCTCGGTACCTTCGACAGCCGGCACCGCCGCCAGACCCTCAGCGGCATCGCGCGGCGCAGCGGCCTGCCGATCAGCACCACCCACCGGCTGCTCGCCGAACTGGCCGAGTGGGGCGCGGTGCGGCGGCTCGACTCCGGCGAGTACGTGATCGGGCGGCGGATCTGGCGGCTCGGGCTGCTCGCGGCCGGGGAGGTCGACCTGAGCCGGGTCGCGGAGCCGTTCCTGCACGACATCCACGCGGCGACGCGCGCGGTCGTGCACCTGGCCGTGAGGGAGGGGACGGAGGTCCTCTACCTCGACCGGGTCTCCGGGCACGCGTCCGTGCCGATCGTGAGCACCACCGGGAGCCGGTTGCCGTTGCACGCGACCGGGGTCGGGAAGGTGTTGCTCGCGCACGCGCCCGCGGAGGTGCAGGACGAGGTGCTCACGCACGGGCTGACGCGGCTCACGGCGTTCACGGTCACCGAGCCCGGACGGATGCGCGCCCAGCTGCACCGGATCCGGCGGGACGGGTACGCGCAGACGTTCGAGGAGATGACGCTCGGCGCGTGCAGCGTCGGGGTGCCGGTCGAGGTGGACGGGCACGTGGTGGCGGCGCTCGGGATCGTGGTGCCCGACCTGCGCAACGTGCGGGCCCGGCTGGTGGCGGCCCTGCAGGTGGCGGCGCGGGGCATCGCCCGGATGCTGGAGCCCAGTTTCCATCCACCGGAAGCCGGGCTTGGATGATCACGCGGTCTGCCACTTAGATCCTGCTCGTGGCAAGCGACAAGCGTGAGCTCCTCATCGACGGCGACAGCGTTCCCGCGCTGGACGGCCGCACCACCGACGACCTCAACCCCTTCACCGGCGAGGTCCACGCCGTCGTGGCGGCGGCCGGACCCGCGGACGTCACGCGGGCCGTCGACGCGGCCGAGCGGGCGTTCACCGGATGGGCGGCCACGTCGCCGTCCGTGAAGCGCGGGATCCTGCTGCGGGCCGCGGACGGGCTGGAGGCCCGGACACCCGAGGTCGTCGCCCTGATGGCCGCCGAGGTCGGCGGCGTCGGCGGCTGGGCAGGGTTCAACGTGATGCTCGCGGCGAACATCCTGCGCGAGGCGGCCGCGGCGGTCACCCAGCCCGTCGGCGAGGTGCTGACGACGGAGGTGCCCGGTCAGCTGTCGCTGGCGGTGCGCGAACCGCTCGGCGTGGTCGCGGCGTTCGCGCCGTGGAACGCCCCCGTCATCCTGAGCACGCGGGCCGTCGCGGCGCCGCTCGCCGCGGGGAACACCGTGGTGCTCAAGCCCAGTGAGGACGCGCCGATCGCGGCCGGGCTGTTCATCGCGGACGTGCTGCGCGAGGCCGGGTTGCCGGCGGGCGTGCTCAACGTCGTCACGAACGCCCCCGAGGACGCGGCGGCGGTGGCCGAGGCGCTGATCACCGACTCCCGCGTGCGCGCCGTGAACTTCACCGGCTCCACCGAGGTCGGCCGGATCGTCGGAACGCTGGCGGCACAACACCTCAAGCCCGCCGTGCTGGAGCTCGGCGGCAAGAACTCGCTGCTGGTGCTCGACGACGCCGACCTCGACCACGCGGTCGACGCGGCGACGTTCGGCGCGTTCCACAACGCGGGCCAGATCTGCATGTCGACGGACCGCATCCTGGTGCACCGGGCCGTCGCCGAGGAGTTCACGGCGAAGCTCGCCGCCAAGGTCGGGTCGCTGCCGCACGGCGACCCCGCCGACCCCGGCACGGTGATCGGCCCGGTGATCAACCCGCGCGCCGCGGCCCGGGTCGCCGCGCTGGTCGAGGACGCGATCGCGAACGGCGCCACCGTGCGAGCGGGCGGCGACGGCGGCGCGACGGTGCTCGACGGCGTCACGCCGCGGATGCGCGTGTTCCAGGAGGAGATCTTCGGTCCGGCCGTCATCGTCGTTCCCGTCGAGGACGACGACGAGGCCGTGGCCATCGCGAACGACACCGAGCACGGCCTCACCGCGGGCATCCTCACCGAGGACTCACGGCGCGGACTCGGTCTGGCGCAACGGATCCGCACCGGCATCGTGCACGTCGGCAACCAGACGGTGGACGACGAGCCGCAGGCGCCGTTCGGTGGCGTGAAGTCCAGCGGCTACGGCAGGTTCGGCGGCCGGTGGGGCATCGAGGCGTTCTCCGCGACCCGCTGGGTGACCATCGCGAGCGAGCACGGCCACTACCCCTTCTGAAGGCCCGCCTCGTGGGCCACGATCGCCGCCTGGACGCGGTTCTCCGCGCCCAGGCGGCTCAGGATCGCGCTCACGTGCCCCTTCACCGTGCCCTCGACCAGGTCGAGGCGCCGGGCGATCTGCGCGTTCGACAGGCCCTGCCCCAGCAACGCGAGCACGTCGCGTTCGCGGGCGGTCAGCGACTCCACCTGGGAGCGCGCCCGCCCGACCCGGCCGCCGCGGAAGCGCGTGATCATCCGGGCCGCCACCTTCGGCGCGAGGTAGGCGCCGCCGGACGCCAGCGCGTGCACGCCCGCGATCAGCTCGCGCGGGTCGCCCGACTTCAGCAGGAACCCGCGCGCACCGCCGTCGAGCGCCCGTTCCAGGTAGCCGTCGTCGTTGAACGTCGTCAGCATCGCCACGCCGAACCCGAGCCGCGCCAGCTCCCCCGCCGCCTCCAGCCCGTCGAGGCGCGGCATCCGGACGTCCATCAGCACGACGTCGGGCCGGTGCTTCAACGCGAGGTCGATCGCCTCGCGCCCGTCGGCCGCCTCCGCGACGACCTCGAGCTCGGGATCGGAGCCGAGGATGGCGCGCACCCCGGCGCGCACCAGCACCTCGTCGTCCGCGAGCAGTACCCGGATCACAGCTCCCCCGTGTGCGGCACCGTCGCGACCAGCTCGAACCTGCCCTCGCCGCGGCCGACCCGGAGCGTGCCGCCCGCGATCCGCACCCGTTCCCGCAACGCGATCAGGCCCAGCCGGCTGCCCGCCCCCCGGCGCAGCCCCGCCTCGTTGCCGACCTCGACCACGGTGCTGCCCTCCGCCGACGTCACCTTCACCTCCACGATCGACTTCGGCGCGTGCTTGGCGGCGTTCGTGAGCGCCTCCTGCACCACGCGGTGCACGGTGCGTTCCACTGTGGACGGGACGTCACCCTCCACGGTGAACTCCACGCTCATCCCGGCGGCCACCGCGCGGTCGACGAGGTCGCGCAGGTCGGCCACCGCGGGCGGTTCTCCGTCGCGCAGCAGGAACACCAGCGCCGACAGCCGTTCGGTGGCGTCGGAGGCCGTCACCCTGAGCTGGGCCGCGGCGGCCTGGTGCTCGGGCGGCAGGGTCATCTCGAGCGCGCCCGCCTGCAGGGCGATCAGGCTGAGCTCGTGGCCGAGCGTGTCGTGCACCTCGTGCGCGATCCGGGTGCGTTCTCGCAGGTGAGCGGCCTCGACCTCGGCGGCGGCGAGCGCGGCCTGCTGCCCCGCGACCCGCCCCAGGAACCACGGCAGCGCCACCGCCAGCCCGACGACGACCAGCGGGGTGAGCCCGATGAAGCCCGCCGCGGCGAACATGATCGCGGGCCAGCCGGGCGCCATCCGCCGGCCGAGCAGGAACGCCGCGACGAACAGCCCGGCGCACACCACGACCGTCCACGGCGGCACGTTCTCGTCCATGAAGAACGACAAGCCGAACGCCGTCGCCACACAGCCCGCGAGCGCCACGACCCTCATCGCACCCACCTCACGACCGCCAGACTCGTGTTCATCGCGCTGGACACGCCCAACCACACCACAAGCGGCAGCGAATAGTGCGCCAGTTGGAAGAACGTGATGTCGCGCCCACCGCCGTACAGCAGCCCCAGCACCGTGGGCAGCGCCAGCAGCACGCCCAGCGGCACGAACCTGAACACCTGCCACGCCTTGTGGTACCTCCGCGGCCGCCGCAGCGCGCGGATCCCCAGCCCCACCGACAGGAGCGTGAGCCCGGCCAGCACCAGATCGATCAGCAGCCGGTAGGACCCCGGTGCCTCGGGCCGCTCGCCGTCGAGGGTCGCGGCGATCCCGTTCTCCAGCAGGTACGTGCCCTCGTTGCCGAGCGTGACACCGCTGTTCGACATGACCACGATCCCGTGGCCGGACGGCGTCAGCAGCTGCCCGGCCGTGCCCGTGAACCAGATCCCGCTGTGCCGCAACCGTCCCTGCTGGTCGGCCTCCCAGCCCATCCCGTCCCGCGGCTGGAGCGCCGGTTGCGCGGCGAGCCACTTCGCCATGTCGGCGGCCGTGGTGACCACCCCGTCCGAGCCGGTGACGAACCGGTCGGGCTCGGTCAGCGGCACCGAGAACCCGTAGGCGTAGCCGAAACCCTTGCGGTAGCCGGACGGCAGGTCCCTCGGCGTCACGTCGATCGCCACGGTGTCGCGCATCTCCAGCGGCTCGAACACGTGCTTCTTCAGATAGGCGTTGAAGTTCTCGCCGGACGCCTGCTCGACCAGCCGGGCGAGCAGGTGGTAGTTGGTGTTGGTGTAGCGGAAGGTGTCGTCGGGCACGGCCTCCCACAGCGCCTCCCGCGCCCGTTCCACCGCCCCCTCCGGGTTCCCGGGCTGGGGCAGGCTCTTCTCCGGCAAGGTCCGGTCGCTGATCCCGGACTTGTGCGCGAGCAGCTGCCGAGGCGTGACGCGCGAGCCGAACACCGGCGCGTCGAGGTCGAGCCTTCCGGCGTCCGCGAGCTGCCGGACCGCGAGCGCGGTGAACGACTTGCTGACCGACGCGATCGCCATCTTCGAGTGTTCGGTGACCGGCGCGCCGGACGAGTCGTGGCCGAAGCCCTGGACCGAGACCACCTGGTCCCCCTTGGTGATAGCGACCGCGACGCCCGGCAGCGACGCCTCCCCCATGTAGGTGGACACCAGCAGCGTGAGCGCTGCACCCCAGATCATCATGGGACCGAAGGTAGGGATCGGCGCGCCGGCGGACCCGACCTGAAAGGCAGGTCAGACCCCCGACGAAAGTCAGGGATGACGGGTGGGGTGACCGACCCGCGCCACGGTTGCGCGGACAACGGCGACGACCGGTGGACTCCCGGCGACCTGAGCCCTGAAACGCGGCGAGGCCCCCGACCACGAAGGTCGAGGGCCCCTGCAGCTCGATGATCAGTGCCCCGCGGCCATCTCCGCCGCCAGCCGGTCGTCCCCGCTCATCTCCTTGAGCGGCTTCTCCTTGATGAACAGCACCGCGAGCAGCGCCAGCACCGCGAACGGTGCACCCACCAGGAAGATCTCCGCGGTCGCCGTCGCGTAGATGTCGGCGATCACGGCCCTGAGCTCCGGCGGCAGCACCGAGAGGTCCGGCACCTGGTGGCCGGTCGCGTCGCCGCCGCCCATCGCGCCGAACTTCTCGGCGGCGAGGGACGAGACCTTGTTGGCCAGCACCGCTCCCAGCGCCGAGACGCCGATCGCGCCGCCCAGCGAGCGGAAGAACGTCAGCGTGGACGTGGTGGCGCCGAGGTCCTTGGCCGGCACGTCGTTCTGGGCCGCCAGCACCAGGTTCTGCATCATCAGGCCGACGCCGACGCCGAGCACGAACATGTGCACGGACACCATGAACACCGTCGTCGTGGCGGTGATCGTGGACAGCAGCAGCATGCCGCCGACCATGAACACGCCACCGGCGACGAGGAACGCCTTCCACTTGCCGAACTTCGTGATCAGCTGGCCGGCCACCGTGGACGAGACCAGCAGGCCGAAGATCAGCGGCAGGCCCAGCAGACCGGCCTGGGTCGGCGTCTTGCCCAGCGAGAGCTGGAAGTACTGCGACAGGAACACCGTGCCGCCGAACATCGCGATGCCGACCAGGGCGCTCGCGACGGTGGCGAGCGAGACGGTGCGGTTGCGGAAGATCGACAGCGGCACGATCGGGTCGTGCGCCGTCGCCTCGACGCGGACCGCCGCGACGAGCAGCAGCACGCCGAGCGACACGAGACCCGCGGTCCAGCCGGACGCCCACTCGAACTTCTGCCCGGCGAGCGACGACCAGATCAGCAGCGTCGAGACACCGGACACGATCAGGAACGCGCCCAGGTAGTCGATCTTCGTCTTCTCGTTGCGCACGACCGGGAGGTGCAGGGTGCGCTGGAGCATGTAGATCGCGGCGAGGGTGAACGGGATGCCGATGAAGAAGCACCAGCGCCAGCCGAGCCACGACGTGTCGACCAGGAGACCGCCGATCAGCGGGCCCGCGACCGTGCCGACGCCGAAGACCGCGCCGAACATGCCGGAGTACTTGCCGAGCTCACGCGGCGGGATCATCGCGGCCATCACGATCGTCGCGAGTGCCGTGACGCCACCGGCGCCGAGGCCCTGCACGACGCGGCTGACGATGAGCATCTCGACGTTCTGCGAGAAGCCCGCGATCAGCGAGCCGACGACGAACAGGCTCAGCGACGCCTGGATCAGCAGCTTGCGGCTGTAGAGGTCGGCGAGCTTGCCCCACAACGGCACGGTCGCGGTCATCGCGAGCAGCTCGGCCGTCACGATCCACGCGAAGATCGACTGCGAGCCCTTCAGGTCGGCGACGATCCGCGGCAGCGCGTTCGAGACGATCGTGCTGGCCAGGATCGAGACGAACATGCCCATCATCAGGCCCCACAGCGCCTGGACGACGTCGCGTCTGCTGTGGACTGGTGTCACTTCTGCGTCGGTGCTCATGATCCCCCTTCGTGACGGCTCGGTGCGTGAGCCAGACCGGTGCCGAACAGGCCGAGCGCCTCGCTGACGACCTCGCCCAGTGCCACGCTGTCGTCGAGGGCCCAGCGCGTCACCGCACAACGGAACGCGGCGCTGCCGGCGGCGACGAGCAGGCGTGGGTAGAGGTGGGTCTCGGGCAGCCCGGCCCGCCGGCCCACCGCGTTCGCGAGCAGCTGCTCGGACTCCGCGCTGTTGGCGAACGCCCGGACCAGCAGGTCCGGACGCTGCATCAGCACTTCCTTGCGCAGCAGCCACAGGTCGCGGGCGCTGTCCAGTTCCTCGGTGATCTCCGCGAGCACCGACCGCCGGTACGCCTCGAACGGCGTGACGGTGTCGGGGAAGGCGAGGATCCGCTCGGCCATGCGCGGGCCCGCTTCGGGGTCCGCGCCGATGAGCGCCTCGTCCTTGCTCGCGAAGTAGTTGAAGAACGTGCGCACCGAGACGTCGGCCTCGGCGGCGATCTCGTCGACGGTGACGTGGTCGTAGCCCCGCTCGGCGGCCAGGCGCACGGTCGCGCGTTCGAGCGCGGCCCGCGTCTGGCGCTTCTTGCGGTCGCGCAGGCTCTCCCCCGGCTGGTTCACGGGGCAAGAGTACAGGATCGTTTTGCAGTCACTGCAAGTTTGCAGAGTGTGAACTACGACTCGCTCGAGGTGGCTACGACCAGGGCGTCTCCGGCTTCTGCTGGAGCTCGCCGTCGACGAAGAGGTCGACCTTCTCGCTGTAGAAGCACGGCATGCCGGCGACCTTCTGGCTCTCCGGCAGCGGCGACCGGTAGATCCAGACGAGGTCGTCGTGGACCCGGCCGTTCACCTCGACCGACCAGTACGTGGCGGTGCCCTTGTACGGGCACTGCGACTGCGTGGCCGACGGCCTGAGCAGATCGAACCGGACGTCGCTCAACGGCAGGTAGTAGCGCGGCGGAAGGCTCGTCTCGAACAGGATCCGCGGCTGCGACGACGCCGCCAGCGTCACGCCGTCCACCGCGACGCGCACGTGCCGCGAGCTGCTCAGGACGTCGACCCGCTTGTACGGGTCACGCGGGTGGACGTAGATCGGCTCGTCCTCCTCCAGCCACTCGTCCATGGCCGCGAAGTCGAACCGGACGAGGTCGCGCAACGCCTCCGAGTCCGGGAACGTCAGGGCGGCGCCCCCGGCCGTGCCGCCGGGCGTGACGACGTCGTGCACGACACCGCCGTCCCTGGTCTCCCCCGTCGTTTTCAGCCCGGCGCGCACGGAGGACAGGGGCAGGTAGTAGGCCGGGTAGTACGGGATCTCCCAGACCAGGCGCGGCGCGGTCGTGTCCGCGACCAGTTCGCCACCGAAGTACGCACGGACCCGCTTCGCGGAGGTCTCCACTCGCATGTCGCCCATGCCTCATGGCAACACGGAAAGGGCCCGGCGGCTTCCCTAGGCGTTGCCGTCGAAGAGGCTCGTGACGGAGCCGTCCTCGAAGACCTCCTGGATCGCCCTCGCGAGCAGCGGCGCGATGCTCAGCACCGTCAGGCCGGGGAACCGCTTCGCCTGCGGGATCGGCATCGTGTCGGTGAGGATCACCTCGCGCGCCTTGCTCGCGATGAGCCGGTCGTGGGCGTCGCCGGACAGCACGCCGTGCGTCGCGACCAGCACCACGTCCTTCGCGCCCTGCTCCAGCAGCTCGCGGGCCGCCGTCGTGCTCGTCATCGCCGTGTCGATCATGTCGTCGACCACCACGCAGGTGCGGCCCTCGACGTCGCCGACGACGCGGTGGGCCATGACCTCGTTGGGACGCAACGGGTCGCGGGTCTTGTGGATGAACGCGATCGGGCAACCGCCGAGCAGGTCGGCCCACTTCTCGGCGAGCCTGGTGCGGCCGGCGTCCGGGGAGACGATCGTGAGGTCCTCGCCCCGGTAGCGGCTGCCGACGTGGTCGCAGAGCAGCCACATCGCGTGCAGGTGGTCGACCGGGCCGTCGAAGAAGCCCTGGGCCTGCGCGGTGTGCAGGTCGACCGTGACGATCCGGTCGGCGCCCGCGGTCTTGAACATGTCCGCGACCAGGCGGGCGGACACCGGTTCACGGCCGGCGTACTTGCGGTCCTGGCGCGCGTACGGGTACGACGGCACGACCGCGGTGATGCGCTTGGCCGAGGCCCGCTTCAGCGCGTCGACCATCAGCAGCTGCTCCATCAGCCAGTCGTTGACGGGCGCGGTGTGGCTCTGCATGACGAACGCGTCCGCGCCGCGCACCGACTCCTCGAAGCGCACGAAGATCTCGCCGTTCGCGAAGTCGTAGGCGGCCTGCGGGGTGATGGCGACGCCCAGGTCCTTCGCCACGGCCTCCGCGAGCTCCGGGTGGGCCCTGCCGGTGAGCAGGATGAGCTGCCGCTTGGCGACGCCGGGCTTGCCGCTGACCATCGTCCACGCTCCACGCTCGCCCGACCTTGCACCCGATCGTTCAGCATCGCCGCGAGATCGCGCAAACCCCACGTCCGGCCGATGAGATTCCACGTCACTGGGCAATTCGGGTTAACTCGATCGGGGCCACCCACAGGGGGTCCCGTAGCAGGACGAAGCCTCCACGCTGGGTACAGATCGGGGGAACCCGATTCACCTCTTGGGGTATGACTGTGGTGATTTCTTGATCAGCGTCCTTGAGGCGTCAATGACCATCCCTACGCTCCCTTCATGCAGGACACACAGGAAGCACCCGCGGCGACACCCCAGACCACGCCGACGGTCCCGGTCGTGATGAGCACGCCCATCCACGACCAGATCGCCGACCACCTGGGGGTGCGCCAGAAGCACCGGCGGCCGGACTGACCCGGCTGCCCGGTCACGACTTTCGGCGGTCGACGGCGCCCGTTCGAGCAGGTAGGAATGGCCCCTCTGCGGACAAGAGGGGAGCTTGTCGATGCGTCTCACAGTGCTGGCCGCCGCGGCCGCGCTCATGATCACCGGCACGCCCGCCGTGCAGGCCACGGGCGGCGTCGCCGTCCCCCGGATCGGCTGGGCGGCCTGCGGGCCCGAACACCCCGGTTTCGAGTGCGCCTCCGTGAAGGTGCCGCTCGACTACGACGACCCGCGCAGCGCCACGACCACCGTCGCGCTGGCGCGCAAGCCCGCGACCGACTCCGCACGCCGGATCGGGTCGCTGTTCCTCAACCCCGGTGGCCCCGGCGGCTCCGGGGTCGACTTCGCGCTCGGCGCCGGCAACGCCCTGTCGGCGAACCTGCAGGGCCGGTTCGACATCGTCGGGTTCGACCCGCGCGGCATCGGGAAGTCCGATCCGTTGCACTGCTTCTCCTCCGAGGCGGACCTCGAGAAGTTCTTCGAGGGCGTGCCCGGCTTCCCGTACCAGGCCGCGCAGGAGCGCCCGTTCTTCGAGCGTTACCGCTCCCTCGGCCCCGAGTGCCGCGACGACCAGCGGATCACCCGGCACATGAGCACCGCCGACGTCGCCCGGGACATGGACCTGCTGCGCCGCGCCGTCGGTGACCGCAAGATCAGCTACCTGGGCTTCTCGTACGGCTCGTTCCTCGGAGCCACCTACGCGAACCTGTTCCCGGACAACATCCGCGCGCTGGTGATCGACGGCGTGCTGAACCCCGAACTGTGGTCGAGCGGCCGTCAGATCGAGTCGGACCGGATCGCGACCAAGGAGGAGTTCCGCGAGTTCCTGCGCACCTGCGACGAGGCCGCGTGTGTCTTCGGTCCGCAGTCGGAGAAGCGCTGGGACGCGTTGCTGAAGTCGGTGCGCGCCAAGCCGATCCAGCTCGGCGACGAGGTCTTCACCTACGACGCCGTGATCAACGCGGCGCTCGGCGCGATGTACTCGCCGAGCGACTGGCCGGACGCCGCCGCGCTCTTCGACCAGCTGTCCGACGCCGCCGCCGGCACGCTGTCCGTCGCGGCGGAACCGGACTACGCCAACGGGTTCGACGCCTACAACGGCAACGTGTGCGCGGACATCGAGTTCCCGCGCGACTTCGGCTCCTACAAGGCTGGTTCCCGTTACGCCGCAGCGGGTTCGGAGTTCGGACCGGCGTGGTGGTGGGGCAACGCGGCATGCGCGGACTGGCCCGTGAACGCCGACCGCTACACCGGGCCGTGGCGCACCCGCACGAACGCGCCGGTTCTGGTGGTGGGCAACTACTTCGACGGCGTCACGGACTTCCGCGGCGCGCAGGCCGTCAACCGCCAGATCGCGGGGAGCCGGCTGCTGGCCTACGCGGGCTGGGGACACACGGCGTACGGCGTGAGCAAGTGCGCCACCGACCACACGAACGCGTATCTGCTCAACGGCACGTTGCCGGCGGTCGGGACGGTGTGCCCGGCGAACCCGAACCCGTTCCTGCCGTCGGTGGCGTCGGCCGAGCCGCTGTTCAAGCCCGCCCGCAGGTAGGCGCCGTTCAGGACTGGCGAGACGAGAGGTCTCGTCTCGCCAGTTCCTGCGCCAGTTCCACCGCGGCTCGGGCGGGGTCGTCACCGAACCGGCTGCCGAACGCGTCGTGCACGCGCCACCCCGCGTGGGTGAGCGCACGCCAGCGAGCGAGATGCGCCTGCACGCCTGAGGGATGCGGGCGCGTCTCGACGGCGACGGCGTCCTCCCTCTCCCCCACCACCAGGTCGACCCGCCACTGCCCCACCGGATACCCGGTGCGCACGGTCAGTCCCGCGGTCCGCAGCTCCTGCGCGAGGCTCGCGGTCCACGCGTCCCCGGGGTCGGCCCCGGCGGTCTCGACCGGCGCGACGTCGGCGTGCCGCAGGTACTCGCCGATCAGGCCCGGCGGTTCAGGTGCCGAGGTGATGACGTGCACCTTGCGGCGCGCGCGGGTCGTCAGCACGGCCAGGAGGCTGGGGTCGTTCACGAACCGCCACGCGCCGGGCTTCGCGTCCGCGGCGAGGCTGATCACGACCTCGTCGAACTCGCTGCCCTGCACGCCGTGCACGGTGCCCACGCGCACGCCACCGGTGGTGATCTCGTCCAGCGTGAGCTCGCTGAGCAGCGCCTCCTCCAACGCGTCGGCTTGCGCGCGGAACGGCGTCACGACTCCGATGGACCGCACACCCGCGGCGACGCGTTTGCGGACGTGGGCCAGCACGGCGTCGACCTCGACCTGGTTGACGCCCTTCGAGGTGCGGTCGCCGTCGACGCGTTCGGTGTCGATGCAGTCGACGTCGGCGATCGACGGGTGGGTGGTCAGCAGCGCGATCTTGCCGTCGTAGAACCTCGTCGCCGCGAAGCCGATCAGGTGCGGGGCGCAGCGGTGGTGCTCGTCGAGCCAGTGCACGCCCGCCGCGGCCGCGCCCGCGTCGAACAGGCTGACCTTCGGCACGTCCAGCCGGTCGCGCAGGTCCTGCGTGCCCTCGGCGTCGACCGCCGCCTGCACCGCCTGGTCGCTGACGAACGAGACGTGCCGCAGCTGGCGCGGGTCGCCGCCGATCACCGCGGCACGGCCCCGCAGCAGCGCGGGCGCGGCCAGCGGCTGGTCCACGTGGCTCGCCTCGTCGATGATCACCAGGTCGAACATGCCGGGCACCGGCGGGAGGATGTCCTCGACGTCGGACAGCGTGCCGACCCACAACGGCAGTGCCGCCACCAGGTCCGCGCTGTCGATCTCGGCCAGTCCGCGCCGCCGGGCCGCCCGTCCGGACCGCAGCGCCTTCGCGAGCGCCGCCACCGCCCGGCGCGCGCCCGCTCCCCTGCGGCTGACCGAGTACTCCTTGAGCCAGGCGGCGGTGGCGGTGCGGCTCGCGACGTCCTGCTCGGCCAGCAACGGCCGCAGCTCGCCGAACGCCGTGCCGCCGCTCGCCCCGATCCGGACGGACGCCGCGGTCTGCCCGGCGGCCTCGACCGCCGCACCGAGGTCCTCGGCCGAGACGTCGGCCGCGCCGGTGAGCCGGCGTGCCTTCCGCAACGCCCAGCCGGTCCGCAGTCCACCGAGGAATCCGGCGCGCGGCCGGAGAAGGTCCTGCAGCACGACGAAATCCGCGCCCGCCTCGAACGCCTTCGGTGCCACGGAACGATGTGCCGGCATCAGAGCCTGGTGCTTGCGGGCTTCCGCGGCCAGCTGTTCGTCGGTGAGCGAGCCACCGGCGGTGCGTTCGACACGGGTGACAGCGGCGGCGGCCGCGCGCCTGGCGCGATCGAGTGAGTCGAGCTGGCCGGGGTCGCTCGTCGCGGTGAGGCCGTCGCTCAGCTCGCGTGCCATCTCCTGCCGCAGCTCGGAGTCGCCGAACAGCACCGGCACCGGCCCGCCGGCCCTGCGCAGCGCGCCGCCGAGCACGTCGGCGGCGTTGCGGGTGCGGCTGGCGAGCAGCACGGACTTCCCCGCGGCCACCGCGTCGAGTGCCAACGCTGCGAGAGTGTGCGTCTTGCCCGCACCGGGAGGCCCGCCCACGACCGTGATCCGCGCACGGCGTGCATGCTCGACGGCGCGCATCTGGCTGTGGCTCAACGGCAACGCCGAACTGATCGGCTCGTCGTGGGAGTCCGGCTCGGACGACGCCCCGTAGAGCGCCGCGAACGCCGTGCCGTCGAGGCCCTTCTTGCCCGACCAGTCGAACAGCGCCGTGCCCTGCTCGGTCTTCACGACGGGCTCGCCCGCGTGCAGCCCGGCGCCCATCGCCACGACGAGCTCGGTGCCGGAGATCAGCCTCTTCGGGTCGCCGCGCACGATCGGCACGTTCTCGAACCCGGCCAGCCTCAGCGTCTCGGTGATCCACTCCCTGGTCGGCGCGAGTGCGGCCTCCCGTTCCGCCGTCTTCGCCCAGTCGTCGATCAGCGGGAACACCCCGATGTCACCGGCGACGTGGTAGGCGTAGTTCAGCCCGGTGGAGTGGTGCAGGCGGACGGGCCGCGACACGAGCGGGAGGCAGACGCGGCGCCGTTGCCCGCCGATCTGCGCGGGGCCGACGAGGAACGCCCAGCCCAGCCGCAGCACCCTGTCCTCCTGGTGCAGCGCGTCGTACGCGGCCAGGTGCTCGACCTCGGCGCGGGCCTGTTTCAGCGCAGACCACCACACCGGCGTCCACTGCGGACCCTCCTGCACGAGCGTGATCGCCCGCCACGACGGCTCGTGGTCGCCCTGCCACAGCAGGCCGGCCGCCTTCGTGAGGTCGAGCTGGAGCTTCTGCGGTTGCTCCGCAGCGCTCAACCGAGCGAGGGTGCGCAGGACCGCGGAGACGTTCACGCGGGACATCGTGCCATTCGAGGCACTAGTGGTGTGGCTCGGAACGTCGCAGGGGGAATTCGCGGTCAGACGGGTGCATCGTGGTGTCGCCCCCACGTCCTCGTACTGGTGGTACGGGGACGTGGGGGCGGCGTCGCGAGGTGCCCTGCTGAGCGTGGATCACCTCGCCGACGTTCCGAGTCACACCACTAGATTCGGGTGCTGTGGAGGATCTTCCCGTCGGCTTGCCCGATCACGACCTCGAGGCCGGTCTCGCGCGGTTCGGCATCACCGGCGAACCGGTCCACGCCCCCGTCGGCTTCGGTGACCACCACTGGACGGTCGGCGACCGGTGGTTCACCTCGGTGTCGGACCTGACGGCCAAGCCGCTGTCCGGCCTGCGGCGGGCGATGGAGACCGCGGCGGCGCTGGCCGAGCGGCTGCCGTTCGTGGTGGCACCGGTCAGAGCGGACGACGGCGAGACCGTGGTCCGGCTCAACGAGCGCTACGCGTTGAGCGCCTTCCCCCGTCTCGACGGGAGATCGGGGTCCTTCGGCGACCCGGTCGACACCGGTGTGGGCGAGCTGCTGACCGAACTGCACCGGTGCACACCCCCGGCGAACACCCCGGTCGCCCCGATCGACATCCCCGCCAGGGCCGCGCTGGCGGCCCTGCTCGACGAGCCCGGAGAGTGGTTCTCCGACCAGGCCCGCGACGTCTTCTCGGCCCACGCCGGAGTCGTCCGCGCCGCACTGGCCGAACTGGACCGGGTCGCCGGAGAGCTCACGGACGAGCGGGTGGTCACCCACGGAGAACCCCACGCGGGCAACATGATCCGGACCGCGGACGGTCTGTTCCTGGTCGACTGGGACACCGTCGGTCTGGCTCCGCCGGAACGCGACCTCTGGCTGGCCGGCGGCGAGAGCGCGTTCTACTCGTTGCGCTGGGCGATCGACGACGTCGCCGACTTCGCCGAGAAGCTCCGCGCCCCGCACGAAAAGTCGCGGGACGCGGAGCTCACGTTGCACTACTTCACCGAGACGCTCAGGAATCTCTAGAGCGTCAGCGTCCAGGTGTCGATGGTGCCGACGTCGGCCGTGGCCGCGTCACGGACCCGGAGAGTCCAGGTGCCGTTGCGCGTCTCGGACGACAGGTTGACCGTGTAGGTCTGGTCGATGTTGTCGGCGCTGCCACCCGCACGGTTGTGCAGGTTGTAGACCGAACCGTCCGGCGCGACCAGGTCGACCACGAGGTCACCCTTGTAGGTGTGCTTGATGTGCACCTCGACCTTGCTGCTCGCCGAGGCGGTGCCGGTGCAGCCGCTGAACGAGACCGTCGACGTCACCGTCGCGTTGTCGCGGATCGGAACGTCGGTGCCGTTGGTCTGCGGGGCACAGGTGGCCGCGCCGACCGTCCAGGTGAACGACGTGCTGCCCGAACCGCCCGCGGTCGCGGTGGCCGTGACGGTCACGTTGTACGTGCCCGCCACCGTCGCCGTGCCCGTGACGACACCGGACGAGGACCCGATCGACAGGCCGGTCGGCAGACCGGTCGCCGACCACGTGTACGGCGCGGTGCCGCCGGACGCCGACAGCGTCAGGTTCGCCGTGCCGTTCAGGGCCGTGGACTGGTTGCCCGGGTTGGTCACCGAGACGCCGGGAACGCCGCCGCTGTTGGTGCGCAGCAACAGGTTCGCCGAGCCGGTGCCGGGGTTCGTGATCTTGCCCGTGGTGGCCTGGGCGAGGATCGCCGCGTGCACCTCGGCCGGGGTCTTGCTCGGGTTGTCCGCGAGGTACAGCGCCGCCGCGCCCGCGACGTGCGGGGACGCCATCGACGTGCCGCTCATCGTGGCCGTGCCGCCGTCGCTGCTGTACGAGGCGGAGACGATGTCCTGGCCGGGAGCGAACAGGTCGCTGCACGTGCCGTAGGACGAGAACGACGCGCGGGCGTCGGTGCGGGCCGACGCCATGACGTTGATCGTCTCGGTGACGCGCTGCGGCGAGTACTTGCAGCTGTCGTCGTTGAAGTTGCCCGCCGCCACGACGTACGTGACACCGCCGCGGATGGACGCGCGCACAGCGTCGTCGAGCACGCGGCTCGGCTCGTTCGCCGTGCCGGTGTAGAGGCTCATGTTCGCGACGGCCGGCAGGACGGCGTTCGCGGTGACCCAGTCGACGCCCGCCGCCTCGGTGGCGACCGAGCCGCCGCCGGAGCAGTTGAGCACGCGGACCGCCTTGAGCTTGACGGTCTTCGCCACACCGAACGTGGTGCCGCCGATGGTGCCCGCGACGTGCGTGCCGTGGCCCTGGCAGTCCTTGCCGTTGCGGCCGTCGGTGAACGCGTCGAAGCCGAACTCCGCACGGCCGACGAGGTCGTTGTGGCTGTAGTTGATGCCGGTGTCGATCACGTACGCCGTGACGTTCGAGGCGCCCGTGCTGTAGCTGTACTTGCTGTCCAGCGGCAGGCTCGTCTGGTCGACGCGGTCGAGACCCCACGACGGCGGGTTGGGCTGGTCGGTCAGGACCTGCACGGTCCTGTCCTGCTCCACGTACGCCACGGCCGGGTCGGCGGCGAGGCGTTTGGCCTGCTGCTTGGACAGCGTGGCCGAGAAGCCCTTGAACGCCGCCTTGTAGGTGAAGCCGATCTTGGCTCCGTACCTGGACGCCAGGCCGCCGGCGCGGCCGCTGACCTCCGTGCGCGCCATGCCGTTGTCCCTCAGGACGACGATGTAGCTGTCCTGGACGGCGTTGGGCGCGCTTTCGGCGACGATCGGTCCCTCAGGCTGTGCGGCCACGGCCTGGGGTAGCGCGAGCACGGTTCCGGCGACGGCGACTGCCGCCACCCCGAGCGTGCGCAGGGTGCGTTGTCTCATCACTGCTCCTCATTCGCAGGGAACCGCGTGCGAACGCGGGGCCGGCCCTCGACGGCCCAACAGATGCGTTCACACGCGGTTGCGAAACAGCGTTAGTCCGTTATCGGACGTGATGAGTGTTTAGTTGCGACAAGCCGCAGAACAAGCGACTTTCGTACGGTTGTCAGCCGGCCAGCGCGAAGAGATCGTCCCGGTCGCCCGACTGCTTGAGCTGGGCGAGCGACTGCTTCTCGAGCTGACGGATGCGCTCGCGGGTCAGGCCGAGCTCCTCCGCGACCTCCTGCAGGGTGCGGGCACGCCCGTCCTCCAGGCCGTAGCGCAGGCGCATGATCCGGCCCTGCCGTTCGGGCAGGACGTCCAGGAGGGACCGAACGCCCTCGGTGAACTCCTGCTGCTCCACCAGGTCCGGCGCGGACACGCCGTCGGTGTCCTGGATCAGGTCGCCCAGCACCGAGTCGCCCTCGTCGCCGACCGGCGTCTCCAGCGACACGCAGGTGCGCGCCGCGTCCCTCAGGTCCTGCACGCGCCGCGCCGAGCACTTGGCCTCGGCGGCGATCTCCTCGACCGTCGCCTCGCGGCCGAGCGCCGCGGACAGCTTCTGCCCGACCTTCTTGAGCTTGTTGACCTCTTCGACCACGTGCACCGGCAGGCGCACGGTGCGGGTCTGCTCGGCCAGGCCGCGTTCGATCGCCTGGCGGATCCACCACATCGCGTAGGTGGAGAACTTGTAGCCCTTGGCGTAGTCGAACTTCTCGACCGCGCGGATCAGGCCGAGGTTTCCCTCCTGCACAACGTCGCCGAACGGCAGCCCGCGGAACGAGTGCTTCTTCGCGACCGACACGACCAGGCGCAGGTTCGCGCGGATCATGTGGTCCTTGGCGCGCTCACCCTCTGCCACGATCCGGCGCAGCAGCCGCGGGTTGCGCGACGTGTCCCCGGACAGCAGCAGGTGCGCTGCGTAGACCCCGGCCTCGATGCGCCGGGACAGGTCGACCTCTTCGGACGCGGTGAGCAGCGGTGTGCGACCGACGTCGCGCAGGTACTGGCCGACCGAGTCCGCGTCCTGCGCCCCGGACGCGCGGTTCTTCAGATCTGCTGGCATGACAAATCCCCCCGTTTCCGTTGGCAGGTGTGTCAGGCGGCGCGAGTTCGCGGATGCTCGGCGAACTCGCCGCCGTCTGCTGAGCGGCGGTCACTTGCACCGCCGCACTGATGTGTAACGGTTCAGAGGTCCACTTCATTCCGCGGTTTTTGCTGTGACCTCAACCTCACCTTGGTGATCGCGTGGTGTTCGACCGCCGTGACCTCGATCGTCCAGCCGGAGACCTCCACCACGTCACCGGGCGCCTCCGGGATGCGGCCGAGCAACAGCAGCACCAGTCCGGCGATCGTCGAGTAGGGGCCCTGTGGCGCGTCGCTCAGTTCGACGCCGACGTCCACGAGGTCGTGGATCGGGAACGTGCCGGGCAGTTCGATCGACCCGTCCGGCGCGGTCTTCACCGCCACGACGTCGGAGTCGGTCTCGTCGTAGATCTCACCGACGATCTCCTCCAACAGGTCTTCCAGGGTCACGATCCCGTCGACTGCGCCGTGCTCGTCCACCACCAGCGCGATCTGCTCGTGCTCGGCTTTCATGCGCCGTAAAGCGTCCGTGACGCGTACCGAGTCCGGCAGCACCATCGGCGGGCGGGCCACGTCCGCGAGCACCGCGTCGTCGTCGAGCAGGTCGCGCAGGTGCACGACACCGATCACGTCGTCCAGGTGACCGTCCTTGGTCACCGGGGCCCGTGAATGTCCGGACTTGGCAAGGACTTCCCTCGCGGTGGGGATGTCCAAACCTGATTCCACGATCGTCACCTGCCGCCGCGGCACCAGGACCTCCCGCAGCCGGCGTTCGTGGATCTCGAGCGCGCCGGTCATGATCGTGCGTTGTTCCTGGTTCAGATGCTGTTGCACCTCAACGAGATCACGCAGCTCCTCGGCCGACATCTGCTCCTCGTCGGCGTTCGGGTCGCCGCCGAGGACGCGCACGACGAGATCGGTCGACTTGCTGAGCAGCCACACGGCCGGTCGCGAGACCGTCGAGAGGAAGTCCAGCGTGCCGGCGACGATCTTCGCCCAGCGGACCGCGTACTGCATCGCGAGGCGCTTGGGCGCCAGTTCGCCGAAGACGAGCGTGACGAACGTCAGCACCACGGTGACGAGCGCGATCGCGACGCCGTTCGCGGCTCCCCCGAGGAAGCTCAGCAGCGGCACGATCGGTGCCGCGAGCGACACCGCGGCCGTCGCGGACGCGAGGAAGCCCGACAGCGTGATGCCGATCTGGATGGTCGCGAAATACCTGTTCGGATCACGTGCGAGCCGCACCAGGCGGTGATGCCCCTCCCTCTCCAACGAGCGAAGTTGACCTTCGCGCAACGACACGAACGCCATCTCACTGCCCGCGAACGCAGCGTTGAGCAGAACCAGTACCGCGACCAGCGCGAGGTTGAAGCCATAGCCGTCCACACGTTTGGGGTAGCACGCACAGTGGTATTTCGCACCCTGACGGCCATCTTGAGCAGCCAGGAGGGCTTGAACCGAACGAGGTGGGATGAGAATGGACACCCCCGAGGTGATGAGCGCCTCAGCGAGGACCTTGCACACCCTGCCGGAGGACGAGCCCGACCTGGGAGCCATGCGCGCGTGGGTCGGCACCCTGCTGAGGGATCTGCCGGAGGACGTGACTCTTGACGTTCTCCTTGTGTGCACAGAGCTCGCGAGCAACGCCTATGAGCACGCCGAAGGCCCCCGCGCCGTGCGGGTGCAACGCCACACAGACTTCATCCGCGTTGAGGTCGACGACCACACACCGGCCGAGCTGCCGCAGCTGGGACAGTCCAGGATCAGCTCCTCACGGGGCCGTGGGCTGATGTTGATCGCCCATCTCTCCCGGTGCTGGGGCACACGGGAGTTCACCGGCGGCAAGACCGTCTGGGCCGAGGTGAACGCATAGGTCGTCTGGGCGTTTCGCACAGACGGGTCGTGACACCGCACGGATGGGTTTCGCCGTCGGTTGCTCCGATTCTCGAAGCATGACGACAAAGGTTTCCCCGGCGGTCCGGCCGCTGGTCCGCCATGGTGCGGAGATGTTCGTGGCGATGCTGGCCGGGATGGCCCTGATCGCCCCTCTGTGGACGCCGCACAGCGTCGAGCTTGCCTCCCTGTGGATGGCGGTGTCGATGTCCGTGCCGATGGCGTTGTGGATGCGCTATCGCGGCCACGGCCGGATCGTCGAGATGTGCGCGGCGATGGCCGTCCCGTACGCCGTGCTGTTGGTGCCGTACTGGCTCGGGTGGGCCGGCGGCGAGGCGGTCATGACGGGCGGCCACCTGCTGATGCTCCCCGCGATGATCGCCGTGCTGGTCCTGTACCGGCACGAGCACGACCACGGGACGCCCAGCACGAACCGGGTGGTCCGGGCGCTCGGCGACCGCTGGCCCGCGGTGCTCGCGCTGGCCGTCACGGTCGGCTTCTGGCAGGACCCGGTCGTGCCGCCGGTGTGGACCCTGCTGGCGGTCCACGCGGCCTACCTGGTCTGGGGACGCCGGGCGCCGAGGACCCAGCTGGTCGTGTTCGGCCTGTACGCGGCGCTGGCCGTCGCGGTGATCCTCGTGTCGCCGCACGCCGGCGTGGGGCTGATCGCGTTCGGGTGGGGCGCGCACGCCGTCTGGGATCTCGTGCACCACGTGCGCAACGCCGTCGTACCGCGCTGGTGGTCCGAGTTCTGCGGCGTGTTCGACCTGGTCATCGCGGTCACGATCCTGATGGTGTGGTTCTAGGCTGATGGCGATGAACGACCTTCCGCACACCGCCCTGCGCGGCATCCTCCACGTGCTGTGGGTGAGCTCCCTCGTGGTGCCGCTGGTGGCGGTGCTGCGCGAGCCGTCCGGGCTGCGCTGGCTCGGGGTGCTGGGGCTGCTGGTGCTGGCCGTGGCGTTCGCGGTGACGCTGCGCGGCGGGCCGCTGTGGGTGCTCGTGGCCGCCGTGCTGGTGACGATCCCGCTGGTGGCGCCGGTCGGGCCGGACGAGCTGTCGACGTGGGCCTGGATCGGCGGGGCGGCGGCCGGGTTCGCGCCGCTGCTGCTGACAGGGCCGTGGCGGTGGCTCGCGGCCATCGGCGCGGTGGTGGTCGCGGGGCTCGTCGGGTTCTTCGTCACCCGCGGCCACACGACCTACCAGATGATCGCGGCGTCGGTCGGGCTGACGATCATCGCGATGGCCGGGTTGCCGATGTGGTTCGCCGGGCTGCTCGGGCAGGCGCGGGCCGGGCGGGAGGCGCAGGCCGAGCTCGCGGTGAGCGAGGAGCGGCTGCGGTTCGCGCGGGACGTCCACGACCTGCTCGGGCACCGGCTGACGGTGATCGCGCTGAAGTCCGAGCTGGCCGGACGGCTGGCGGAGACGGATCCCGAGAGGTCCGCCGCCGAGGCGTTCGAGGCGCAACGGCTCGCGTCGTCGGCGTTGGAGGAAGTGCGTGACGCCGTGCACGGCTATCGCGCGGTGAACCTGCCCGAGCAGCTCGAAGCCGTGCGGAACGTGTTGCAGGAAGCCGGAATCCGGTGCACCGTCACGTCGGTCGACTTGGATGGCGAGCGCGCCACGCAGCTCGCACTGGCGTTGCGCGAAGCGTGCACCAACGTGCTGAGGCACAGCCACGCGACGTGGTGCATGATCGACGTCGCTGTCGCTGAGGAGGAGGTGCGGATGACCGTCACGAACGACGGCACCGAGAAACCTTCCGGTGAGGGCAACGGGCTTCGCGGTCTGCGGGAGCGGCTCGCGGCCGTGGGCGGTCAGGTGTCCGTGGAGAAGTCCGGCGACGTGTTCACGCTGCAGGTCGTGGTGCCCGCGTGATCAGGGTCCTGCTGGCCGACGACGAGGAGCTGATCCGCGACGCACTCGCGGCGCTCCTCGGCCTGGAGCCGGACCTCGAGGTGGTGGCCCGCGCGAGTGACGGCCGGGCCGCCGTGGAGGCCGCGCGGGCGCACCGGCCGGACGTGGCCGTGGTGGACCTGCAGATGCCGGAGCTGGACGGCCTGGAGGTCACGATCGAGCTGGCGCGGGTGCTGCCGTCGTGCGCCGTGGTGATCCTGACCGGCCGAGGCAGGCCGCCGCACCTGCAGCAGGCCCTGCACGCGGGCGCGAAGGGGTTCCTGCCCAAGGGATCGCCCGGCGGCACGCTGGCCGACGTGATCCGCCGCGTGCACGCCGGGTCGCGCTGGGTCGACCCCGCGCTGGCCGCCGACGCGCTCGCCGCTCCCCCGTGCCCGCTGACGCAACGCGAGCTGGAGGTGTTGCGGCTCAGCGAGTTCGGCACCCCGGTGGCCGAGATCGCCGCGCGCACGTCGTTGTCCGCCGGGACCGTGCGCAACCACCTGTCCGCCGCGGTCGCCAAGCTCGGTGTGGGGAGCCGGGGCGAGGCGTTCTCGCTGGCGCACGAACACGGCTGGCTCTAACGCCTGAGGCACGCCGGGACGTTCAGGGTGGTCGACTGGCCGTCGGTCAGCGTGCGGACGCTCGCGCCGAGCAGCAGGTCACCCGCCTTGTCGAGCACGGCACGGGCGACGCGGCTGCGGTCCTCGCCGCGTTCGAACACCCGCATGACCCTCGCGCCCGTCCGGACCGCCCTCGTCCAGCCCTTCGAGTGCGGGACCTCCAGCCAGTCCGCGACCTCCTCGTCGACGACCTGGCGCACCATCGCCGCGACCACGCCGTCGAAAGCCTTGCCGGGCACGAACTTCTCGTACAGCTCGACCAGGTTCCTGGTCAGCTCCACGCCTTCCGCCGACGGCGCGTAGGACGCCCGGACCATCGTGGTGCTGAGTTCTTCGGCCTCCGCCAGCGTCTCCGGCATCGCGTCCTCGCGGATGCCGAGCACCGCGCCCGCGACCCGCCAGACGTGGTAGTAGTCCTCGGCCTCCTCGTCCGTGACGGAGACGCCGATGCGGCGCATGCCGTCGATCACCTGGACGGAGAAGATGAGCAGCGCGCCCAGCAAGTCCTGCTGGCACACCGGAACGCCTTCCGCGGCGTGGTCCCACTCGGGCGAGCGCCCGACGAAGTAGCGCACCGCCGCGTGGATGAGCCGCGTCTTCTGGATCGTCGGCACGAACGAGCCACCCGTGCCGAAAGCGTTGGGCTCCATCATGTTCAGCACGAACTGCGACGTCTCCGACAACCGCCGGTGCGGCTGGTTGAGCCGGTGCGTGAGCGTGAGGACCTTCGACGGCCGGGGCTGCGCGTAGCAGTTGACCATCGCGCCGAAGCTCAGCACCGACGCCACGTGCACGCCGTCGTCGATGAAGAAGTCGTGCGCGCGGGCGACCCGTTCCTCGTCCATCCACTCGGGCGGGTCGTCGGTGGCGGCCAGGTAGGCGCGGACCACGGGCGGCAGGTGCTCCGGGATGGGCTCGTCGTTGCCGCGGAACTCCGCGAGCACCTGGTTGACCTGGTTCAGGCTGCCGGTCTCGACCAGGTGCGCGATCACGGCGTCGGCGAGCGGGTCGCCCTCGTACTTCAACGCTTGCAGGTCCACGTGGGCGAGCGTATGGGTCCGTTCGGACGATGATGAGTGGTGATCACCTCTTCGGCCCAGCGAATCCACGCTTTCGTGCGGTACCAACGGTGTGGTGAGCACTCCGTACGTCTGGTCGAGGTGTCGCTGTCCGCTTCGGAGGCTTCGGTGCGCTCCGCGGTCGTCGTCTCCTGGCTCTCGGCCCGCGGCGTGGTCGTGCGCACCCCGTCGCGTGATCCGCTGATAGCGCCGAGCGAGTTCGTGGCGGGACCTCGGCACTCCGCTGTCGTGGAGGGGTCGGTGTCCGGCGCGAACACCAGCGTGGACGTGGTGGTGTCGCGGCTCGTGCACCACGCTTCCGGGAACTACGAGCCGCCGGCCTGCCCGGGATGTGGTGCCGCCGTGGACGACCACGAGAGTCTTCTGGAGCCCTGGCTGCACTCGGGTGTCGAACCGTTGTCCCATTGCGCGTGCGGGTTGTCGGTGCCTGCCGGCGACCTGGCCGGGCGGTTCTCCTTCCAGGTCGGGGAACTGGCGGTGGTGTTCCACAACTGGCCGCCCCTGCTGCCGTCGTTCGTGGACGAGCTGGGGGCGGTGATGGGCCCACGCACCCGAGTGGTGGTGGACCGCACGTGACGTCAGTCGCCTGAGGTGAGCAAGTCGAACGCGTGCTTGCGATGGACCGCGAACATCTCCACCGCGGCCTCGATGTTCCGCGCCCGCAACGCCGCCACCAGCATGTCGTGCTCGAGCCGGATGTGGTCCAGGTAGTCGGCCGTGCTCGTGTTCACCCGCATGATCAGGAAAAGGAACACCTGCGACCGGATCGCACACCAGGCGTCCTCCAACCGCGAGTTCTTGGCGGCCGAGAACACCGCGTCGTGAAACGCGATGTCGCGCTTGACCATCCCGTAGGGGTCCACGGCACGTTCCATCGCCTTGGCCGCCATCGCGATCGGGATCAGCTCGAAGTCGCTCGCGTGCTCGACCACCCGCCGCACCGCCAGGTCCTCCAACGCCCCGCGCAGACTGTCCAGCTCCACCACGTCGTCGTCGGACAGTTCCGTCACCGTGGCGCCCCGGTGATACGCACTGCGCACGATCCCCTCGCGTTCGAGGAGCTGCAGGGCGTCCCGCACAGGCCCGCGGCTGACCTCCAGCGCCACCGACAGCTCCACCTCGCGCAGCGGAGCACCCGGCTGGAACGTGCCCCTGAAGATCCCGCCCCGGATCATGTCCGCGACCTCGCTGCCGAGCCCCCGGCGACGGGCGGGCGCGAGGTGGACCGGCTTGTCGTTCTTGCTCATGTCCGAATGTTAACAAGCGCACAACTCACGAGATTGTAGGAATGTTAACATTCGGACATGCCGAACATCCCGCGTTTCCACCTGGCCATGCCCGTCGACGACCTCGCCGCCGCCCGCCGCTTCTACGGCGAGACGCTGGGGCTGGAGCAGGGGCGCAGCTCCGACACCTGGGTCGACTGGAACCTGCACGGTCACCAGTTCGTCACGCACCTCGCGCCCCGGACCGAGCGCGTCAGCAACCCGGTCGACGGGCACGACGTGCCCGTCCCCCACTTCGGGCTGGTGCTGGGCGTGGACGAGTTCCAGGTGCTGGCCGAGCGGCTCCGCGGCGCCGGCACCGAGTTCGTCATCGAGCCGTACGTGCGGTTCAAGGGGGAAGCCGGGGAGCAGTGGACGATGTTCCTGCTGGACCCGGCCGGCAACGCGCTGGAGTTCAAGGCGTTCGCCGACGACTCCCAGGTGTTCGCGGTCTGACCGTCGGACGCGGTCTGACCAATGGACGCGGGACCGACGTCCACCGTTGGACGCTGCCTGAAGCCACCGGCACCGGCCACCCCGAGCCCGCAGGCGGAAGCCTGCGGGCTTTTCTCATTCCGACGAGGCGCTCGCACCGGCCAGACCTAAAGCCCAGTTAAAAATCTTGCACAACGCGCAAGTTTCGGTAGCGTGGAGGTGACGCCGAGCCACGACCCGGTCACACCGGGTCAGACAGGGAGAGGCCATGACCACGGCCGAGCGGCAGCGCAGCGCGCAGGAGCTCATCCGCCCGCAGTTGCCCGCTGAACTCAGCGCACGCGGGAAGTGCCCGTTCGACCCGGCCACGGGGCTGACCGAGCTGAGCGGGCAGGGGCGGATCCACAAGATCGAGCACAACGGCGACACCGTCTGGCTCGTCACCGGGCACGACGAGGCTCGGGCGGTGCTCGCGGCGCCCCAGATGAGCTCGGACCGGATCAACAGTCCGCGGGCGAAGGCGTTGATCTCGCCCGAGCTGCACGCGGAGCTGTTCCCGCCGGAGCGGCAGGCCGGGTCGTTCATCTTCATGGACGCCCCCGAGCACACGCGCTTCCGGCGGCTGCTCACCGGGCAGTTCACCGTGCGGCGGATGCGGGACCTGACGCCGCGCATCCACGAGATCGTCACGACGCAGCTCGACGCGATGATCGAGAAGGGACCGCCGGCCGACCTCGTGCACGACTTCGCGCTGCCGGTGCCGTCGCTCGTGATCTGCGAGCTGCTGGGGGTCGACTACGGCGACCGCGACGAGTTCCAGCGCCGCACGTCGAAGCTGCTCAACCTCACCACGACGATCGACGAGCAGATCAAGAACACCGTCGAGCTGCGGCAGTTCATGCGCGGGCTGGTGCTCGCCAAGCGCGAGAACCCCGGCGACGACCTGCTGTCCGGACTGGTGCGGGACACCGACCTCGACGACAACGAGCTGACCGGCATCGCGAACCTGCTGCTCATCGCGGGGCACGAGACGACGGCGAACATGCTGGCGCTCGGCACGTTCGCGTTGCTGGAGCACCCCGGCGAGTTCGCGAAGCTGCGGGACGACCCGGAGCTCGTCGAGAACGCGGTCGAGGAGCTGCTGCGCTACCTGTCGATCATCAGCATGGGCGTGTCACGGCACGCGAAGGAGGACGTCGAGATCGGCGGCGTCACCGTGCGCGCCGGCGAGACCGTCGTGGTGTCGGTGCCCGCGGTCAACCGCGACGACAGCCAGTACGACGACCCGCACGCGCTGCTGGTCGACCGGCCGCGCGGGCACCACGTCGCGTTCGGGCACGGCATCCACCAGTGCCTGGGCCAGCAGCTGGCGCGGGTGGAGATGGCGGTCGGCTTCACCGAGCTGCTGCGCAGGCTGCCGACGCTGAAGCTCGCCGTACCCGCCTCCGAGGTGCCGCTGCGGACCGACATGTCCATCTACGGCGTGCACGAGCTGCCCGTCACCTGGTGAACCCGGCGCCGAGCTGGTCGATCATCCGGCCGACCAGCTCGGTGACGTCGAACCTCTCGGTGGCCTGGGGCGTGTCGAGCCACCACAGCACGACCGCGCGCATCGACGCGAGGATCGTCGACGCCGTCACCGCCGGATAGGGGTCCACCAGGGGGTCCACTCCGCACCGCACGGCGATGGCCGCCGCCAGCGCGTGCTCGCGGGCCGAGTAGGCGGCGAAGACGTGCGGCAGCAGCGCGGGGTCGCGCCTCAGCTCGCGCAGCTGCCGGAGCCGGTCGAGGTCCACGTAGCGCGGGTAGATCGACTGCAGGGCTCCTCGCAACGCGACCAGCACCGGTTCGCTCGCGGGCCGTGCGGCGAACTCCTCCACGAACGCGAGCGCCGTCGCCGTGTCCCCGGCGACGACCGCTTCCTCCTTGGAGGAGAAGTAGTTGAAGAACGTCCGCAGCGACACCCCGGCCGCCCGCGCGATCTGATCCACCGTCACCCGGTCGAGGCCGTGCTCCACGCACAGACTCCAGGCGGCGTCACCCAGCGCTTCCCTGGTCGCCGCCTTCTTGCGTTCACGCAGGCCCGTCACGGTACGAAGACTAAATGGTACCGGAAATTGGTGTAGACCTTGTGACTCGGTGAGCGCCTCACTACGGTCCGTGAGAACGCTCCCACACGACCTACGGAGGACCGGGTGCGCCTACTCGGAGTCGTCGTCCTGGCCGGTGCCCTGCTCTCTGCGGGCCAGGCCCATGCCTCTCCACAGCACAGAACGGCCCCCACCGTCACGCTGATCACCGGTGACCAGGTCCTGACAGGACAGAGAGCGATCAGACCGGCCCCCGGCCGTGAGCGCGTCCTGTTCTCCACCTACACCGTGCAGGGCCACGAGTACGTGGTGCCGCACGACGCCATCCCGATGATCGCGGACGGCCGGTTGGACGAGCGCCTCTTCGACGTCACCGAGCTCGCGACGTACGACGGCGCCCTCCCGGTCATCGCGACCTACCCCCAAGGCACCCTGAGCGCGCAGTCCGGCCTGCAGCTGCGCAGCATCAACGGCGTGGCGTTCGACGCCGCGAAGACCCCGCTCGCCGGCACGCTGTCCGCGTCCGGCGCGACGAAGATCTGGCTCGACGAGAAGCGCGAGGCGAACCTCGACCGCAGCGTCGCCCAGATCAACGCCCCCGCCGCCTACGCCGCGGGCCTCACCGGCAAGGGCGTCACGGTCGCCGTCCTCGACACCGGCGTCGACGACACCCACCCAGACCTCGCCGACCGCGAGATCGGGGAACGCAACTTCTCGAGCTCCCCCGACAACGGCGACCACTACGGCCACGGCACGCACGTCGCGTCGATCGTCGCGGGCACCGGCGCGCAGAGCGGCGGCAAGTACCGCGGCGTCGCGCCGGACGCGAGCATCCTCGACGTGAAGGTGCTGGGCGACAACGGTTCCGGCCAGGACAGCGCGATCATCGCCGGCATGGAGTGGGCCGTCGAGCAGGGCGCCCAGATCGTCAACCTGAGCCTGGGGGGCTACGACACCCCCGAGGTGAGCCCCCTCGAAGAAGCGGTCAACCGGCTCACCGCCGACAAGGGCGCGCTGTTCGTGATCGCCGCCGGCAACTCCGGTCCCGGCGCCCGCACGATCGGGTCGCCCGGCACCGCCGACGCCGCGCTGACCGTCGGCGCGGTGGACGACCAGGACCAGATCGCCGAGTTCTCGAGCCGCGGCCCGACGTCGTCCGGCAGCCTGAAGCCCGACCTCACGGCGCCCGGCGTCGGCATCGTCGCCGCCCTGCACTCCGACGGCAGGATCGGCGCGCCGGTCGCCGACGGCTACACCTCCCTCGACGGCACCTCCATGGCCACCCCGCACGTCGCGGGCGCGGCGGCTCTGCTGCGCCAGCGGCACCCGGAGCTGGACGGCGCCGCGCTCAAGGCGAGGCTGACCGGCACCACCACGCCGACCGAGAAGCTCACGCCGTTCGAGCAGGGCACCGGACGCCTGGACGTCGCGAAGCTGATCAGACAGAACGTCTCGTCGAGCCCGACGAGCATCACCTTCGGCGCGCACCAGTGGCCGCACACCGGCGAACCCGCGCTGACGAAGGAGATCACCTACTCCAACGCGGGCTCCGAGCCCGTCACGCTCGACCTGTCGGCGGAGACGAACGGCACCCTGTTCAGCGTGTCCCCGGCGAAGCTCACGATCCCCGCGGGCGGCACGGCGAAGGCCACCGTCACCGCGGACATCGCCGAGCAGCCCGCGGGCGGGGTGTTCGGCGGGGCGATCGTCGCGAGCGGCGTGCGCACCGCCGTCGTCGCCGACCTGGAGGTGGAGAGCTACGACGTCAGGATCACCGGTGTCGAGCGGTCCGGCGTCTCCACGACGTCGACGTTCGCGTACCTGATCAACGTCGACACCGGCGCCCGCGCCTGGCCGGACACCGCCACGGGCGTCGCCCGCCTCGCCAAGGGCCGTTACGTCCTGTCGGGCAGCGTGATGTCGTCGTCGTCCGGCGCCTACACCCACGACGTCGTCAACTACCCGAACCTGACGGTCTCCGGCCCGGCGACGATCGACCTCGACGCCCGCCAGGCCAAGCCCGTGAAGGTGACGCTGCCGGTCGCCGCGCAGCTCTCGTTGCTGCAGACCGGTTTCGAACGCGTCGTGAACGGCACCAGCTACACCATCGGCAACTTCTCGGTCGGCGGCTCCGTCGACCACCTCGGCATGGCGAGCCTCGGCCCGGACTCGAACGAGGTCACCGGCAAGATCGCGACGTTCTGGAACGCGGGCCCGGACTTCTACGGACTCGCCTGGTACCGCAAGGGATCCGCGCCGTCGGGCCTGACGAAGACCATCGCCGTGAAGGACCTCGCCACGGTCAAGGTCGACATGCCCGCGCTGAAGCCGGGCCAGTCCGCCTCGATCGGCCACACCTCGTCCCCCGCGGGCCGCGCCGACTGGGGGTACGGCTCACTGGACAACCTGGCCGCGGGCCCGCGCACCGAGTACTACGGCGGCGAGGGCGGTGACTGGTCGCGCAGGTTCAACGTGTTCGACGAGACGGGCAACATCGGCGCGCTCGTCACGCCGCTGCGGCACTACAAGCCGGGCTGCTCGTACGTGGAACCGTTCAACCGCGCGGTGTTCGGCCCGGCGCTGCCCGAGGCGCGGGACGTCCCGCACTCGTTCCGCACCGGCGACTTCGTCCGCGTCACCCTGCCCCTGTACGGCGACAGCGCGGGCAACGAGGGCTACGGCCCCGTGACCGAGGCCCGCACGGCGCTCTACCGCGACGGCGTGAAGGCCGTCGAGACGGCCGAGCCGGGCTGGGCGATGCTCGACGTCGCGCCGGGCGCCGCGAACTACCGCCTGGAGGTCTCCGCCACGCGCGACGACACCCTGAGCTCCCAGGTGTCCGGCGTGTGGACGTTCCGCAGCGACACGACGGACCGACGGTCCGCGCTGCCGCTGTCCGTCGTCCGCTTCACCCCGCAGCTGGACGACGACGGCTACGCCCGCGCCGGCCAGATGCTCGCGGTGCCGCTCTCGACGCAGTCGCAGGCGGGCTCGGTCCGGGTGACGTCCGTCGAGGTCTCCTACGACGGCGGCACCACGTGGAAGCGCACGCAGATCACCGGCAACCGCGTTCTGCTCGCCCATCCGAAGGACGCCAAGTCGGTCTCCTTGCGCGCCAAGGCGTCCGGCAGCGGCCAGACCGTGGAGCAGACGATCGTCAACGCGTACCTGCTCCACTGAGGAAGGCGCCCGCGCGTTCCCGAGCCCACGAGGCGAAGGTGCGCGCGGGCCTTCCCAGCACGTCCTCGACGCTCGTGACGACCGTGTACCCCTCGGCGGGCATGTCCCGCTTCCAGCCGAGCAGCACGTCGACCAGTTCCGGCGCCCGTCCCGCTCGCAGCATCTCGTCGCGCGCCTCCTCCTCGGACTGCTCGACGTACCCGATCTCCCGCCCGATGGCCTCGGAGATCGTCGCCACCTGCTCCGGCACGGACAACGACTCCGGTCCCGTCAACGTGTACGTGCGGCCGCCGTGCCCACCCCCGGAGAGCACGGCGGCCGCGACCGCGCCGATGTCGCCTTCGTGCACGAGCGCGCTCCGCGCGTACGCGAACGGCTCGCGCACCACCCCCTCGCGGCGCACCTGCTCGGCCCAGCCCAGCGCGTTCGACATGAAGTCCATGGGCCGCAACACGGTCCACTCCAGCGAACTCGCCGTGACCGCCTCCTCCAGCGGACTGCGGAACCCGCTCCACAGCACCGTGACCCTGCGGACGCCGGCCTCCTCCGCCCGCCGCACCAGCTCCGGGCCCGTGAGCAGCGCGGCGTAGTCCTCCCCCGCGTTGGCCAGCAGGTGCACACCGGTGACGCCGTCGAACGGGATCGTCTCCGGCTTGGTCAGGTCCGCTTCGACGACCTCGACGCCGGCCGGAAGCCGTGCTGTGGAAGCGTTCCTGGTGATCGCGCGGACCGGCTGTCCCAGCGCGAGCAGTGCGCGCACCACCTGGGTTCCGGCGTTCCCGGTCGCCCCCGCCACGAGAATCGTCATGGACACGACCGTAGGACCTGCAGTTAGGTGGAGATCAAGCGAAGGAGCCGGAGTGCGCGAACTGACCGACGAGATCACCGCCGCCCACCTCCCACTCCCCGCCAAGCCCGCTCCGGCCGGGGTGAGCATCCCCGGCCGGCACGTCGCCGAGGTCTCACGGCACACGGACGGACGACTCGCGGTCATCACCTGGTCCTCGCCGAAGATCGACCCCGGCCTGCTCCACCCCGCGCTGCACGTCGTGGCGACCGACGGGACCGTCGTCGACCTGGGCCCCACGCCCGCGGACGCCGGGTCGCCGGTCTGGTGGGGCGACGAGGTGTTCTACCTGGCGCTGACACCGCCGCACCTGCAGGGCGGCAACGCCGTCTTCGACCAGCGCCACCGCAACCTCACCGCGGGCATGAACGCCTGTCCGGTCGACCTGGTGCAGGACGACGGCGCTGCACCGGTCGTGGTGGTCGCGACCGGGCTGGACACCGAGTTCCACCGCCTCGGCGGCGGCGTCCTGGGCCGTGTCACCGGCTCGCACCTCCCTCCCCGCTACCGCGATCTCGACGGCATCGCCTGGGGTGAGCAGAGACGTCTCCGCTACCGGGCCCGCGACGGCCTCGAGCTCGACGGCCTCCTCGTCCTGCCGGTCGGCCGGACCGAACGAGACGGACCGTTCCGCCTCGTCACCCTGGTGCACGGCGGGCCGTACGACCGCTGGACCGACGACCTGCAGCTGCACTGGGTGCCGTCGGCCCAGTGGTTCGCGCACCAGGGCATCGCGACCTTCCTGCCCAACCCCCGCGGCGGGCTGGGTCGTGGCCACGAGTTCGCGGCGGCCGTGGCGAAGCGGGTCGGGCAGGAGGAGTGGCACGACGTCGAGGGAGGCATCGACCTGCTCGTCGCCGAGGGGATCGCCGACCCCGGCCGGCTCGGCATCGCCGGCTGGAGCCACGGCGGGTTCATGGCCGCGTGGGCGACGACCCGGACGGACCGCTTCAAGGCGGCGCTGGTCGGAGGGGGCATCTCGGACTGGCCGCGCCTGATCGCCACCGGCGAGTGGGGAGCGTTCGAGGCGGCGCTGGGCGACAGCGCGGAACACAGCCCGCTCACGTACGCGGACCGGATCACCACGCCGATGTTGATCGTGCACGGCGGCGACGACACCAACGTGCCGGTGGAGCAAGCCGAGCTCCTGCACCGCGCGGTGCGGCACTCCGAACTCGTCGTGTATCCGGGCGAGGGGCACTCGCTCCGGCGGCGTGAGCACAGGCTGGATCTGCTGAACCGTGCCAGAAGGTTGTTCGCGAAGCTCTGAAACTTGCGCAAACCTTACGCAAACACAGCAAGGCCGGAGCAAGCCGACGCAAGCGCGAGCATCGCCCCCAAATCAATTTTCCGGGCAGGTTCGGGCCCGAACCGGTCACAAACCCGTCCGTCCAGCCGCTGGTGATCGCCCTTGCGCACCCTGAGAGACTGGTCGGACACGCGAACGAACATGGGTCTTTCCTGTTCAGAGCGCTATGTCGCAAATTTGCGCAATCACGTCGAGATATTGCGGTAATCTGCTGGTCACTTCTACGGTGAGGCGCGCCACACCCCCTCGCGTCCCCACCGAGAAGGGCCAAGCACGCCATGTCATCGACGACACGCGCTCGCTCCCTGCTAGCCCCCATAACAGCCTTGATCACCGCGGCGGCGACCCTGACCATCGCCCCCGCCGCCCAGGCCGCGCCCGTCAGCCTCGACCTGGCGAAGCAGTCCCGCATCGACCAGGTCACCCTCACGGCCTCGAAGAACAGCACCGAGACGTTCGCCGTCCAGACCAGCCTGGACGGCAGAGGCTGGTCGACGCTGGTCGCGGAACGACCACACGACTTCAAGAACGGCAAGGTGACCTTCCAGGTCGACCCGACGCTGGTCCGGCACGTCCGCGCCACCAAGACCACCGCGAAGCTCGAGGTTCGCGAAGCCGCTGTCAGCGCCCAGCTCCAGGCCACCTACAGCGCCAGCAGCACCAACCAGAACTACGGGCCGGGCAACGCCGGCGACGGCAACCAGGGAACGTACTGGGAGAGCGCGAACAACGCTTTCCCGCAGTGGCTGCAGGCCGACCTGGGCTCGGCGGTCAAGGCCGACCGGGTCGTGCTGAAGCTCCCCACCGGAGGCTGGGGCGCCCGCACCCAGACCCTCTCGGTCCAGGGCAGCACCGACGGCACCACCTTCACGGACCTGGTCGCCAGCAGGGGCTACGAGTTCGCCCCGGCGGCGAACAACACCGTCACCATCGACTTCACCGCCGCCACCACGCGGTACGTGCGGCTGAGGATCACCGCGAACACCGGCTGGCCCGCGGGCCAGATCAGCGAGTTCGAGGTGCAGGGCCCCACCGGGGGTGACACCCAGGCCCCCAGCGCGCCCGCGAACCTCGCCTTCACCCAGCCGCAGGCCGGGCAGATCCGGCTGACCTGGAACGCGAGCACCGACAACGTCGGCGTCACCGCGTACGACGTCTACGCCAACGGCACGCTGCGCACCACGGTGACCGGCACGACCCACACCGACAGCCAGCCCGACGGCACGCGCGTGAGCTACCACGTGATCGCGAAGGACGCGGCCGGCAACCAGTCCCCCGCCAGCAACACCGTCACGCGCGAAGGCGCCACAGGCACGAACCTGGCGCAGGGCAAGCCCGTCACCGCCAACAACAACGTGCACGACTTCGTCGCCGCCAACGCCAACGACGGCAACCTGGCGACCTACTGGGAGTCCAACGGCCTCCCCGGCACGCTGACCGTCCAACTGGGATCCAACGCGGACGTCAGCTCCGTCGCGATCAAGCTCAACCCCGACTCCGCCTGGGGTGCCCGCACGCAGAACGTGCAGGTCCTCGGCCGTGAGCAGAGCGCCACCGGTTTCACGAGCCTCGTCGCCGGACGGGACTACCAGTGGAACCCGGCGAGCGGCAACAGCGTCACGATCACCGCCTCCGCGCGGGTCGCCGACCTCCAGCTGCGCGTCACGTCCAACACCGGCGCGCCCGGCGCCCAGGTGGCGGAGATCCAGGTGTTCGGCACCCCTGCCCCGAACCCCGACCTCACCGTCACCGCCACGTCGGTCACCCCGGCGAGCCCCGTCGAGACCGACCAGATCACGCTGAACGCCACCGTCCGCAACGCCGGAAGCTCCGCGTCCGTCGCCACCGACGTGACGTTCTTCCTCGGCACCACCGCGGTCGGCACGGCCCAGGTCGGCGCTCTCGCGGCCGGTGCGCAGGCGAACGTGAGCACGACGATCGCCGCCCGCCCGTCCGGCAGCTACGAGTACACCGCGAAGGCCGACGAGACCAAGAAGGTCGCGGAGCAGGACGAGACGAACAACGCCCGCCTCCACCCGTCCCCCATCGTCGTCACCCCGGTCCCGAGCTCCGACCTGGTCGCGGTGCCGAGCTGGTCGCCGAGCAACCCGGCGAACGGCCAGACCACGACGTTCAGCGTCGCGCTCAAGAACCAGGGCACCATCGCCAGCGCCGCCGGTGCACACGGCATCACGGTCACGATCCTCACCAGCAGCGGGCAGACCGTCCGCACGCTGACCGGGAGCCACAACGGCACGATCAACGCCGGTGCGACCACGGCCGCGGTCAACCTCGGCACGTGGCCCGCCGCCGACGGCCGGTACACGGTGAGGACCGTCATCGCCAACGACGGCAACGAGATCCCCGCCAAGCAGGGCAACAACACCAGCGAGCAGTCGCTGTTCATCGGCCGCGGCGCCAGCGTCCCGTGGCAGCACGTCGAGGCCGAGGACGCGACCGTCGGCGGCGGCGCGCAGGTCCTCGGTCCGAACAGGACGATCGGCGACCTCGCCGGTGAGGCGTCCGGCCGCCGTGCCGTGACGCTGAACGGCACCGGCCAGTCGGTCGAGTTCACGACCTCCGGCCCGACCAACACCCTCGTCACCCGGTTCTCCATCCCGGACAGCTCCGGTGGCGGCGGCATCACGTCGAACCTCAACGTCTACGTCAACGGCACGTTCCACAAGGCCATCGACCTGACGTCGAAGTACATGTGGCTCTACGGCAACGAGGCGTCGCCGGGCAACTCGCCGGGAGCGGGCGGGCCGCGCCACATCTACGACGAGGCGAACGTGATGCTCAACTCGACGTTCCCGGCGGGCACGAGGATCAAGCTGCAGAAGGACGCGGCCAACACCACGAACTACGCGATCGACTTCGTGAACTTCGAACAGGTGCAGGCCGCCGGAAACCCCGATGCCGCACGCTATGCCGTGCCCGCCGGGTTCACCCACCAGGACGTGCAGAACGCGCTCGACCGCGTCCGGATGGACACCACCGGCACCCTCGTCGGCGTCTACCTGCCCGCGGGCACCTACCCGACGCAGCAGAAGTTCAACGTCTACGGCAAGGCGGTCCGCGTGATCGGCGCCGGTCCCTGGTTCACCCGGTTCCAGGCCCCGCTCACGCAGGAGAACACCGACCTCGGCTTCTCCGCCCAGTCGTCCGCGAGCGGCTCGACGTTCAGCGGGTTCGCCGTGTTCGGCAACTACACGCAGCGCAACGACGGCCCCGGCAAGGTGTTCGACTTCGCCGGAGTCCAGAACATGACCATCGAGAACATCTGGGTCGAGCACATGATGTGCCTGTTCTGGGGCAACAACGTCGACAACAACGTCGTCAGGGACAGCCGCATCCGCAACATGTACGCGGACGGCCTCAACATGACGAACGGCTCGTCGGGCAACCGCATCGCGAACATCGAGGCCCGCTCGACCGGTGACGACGCGTTCGCGTTGTTCGCCGCCACCGACGGCGGTGGCAGCGGCCAGCAGAACAACGTCTTCGAGAACCTGAGCGTCACGACCCCGTGGCGCGCGGCCGGTCTCGCGGTGTACGGCGGCAAGAACAACATCTTCCGCAACATCTACGTCGCCGACACCCTCACCTACTCCGCCGTGACGATCAGCTCGCTCGACTTCGGTTACCCGATGGAGGACTTCGGGCCCGAGCCGACGACGTTCAGCGGCCTCACCCTGGTGCGCTCCGGCGGCCACTTCTGGGGCGCACAGACGTTCGGCGCGATCTGGATGTTCTCCGCGTCCAAGAAGTACACGGGGATCAGGGTGAGCGACGTCGAGATCATCGATCCGACGTACAGCGGGATCATGTTCCAGACCAAGTACAACGGTGCCGCCGAGAACCCCTTCCAGGACACGGTGCTGTCCAACGTGAGCATCTCGGGTGCGCGCAAGTCCGGTGACGCGTTCGACGCCAAGTCCGGATTCGGGTTGTGGGCCAACGAGATGCCCGAACCGGGCCAGGGCCCGCCCGTGGGTTCCGTGACGATCAACGGCCTGCGGTTCAGCAACAACTTCCAGGACATCAAGAACACGACGTCCACCTTCACGATCAACGTCAACTGATTCCCCTGCCACGAAGGACAGTTCAATGAGAAACACGCTACTGAAGCGTGCGGTGAGTGCTGCCGTCGTCAGCGCCCTCGCACTGTTCGGATTGACCCCCACGGCAGGAGCAGCGGTTGTCCGGCTGTCCGCGAACCTGACCGCGTCCAGCAGCAACGGCCCGTACGGCGCCGGCAACGCCGGGGACGGCAACCAGGGCAGCTACTGGGAGAGCGCGAACGGCGCGTTCCCCCAGTGGCTCCAGGCCGACCTCGGCGCTGCGAAGAGCGTCAGCAAGGTCGTGCTGCGCCTGCCCTCGAACTGGGAGCAGCGCACGCAAACGCTTGCCGTGCAGGGAAGTTCCAACGGGTCGCAGTTCAGCGACATCTCCGGTTCCGCGGGGCGCGTGTTCTCGCCCGGCTCGAACAACACGGTGACGCTGGACTTCGCGGCGGTCAGCACGCGGTACGTGCGCGTCACGATCACCGCGAACACCGGCTGGTCCGCGGGCCAGCTCAGCGAGCTCGAGGTGCACGGCGAGTCCGGCGGTCCCGTCGACCCGCCTCCCGGTGACAACCTCGCGCAGGGCAAGCCCGTCGAGGAGTCCGGGCACGTGCACGACTTCGTCGCGGCCAACGCCGTCGACGGCAACACCGGCACGTACTGGGAGTCCAACGGCCTTCCCGGTCACCTGACGGCGAAACTGGGCTCGAACGCCGACGTCACGTCCGTCGTCGTCAAGCTCAACCCCGGCGGCGACTGGGGTGCCCGCACGCAGAACTTCGAGGTGCTCGGCCGTGAGGCGAGCGCGTCCGCGTTCGGCACCCTGAAGGCGCGCGCCGACTACCGGTTCGACCCGGCCACCGGCAACAGCGTCACGATCCCGGTGTCCGGACGGGCCTCCGACGTGCGGCTGCACTTCTACTCGAACACCGGAGCGCCCGGCGGCCAGGTCGCCGAGTTCCAGGTGTTCGGCGCGTCCGCACCGGCGCCCGACCTGACCGTCACGAACCTGACGTGGACGCCGGCGAACCCGAGTGAGGCCGACACGATCAGGCTCACCGCCACCGTGCGCAACGGCGGCACCGTGGCGTCCGGCGCGACGACGCTGAACGCCACGCTCGGCGGCACCGTCGCGGGTTCCGCCGCGGTCGGCGCGCTCGCCCCGGGAGCCACGGCCACCGTCACCGTCGACGCGGGCCGTCGTGGCGCCGGGTCCTACGCGGCCGCGGCCGCGGTGGACCCGGCCAACCAGGTCGCGGAGGCCAACGAGGGCAACAACACCTTCACCTCCGGCTCCGCACTGGTCGTCGGCCAGGCGCCGGGTCCGGACCTGCAGATCACCGGTGTCACGCCGAACCCGTCATCTCCGGCGGCGGGCCAGCAGGTGACGTTCGCCGTGTCGGTCAACAACCGCGGCACGTCGGCGGCGGGCGCTTCGGTGACCCGCGTGTCCGTCGGCGGCAGCACGTTGAACGCCAACACGGGTGCCATCAACGCCGGTCAGACCGTGACGGTCAACGTCGGCACCTGGACCGCCACGAACGGCGGCGCCACGGCCACCGCGACGGCGGACGCGACCAACGTGGTCGCGGAGACCAACGAGACCAACAACACCGCCACCCGGTCCGTTGTGGTCGGACGCGGCGCCTCGACGCCGTTCACCTCGTACGAGGCGGAAGCGGGCCGCTACCAGGGCACGCTGGTTCAGGCCGACGCGGAGCGCACGTTCGGGCACACCAACTTCGGGTCCGAGTCCTCGGGCCGCAAGTCGGTGCGGCTCGAATCGCAGGGCCAGTTCGTGGAGATCACCTCGACGGTCAGCACCAACTCGATCGTCGTGCGCAACTCGATCCCGGACGCCGCCGCGGGCGGTGGCCAGGAGGCGACGATCAGCCTCTACGCGAACGACCAGTTCGTGCAGAAGCTGACGCTCTCGTCGCGCCACAGCTGGCTCTACGGCACGACCGACGACCCCGAAGGCCTCACGAACCGTCCTGGTGGCGACGCCCGCAGGCTGTTCGACGAGACCTCGCAGCTGCTCGCGAGCTCCTACCCGGCGGGCACGAAGTTCAAGCTCCAGCGCGACTCCGGTGACAACGCCCAGTTCTACGTCATCGACCTGATCGACCTGGAGCAGGTCGCCCCGGCCGCTTCGAAGCCGGCGGACTGCGTCTCGATCACCCAGTACGGCGCCACGCCGAACGACCAGACGGACGACGCGGACGCGCTGCAGCGTGCTGTGACGGCCGACCAGAACGGGGAGATCCCCTGCGTCTGGATCCCGGAGGGCAGGTTCCGCCAGGAGAAGAAGATCCTGACCCTGTTCAACTCCGGTCAGTACAACCAGGTCGGCATCCGCAACGTCACCGTCCGCGGCGCCGGCATGTGGCACTCGCAGCTGTTCTCGCTCACGCAGCCGCAGGACGCCGGCACGATCAACCACCCGCACGAGGGCAACTTCGGGTTCGACATCGACGACAACACGCAGCTCTCCGACTTCGCGATCTTCGGCTCCGGCCGGATCCGCGGCGGTGACGGCAACGCGGAGGGCGGCGTCGGCCTGACCGGCCGGTTCGGCAAGAACACCAAGATCACCAACGTGTGGATCGAGCACGCCAACGTCGGTGCCTGGGTCGGCCGCGACTACACCAACCTGCCCGACCGCTGGAACCCCGGTGACGGCCTGCAGTTCACCGGCATGCGCATCCGCAACACCTATGCCGACGGCATCAACTTCGCCAACGGCACGCGCAACTCCACGGTGTTCAACTCGTCGTTCCGCACCACGGGCGACGACGCGCTGGCCGTGTGGGCGTCGAAGTACGTGAAGGACCAGAACGTGGATGTCGGCAGCGGCAACGCATTCCTCAACAACACGATCGCACTCCCGTGGCGCGCCAACGGGATCGCGATCTACGGCGGCTCGAACAACCGCGCGGAGAACAACATCATCTCCGACACCGCCAACTACCCGGGCATCATGCTGGCGACCGACCACGACCCGCTGCCGTTCGGCGGGACGACCACGCTCGCCAACAACGCCCTGTACCGCACCGGCGGCGCGTTCTGGGGTGAGGCGCAGGAGTTCGGCGCCATCACGCTGTTCTCGCAGAACCTGCCGATCCCCGGCGTCGTCATCCGCGACACCGAGATCCTGGACTCGACCTACGACGGGATCCAGTTCAAGGGCGGCGGCAGCGGCATGCCGGACGTGCAGATCACCAACGTCCGGATCGACAGGTCGAACAACGGCTCGGGCATCCTCGCGATGGCCCAGGCCCGCGGCTCGGCCCGCCTGACGAACGTGACGATCACCAACTCGAGGGACGGCGACATCACCATCGAGCCCGGTTCGCAGTTCGTCATCAACTAGATCACCTTTAAAGCCACCTCCGATCGGGTACCACCCGGTCGGAGGTGGTTTCACATGTCCACGGTCGTTGTCGGGTTCGACGGTTCCGGCCTCGCCAGGCGCGCGGTGCTCTTCGGTGCCGAGGAGGCTTCCCGCTGCGGCGCGGCACTGCAGGTCGTGCACGCCGTACGCGCTCCCCTGCCCGAGCCCGTGTTCACACCGATGTCCGTCCCGGTGCCGGAGTTCGTCACCGAGGAGACGATGTCCAAGGCCGCCGAGGACCATCTCGCCGAACTGGCCACCGAGATCAAGTCCCGGTGGCCTGATCTCGAAGTCGCCACGCACGTGCGCATCGGGCGGCCCGTCGACGTTCTCGCGGCGGAGCCCGGGGATCTGCTGGTGCTCGGTTCCTCCGGGCGCACCGGCATCGCCGAGATGTTCCTCGGCTCCACCGCCGTCGAGCTGGTCTCGGTCGCCGGGCGGCCGGTGATCGTGACCCGGTCCGGGCCGGTCGACGGCCGCGTGGTCGTCGGCGTCGACGGCTCCGAGACCTCCACGGACGCCATCGCGTTCGCCTTCGAGTACGCCGCCCGCCACGGCCGGGACCTGCTCGCCATCCACGCGTGGAACGACGTCGGCTGGGCCGAGCTGCCCGAGCAGGACTTCGACCACGTCCGCCTGGACCTCTCGAAGCTGCTCGACGAGCAGCTCGCCCCGTTCCAGGCCCGTCACCCCGAGGTGCACGTGGCGCAGGAGGTCGCGTTCGACGCCCCCGCCCGCGCGTTGCTCCAGGCGGCCGACGGCGCGGCCTTGATCGCGGTCGGAAGTCACGGCCGCGGCGCGGTCACGCGTGCAATCCTGGGTTCGGTGAGCCACGCTGTGCTGCACCACGCGCCGTGCCCGGTCGCCGTGGTCCATCGGAGGTGACGTCATGCGCGGGTTGACGGCCGTGCTGCTGTGTCTTGTGCTGGCTTCGTGCGGTCAGGTGCCGCCGGCGCAGGTGCCTTCGTCCAGCGCACCCTCCAGCGAGACGACCATCCGGAGCGTTCCGGCGCCCCTGCCCCCGTCCTCCACGCCGTTGCCCACGCCCGTCCCGCCCACGCTGCCGACACCGTCGCGTGAACTGGAACCGGGTGTGACGACGGTGCGTGGCACGGTGTCGGCGGGTGCCGAGTCGGGGTGCATGATCTTGTCCAACGAGGTCGCGCAGTACCTGCTGCTCGGCGCCGACCCCGCGATCGCGGTGGCCGGGGCCGTGGTGGAGGTGACGGGACGACCTGATCCGGGTGCGATGACGACCTGTCAGCAGGGCACGCCGTTCCACGTCGCCAGCACCCGGCGCGGCTGACTCCACCCGTTCGGGCCACGCTGGGCTGCGCCGACCGGCGGATGATGGGCGGGTGGAGAGCGGAGAGCCGGACAGACGGCTCGAGCTGGTGTACTCGGAGTCGTTGCGGGCTCTGAGCTACCAGCAGGGCGCCCTCGACAACCTGCGCTCGCGGGTCACGCTGCTGACCGCGGGCGCGGCACTCGTCAGCTCGTCGTTCGTCGGCACCGCGCTGCAGAGCCCGCGCTGGGGTGCGGCGACGGTCGTCGCGATCGCGGCGATGACGGGTGTCCTGGGGCTGGCCCTGTTGATCTGCGCGCCGGTGTGGCGGTGGACGTTCCTGTCCAGCGCGTCGAGGCTGCTGGGCGCCGTCGACCTGGGCCACGACCTCGACTCGATGCGCCGGCACCTGGCGGCCGACTTCGAGCGGTGGCTGGACGCCAACGAGAAGAAGCTCCGCAAGCTGCAGTGGTGCTTCGTGGCGGGTCTCGTGCTCCTGCTCGTCGAGGTGGCGGCGTGGTGCGTGCAGCTCGCTCAGCTGAAGGGGTGACCGTGATGGCCGAGAAACCCGACGAGGCCGGAGGTTCCGCCGAGACCGGCCCGGCACCGTGGCCGGTGGTGGGCCGAAGCATGATCAACTACAACCCGGAGTCCACGGGCCGGTTCCCCGCTCCCGTGGGCAGTGCGCCCCACGGCGGGGAAAAGGACGCCACCGTGCGCTGGCCATGGGTGTTGCTCGGGCTCGTGGTGTTCGTCGCGGTGATGGCGGTGCTGGCCTACATGATCGTGGCCTAGCACGCCGTTCGGCCCCGCTCCACAAAGGAACGGGGCCGTGCAACAGACGCCCTACTTCTTCAGGGCTTCGCGGAGGAACGCGGTCGCCTGGTTGATCGCAGCCTCCGCCGCGTGCGTGCCGCGCAACGCGTTCAGCATCACGAAGTCGTGGATCGCGCCCGCGTACCGGACGGCGGTGACGGGCACGCCGGCCTCGCGCAGCTTGTCGGCGTAGGCCTCGCCCTCGTCGCGCAGCACGTCGGCCTCGGCGGTGATCACGAGCGCCTGCGGCAGACCGGCGAGCTGCTCCAACGTGGCGCGCAGGGGAGACGCGGTGATCTCGGCGCGCTCCGCCGGGTTCGTCGTGTACTGGTCCCAGAACCACTGCATGCCGTCGCGGCGCAGGAAGTAGCCCTCGGCGAACTGCAGGTACGAGTCGGTGTCGAAGGACGCGTCGGTGACCGGGTAGAAGAGCACCTGGGCCTTCAGCGCGACGTCGCCGCGTTCCTTGGCCTGCAACGTCAAAGCGGCCGCCATGTTGCCGCCGACCGAGTCGCCCGCGACCGCGACGCGGGTGACGTCGAGGCCGTAGGAGGCGCCCTCGCGCTGGATCCACTGGGCGGTGGCGTAGTTCTGGTCGATCGCGACCGGGTAGCGGGCCTCGGGCGAGCGCGAGTAGTCGGGGAAGACGACGGCGGCCTGAGCACCGACGGCGAGTTCGCGGACCAGGCGGTCGTGGGTGTGGGCGTTGCCGAACACCCAACCGGCGCCGTGGATGTAGAGGACGACGGGGAGCGGGCCCTCGACGCCCAGAGGCTTGACCACGCGGACGTTGAAGCCGTCCAGCGTCACCCACTGCTCGTCGACCTCGGGCTTGTCCACGGCGCCCGACTGCACCTCGTCGACGGCCTTGCGGCCCTCCTCGGGGGCGATCTCGAACAGGAACGGCTGCTTCGCGGTCGCGGCGGCGAACTCGGCGGCGGCGGGTTCGAGAACGGGGCGCTTCATGGCTGCTCCTTCAGGTCGGATGCCATAAAGCTAGTGCGCGATTAAATCGTGCACAACGTAATCACGGCCTCACCGGAGCCGGGAATAACAGCGGCCCCCTGGAGAACCAGGGGGCCGCCGGCAGGAGTGTCAGGCCACCGTGAACCCGGCGGTCGCTCCCGTGAAGCCGGTGATCTTGCCGGTCCAGCCGCTCTTCTCGTCGCCGTGGTGCACGATCCGGTAGGTGCCGGCGGGGGTGTCCGCCGGGATCTGCCAGGTGATCGTGGCGTTGGAGAAGGCGATGCCGACCCGTTCCCACTTGTAGCGCGTCGACCAGTCACCGTCGTCGGCGACGCGCGTCCACTGGCCGTTCACCTGCCGCTGCACCTCCAGGAAGGTGTGGTTGCGGTGCAGGTTGTTCTTCGGGTGGCCGGTGACGAAGACGGACGTCACGGTCTCGCCGCGCCCGTACGAGGCCTTCGGTGCGATCAGGACGTCGCCGTACTTCTTGTCCAGGGGCTTGTCGTCGAGCACGACGCCGGTCTGCAGGTTGATCTCGGTGAACGGCGGCTTGCCGGGGTTCGGGCCGGCGGGCAGGGACGACCCCGCCTTCATCGACGCGGCGAGCTTCGCGAACTCCTGCTGGTAGGCCGGGGTCGTGTTGCGGCCGAACAGGGTGGAGCCGCCCTCGTACTGCTGCGAGTCGTACTCCTCCGGCGTGGTGACGTACTGGCTGTAGTCGTTGGCGTAGCCCTGGATCAGCACGTTCCGCAGCGGCACACCGGCCTCGGCTGCGACGGCCTTGCGGATGCGCAGGCCCGCGGTGATCGTGACCTCACCGGGCACCGCGACGAGGTGCAGCTGGCCGATGCGGACGATCTGCAGCGGCACGACGTTCGGCGTGGCCCCGATCAGGCCCGTCGGCACCAGGGAGGCCTTGGGGAACTGGCAGTCCCGCAGCCATTGCGGGACCTCCATCTGCAACGGCTCGAAGAGCTTCTTCCACGGCGACTGCATGCCCTCGGAGAAGCCGGGGATGGCCGGGCCGTCCTCGACGCTGCCCGCGATCGTCGACGCGCCGACGACACCGGAGCACGTGGTGCCGGGCTGGCCGGTGTCGGTGTAGCGGCCCTCGACCTTCACGGCCGACATGTCGACGAACCGCATGCGCGAGTCGACGCCGCCGGACATCGCCGCCTGCGGACCGTTGTAGATCTCCTGCGCCTTGCGGTTCTGGCGCTCGCCGATGACGCGGGCGTTCTCGAACTCGTTCTCGGTGGGGCCGGAGCCGGGCTTCAGGTTGAGGTTCGGCGACATGTCGCCCGCGTTGGTGTTCGGGAACGCCGCCACGAAGCCCGCGGTGTTGTCGAGGTACCGCACGCCCTCGTCGTCGTGCTCCCACTGGTACGCCGCGTAACCCTTGTTGTCCGGGCTGATCAGCGTGTTGGCGTTGGTGATCGACGTGTTGTGCGTGGCGAACCAGCTGATGGCGCCGACCTTCTGGCCGCCCTGGCTGAACTTCAGCACGGTCATCTGCGGGTCGATGCCCGCGGGGAACGCGCCCTTGTCCGGGTTGCGGTCGAACGCGACGCGCGACCGGTTGACCGACGCGTTCGTCAGTTCGCCGACGCCGAGGCTGATCGAGCCGGGCTTCACGTCCTCGTGCGCCTCGACGACCGACTCGGTGATGCCGTCGACCACGGCCGCGAGCGCCTGCGGCTGCGTGCCGAGGATCGACAGGTTGTAGGCGAGGTTGTGCGACTGGCCGCCGGGGCCGCTGTGCGTGTGCGTGGCCGACAGCAGCAGGTTCTCGCGGGTGTAGGTGCTGCCGTACTTGGCCTGCAGCTTGGCGAGCACGCCCTCCTGGACCGCGCGGAAGATCATCGCGAGGTCGGCGTTGACGTACGCGACGCGCTTGTTCGTCGCCCGGTCGACCACGACGTAGGCCCGCGACCGCAGCCGCTGGTGGATGCCCGTCGTCTTCTGGTCGAACTTCGAGTAGCCCATCATGCCGTTCTCGGCGGCCGGGCCGGTGACGTCGGAGATGCCCCGGCCCACCAGGTACGGCTCGGGTTCCGCCCACGCGAACGGACCGCTGACCAGGGCCGCACCGACGAGTGCGGCGACCACCGTCAAGACTTTCGTTCGCATGGACACCCCGCTAAGTGAATTGGATTCACATTTCAGGGTCGACGGTAGGTGATCCAGACCACTGGGAGCAAGTCACGGCCAGTGCGTTGGCCGTGACCACGAGCAAGATTCCAGCCCAATGGTGGAGTGCGAGCTCCTCCCCCAACAGGACGAGGCCCGCCAGCGCGGCGAGCACCGGGTGCACGCTGCACACCAGCCCGAAGAGCCGCGCGGGCACCTTGCGCAACGCGATCACGTCGGCCGCGTAGGGCACGACGCTGCAGAACACGCCCGCCGCGACCGCGTACAGGATCGCCATGCCGTTGAACTGCCCCTGCACGACCAGGAACACCGCGACCGGCACGTAGAGCAGCGCGGACACGCTCGTCGCGGCGGCCGGTGCCTGCAGGCCGGGCAGCCGTTGCCCGACCAGGCGGTTGAGCAGGATGTACGCGGCCCAGCTCGCCGCCGCGAGCAGTCCGGCGCCGATGCCGAGCCAGTCGCTCGACGGCCCCGGGAGCACCAGCACGTAGACGCCGGCGGCCGCGATCAGCACGAACAGGAAGTCGAGCCGCGTGCGCGAGCCGCCCAGCGCGACCGCGAGGGGGCCGAGGACCTCCAGCGTGACGGCGAGACCCAGCCCGATCCGGTCGACCGCGGTGTAGAGGCTCAGGTTCATCGTCGCGAACACCAGGCCGAGCGCGATCGTCGGCCACCACTGCGCCCGGGTGAACGTCCGCGGGTTCGGGCGGGCGACGGGCAGCAGCACGGCGGCCGCCACGAACTGCCGCACGGCCACGACACCGGCCGGGCCGATCGAGGCGAACGCGTGCGCGCCCATCGCGGCACCGAGCTGGCTGCTCGCGGCGCTGGCCGTGATCGTGGCGAACCCACCGAGACTCTTCATGTCCCCCAGCCTGCGGTTCCGCCAACAGAACGGGAAATGCACGAGCCGCGCCAGCAATACGTCTGACGTATGAATAGGTACGCTCCGCACATGGATCTGCGGCAGCTGAAGTCCTTCGTGGCCGTGGTCGACGCCGGGACGTTCACGGACGCAGCGACCGCCCTCGGCCTCACGCAGGCCTCGGTGTCGCGCTCGGTCGCCGCGCTGGAGACCGCGCTGGGCGTGCGACTGCTGCAACGCTCGACCCGGCACGTCGCGCTCACCGCCGTCGGCGCCCAGGTGCTCGAAGGGGCGCGGCGGGTTCTCGACGAGGTCGCCCACCTGCACCGGATCGCCTCGCAGTCGTCGACCGAGCTGCGCATCGGCTACGCCTGGGCGGCCCTGGGCAAGCACACCCGGCGCGTGCAGAAGTCCTGGGCCGCACAGCGTCCCGGACTGCCGCTGGTGTTCGTCCAGTCGAACTCACCGACCGCCGGGCTCGCCGAGGGCACGGCCGAGGTCGCGGTCGTGCGCAGGGCCGTCGACGACGCGCGGTTCGAGACGGCGTTGCTCGGCACCGAACGACGCTACGGCGTCGTCGCGACGGACAACCCGTTGGCGCGCAAGCGTTCGCTCAAGCTCGCGGACCTCGCCCGGTACTCGCTGGCCGTCGACGACCGGACCGGGACGACCACTTTGGACCTGTGGCAGCCCGGCAAGGCCCCCGCCGTCGTGCGCAACACGCACAGCGTCGACGAGTGGCTGACGCTGATCGCGGCGGGGCAGGCCGTCGGCATGACGTCGGAGGCGACCGCGAGCCTGAACCCACGGCCTGGCGTCGCCTATCGGGCCGTGGTCGACGCACCACCGATCGCGGTGTGGCTGGCGTGGTGGAAGGACCAGCCGCCGCAGCACCTCACCGACCTGATCACGCTGGCGTGCGACGCCTATCGGGTGTGAGGACTCACCGCCGGAACCGGTGCAGGAGTGGACGTTTCTCCCCTCTTGCCCGTCCGGGCGCTCACTTAGTGTGACTTGGCATGGACGGGCTGATGCAGCCTCGACCGCTCACCATCGCGCACATCCTCGAGCGGGCCGAGCGACTCCACGCGCACAAGCAGGTCGTGACGGCCGGCGTAGAGCGGGTGACGTACGCCGAGGTGGCGGACCAGACCCGGCGCCTCGCCACGGCACTCGGCTCCCTCGGGGTGCCGGAGGGCGCCAGGGTCGCGACGTTCGCCAGCAACACCCGCCGGCACCTGGAGCTCTACCTGGCGGTGCCGGTCACCAAGCGGGTGCTGCACTCGATCAACATCCGGCTCGCGGCGGACCACCTCGAGTACATCGTCAACCACGCCGAGGACGACGTCGTGTTCGTCGACCGCGCGCTGTTGCCGCGGATCTGGCCGAGCGCCGAGCGGATGCCGAAGGTCCGGTACTGGGTGGTGCTGCCCGACGACAGCGGCGAGGAGGTCCCGGCCGATCCCCGCGTCCTGCACTACGACGACCTGGTCGCGGCCGCCGACCCGTTCGAGGGCTCGTTCGAGGACACCTTCACGCTCGCGGACGAGAACCTGGCCTCGGGGCTCTGCTACACCTCCGGCACGACCGGGCCGCCCAAGGGCGTGCTGTACAGCCACCGGTCGACGATCCTGCACTGCCTGGGCACGCTCGCGGCCGGCTTCATCGGTCTCAGCGAGAGCGACGTCGTGATGCCGATCGTGCCCATGTTCCACGCCAACGCCTGGGGTCTGCCCTACGGCGCGATGATGACGGGCGCGTCGCTGGTGCTGCCCGGTCCGTCCGCCGAGCCGACGCACCTGCTGAAGCTGATGGAGACCGAACGCGTCACCGTCGCCGGCGCCGTGCCGACGGTGTGGACGAGCCTGGTCCCCCAGCTCGCGTTCCACGACCTGGGCGCCACCCGGTTCCTGCTCGGTGGCGGTTCGGTGATCGCCCCGGCGCTGTCGGAGACCTACCGGGCCGCGCTCGGCGTGCCCATCACGCACTCCTGGGGCATGACGGAGATCAGTCCGGTCGGGACGATCGGCGGCACCCGCACCCGGCACCGGGACGCGTCCGAGGCGGAACGGGTGGCCGTGCGGGCGTCGCAGGGCCAGCCCCTGCCGCTCGTGAACCTGCGGATCGCCGACGTCGAGACGGGTCAGGCGCTGCCCCGCGACGGCAAGGCGATCGGCGAGCTCCAGGTGGCCGGCCCCTGGGTCGCGGGCGGGTACTTCGAGGTCGAGTCCGCCGAGAACTTCACCCCGGACGGCTGGCTGCGCACCGGCGACCTCGCCACGATCGACGCCGACGGGTACGTCCGGCTCGTCGACCGGATGAAGGACCTGATCAAGTCCGGCGGCGAGTGGATCTCGTCCGTCGAGCTGGAGAGCGCCCTCACCTCGCACCCCGACGTGGTCGAGGTGGCCGTCGTCGCCCGGCCGGACGAGAGGTGGGGTGAACGCCCGGTCGCCTACGTCGTCCTGCGCGACGGCAGCGCCACCACCGGCGACGAGCTGCTGCGGCACATCACCCCGGCGGTCGCCAAGTGGTGGCTGCCCGACGAGGTCGTCTTCCGGACCGCCCTGCCCAAGACGGGCACGGGCAAGCTGTCGAAGAGCGCCCTGCGCGACTCAGCCTGAGCCGCGCAACCGGAACAGCTCGAGCCCGAGCCGCAGCTCCAGGTCGTTCTCGGTGCGCCAGTCGGCACCGAGGACCTCGCTGACCCGGTCCAGCCGCTTGAGCAACGTGTTGACGTGCACGTGCAACGCCCGTGCGGTCGCGGCGACGTTCGCGCGGTGGTCGTAGTAGGCGGTGAGCGTGCCGACGAGATCGGTGCCACGCCGTTGGTCGTGCTCGGCCAACGGCCCCACGGAGGTGTCGAGGAAGCGGTCGAGCTCGCGGACCCGGTCGGGGTCGAAGACCATGGCGTACAACGCGTACCGACCCGTCGTGACGCCCCTGTCCGTGTGCGCGAGAGCCCGCATGACCGCGCCGCAGCGGCTCGCCAGGGAGTGGGCGCGTGCCCAGTCGTGGCCGATCGCCCGCTCCCCCACGACGACGACGGCACTGCCCAGCGCGCGCCGGAGCCGCCGGTGGACCTCCTCGGCGGTCCGGTCGTCGTCGGTGCTGGGCACGATCATCGTCGCCTTGCCCAGGTGCTCGCCCGCGAGCCCGGCGCGGTCCCGGGCGATCTCGTGCAGGTGCCGTGCGAGATCGGTCGAGGACACCGCCTGCGAGTCCGCGACGAGCACCAGGTTCAGCCGGTCGGCGTCGATGCCCCGTGCTCGGGTGCGGGCGCGCTGGGCCGGGCCGATCCCCGGACCGCCGACCATCAGCTCCGTCAGCAGCTCACCGCTCCACCGCTCGCTCGCCTCGGCGACGGCCCGTTCCTTGAGGATCAGCAACCCCAGGATGTGCGTGGCCCGTTCGAGCGTGCGCAGGTCCATGGCGTCCGAGGCGCCGGTGGCCGCGTCCCTGCTCCACTCCAGCGCGCCGAGGTGGCTGTCGCCCGCCCGGATCGGGGCCACGCTGCGGGCGATCCCGGCGTCGACGGAGGTCGTGACGCGGCCGGAGCGGTCACCGGCGGCGTCGAGCAGCGCGACGGACCCGCCCAGCTGCTCGGCGAGCAACCCGGTGACGTCGTCGGGTGTGCCACCCTCCAGCACCACCCCCGTCAGGGCCTCGTGGATCGCCTGCGCCCGTTCGACGACGGCCACGTGCTCCTCGATCTTGCGGTACGCCACTGTCAGGTCCTGCAACGCGGTCCGGCTCTTCTCGTAGAGGCGGGCGTTGTCCAGGGCCACGGCGGCGTGGTCGGCGAACGCGCTGAGCAACGCGATCTCGCCCGCGTCGAACGAGCGCTCGGAGCGGTACGCGGCGAACAGCGCGCCCACCACCTCGTCCCGGATCACCAGTGGCACACCGAGGAGAGCGACCAGGTCCTCGGTGCCGACGAGCCGGTCGAAGCCCGCGTCGTGGTCGATGTGGGTCGAGGCGGCGTAGTTGCGCACCCACTGCGGCCGCCGGGTCGCGAGCACCTTGCCACCGAGCCCGACCCCGGCCGGGATGGTCGCGCTGAGGAACGCCGCCGAGATCGTCCCCTCCGCCGCCTTGGCCGACAGCCGCCCGTCCGCGACCAGCGAGAGGTACGTGAAGTCCGTGCCCATCAGGTCGTGGGCGTGCCGGACGATCGACTGCAGCACGGCGTCGAGCTCGCCGAGGGCGGTGAGCGACTTGGCCGTGGCGTACAACGACGCCAGTTCGCGCTGGCGGCGCACCAGCTCGTGCGACTCGCTCGGATCGATGGTCACCCCGTCATTGTGGCGCAGTCGCCGGTGGAGGAAAGGGCCACCGAACCAGGGCAAGTGGTGTGTGATCCGGACCTCAACCAGACGGTGTCGCCGCCCTAGCATTGGCCGCCATCACCTGCCGGTTCATCGACGAAGGCGGCATGTATGGCAACCCCTCTGGCCCAGCCCGAAGAACAGTCCGCGCAGCCGGACGCGACCCGGCGCCGCGGCTTCCGCAAGCTGCTGACCGTGGGGCTGGTCGGGAGCTCGATCGAGTGGTACGACTTCTTCCTCTACGGCACGGCGGCCGCGCTCGTGTTCCCCAAGGTGTTCTTCCCGCAGTCCTCGGCGCTGACCGGCACGCTGCTCGCGTTCAGCACGTTCTGGGCGGGTTTCGTGGCACGCCCGGTCGGCGGGGTGCTCGCCGGGCACTTCGGCGACAAGTACGGGCGCAAGCCGGTCGTCGTCGCGTGCCTCGCGCTCATGGGCGCCGCGACGTTCCTGATCGGCTGCCTGCCCAGCGCGTCGTCCGTCGGGGCGCTGGCACCGATCCTGCTGGTGACGCTGCGGTTCCTGCAGGGCCTCGCCGCCGGTGGTCAGTGGGGCGGGATCATGTTGCTGCTGACGGAGTCCGCGAGTCCCAAGCGGCGCGGGTTCGCCGGGACCTTCGGGCAGACCAGCGTTCCCGTCGCGGTGATCATCTCGAACCTGATCTTCGTGGCGGCCAGCGGCCTGATGCCGAACGACGCGTTCCTCAGCTGGGGCTGGCGGATCCCGTTCCTCCTCAGCGTCGTCATGTTCGGGGTCGTGCTCTACATCCAGTCCAAAGTGGAGGACACGCCGGAGTTCCGCGAGCTGCAGAAGGAGGTCGCACGGCCCGAACGCGCCGTGGTCAGGGCTCCGCTCGCGAGCGTCATCCGCAGCCGGTGGGGCACGATCCTGCTGGCGTGCGGCATCCTCTCGGCCACCAACAGCCTCTTCTACGTCAGCATCGCCGGGCTGCTGAACTACGGCACCACCTCCCTGAAGCTCGACCGCAACGGGCTGCTCACGGTCGTGCTGCTCAGCTCCGTGGCGATGCTCGCGGTCCTGCCGTGGTCCGGGTACGTCTCCGACCGGATCGGGCGACGGCCGTTGATCCTCGTCGGGGGCCTGGGTGTCGCGCTGTGGGGGTTCCCGTACTTCGGGCTCGTCAACACCGGGTCGCTGCCGCTGATCTTCGTCGCCGTGGTCGTCGGGTTCATCTTCCAGAGCCTCACGTACGGCCCGATCGCGAGCTTCCTCGGCGAGCTGTTCGCGCCCAACGTCCGCTACTCCGGCGCGTCGCTGTCCTACCAGCTCTCCGCGATCATCATCAGCGGTGGCACGCCGTTCCTGATGACGGCGCTGATCGCCGAGACCGGCAGCACCTGGCCGGTCGCCGCCTACATCACGGCCATGGGGCTGATCACCTTCGTCAGCGCGTGGTTCCTGCCCGAGACGAACCCGGCCGAGGTCCGCGCGGACCCGCAGGCCGTTCCCGGCACGCACCTCTACCGCTGAGAAGGAGACCGGTGTGAAGACTCTCGCAGTGCTCGCGACCTCCGTGCTGCTGCTCGGCGTGGACCCCGCCTCCGCGACGACCCCGCCCCGGAGCGTGCCGTCGTGCGCCTCGCTGGCCCAGCTGGTGATCCCGGCCTCCGTGATCGGCCTGCCCACGACCGGTGGCCGGGTCCAGGCGGCTGCCGTGGTCACCAGTGTCGTGAGTGGACAGGCGATCGAGCACTGCCAGGTCGACGCGGACCTGTACCCGGTCGACCGGTCGGCGCCCGCCATCAAGATGCGGGTCTCCCTGCCGCACGGCTGGAACCGCGGGGCGTTGATGTTCGGTGGCGGTGGGTACAACGGCACGATTCCCGCCCTGACGGGGAACGTGCCGTTCGCCGCCGCGGACGCACTGGCGCCGCTGGCGCGGCGGTACGCGGTGTTCGCCAGCGACTCCGGCCACCAGCAGGGTCCCGGGGCCGTCCCGTCGCTCGACGGCTCGTTCGGCGTCAACGACGAGGCGGTGCGGAACTTCGCCGCCGGGGACGCGCTTAAGAAGACCCACGACGCGAGCCTGTTCCTGATCCGGCGCGCCTACGGGCTCGGTCCCGCGCGGACGTACTTCGCGGGCGGCTCGACGGGCGGCCGTGAGGCTCTCATCGTCGCGCAACGCTGGCCGCGCGCGTTCGACGGCGTGATCTCCGGCTTCCCCGCGTGGAACAACCTCGCCGAAGCCCTGTACCTGGGCCACCTCACGCAGGCCCTGTCCCGGCCCGGCGCGTTCCCCGGACCGGAGAAGCAGAAACTGCTGTACGACACCGTGATCAACGCCTGCGACGGTCTCGACGGGGTGCGGGACGGCGTCGTCTCGAACCTGCGCGGCTGCCACTTCGACCCCCGTGTCCTGCGCTGCCCCGATGGCGCGGACACGGGTCCCACCTGCCTCTCGGACGCCCAGATCGGCGCCGTGACGGCGATGTCCACGCCGTACCGCTGGCCGTACCGGGTCGCCAGCGGGGAGACCCACTACCCGGGCTTCCCGTTCCTGTCCGGCGCGGACATGCGGACGCCGTTCCTCGGGTTCGGCACGACGGCGCCCGCGCACCCGATGCCGGTGACGAGCGGGTACGGGATGCAGTACTGGGACCAGTGGGTCCGGTACTTCCTGACGCGCGACCCCGGCTTCAACTCCCTCGACCTCGATCCCGGCCGTCCCGGTAAGTGGCTCGACCGGATCAGCCACCTGTCGACGATCCAGGACCGCAACAACGTCGACCTGGGCCCGTTCGCGCGCTCCGGCGGCAAGCTGCTCCTGCTGCACGGCGCCGCCGACGAGCTCGTCTCGCACCGTTCGACGAACGACTACTACGAACGCGTGCGCGACCTGCTCGGCCCCCGGACGACCGACGGTTTCCTGAGGTACTACCTGGTTCCGGGCGCCAACCACGCGAACTTCGGCACGCCGTCGTTCGCCGCCGGATGGGACTCGCTGTCGGCGCTGGAAAGCTGGGTCGCGAGTGGACGGTCACCGAAGAACCCCGTCGTGGCCGACGTGACGCACGACCGCACCCGGCCGCTGTGCGAGTACCCGGCCTGGCCCCGGTACCGCGCGGGCGATCCGGACAGCGCGTCGAGCTTCACCTGCGCGCGTTAACGCTTCAGGAACTCGTGCACGACAGCGATCAACGCCCTGGCCGCCGCGGTCGGGGCGCGGTCCGCCGGCCTCGCCAGCCCGATCGGCCAGCGCAGGTCGGCGCCCGTCACCCGGAGCGTGGTGACACCGGGCGCGTCGCCGAGGATGTAGGCGGGCAGCAGCGAGATGCCCAGTCCGTTGCGCACGTAGTCGACGCCGGTGACGATGTCGGACATCTCCAGCGTCACCCGCCGCGGCACGGAGCAGGCGGCGAACGCCCGGTCCGCCACCGCCCGGTTGCCGTAGCCCAGCGGCGAGTCGATGAAGTCCATCCCGGCGAGGGCGGTGATCGGCACCTCGGTCCTGGTCGCGAGCGGGTGGTCGTGGGGCACGACCAGGTCCATCACGGAGTGGGCCAGCTCGTCGAGAACGATCCCGGCCGGCACCTCTCCCGGCAACGACACGAAGGAGAGGTCGAGCCGGCGGTCCAGCAGCTGCTCGACCAGTCCCACCGAACCACCGGTCGCCGCACGCGTGCGCACCAGCACCCCGGGATGGCGGCGGTGGAACTCGCCGAGGAGGCCGGGCAGGTCGATCAGGGTCATCGCGGTCAGCGTGCCGACCCGGACCGTGCCGGTCAGCCCGCCCTCGACCTGGGCCACCGCGTCCCTGGCCTCGGTGACGGCGTCGAGCACCGCCCGCGCCTTCGGCAGCAGCGCCTCCCCCGCGTCGGTCAGCAGGACTCGCTGGGAGTTGCGGTCGAGCAGCGTGGTGCCCAGCTCGCGTTCGAGGGTCTTGATCGCGGCCGAGACGGCGGACTGCACGACGTGCACGCGGGCGGCGGCACGCGTGAAGCTGCTCTCCTCCGCGACCGCGACGAAGTATTCGAGCTGGCGTAGGTCCACACCTGCGAGTATCTCAGATGGTGATGGTGGTGAGCTCCAACTTTCGTTGGACGTGATGCTTGCTGGTCCGCACAGTCGGAGCATGTCCGTCGTTCTTGATTCACCGGTCACACCGCCTGTCGTCAGCAAGCACCACGGGCGCGGGTTCTGGGCCGTCGCCTTCTCGTTCCTCGTCGCGATGGCCTACTCGACCGTCCCGGCCCCGCTGTTCCCTCTCTACGTGGCCCGCGAGGGCTTCTCGACGTTCGCGATCACCGTCGTGTTCGCCGCGTTCGCGGTCGGCGTGGTCATCAGCCTCGTGCTGGCGGGCCACGTGTCGGACCGGCTGGGTCGCAAGACCGTGCTCGTCCCCGCGCTGGGCTTGGAGATCGTCTCCGCGCTGCTGTTCCTGTCCGGCACCTCGCTGCCGGTCCTGGTCGTCGCGCGCGTGGTCAACGGCCTGGGCGTCGGCATGATCGCCGCGACCGCCACCGCCTACCTCCACGACCTGCACGCACGGCACCGCCCCGGAGCCTCACCACGCCGGTTCGAGATCGTGTCGACGGCCGCGAACATCGGCGGTCTCGGCGTCGGAGCCCTGGTCGCCGGGGTGCTCGCGCAGTACGCGACCTCGCCGCTGAGCACTCCCTACGTCGTGCTGGCCGCGCTGCTCGCGGTGAGCGTCGTCGCCGTGGCCCTCACGCCGGAAACCGTTGTGCGCTCCCGGTTCTCGTACCGTCCACAGCGGATCAGCGCCAACCACCTCCCCGCGGCCCTGGGCGCTTTCACGGCGTTCGCGGTGTTCGGCGTGTTCACGTCCGTCGCGCCGGGCTTCGTGGCGGGCGAGCTGCACCACCCGTCACGGCTGCTGGCCGGGCTCGTGGTGTTCGTCGTGTTCGGTGGCGCGGCCTTCGCGCAGACGGTGACGGGAGGCCTGCCGGTCCTTTCGAGGCGCCGGCTCGGCCTGGGCGGGCAGGCGATCGGCCTGCTGCTGGTCGTCGCCGGGATGTACGCGACGAGCTTCCCGTTGTTCCTGCTCGGCGGCGCGGTGGCCGGGGTCGGGGCGGGCGTGCAGTTCAAGGCGTCGGTCGCGGCGGTGTCGGCGATGGCCGCGCCGGAGAAGCGCGGCGAGGCGCTGGCGGGCCTGTTCTTCGTCGCCTACCTGGGGCTGAGCGTGCCGTCGCTGTCGATCGGGCTGGCGACGCGGTTCCTCGCGCCGACGACGGTGATGGCGTGGTTCGCCGCGATCGTGCTCGTGATGCTGGGAGGGGTGGCGGCGCTCAGTCGACGTGCGTCGTGATCGGGTGCCGGACGTCCTTCGTGCACGTGAGGACGTTCAGGTTGCCCTCGCGGCCGAACTCCCACTCGACGTCGTCACCGGACGGTTCGTGGGTGGCGAGCGAGAGGGTCTGGCGTTGCCCGGCGCCGCACTCCGGGCACTCGAACTCGATCGGGCCGCTCTGCCACCACGGCGTGAAGCCGCCGATCTTCGTGCCGCCGGAGACCTTCGACTCGTGCTCGGTGTACCGGATCGGTTCGAGCACGTTCACCGTCGGGACGTAGATCTCCTCCTGCGCCGACGGTTCCGGCTCCTCCTCGATCAGCTCGACCACCGTCGTGGAGTCGCGCCACACGAGACGGACGGCCGGGCCGCAGGCGTGTGGGAGGTCGTGGTGGAGCGTGCAGAGGAAGACCTGGAGCAGGTCCGTGCCGCCGGGGAACGGCAGCTCCGGGAACTCGCGCTGGTAGAGCTGCACGGCGCCGACGAACGGTTCCGGGGTGTGGGACGCGTCCTCGCACCGCGGCCAGGGGTCGTCGATCGGCCACAGCATCGGGCCGCCGATGTGGCTGTCGGCGTCCGTCGGGTCGCCTTCGAGCGGGTTCAGCAGGACCGCGGGCCTCGCCCGCTCAGCCTCGATCGACACAAGCCGCAACCCTAGCGGGGTAACGATGCCGGGGGTGCGGCCGACCTCGGGGGCATGAGGTTCTCGATCACAGCTCTGCTCGCCGCCGTGCTCGTGGCGGGCTGCACCCCGGAGGTCACCGGGTCCGGTTCGGCCACCACTCCCCAGGAGACGACCAGTCCTCAGGAGACGACCGGTCAGCAGGAGACCGCGGCGCCGACGACCACTGCGGCGGCGACCGCTCTGAACGGCGTGTCGCCGGACGAGTACGAGAGCCTGCCCTCGCAGTTCTGCGAGCGGCCGTTCACCGGCGCGCTCGGCAAACCGATGCTGGCCGTAGTGGTGGAGACCCCGGCGGGCAGGCTCACCTGCGACCAGGCCGGGGCGGTGCTGTTCGACTACTACGCGCAGCGGTCGGAGCCGAAGACCGGGTTGCCGCCGGTCGAGATCGGGCCGATGTCCTGCAACCAGGTCGCCGAGGGGATCATGCCGCAGGTCGTGTGCGCCGACGCGGAGAACGTCATCTACTCGATGTGGCCCCAAACCTGAGGACGCGGACCTGACGCGAACGGGGCGGGGCGACCCGTGGTCGCCCCGCCCCGCCGCTTCGTGATCAGTCCGTGCCGAACTCCATGGCCGCCGCGTCGAGCAGCTCGTCGGCCTCCGACACCTCACCGCGCGAGGCGATGGCCTCCGCGCCGCCGTCCGGCACGTCGCCGATCAGCTGCGTCGGCTCGGGCTGGGCGGAGATGAGCGCCGACTGGCGGGTGCCGACCATGCCGAGGCCCGCGAAGAGCTCCAGCTTGGCGCGCGAGTCCGCGATGTCGAGGTTGCGCATGGTCAGCTGGCCGATGCGGTCGACGGGGCCGAAGGCCGAGTCCTCGGTGCGCTCCATCGACAGCTTGTCCGGGTGGTAGCTGAACGCCGGGCCGGACGTGTCGAGGATCGAGTAGTCGTCGCCCCGGCGCAGCCGCAGCGTGACCTCGCCGGTGATCGCGGCGCCGACCCAGCGCTGCAGCGACTCGCGCAGCATCAGCGACTGCGGGTCGAGCCAGCGGCCCTCGTACAGCAGCCTGCCGAGCTTGCGGCCCTCGTTGTGGTACGCCGCGACGGTGTCCTCGTTGTGGATCGCGTTCACGAGACGGTCGTAGGCGATGTAGAGCAGCGCCATGCCGGGCGCCTCGTAGATGCCGCGGCTCTTGGCCTCGATGATGCGGTTCTCGATCTGGTCGGACATGCCGAGCCCGTGGCGGCCACCGATGGCGTTCGCCTCCAGCACGAGGTCGACGGCGTCGCCGAACTCCTTGCCGTTGATGGTGACCGGCCGGCCCTGGTCGAAGCCGATGGTGACGTCCTCGGTCGCGATCTCGACCGACGGGTCCCAGAACTTGACGCCCATGATCGGCTCGACGATCTCGATGCCCTCGTTGAGCAGCTCGAGCGACTTGGCCTCGTGCGTCGCGCCCCAGATGTTCGCGTCGGTCGAGTACGCCTTCTCGACGCTCGACCGGTACGGCAGGTCACGCTCGAGCAGCCACTCGGACATCTCCTTGCGGCCGCCGAGCTCCGTCACGAACGCGGCGTCGAGCCACGGCTTGTAGATCCGCAGCGACGGGTTCGCGAGCAGGCCGTAGCGGTAGAACCGCTCGATGTCGTTGCCCTTGTAGGTGGAGCCGTCGCCCCAGATCTGCACGTCGTCGTCGAGCATGGCGCGCACGAGCATGGTGCCCGTGACGGCCCGCCCGAGCGGAGTCGTGTTGAAGTACGCGCGGCCACCGGACCGGATGTGGAACGCGCCGCAGGCGAGCGCCGCGAGACCTTCCTCGACGAGCGCGGAGCGGCAGTCGACCAGACGCGCGATCTCGGCACCGTAGGTACCGGCGCGGCTCGGGACCGTGTCGATCTCGGGCTCGTCGTACTGGCCGATGTCCGCGGTGTACGTGCAGGGCACAGCGCCCTTCTCACGCATCCACGCGACCGCGACGGAGGTGTCGAGACCACCGGAGAAGGCGATGCCGACGCGTTCGCCGGCGGGAAGTGAAGTGAGCACCTTGGACACGTTGAGAATTATGCACGACGATGTATGACAATGCACGTCGGGGTGGTTGTTAGCTGCGCCTCACGCCCGTTTCCCCAGGTCAAACCGGGAAGAACGTCACCGCGGCGGGTCCAGCTCGTCCGCCCGCTCCTGCATCCGACGCACCCCGTCCTCGTGCTCGGCCGCCCGCATGGCCGTGATCGCCGCGTACAGGTGCGCCCCCGTGTACGGATCCTCCTCCTTGCGCTCGTACACCTCCCCCAAGGTCGCGTTGTACATCGCGTGGGACATGGCCGCGAGCAGGGCGCGGGTGCGCGCCGCCACCCCCTTGGGCGCGCCGGCGTCGATGATCGGGGTGACCCGCTCCCACACCTCGTCCGGCGGGCCGGGCGGGTAGATCTGGTTGAGCGCCAGCAGGCCGTTCTCCAGCGCGCCCATCACCAGCCAGGTCTCGTCCCGGTCGCGCGGCATCAGCCTCTCGACGCGCTCGGCGTCGCGCTGGTGGTAGGCGATGGCGAGCCGCAGTCCGATGGCCTGGCTGCGGTTCCTGCTCTCGGGCTCTTCGAACCACCATTGTTGTTGCGCGGTCCTGGGGAACATGTCCGCAGTGTGCGCCCTCGGTCTCGATTTCGCCCGACTATTTAGGTAAGCCTAACCAAACGTGTACGGTGCGGGCATGTCGCGCTACTCCGCCTTCGAACGGTTCACCGTCAAGGCCGCCACCAAGGCCGCCGAGATGATGATGGCGCCCGCGAACCGTCGCGAGGTCTTCGACCAGTTCGTCATGTCCGTGACGGCGGTGAGCGAGCTCGGCGACCACATGCGCCGGATCACCTTCCACGCGCCGGAGTTCGAGTCGTTCGCGGTCACGGGGCCGGACGAGTACTTCGGGCTGCTGATGGCGACGGGCCGCGAGCTCGTCATGCCGGCCGACGACCGCATCAACGTCCGCACGTCGTTGCGCGCGATGCCGGAGGAGACGCGGCCCGACCTGCGCTGGTACACGGTGCGCGCGCACCGGCCCGAGGTCGCCGAGATCGACGTCGACTTCGTCGTGCACGGTGACGCCGGGCCCGGCACGCGGTGGGCGCGGCGGGCGAGCGCCGGGGACGAGGCGGGGTTCCGCGCCGGTGGCTCGGCCTACCGGCCGCCCGCCGAGGGGGCCGTGCTGCTCGCGGCCGATGAGACGGCGTTGCCCGCGCTCGCGGCGATCCTCGAGGCCGAGACCCGGCCGGTGCACGTGTTCGCCGAGGTGCCGGACGAGTCGTACCGGGTCGACCTCGACGCGGAGTGGGTGTTCCGCGGGGACGGCGAGCCCGGATCCGCTGTGGTCGAGGCGATCCAGGACAAGGCGCTGTCCACTGTGGAGTACGCCTGGGCGTGCGGGGAGTCGGCGCTCGCGACCGGGGTGCGGCGGCACCTCGTCAAGGACCGCGGGGTGGACCGAAAGGCGATCATGTTCAGCGGTTACTGGAAGGTCGGCTCAGCCCGCGGGTGAGACGGCGCTGAGCCGCGACGTCCCGGTCACCACGGGTCGGTCGGCGCGATCCCGTGCCGGTGCCCGTGGACGGCGACCACGATCCGTTCGAGGTCGTCGGCGGCGGCCGGGGACCGGGGCTCGTGGTCCGCGGCCGTCAGCAGCGTCGGGTAGCCGGCGCTGCCCTGCGGCGGCGGGTAGCCGTTGACGGGTAGCAGCACGGCGCCGAGGCGGCGGTAGAACGCGATGCGGCGGTGGCGGATCCGTTCCTCGTCCGGGTTGAGCGATCTCACCATCCAGTACGCCGACATGGCGCTGGGCATGCTCGGCGCGGCCCGCTAGTCTCGATCACGCCAGCGGTTCACCCCGGTCCTCCGGGGTGGAGCAAAAGGGAACCCGGTGCGAGTCCGGGACTGCCCCGCAGCGGTGAGTGGGAACGAAAGCCGTCAACAGCACTGGGTCGGGAGACCTGGGAAGCGACGGCCGGTAGGAGTGTGCACGGCGCCCACGAGTCCGAAGACCTGCCGCAGGTCCGTGCACCGAACCCGGTGCGCGGTGCTCCGGAGCCTCTCGGGCGGGCTGACGGGTGCGGCTTCCGTGCTGCGCTGCTCGTGGGACTCCGGTGCTTCCGCACGCTCGCGAGGAGAGAGCCTGTGACCATCGGCAGCACCGTTCTCGGCTACCCCCGGATCGGACCGAAGCGCGAACTGAAGCGCGCGGTCGAGCGGTACTGGGCCGAGACGATCGACGAAGCCGCCCTGCGGGAGACCGCGCGACGGCTCAGGGCTCAGACCTGGGCCGAACTGTCCGAACTGGACTCGATCCCGTCCGGCACGTTCTCGTTCTACGACCAGGTGCTCGACACCGCCCAGCTGTTCGGCGTGATCCCGCAACGGTTCCGCGACCTGGGTCTGTCCGAACTGGACACCTACTTCGCGGCGGCACGCGGCCGGAACGGCGCCGCGGCCCTGGAGCTGACGAAGTGGTTCGACACGAACTACCACTACCTGGTGCCGGAGCTGGGCCCGGACACCGAGTTCCGCCTCTCCGGTGACAGGCCGGTCGCCGAGTACCGCGAGGCCCGCGCCCTCGGCGTCACGACCAGGCCGGTGCTGCTCGGCCCGGTGACGTTCCTGTTGCTGGCCAAGGGCACCACGCCGGGCTTCGACCCGGTGACGCTGCTCGACGGCCTGCTGGAGGTCTACGTCGAGCTGCTCGGCCGGCTGAGGGTCGAGGGCGTCGGGTGGGTGCAGCTCGACGAACCGGCGTTCGCCGCCGACCGCAGCCCCGCCGAGCTCGACGCCCTGAAGCGGGCCTACCGCACGCTGGGTGGCCTGCCCGGCCGGCCGAAGCTGCTCGTCACCGGCTACTACGGCGACCTGGGCGAGGCGTTGCCGATCCTCGCCCAGTCGCCGGTCGAGGCGATCGGCCTCGACCTCGTCAGCGCGCCGGACACGCCGGTCGCGATCCCCGCGCTGCGCGACAAGATCCTCGTCGCCGGGCTGGTCGACGGCCGCAACGTGTGGCGCACCGACCTGCACGCGGCGTTGGCGAAAGCCGTGTCGTTGCTGGGGTTCGCGCGCGAGGTCGTCGTCTCGTCGTCCTCGACGCTGCTGCACGTGCCGTACGACCTGGAGGCCGAGAACCTAGAACCGGACGTGCAGGCGCGGTTGGCGTTCGCGCGGCAGAAGGTCCGCGAGATCGTGGTGCTGGGCAACGCCCTGCGCGGCGAGGCCGGCGGCGCGTGGACGGACGAGGCGAAGCGCCCGGTGCCGAGCCCGCACCGTGACGACCACGTCCGGGCGCGCGTCGAGTCGCTGCGGCCGGAACACCGCGTCCGCGCGCCCTACGAGGAACGTGCCGCCGCGCAACAGGCCCGGCTGGGACTGCCGCCGCTCGCGACCACGACGATCGGCTCGTTCCCGCAGACCGGTGACCTCCGCAGGGCGCGCGCGGCGGTCCGCGGCGGCGAGATCACCGAGGACGAGTACGGGCAGCGGATGCGCGACGAGATCGGTCGCGTGATCGGCCTGCAGGAGGACATCGGCCTCGACGTGCTGGTGCACGGCGAGCCCGAGCGCAACGACATGGTCCAGTACTTCGCCGAGCACCTGGAGGGCTTCGCCAGCACGGAGTTCGCGTGGGTGCAGTCGTACGGGTCGAGGTGCGTGCGGCCGCCGATCATCCACGGCGACGTCTCGCGCCCGAAGCCGATGACGGTGCCGTGGAGCACGTACGCGCAGTCGCTGACCTCCAAGCCGGTCAAGGGCATGCTGACCGGCCCGGTGACGATCCTCGCGTGGTCGTTCGTGCGCGACGACCAGCCGCTGGCCGACACGGCGGCCCAGGTGGCGCTGGCGCTGCGGGACGAGATCCGCGACCTGGAGGCCGCCGGGATCCGCGTGGTCCAGGTCGACGAACCGGCGTTGCGCGAGCTGCTCCCGTTGCGCCGGAAGGACCAGCCCGCGTACCTGGAGTGGTCGGTCGGCGCGTTCCGGCTCGCCACCTCGGGCGCCACGACGGGCACCCAGGTGCACACCCACCTGTGCTACTCGGAGTTCGGCGAGGTGATCGGCGCGATCTCCGACCTCGACGCCGACGTCACGACGATCGAGGCCGCGCGGTCCAAGATGGAGATCCTGGAGGACCTGGAGTTCCCGCGCGGCATCGGTCCCGGCGTCTACGACATCCACTCGCCGCTGGTGCCGGGCGAGGACGAGATCGTCTCGCTGATCACCGAGGCGGTGCGCGCGGTGCCGGGTGAACGTTTGTGGATCAACCCCGACTGCGGACTGAAGACGCGCGGTTACGCCGAGGTGGAGCCCGCGTTGCGGAACCTGGTCGCCGCGGCGCGTCGCATGCGGTCAGAGCTGGGCTGATGAGAGCGCGACCTCGGGACGGGATCGATTCCGTCCCGAGGTTGTGAATTTCCCGGTATGGCAAAGATTTGGCGAACCACCTAGACGTGAACGTGGTTCATGTACCACCTTCTGCCTCGCACGCCTCTCCGCTCCCCTGCACATCCGGAGGCCTGAAGTTGAGGAAGAAGCTCCTGACCGCGCTCGCCGGCGCCCTGCTGATCACGGCACTGTTCCCCGGCATCGCGCTCGCCGACCCGCCCCGGGCCATCCCCGCGAACTTCGAGGAGGCCGACGGCAGGTGGCAGCCGGCGTTCGACTACGACGGCGACGGCTGCTACCCCACGCCGGCGATCTCGCCGAACGGTGACATCGCGCCCGGCCTGAAGAACTCGGGCGCGCTGAACGGCAACTGCCACGACCAGTCCGACCTGGACAACACCAACTCCTACAGCCGGTCCAAGTGCAACAACGGCTGGTGCGCCTACCTGTACGACCTGTACTTCGAGAAGGACCAGGCCGTCCCGATCTGGGACTGCTGCGGTCACCGCCACGACATCGAGCACGTGGTGGTCTGGGTGCAGAACGACGTGGCCCAGTACGTCTCGACGTCGGAGCACGGCAAGTACAAGACCCACCCGCGCGCGAACGTGCAGTGGGAAGGCACCCACCCGAAGATCATCTACCACAAGGACGGTGCCAGCACGCACTGCTTCCGGCTCGCGGGCGCGGGTGAGCAGGCGGAGAACCACTACGGGGTCTACCAGTACCCCGACCTGGTCAGCTGGGACCGCTTCCCCGCCGGGGTGCGCGACAAGCTCGTGAACGCGAACTTCGGCAGCGCGTCCCTGGCGATCAAGGACGGCGCGTTCAACCACAACCTCGGCCAGGCCAAGCCGGCCGGGATCGCGTTCGACCCGAACGCTTAGGTCACTTCGCCACTCGGTCGAGCCACTCGGCCAGGAGGACCCGTTCCGCGTGCGAGAGCATCCGGGGCGGGTCCTCCTGCAGTGCGGCCCTGAGCGCGATCGCGCGGCTCGGGATGTCCGTCGGGCCGCCCGGTGAGGCGTCCGCCGTGATCGCCCTGATCACGTTCTCGCGCGTGAACGTGATGAGCCCCAGGTCGCGGTCCGCCTCCGGCGTCGCGATGAGCGCCAGCACCACACCCAGCCCCGTCGCGTGCACGAACTGCGCCGCCTGCTCCACCGGGACCGTCAGGCGGCCCGCCGCCGCGATGCGGCCGATGATCTCGCGGAGCATCGAGTCCGCCTCCAGCCGCGCCGCGCGCTTGCGCGGCTCGCCGTACATCAGCAGGTAGAACGCGGGACGCGCCAGGCCGAAGCCGATGTGCAGGTCCCAGCCCCGGCGCAGGTCGTCCACGGGGTCGTCGCCCGCGCCCATCGCGTGCTTGTCCTCGAGGTAGCCGGAGAAGCCGAACGCCGCCACGGCGTCGAGCAGCCCGTCCTTGTCCCCGAACAGGCGGTACAGCGTCGGTGCCTGCACACCCGCGGCCGCGGCGACCGCGCGCGTCGAGACCGCTTCCTTGCCGCCCTCGACGAGCAGGTCGGCCGCGGCCCTCACCAGACGCTCCCTCGTGTCCATGTAACGACGATAACACATCAGCAGTAGCGCTGATTCGATATCGATGCTACGTTGATTGAGGTATCAGCGGAAACACCAGCTAGGAGCATCGACATGACTCGCGTAGCGATCGTCACCGGCGGATCGAGGGGCATCGGGCGGGCAGCCGCCGAGCGCCTCGCCGCCGACGGAACAGCCGTTGTCATCGTGTACGCCGGCAACAAGGCCGCCGCCGACGAGACCGTGGAGAAGATCAGGGCGAACGGCGGCCAAGCCGTCGCCGCGCAGGCCGACGTCGGCGACGAGGTTGGCGTCACCGCCGCGTTCGACCTCGCGCAGGAGACGTTCGGCGGCGTCGACGTCGTCGTGAACTCCGCGGGCATCATGCCGCTCGGCACCGTCGCGGACATGGACCTCGACACGTTCGACAAGATCATGCGCACCAACGCCCGCGGCACGTTCGTCGTGTCCCAGCAGGCGGCGCGCAGGCTGCGTGACGGTGGCGCCGTCATCAACGTCTCGTCGTCCGTGGTGGGCCTGCGCTTCCCGCAGTACGGCGCCTACGCCATGTCGAAGGGCGGCGTCGAGGCGCTGACCCTGATCCTCGCCCGGGAGCTGCGCGGCCGCGACATCACCGTGAACACCGTCGCCCCCGGCCCCACGGCCACCGACCTGTTCCTCGACGGCAAGGACCAGGCCACCATCGACACCCTCGCGAAGCAGCCCCCGCTGGAGCGTCTCGGCTCCACCGGCGACATCGCCGAGGTCATCTCCTTCCTGGCCGGTCCCGCGCGCTGGATCAACGGCCAGACCATTCGTGCGAACGGAGGCATCATCTGATGGGCGAGGTCATCGTCGTCACGGGAGCGTCCAGCGGCTTCGGCGCCCTGGCGGTGCGCAGGCTCGCGCTCGCCGGTCACACCGTCTACGCGGGCATGAGGGAGACCTCCGGCCGCAACGCGCCCGCGGTCGCCGATCTGCGGGCCTTCGGGTCCGGCAACAAGGCCGACGTGCACGCCGTCGAGCTGGACGTGCAGTCGCAGGAGTCGGCGGACGCCGCGATCGGCACGATCATCTCCGAGCAGGGGCACCTGGACGTGGTCGTGCACAACGCGGGCCACATGGTCACCGGCCCGGCCGAGGCCTTCACACCCGAGCAGTACGCGGCGCTCTACGACGTCAACGTCCTGGGCACGCAGCGCGTGAACCGGGCGGCCCTCCCGCACCTGCGCGGACGGCGTTCCGGCCACGTCGTGTGGGTCGGCTCGAGCTCGACGCGCGGCGGCACTCCCCCGTACCTCGCGCCGTACTTCGCGGCCAAGGCGGCCATGGACGCGGTCGCCGTCTCGTACCGCGCCGAGCTGCTGCGGTTCGGCATCGAGACCACGATCGTCGTGCCGGGCGCGTTCACCCACGGCACCAACCACTTCGCGCACTCCGGCACGCCTGCGGACACCTCACGCGCCGCCGAGTACGAGGAGTTCTACCCCGGCCTGATGGACCAGGTCGGCAGCCGTCTCGCGGAGCTGGAGCCGTCGTGGGCGGACGTCGGTGCCGTGGCGGACGCGATCGTGGACGTGGTGGGCGCGGCGAAACCGCCGTTCCGCGTGCACGTCGACCCCTCCGCCGACGGTGCCGAGGTCGTGAACGCGGTGGCGGACCGGGTGCGCGGCGAGTTCCTGCGCCGGGTGGAGCTGGCCGACCTGATCTAACGGCTGTTGAGGAGCGCGGACACCGTCAGGAACCGGTAACCGCGCTCCTTCAGCCCGGTGATGACGGGCTCGAGCGCCTGCCGGGTCTGTTCCCGTGCCGCGTACATGGGGTGGAGCAGGATGATCGAGCCCGGCTTGGTCTCTTTCAGCGTCCGCTGGGTGATCTCCTGTGCGGTGGGAGTGCCCGCGGAGTCAGGTTCCACGTCCCACATGACCGTCGTGCGGCCGTGTTCCTCCAGGTAGTGCGGCAGGGCGAAGAGCTTCTTGCCGTTGGGCGGGCGGAAGTGGATGTCGCCTTGGTAGCCGGTCCTGCGGATCTGGGCGTCGGTGTCCTCGACCTCCTTCGCCACGGTGCCGGGCAGGACGCCGATCATCCTCGGGTGGTTGTAGGTGTGGTTGCCGATCTCGTGCTCGGCTTCCGCGATCCGCCGGCCCAGTTCGGGGTGCTTCTCCAGGTCTCGGCCCATCAGGAAGAAGGTGGCCGGGACGTTCTCGGCTTTCAGCAGGTCCAGGACCATCTGGGCGCCGGCGGGATCCGGGCCGTCGTCGAAGGTCAGGGCCACGACCTTCTCGTTGGTCTCCACGCGGTCGACCAGGTCACCGAAGAACTGGAACGTTCGGGCGCCGGCGATGTTCCACAGGGTTGCCGCGGTGATCAGCACCAAGGTGAGACTCACCGCCGTGACGATCGTCGGCTTGCGGCGCAACCACTTCATGCGCCCACTATGCCCGGTCCGCAGCACCCCGTCGTCCAGCGGCACGCAGCGGATCCCGCCCTTGCCCCGCAACGCCCTGAAGGCCCCCGGAGCGATCACCTGATCCATCCAGGCGCAGGGGTTCGCCGGGCGGTGGACCTCGAACCGCACCGGCCCGTCCCCGCTGTCCAGGCCGAACACGGTCCCGCGCGGCAGCGAGTCCACGTCGAACCCCCGCACGACGACGTTGCGGCGTGCCACGAGCGGATCGACCGGCCACGCGGCCAGCGACTCGGCCGCGATGAAGGTGACCGCGGCGTTGCGGTGCGCGGGGTGGTTGAAGTAGCGGTCCCCCACGACGCCCAGGCCCGCGCGGACGACGACGTGGTCGCGCGACACGGGCCCCGGATCGGGACGAGGGCCGTCCGGCGGACGGCCCTCGAAGGCGTGCACGGGTGAGACGTGCAGCGCCACGACCTCGATCAACGCTCGCCGAGCTGCCACTCCGGCCGCACGTAGTGGCACGTGTAGCCGTTCGGGTAGCGCTCGAGGTAGTCCTGGTGCTCCGGCTCGGCCAGCCAGAAGTCCGACTCCTGCGTGACCTCGGTGACGACCTTGCCCGGCCACTTGCCGGAGGCGTCGACGGCCGCGATCGTCTCCTCCGCGACCTTCTTCTGGGTGTCGTCGGTGTAGAAGATCGCCGAGCGGTAGCCCGCTCCGATGTCGTTGCCCTGACGGTTGCGGGTCGACGGGTCGTGGATCTGGAAGAAGAACTCCAGGACCTGCCGGTAGCTGAGCTGCTCGGGGTCGAACACGATCTCGATGGCCTCGGCGTGGTTGCCGTGGCGGCGGTACGTGGCGTTCGGCGTGCTCGGGTCGCCGGTGTACCCGACGCGCGTGGAGACGACGCCGGGGTGGCGGCGGAACAGGTCCTGCATGCCCCAGAAACAGCCGCCCGCGAGAACAGCCTTCTCCGTCACAGTGTCACTCCTCTTCTCGGGTTCACTCAGGAGAACGTTCGGTCTCGCCTGGTTCATCCCCGTCAGGTTGTGACGTAACCATTACGGACCTCGCGTCGATGACTTCGCCCAGGTAGCGCATCACGACGGCCACCGCGGCGGCGACCGGGACGGAGAAGAACGCGCCCGCGATGCCGTAGAGCGAGGTGCCGGCCGTGACGACGAGCAGGACGACCGCCGCGTGCAGGCGCAGGCTGCGCGACTGCAGGATGGGCTGCAGCACGTTGCCCTCGACCTGCTGCACCACGATCACGATGATCAGCATGATGATGGCCGTGGTCAGGCCGTTGCTCACCAGCGCGACGAGCACGGCCAGCGCTCCGGCGATGAACGCGCCGATGATCGGGATGAAGCCGCCGAGGAACGTCAGCGCGGCCAGCGGCACCGCCAGCGGCACGCCGAGGATGAGCAGGCCGGCGCCGATGAAGATCGCGTCGATCAGCGACACCACGGCCTGGCTGCGGATGAAGCTGCCGAGCGTGACCCAGATCCGCTCCAGCACGGTGGTGACGTGACCGCCCGCGCGCTCGCCGATCAGCCCGCGCACCCACGGCGTGAAGCGCATGCCGTCCTTGACGAAGAAGAACGCCAGCAGCAACGCCACCAGGCCCGTGACCACGCCGGACGTCACCGCGCCCGCGCCGGTCAGCAGCCCGCCCGCGATCGACCCGATGCTCGACTTGATCTGGTCGACGCCCTGCGAGATGAGCCGGTCGAGGTCGCTGCCCTTGAGGTTGAACGGCGGCCCGGAGGCCCAGTCCTGCAGCTGCGTGACGGCCTTCTGCGCGCTCTGCGCGATCTCCGGCACACCGGAGGCGATCGACGACGAGATGGCCGCGATGACCCCGCCCAGCACACCGAGCCCGACGATCAGCACGATCGTCGCCGCCAGCGCCGAGTTGAGGCCCTTCGACATCATCCAGCGCGCCGGCGGCCACAGCACCGTGGTGATCAGCAGCCCGAGCAGCACGGGCATCACGACCACCCACAGCGTCCCGATCAGCCAGAACACCATCCAGAAGCCGAGCGCGGCCAGCGCCGTCCGCAGACTCCACCGCGCGAGCCAGCTCACGCCGTGCCCGATGGCCTCACCCTTGTCCGCCCACCTGCGATCCCGTTCCACGCCCACAGTGTGTCGGTACCCGCCCCGGACGGGTGGCAGACATGCCGTTTCGTTAGCCGCGACCCCAGAACGCGTCCTCCTCGGCGGGGTCGGCCGTGAACAGCCGCACCTCGACGACCTTCCCGTCCACGACCCGCATCAGGTCGACGCCGACGCCGTCCATCTCGGCCCCGGACCGCTGGGCCGTCCAGCGCACCGGGGCCGCCACGACGTCGCCGTTCACCATCAGAGGCGCGTTGCGCTTCAACGAGAAGCTGCCCTCGGACACGGACATCATCCCGCCGATCATCGCTCCGACGGCCTCGCTGCCGCGGTGCAGGCCGGAGAAGCGGTTGTCACCGGGCTGGTGCCACACGACGTCGTCCGCGAACTGGGCGGAGACGGTGGCGAGGTCACCGGACTCCAGTGCCTCGAAGTAGGTGGTGACGACGGCGAGCGGGGTGGTCATGGGTTTCTCCTTTTTGTTGCGGTTGACCTATGCTCACCAAAAGTAACCAATTACCTCAACGTAACCATTGGACGGATGTGCGCCATGTCACAGACCATGCCGGACTGGAGCGTGCTCGCGGCCACCTGCCCGTCGCGCACGAGCCTGGCGCGCATCGCCAACAAGTGGACGGCGATGGCGGTCTCCGTGCTGGGCAACGGACGGGCGCGGTTCGGTGACCTGAAGACGCGGCTCGACGGCATCAGCGGCAAGGTGCTGACGGAGACCCTCCGGGACCTCGAACGCGACGGGCTCATCACCCGGCACGTGTACGCCGAGGTGCCGCCGCGGGTCGAGTACGAGCTGACGGAGCTCGGCCTCACGCTGCACGAGCCGTTGCTCGCGTTGTGCCGGTGGGCCGAGGAGCACATCGCCGAGGTGCTCCTCAACCGAGAGACGTACGACGCTCGTTAGCTCAGGCGGCCGTGCCCGCGGGTGTCAACACGCCGTCGACGTCCGGCACGACGGAGCCGCGGATCAGGTTGCGCACGACGGGCAGCCCGGAGAGCCGGAAAGCCCAGTCCCGCACCGAGATCCGGAACGCGGACGAGGGCGCCATCCAGCCGATGAACCGCCGCCCGAACTCCTGGGTGCGCTCCACGGCGGGCTTCATCCGCGCCTCGTAACGCCCGAACGCGCCCTCGAACCCGGCGGACAGCTCCTCCGCCAGCACGCACGCGCCGGTCATCGCGAGCGACGCCCCATGACCGGCGAACAACGACACGGCCCCGCACGCGTCCCCGACGAGCACCACCTTGCCGCGGCGCCACACCGGCATGTCCACTTGCGACACTTCGTCGTAGTACACGTCCTCCGGCACAACGGAGAGCAGCGAGGGCGTGACCCAGCCGAGGTCGCCGAAGCGTTCGCGCAGCGCCGCGGCGGGGTCGGCGGGCAGTTCTGGAGAGTCGGAGCGGTAGAGCATCAACGCGGCCATCGAGCCGTCCCGCACGGCGTAGCAGCCGATCATCCGGTGCGGCACGGTCAGCATCTGGTAGCGGTGGCCGATCCGTTCGCTCAACGCCCTGTCCCGGAACGAGAACGCCGCCGTGTGATGCCCCAGGTACCGCACGAATGACGACGACGGCCCGAACACGAGTTCCCGCACGCGCGAGTGCACCCCGTCGGCACCCACGACCAGGTCGAACTCGCCTGAAGACCCGTCGGAGAACACAACGCGTCCGTCATCGACAGAGACAACCGTTGTGCCATAACGGATGGGAGCCCGCAGGTCATCGCGGACCACGGACGCCAGGTCACCGCGCAGCAGACTGATCACGCCGTCCGCGACCGCTTCGTAGGCGGCGGTGGAGATCTCGCCGCGCCGCCGTCCCGACGAGTCGACGCTCGTCACCGACGAGATCGGCGCGCGCCGCTCCTCCAGCGCCGGCAGCAGCCCCATCCGCCGCGCCACCTCGTGACCCGGCCCGAAGAAATCGATCATGTAGCCGCCGGCGCGGAACGACGGCGCCCTCTCCACCACCAGGACGTCCCACCCGGCGCGCTCCAGCCACCACGCGGACGTGAGTCCGGCGATCCCGGCCCCGACGATCAACGCTCGTTGTTGGGCATCTGATTTAGGCATATGCCCAATCTAGCACTACGGGTGCATCTTCCTGCTGCTCCGGCCGCTCGTCCAGAACCAGAGACCGGCCACCACCAGCGCCAACACCCCCAATCCGATCGCTCCGTCGGAGGCGCCCTCGTCCTGCGGTTGCCGCTGCTGGGCGAGCTGTGGGTTCGGCGGCGGGAGCGCCGCCGGGGTGGTGGGCGCGATCGACGACGGCTGGGCGACGAGCGCCAGCGGGATCGCCTCGGTGTCGGTGAAGTCGACCATCCCGGTCGCCTCGAGCACCGTCATGTGGTCGAGCACGGTGTCCATGCAGACCTTGGCGTAGTCGCGGATCGCGGTGTTGCGCGTGCCCGTGCGCACCGTGGCGAGGAACCTGTAGACCACGCCGTGCGCCGCGCGAAGCCGGTTCGCGAAGACTCGGTCGAACTCGGGACTGCGGGCGGGCGCGGCCTGCATCTCGTCCAGCCAGCCCTGCTGCGCCTCGCTGGGCCGCGTCGGCAGCTGCACGCCGAACGTCCGCGCCAGCTCGACGGTGCGCCGGTCGAGGTCGGCGTGCCCGTCGATCAGGTGCCGACCGGCTTCCTGAACCTTCGGGTTGGACGACTTCTCGAGCCCCATCCGGCCGGCGGGCCCCTCCCACAACCCCGCGAGGGCCACCTTCTGCAGCAGGTCCCGGCCGGGCGGCCCCATCGGCCCGAACTGCGTCTGCACGTAGCCGGGCCCCAGATCCTGCTGCGCGAACGCGGGCGGCGCGCCGAGCAACGACACCAGCAAAGCGACGAGGAGTATCCGCATGCCGAGAGGTACGGACAGACGACACGGCACCGACAGTTGCACAGTGCAATGTTTATCGTTTCGTTACCTGACGCGGGCCCTGTAGAACTAAGGGAGTGAGCGATGTCGATGATCTGACCGACGCGGTCCTCACCGCGTCCCGCCTGCTGGTGGCCGTCTCGGCGCGGTCGCTCGCGGCCGTCGAGGAGACGCTCACGCTGCCGCAGCTCCGCATGGTCGTCCTGCTCGACAGCCGCGGCCCGATGAGCCTCACCGCGCTCGCGGACCTGCTGGAGGTCAACCCGTCCACGGCCAAGCGCATGATCGACCGGCTGATCACGTCCGGCATGGTCGACCGCGAGCCGAACCCCGCGACGAAACGCGAGGTCGTGGTCGTGGCGAGTGCGGAAGGCAGCCGGGTCGTGGGCGAGGTGATGGCCCGCAGGCGCGTCGAGATCAGCACCATCGTCGCCCGCATGCCCGAGCACCTGCGGCACGGCCTGGTCGAGGCGCTGACCGCGTTCGCCGAGGCCGGAGGCGAACCGCGCTGGTCAGCCAGCGACGAGACGCCGGAACGACTCCGTGACCGCGCGAAAGTCGACTGACGGATCCAACGCGCGATGCAGCACCAACCCGTCGATGGCCGCGCTCAACAACAACGCGACCCCATCGGCGTCCTCGACCCCGGCCTCGCCCAGCCACAGGGCGATCCGTGACCGGAAGTCGCCGACCAGCGCCGACAGTCCTGCCCGCAGGCCGGGCAACCGATGCGCGGCCAGGAACGCCTCGGCCAGCAGCAGCGACTCGGGGTCCGTGCCCGTGAAGCGGGACAGGTCCTCGAAGATCCGCTCGACCCCCTCGGCCGGCGGGAGCGCCCGCAGCGCGTCCGCGGACTCCCCCAGCGCCCGCGTGGCGAACTGCAGCGCGGCCGTCGACAGCAGTTCGGACACCGACGAGAAGTGGTAGTGCACGAGCGCGGCGTTGACGCCCGCCCGTTCGGCCACCAGCCGCGTGGTCACCGCACCCCAGCCGACCTCGCCCACGAGCGCGGCGGCCGCGTCGATCAGTTGTTCTCGGGTGCGGCGACCGCGGTCGGCTGATTTGGGCACGTGCTCAACTTAGTGGTGCGGCTCAGCACGTTGCCGGTGTGCACGTGGTCAGACGGGCCTGTCGCGGTGCCAGCGTGCTGAGTCACACCACTAGCTCTCGGCCTTCTTCGTGAACGCCGCGAGCACCTCGGGCCAGCCGCCCGTGTTGTCCCGCAGGGCCTTCTCCCGCAGCTCCTCCGGACCCGCGAGCCGCGAGAACCCGCTCTCGACGACCTTCAGCCTGGTCGCCGCACCCTCGGGCGTGAGCGTGAACTCGACCAGCGTCGTGTTGTCCGCGGTCAGGTCCTGCCCGCCGAAGGCGCTGGCCCACCGGTAGGACACGTAGGTCTGCGGCGTCACGGTCTCGACGCGCACCGGGAACTCGCCGTACTGCTCGTGCCTGCACAGCGTCGTCTCCCCCTCGACCGCGGTGCCGGACGGCTGGGAGGCCACCCAGAACCCCGGCTCGGTCACCAGCTGCCAGACCCGCGCCAGCGGCGCCTCGATCAGGGTCTCGCGTTCGATCCGGTCCACGCTCACGACAACTCCCAGGTCAGCGAATAAGTGCAACCCCAGAGTTGCACATCCCCCCGAGGATGCGCAACCCCAGGGTTGCATGTCTCTCCCGCGCCCCGAACCGGCGGGAGAAGGTTCTACCGGGCGCCCAGCGAGTCCACGACCTTCGCGGTCACCGAGTACGACTGGCGGACGGTGCCCTTGGCGAGGCCGCCCCTGTCGGCGGGCAGGTCCTCGGCGACGGTCTCGCGGCCACCGATGAAGTCACCGTTGTCCGGGTCGATGATGATCTCGGTGAACTCGTCGACGAACCTGATGCCGAGCGCGACGCCCTCCTTGCCGTCGAGGTTCGCCTTCTTCTCGGTGACGACCAGGCCGGGCAGCAGGGCGAGCGCGCGGAAGATGTTCGCGCGCACCTCGGCCGGGTACTGGCCCGACTGCAGCGCCGCGCGGGCCTGCCGCATCGCGCCGCCGTCCGAGCCCCCGCCGCCGTCCTCCCGCAACCTGTCCAGCAGTGCCCGCGGGTCCTTGGGCAGCGACGCGACGAACTCCGGCGTCGGGTTGTGGAAGTCACCCGCCGTGCACCGGTCGGGCTGCCCCTCGGCGTAGTAGGAGTACTTGCCGCACTTGCCGCGGAACTCCTGACCGTCCTTGAAACTCGTGCCCGCGCGCGGCTCGCCGTCACCCTCGTGCCCCGGCAGCCACCGGACCGAGTTGATCCCGGTCCTGAGCATCCACTCGTCGCGGCGGTCGGCCGGGATCCACTCCTCGTTGGTCATGTCCGTGTTCGTCGCCGTGTCGACGGGGTCCTCGATGGTGATGCCGTTGTAGCGGGTCCGCACGTAGCGGAACTGGCCGGGACCGACGGGGCGTTCGACCACGCGGCCGGCGAGGTCCGCCGCCTTGACCAGTTCCTCGGCGGCGGTCGCGGAGTTGCCGCCGGTGCCGGTGCCGGTGAGGTCGACGGTCGACGCGGCCAGGCCAGTGCCGGTCAGCACGGCCACGGCGGCCGCGGCGGCGAGCCAGCGACGGCCGTTGCGGCGCGGCCGCTGTTCGGCCACCGGCTGTCCGGCACGCTCCTTCAGGGCGGTGGCCAGCGCGGCCCTGCCGGCGGCGACGTCGAACTGGACGGTCTCGTCACCGGCACGGGAGAGGGCGGCGTCGAGCGTGCGGTCGAGGGTCTCGGGCGTGGTGGGCTCAGACATGGCTGTCCTCGGTGAAGTCGTGGTCGGTGGCGGCAAGGCGGGTGCGCAGCCGTGCGCGGCCTCGGTGCAGACGGGTCCGCACGGTGGCCACGGGAACGTCGAGCGCTACAGCGATCTCCGCGGGCGTGAAGTCCGCCCAGGCGTTCAGCAGCAGCACTTCGCGTTCCTCGACGCGCAGTTCGGCGAGCCACGCGGTGAGAGGCCCGGCGAGCACGTCAGCGTCCGCCGCGGCGCTGACCCGGTCGCCGATGTCGGCCTCGTCGGTGCGGGCCGCGTGCTCCTTGCTCCACGCCCGCAGCTTGCGTTCCTCGGCGCGGACGTGACCGCGCAGCAGGTTCGTCGCCACCCCGTAGAGCCAGGCACGCACGGCGTCGGCGTCGTAGGCCTGCCCGGCGCGCTGGTCCCACAGCACCAGGAACGCCTCCGACACCACGTCCTGCGCGGTGTCGGGCCCGACCCTCCTGGCCACGTAGCGGTGCAGCCGCTCGGCCGTCGACTCGTACAGCTCCAGCAACGCGGCCTCGTCCAGCACGGCCGGCGCCACTTCCGGTGTCAGCGCCACGGGCGCCGCTTGGGTTCGCACGGACCTACCTGGCCGCAGCCCCCAGGAGCGTTCCCGCCGTGTGCTCACCGCCACATCGTGGTGCAGCCGGTCAGATCTCGCGCGGGTACGGGTGCCGGGCGGCGAACTCCGCGGCGGTCATGCCGAACAGCACCACGTCGTGGTGGCGGCCCGCGAAGAACTCGTGCTCGCGCAGCCTGCCCTCCTCGGTGAAGCCGAGCTTGCGGTGCAACGCGATCGAGGCGTCGTTGAACCCCCAGACACTCGCCTCGCACTTGTGGAACCGGCGCTCGCCGAACATGTAGGTCAGCAGCAACCGCACGGCCTCCGTCGCGTAGCCGCGTCCTTTGTGCTCGGTGCCGATCGCGACCCCGTACATGAACCGGCCGGCGCGCTGGTCGGTCTCGCTGGTGGTCACCATCCCGGCGACCGCGCCGTCGGCCAGCGACTCGACCACGAGGAACAGCGCCTCGCCCTCCGGCCTCTTCAACGCGGTCGTCCGCGCCCATTCCTGTTGCGCGGCAGCGGATCGGGGCGGGTGGACGCGGTCCATGCGCCGCATGTCGCCGGTGTTCTCGTCGAAGCGCTGGAAGGTCTCCCAGTCCTCCGGTTCCAAGCCGCGCAACCGGACGCGTTCTCCTACCCAGGCAGAGGTCATCGCATGATCGAACGACCACCCGATCGTGTCTGGCAAGTGGATTACTACTATCGCCGGATGACCGCCTACGACGATCTCGAGCTCGACACGACGGTGCTGCCGGAACGCCAGCAGATGATCCTGGTCGCCATTCGTGACTGGGTCGTCGAGCACGGCTACTCCCCCAGCACCCGCGAGATCGGCGAGGCGGTCGGCCTGAAGTCGTCGTCCAGCGTCTCGAAGCACCTGGCGGCGTTGGAGGACAAGGGTTTCCTCAAGCGCGGCGGCTCGGTGACGCGGCCGATGGACGTGCGGGTGTTCCTGAGCGGCGCGCCGATCGCGGCGGGCGGCGGCTCGGACGGCTCGGTCTCGGTGCCCGTCGTCGGTGACATCGCCGCCGGTGCGCCCATCTCCGCCGTCGAGCACGTCGACGAGGTGCTGCACCTGCCGCGCGGCCTGGTCGGTCGCGGCAGCAACGTGTTCGCGTTGCGCGTGCGCGGTGACTCGATGGTCGACGCGGCGATCTGCGACGGCGACACCGTCGTGGTGCGGCAGACGCACGAGGCCTACAACGGGCAGATCGTCGCCGCGATGATCGAGGAGGAGGCGACGGTCAAGGTGTACCAGCGCAAGGGCGGCCACGTGTACCTGGAGCCGCGCAACGCCGACTACCCCGTGATCGACGGCGACAGGGCCGTGATCCTCGGCGTCGTCGTGTCGGTGCTGCGCAGCGTCTGACTCACAGCACTCCCCAGTCGCGTGACCCGAGGTGGTCCACGACGGCCTTCACGGTCGAGGTGGGTGTGCCGCGGGTGACGACGTAGAGGGTGTTCAGCGGCGGCACCTCCGGGTGGTGCAGCTGTTCGACGGAGCCCGCGGCGAGCGCGGGTTCGGCGAGGTAGCGCGGCAGGGCGGACACCCCCGCCCCGGCGATCACGGCGGCCAGCACCGCGCGCAGGTCCGGCACGGTGACGGCGACGGTGTTCCCGGGGCGCTTGCCGAACTCGCTGCGCCAGTAGCGGCGGAGGATCGGCAGGGCGGCGTCGTAGGCGACGAGCGGCAGGTGTTCGAGGGCGCGCGCCGGGTCCGTCGCGAGCACGTCCGGGTCCACCGTCCTGGCCAGGATCGGTGGCCCGACCAGCACGAACTCCTCGTCGGTGAACGGGGTCGCGGTGAACCCCGCCTTGGGCCTGACCGAGGACAGGACGACGTCGAGCCGCGCTCGTTTGAGGGCGTCGAGAAGGTCTTCGGCCAGGCCGAGCGTGATCTCGAACCGCAGGCCCCTCCTGGTCAGCGGGGCCAGCGCGGGCAGACCGCGGACCGTCATGAACTCCGCCGCTCCCCCGACGCGGACCGTGCCGTCGAGGGTGTCCCCGGGGTCGAGCGCGGTCCGGAGCTGGTCGAGGTGCTGCCCGACGCGGCGGGCCAGGTCGTCGGCACGGGGCGTGGGTGTGACCCCGCGGCTGCCCCGCACGAACAACGGCGTGCCGATCTCCTTCTCCAGCTTGGCGAGCTGACCGCTGACGGCCGGCTGGGTCAGCCCTCTGCGGGCGGCCGCGCTGGTCAGTGAGCCGCCCCGGTAGATCTCCAGGAACGTCGCCAGCAGGTCCAGGTCCGTCGAAGCCATAAGACAGCTTATAGCTCAATCGTCGCGTTCCGAGGATCTGTGATGTCCTTGGTGACATGAAGAAGCTGCTGATGGTCGTGTCCGGTGCCGACTCGCTGACGTTGGCCGACGGCACGAGCCACCCCACGGGGTTCTGGGCCGAGGAGGTCGTCGAGTCCGTCCGCGTGCTGCGGGAGGCCGGTGTCGAGGTCACGCTGGCAACGCCCGGCGGCGTGGTGCCGACCGTGGACGAGGCGAGCCTCGACGGCACGTTCGACGAGGCCGTCGCCTCACTGGAGGACCTGCGCGCACCGGCCGTGCTGTCCGATGTGGACGCCGCCGACTACGACGCGATCTACCTGCCGGGCGGCCACGGCCCGATGGAGGACCTGGCTGTGGACGCGACTCTGGGTGCGCTCCTGGTGAAGTTCCACGACGACGGCAAGCTGGTCGCCGCCCTGTGCCACGGCCCGGCCGGTCTGCTCAGCGCTGTTCGCGCCGATGGCACGTTCGTGTTCGCCGGCAAGGAGATGGCGGTGTTCAGCGACGAGGAGGAGCGCCAGGGAGGCCTGAACGTCCCCTACTCGGTCGCCGCCCGGCTGACCGACCTGGGCGCGCAGCTGTCGACTGGTCAGCCGTGGTCGAGCACGGTGGTCGTGGACGGTCGTCTCGTGACGGGCCAGAACCCGCAGTCGACCGTGGCGACCGCCTCGCGCGTCGCCGCGTTGCTCGCCTAGCCGCCCTACACCGCGAGCTGCACCAACCCCAGCACCGCGAGCAACGCTGGCCCGCGGCTGAACTGGGCCATCAGCCCGAGCGGCGTCGGGCCGTAGAGCCCGAAGTCGATGATCACGGCCCCGTAGTCGATCGGCGGGCGCGTGGCGATCCGGTACACGACCGCCACCGCGCCCACCGCCGAGATCGCCGCGTTGAGCACGGACACGTGCGGGGTGAACGCCGTGGTGACCGTGCACCACACGACGGCGCCTGCCGCGGGGAATGCCAGGTGCGCGAGCTTCAAGTGACGGTCCCGCATGCCCAGTGCCCGGCGCATGGCCGGCGAGCGGCACACGAACCTGAGGCCAGCGGCCAGCCGGTCGGTCGCCAGGAACGCGGCGATCAGGTGGACGACGGGGACGGCGGTCGTCTCGCCGCCCACGGCCACGAGGGCCGGGACCGGGAGCAGGGCGGCCCAGGCGAGGGCGGCGTTGGGGGTGCGGCGGAGGCGAAGGGCGTCGGTCCAGGCGAGGGCGAGGACGCGGGAACCGAGGACGTTCAGCCGGGACGCGGTCGCAGGGCGTCGGGCCGTGGCGACAGTGCTGGGGGACGAGGCGGCAGGGCGAAGGCTTCGGGACGAGGCTGCGGAGCGAAGGCTTCGGGACTCCGCGCCGGGCTCGGCTCGCCCCGGCCGGAACGGCTTCGCGCCGCCGAGGCGGGACGACTTCACGCGGCCGAGGAGGCGAGCACGGCGTTCGGCGAGGATCGCACCGAGGAGGGCGAGGTCGAACCAGCTCACGGACACCCGCACCACCCCGGCCAGGGCGCCGCCGGCCGCGAGGTCGGACCGCTGCAGGTGCCGCACCGAGGCAGCCGCCACGGCCGCGAGCCCGATGGCCACCACCCAGGCAGCGAGGGCCACGCCCACCTCCCCCGCCGTCCCGAAGGCGCTCATCTCCCCCACCGTCCCGAGCGGGCTCAGCTCCCCGGCCGACCCGAGAGCGCTCGGCTCCCCGGCCGACCCGAGGTCGCTCGGCTCCCCAGCCGACCCGAGCGGGCTCATCTCCCCCGCCGTTCCGAAGGAACCCGACTCCCCCGCCGTCCCCGACCACGCCGCAGGCAGCCCAACCCAGCCGGGCGGCAGGAGCAGCGCCACCACAGCCACCCCCACCAGCCCGCTCAACCACCCCTGCACCCGCCCCCGCCGCCACTGCACGACCACAGCCCCGGCCACCACCGCCACCCCGGCCGCGGCCCCACCCACCACGGCGACGAGCGGCGCCACCACCGCCCCCACCAGCCCGAACACCACGGCAGGCCAAGCGGCCCCCAACACCGCCCCGACCGCCAGCACCCCACCCAGCCGCGGCCGCAGCAACGGCCCGCGAGCCACAGGCGCGCTCAGCACCCAGAACATCCGGTCCCGGCCGGCGAAGACCGGCCCGAAGGCCAGCGCCACCTTCATCAGCACGACAGCGCCCACCACCGACAGCCAGAGCGCGGTCCAGGCGTTGCCCTGCGGAGACCGGGTCAGCCCGGCGTACGCCCACCCGTACCCGACCGCGGCGATGATCGAGAAGACCACCGCCTGCGAGTACAGCCGCGCGACGACGAAGCGCCACGGCGTCGGAGGGCGCAACCGGCGGCTGAGGGCGAACGCGGTCACAGTGCGACGGTCCGGCACGCCACCGCCTCCACCAGATCCTGGTCGTGCGACGCGAACACGACGGCCACCCCCGCCTCCTTCTCCGCCAGCAGGCGCGAGCGCAGCCAGGCGCGGCCGGCCGTGTCGAGGCGTTGCTCCGGTTCGTCGAGCACGAGGACCGACCGCGGGCGCACGAAGCACGACGCCAGGCCCAGGCGGTGCCGCTGGCCCGAGGACAACGTCGGGGGCAGCTGGTCGGCGACCGGACCCAGTCCCACCTCCGCCAGCACCGAGGACACGTCGGCATCGGAGGAGTGCAGCCAGGCCAGCAGGCGCAGGTGCTCCACGACGGACACGTCCGGGAAGTAGTCGGCGTCGTCCAGCAGCGACGCGACGGCGGCGCGGAAGGCGGGCGACGACTCGTCCAGCGGAGCGCCCTCGAAGAGCACGTGACCGGTGTCGAGCGCCTCGGCGCCCACGAGGCAGCGGAGCAGCGTCGACTTGCCCGAGCCGTTCGCGCCCACGACGGCGACGGCCTCGCCGGGACCGGCGGCAAAGGACAGACCTGCGAAAACGGGGACTCCGCCGTAGCCGAAGCCGGCGTCCCCCACGCCCAGCGACATGTGATCAGGGTAATGGGAATGGATCCGGCGCCCAGACGTTAGAGTAGATGCAAACGCATAAGTCACTAAGTTTGAAGGAGGCGGGTGCCGTGCAGTTCGGAATCTTCTCGGTCAGCGACATCACCAGGGACCCGGTGAGCGGCGAGACCCCGAGCGAGGCCGAGCGCATCGACGCGATCGTCCAGATCGCCGAGAAGGCCGAGGAGGTCGGGCTCGACGTGTTCGCGATCGGCGAGCACCACAACCCGCCGTTCTTCTCCTCCGCGCCGACCACGCTGCTCAGCCACATCGCCGCGAAGACGCGCAAGCTCATCGTCAGCACCGCCACGACGCTGATCACCACGAACGACCCGGTGCGCATCGCCGAGGAGTACGCGATGCTGCAGCACCTGGCGAAGGGCCGCATGGACCTGATGCTGGGCCGCGGCAACACCGCGCCGGTCTACCCGTGGTTCGGCGCCGACATCCGGCAGAGCCTGCCGCTGGCGCTCGAGAACTACAACCTGCTGCACCGGTTGTGGCGCGAGGACGTCGTCGACTGGGAGGGCAAGTTCCGCACCCCGTTGCAGGGCTTCACCTCCACGCCGCGGCCGCTGGACGACCTGCCGCCGTTCGTGTGGCACGGCTCGATCCGCACGCCGGAGATCGCCGAGCAGGCCGCGTTCTACGGTGACGGATTCTTCGCCAACAACATCTTCTGGCCGAAGGAGCACTACATCCGGCTGATCAAGTTCTACCGCCAGCGGTACGCGGCCCACGGCCACGGCACGGAGAAGCAGGCCATCGTCGGCCTCGGCGGCCAGGCGTACATCGCGAAGCGGTCGCAGGACGCGATCAAGGAGTTCCGCCCGTACTTCAACGAGGCCCCCGTCTACGGCCACGGGCCGCGGATGGAGGACTTCATGGAGCAGACGCCGCTGTCGGTCGGCAGCCCGCAGGAGATCATCGACAAGACGCTGACCTTCCGCGAGCACTTCGGCGACTACCAGCGCCAGATGTTCCTGATGGACCACGCCGGCCTGCCGCTCAAGACCGTGCTGAACCAGCTCGACCTGCTCGGCGAGGAGGTGGTCCCGGTGCTGCGCAAGGAGATCGAGGCGCGCCAGGACCCCGAGACCGCCAAGCCGCCGACGCACGCGGGACGAGTGAAGGACAAGTACGGCGACGGACCGGCCCGCCAGCCCAGGCCGAACGCCAACCGGGGTGACAACGTCACGGGTGGCTCGCCGTACCAGGACGCGAAGTGACCCGAGCCAACGAGGCCTGGGAGTCCCTCATGAAGGCGTACTCCGTGTTGATGAAGCAGTTCAACGCGGAGGACATCTGGGGCGACCTGACCATGCGGGAGTACGACGTGCTCTACCAGCTGTCCAAGTGCGACAGTCCACTCAGGATGAGTGAGCTGAACCGCCACGTGCTGCTGAGCCAGCCCGCCCTGTCCCGCATGGTCGACCGCCTGGTGGAACGCGGTTACGTCGACCGCTGCCCCGACCCCGGCGACCGCAGGGGTGTGCGCCTGTCGCTCACCCCCGCGGGCCGGGCGACCCAGCGGGAGATCGGCAGCCCGCACGCACGCAGCGTCACGCGCGCCCTGAGCGTGCTGACGCCCGGAGAACTAGAACAGCTCGCCGCGATCACCGGCAAGCTCAGCCAGAGCGAGGAGTAATGGGCCAGAACTTCCAGCTGGTGGTGGTGTCCGCCGGCACGAGCGACCCGTCGTCCACCCGCCTGCTCGCCGACCGCGTCGCCGGACGGGTCACCACCCTCGCCGGCAAGCGGGCGCAGACCGTCGGCACGACGGTGATCGAACTGCGCGAGCTCGCCACCGAGATCGCGAACGCCCTGGTGTCGAACCACATCGGGCCGAAGCTGCAGACCGCGATCGCTGCCCTGCAGCACGCCGACGGCATCGTCGCGAGCACGCCCGTCTACAAGGCGGGCGCGAGCGGCCTGCTCACGTCGTTCTTCCAGATCCTCGACAACGACCTGCTGATCGCGAAGCCCGTCGTGCTCGCCGCGACCGCCGGCACCGCCCGGCACGCGCTCGTGGTCGACGACCAGATGCGCGGACTGTTCGCCTACCTGCGGACCGTCGTGGTGCCGACGTCGCTGTTCGCCTCGACCGAGGACTGGCAGGACAACGGCCTCACCAAGCGCATCGACCGCGCGGCCCTCGAACTGGTGGCGCTCATGACGTCGGGCTTCGAGAAGACCGTGCGCGACGAGTCGTGGGGCAGCTACCAGCACGAGTACGGCAGCGCGGGCGGCACGGAGCTGACGATCGACCTCGACTCCGACCTGATGCGCCTCGCCGCGGGCGGCGCGGCGAACTAGAAGTCCGCACTGCGCGAGAGCTTCTCGTTCTCGCGCAGTTCCGTGAGCGCGTTCTCGTGCATCGCGACGACGACGTCGTAGCCGGAGTTGCCGAGCACGATCCGGTGCGGCGGGACGGGTGCGTTCATCGCGCTGATCACGGCCCGCACTCCGCGCTCGGGGTCGCCCTCCTGCTTGCCGTCGTGGTCCACGAACGCCGCCTTGACGCTCTCGACCAGAGGCACGTAGGCGTCGACGGTCTCGGTGACGGGCTCGTCCCGGAAGCCGGCGTAGGCCTTGGTGCGGAACGCTCCCGGCTCCACCACGAGCACCTTCACGCCGAACGGCTCGACCTCGTGGCGCAACGACTCCGACGACCCCGGCGACCTCACGCCCGGCGAACGGGCGCTGCTCGGCGAGCTGCTCGACCGACTGGCCCGCTAGAGGACCCGGTGCTCCTCCGACCAGGGCACGAGCTTCCGCTCGGCCCAGGTCAGCAGGTAGAAGAGCGCCACGCTGATGATCGCGAGCAGCGCCATCGCCGCGAACGCGAGCGAGGTGTCGGCGCTGCCGCCGGACGCGGTGATCACGTACCCCAGTCCGGCGTCGGCGCCGACGAACTCCCCGATCACCGCCCCGATGACGGCCAGCGTGATCGACACCTTCAGTCCGACGAAGATCTGCGGCAGCGCGTGCCACAGGCGCAGCTTGAAGAACTCGTGGGTGCGCGTGGCGTCGAGCGACCGGAACAGCTCGACGAGCTCGCTCGGCGTCGACCTCATCCCGGACGCGGTCGAGATGACGATCGGGAAGATGCACACCAGCACGACCATGAGCACCTTCGACGAGATGCCGAACCCGAACCACACCACCACGATCGGCGCGATCGCGACCTTCGGCACGGCGTTGAGCGCGACCAGCAGCGGGTAGAACATCCGCTCCAGCACGCTCGACCCGACGATCAGCAACGCCAGCGGCACACCGATCACGACGGACAGCCCGAACCCGGACACGGCCTCCCACAACGTGATCAGCGCCTGCTCGAGCAGGTAGCCGGGCAGCTCCAGGAACGACGCGACGACGTCGGCCGGCGACGGGACCAGCAGCGGCTCGATCGAGAACACGATCGTCGCGAGCCACCAGAGCCCGATGATCGCCAGCAGCCCGAGCACCGGCAGCGCGGCCCTCACGCCGTCACCAGGAGCCCGCGCAGCTCGCGGCTCACCTCGTCCAGCTCGGCCTGCCCCCAGGCGCGCGGACGGGCCAGGCCGACGTCGACGACCCGGTGGACCCGGCCGGGCCGCGGGCTGAGCACGACGATCCGGTCCGCGAGCAGCACGGCCTCGTCGATCGAGTGCGTCACGAACACCACGGCGCGCGGCCGGGCGAGCTGGATCCGTTGCAGCTCCTCGGAGAGCTCGGTGCGGGTGATCGCGTCCAGCGCGGAGAACGGCTCGTCCATCAGCATCACACGCGGGCTCTGGATCAACGACCGGCACAGCGACACCCGCTGCTGCATGCCGCCGGACAGCTCGTGCGGCAGCCGTCGCTCGAACCCGCCGAGCCCGGCCAGCTCCAGCAGTTCGTGCGCGCGCTCCCGGTGGTCGCCCAGACCGAGGATCTCGGCCGGCAGCAGGACGTTCGCGAGCACCGTCCGCCACGGCAGCAACGCGGGCCGCTGGAACATGACCGAGACGTCCCGGCGCGGCCTGGTGACGGGTGACCCGTCCACCAGGACCCGGCCGTGCGACGGCCTGAGCAGCCCGGCGACGAGCCGCAGCAACGTCGACTTGCCGCAGCCCGACCGCCCGATCACCGCGACGAACTCGTGCTCGCCTGCCTCCAGGTCGATGCCGTCGAGCGCGCGCACGCCGTCGAACGAGTGCGAGACCCCGCTGATGCTGATCACCTGGGCGAGATCCCGAAGGACACGAAGTCGTCGGGGGCCAGCGATCCCGCCGGAACCGCACCCGCCTCGACGAGCGTGCCGACGATCTTCGCGACCCGCTCCTCGGTGATCCCGCCGACGCGGCCGCCGTACCCGGAAGGCCTCACGTACGGCGCCATCAGTCCGACCTCGGCGCTCGCCACCCCCGCGTCCTGCGCCGGCTGGAACTTCTTCAGGATCGGCCCCACCTCGTCGGGGTGCTCGATCGAGTACTCCAAGCCCTTGAGCAACGCACCCTGGAAGGCCTGTGTCACCGACTTGTTCTCGACGATCTCGGCGGACGCCACGAGAGCGTTGCCGTAGAGGTCCGGCACCAGGTCGCCGTACGGCAGCACGACGGCCTTCCTGCCCTTCGCTGCGGCCTCGATCAGCGGCTTGCCGACGACGAACTGGCCGATCCCGTCGACCTGCCCGGCCGCGAGGAGCTGCGGCAACGCGGGTGGCGCGGACGGCACGAACCGGACCTGCGCCGGATCGATGCCCGCGGCCTTGGCGTAGACCGGGAACATCACCTGGTTCGTCGAGCCGGGCTGGTCGCCGATCCTCTTGCCGGCCAGGTCCGCGGGCTTGCCGATCCCGCCGCCCTCCAGCGCGACGATCGCGGCCAGCGACCGCTGCTGGATCGCCGCCACGACGGTGACCGGCAGCTTCTCCTTGGCCATGGTGATCGCGGTGGCGGTGAAGTCGGCGACGCCGAAGTCCGCACGACCGGCGGCGACCATCTTCAGGACGTCGACGCTGCCGGTGCCCGGCGTGATCGTCACGTCGAGGCCCGCCTGTTCGAAGAACCCCTTCTCCTGGGCCACGTACGCGTAGGCGTCGCGGCCGAACGTGCCGAACGACGTCAGGTAGTCGACTTTGGTCAGCTCCGCCGACTGCGGTGACGAGGCGCAGGCCGGCACGGTCAGCACGACGGCGAGCACGACTGAAAACGCTTTCCTCATGTTCCCTCCCCCGAAGGCACCCTCATGCTCGAACATAGGGGGCGGGGAGGGTGCATGAACACGTCCGATGGTCCGGTGGCCGTGATCGGTGCGGGTCCGATCGGGCTGATCACCGCTCTGGGCCTGGTGGCGCACGGTGTCCCGGTCGTCGTCTTCGAGGCCGGCGGCGACCTGTCGAGCGACACCAAGGCGGGCACGGTCCTGACGCGCACGCTGGAGGTTCTCGACCGGTACGACGCGCTGGCACCGGTGCTGGAGGTGTCGCTGCGGCTCGACGAGATCGGCGAGGTGGACCGGGCGACCGGGAGGTCGACCGGGAGCGTGCTGACCTCCGCGCTGACCGGCGAGACGCGGTTCCCGTTCGTCGTCAACGTTCCGCAGCACGAACTGGAGCCGGTGCTCGCCCGCGTGCTGGAGGACCGCGCCCCCGCAACGATCCGGATGCGGCACCGGCTGGAGGACTTCACGCAGCACGAGGACGGCGTCACGCTGCGACTGTCCACTCCGGATGGAATCGTCGAGGTCGAGGCGTCGCACGTGCTGGCGTGCGACGGCGGCAGGTCGACCGTGCGGGAACGGCTCGGCGTCGAGGTAACCGGGCACACGCTGGAGCAGCGGTACATGCTGGTCGACCTGGTGTGCGACCTCGACGTCCGCCACCCGCGCGACTACCCGTACCTGGCCTACTTCGGCGACCGCGAGGAGTGGATGGTCCTCGTGCGGCAACCGCACTGCTGGCGGTTCGTGTTCCCGCTGGCACCGGGCCGCGACGCGCCCGCCCCGGACGAGCTGCGCGACAAGGCGCGGCACTTCGTCGGCGAGGTCGACTCCCTGGAAGTCCTGGGCAGCAACGTCTACACCGTGCACCACCGCGTCGCGACGGAGTGGCGCGACCGCCGGGTGTTCCTGATGGGCGACGCCGCGCACCTGATCACGCCGATGTGGGCGCTGGGCCTGAACACCGGTGTGCTCGACGCGTCCAACCTGCCGTGGCGTCTCGCGTGGGTGCGCCGCGGCTGGGCCGGCGAGAAGCTCCTGGACGGGTACGAGGCCGAGCAGAGACCGGTGGCCGTGCACGGGTCCGGCGCGATGGCGGAGGCGGCCCGCGCCGTGATGGACCGGCGCTCGGACTCCGTCGCGGGATGGCGGGACGCGATGACGCGGACGTTGCTCGGCGTGCGGCTGGGCGCGGACTGGTCGATGACGCGCACCGGTCCGTTGTCCGTCGGCGACCGGATCCCGGACCTGCGGGTGTTCGGCCGGCGCGGCCCCGTCCACCTGCACGAGCTGTGCCGCGACTCGTTCGTGGCGCTCCACCTCACCGACGCGCGCCGCCGTCCGTTCGTCCCCGCCGGCGGACCGGCCGGGCTGCGGCACGTGGTCGTGAGCCGGTGGGACGCGCTGGACCCGCACGTCCACTTCGACCCCGGCGGCACGGTGCGCGAACGCCTCGGCGACACCGTGGTGCTCGTACGGCCGGACGCGCACATCGCCCACATCGAACCGTGGACCGCCACGGCCTGGAAGTCCGTCCAAGACCGCTATCTGCAGGAGGTGCACCTTGCGGGGTGACGTCGTGTTCTCGCCGTCCGGTGAGGAGATCGTGCTCGTCGACGTCGGTCAGCGGGTGCTGCACGACGACCCGGTGGTCCGCGTGTGGGAGGTGACGCTCGACCCGGGCGAGACCCACCCGTGGCACCTGCACCACAACCCGTACGTCGTGCTGAGCATCGACGGCTCCGACGGTCGCATGGACTGGCTGGACGGCAGCGAGCCGCGGTTCATCTCCGAGCACCGCGGCGGGCACGTCTATCGGCCCGTGTCGCCCGTGCACCGCCTCACGAACATCGGCACGACGTTCTACCGCAACCGCCTGGTGGAGCTGAAGGACCTCGGCGAGAACGTGCCGGAACCCCTCGACGTCCACCCCGGCGACGTCACCGTGCGCACGGTCGCCGACGCGGCCCTCGACCTGGAGGGGCCGCACGTGCTCGTCGCGCTGGACGGCGAGGACGTGCGGCTCCACCCCGGGGGCGCGTGTCGGCTCGACGGCGAGTGGTTCGTCGTCGAACTGGCCTACTTGGCCAGGTAGGGCTCGATGTCCTCGGCCTCGACGACCTGACGCACCTCGATCGACATCTCCTCGACGCCCGCGAAGCAGGTGATGTACTCCTGCGCGACCGCCGTGGCGTCCGCGAGGTCCTTCGCGTTGATCAGCAGGAACCCGCCGACGACCTCCTTGGCCTCGGCGAACGGCCCGTCGGTCGACCGGATCGCCGTCCCGCGCCTGCGCACCACCGCGCCCTGCGGCTGCACCCCCTCGGCGCCGAGCATCACGCCGTCCGCCACGAGCTTCTCGACGAACGCGTTCATCCGCTCGATGAGCTCGGGGTTGGGCTCCCACGAGGCCGGGTCGTCGTCCAGGACCCGGTGCATGAGCATGAACCGCATGTTCTCTCCTCGGTGTCGGCTGGCGGCGTTGATCGCCGCCACCCCTGCGTCGATCGACGTCACGGAGCTTTCGACATTTTCGCCATGATGGCGCGGTGAGATTCTCGCGGCTGGTCGTGTGGAACCCGCAGCTGCCGGCGGACCCCCGTCCGGGTTCGCTGGCGGGCGTGGTGCCCACCGTCATGACGCGGGCCCGTGTCGTCGGCCTTCACCCGCTCGCCCGCGGTGCGGCGGACTCGGCTCGACTCCTGGCCACGAGGTGTTTCGCGGTGCGCAGGGCCAGGGCGGCCATCGTCAGCGACGGGTTCGACGTGCCGAGCGACGGCATGCTGCCGCACCCGACCGCGTACAGGTTCGGGTGGTCCCAGCAGCGCTGCCACTGGTCCACCACGGAGTCGTGCGGCGAGGTGCCCATGACGTGCGTGCCGCCGCCGTGCCCGGCACCCCAGTACCGCAGCGGTTCGCCGTCGTGCTCGAAGTACCTTTCCTCGTCGGGCTTGTACGACGTGTGGTCCTCGGCGCCGAGGAGCTCGAAGATGCGGTCCGAGACCCGTTTCGCGGCCAGCAGGCCGTCCTTCACGTAGTCCGAGAGTCCGTAGTGGATGGACGGACGCGGGTTGCCGAGCGGGTCCAGGTCCGCGCCGAGCGTCACGCGGTTCTCCGGGTCGGCCTCCTGCTCGATCTCGAACTGGAGTGTGAACTGGCGGCTGACCCGGTCCGCCACCGCCTCCCGCAACGCCGTGCCGCGCAGTCCCGCCGCCACTAGCTCGGCGGTGTCGGAGTCGGGGCTGCCGGCCGACCAGCCCCAGCCCCAGTTGCCGATCTCGATGCGGAACGGCGCCCGCTCCCGGCGTTGCGGACCGCTGCGGAAGGCCTCGATGCCCGTCGTCGAGCCAGGTCCGCGGAACGGCCCGATCGGCTGCGGCATCAGCGCCCACGTCAGCAGCACGGGGTGGTCCATCAGGTTGCGGCCGACCTGGCCGCTGCTGTTCGCGAGCCCGGACATGAGCAGCAGCTTGGCGTTCTCGACGGCGTGCGCGGCGAGGACGACCACGTCCGCCTCCACCGAGTGCCGCGTGTGCCTGCCGGACGTGTCGTCCTCGTAGCGCTGGTAGCCGACCTCGGTGACCCGCCCGGACTCGTCGGCGTGCAGCCGGTTCACGACGCAGCGCGTGCGCAGCTCGACGGTGGCGGCCCACCGCTTCTGCGTCCGGTGCGGGGTGTACTTCGCGTTCTCCGGGCAGATCGGCACGCAGCTCGCGAACCCGGCGCACCGGTGCCCGTCGAGCCGGTACCCGTCCACGGGAACCCCGTTGCGCGCCTGCGGTGTCCCGACGACGAGCAGCTCCCGGCCGTCGATCCTGGCACCGTCCACAACGGACGCGACGGCGTGGTCGAGGTACGTGCGGGGCAGGGCGTGCATGGGATAGCGGTAGCCGTCCGCGATGGGCAGGTGCTGGCGTTGCTCGTCGGCGTCGGCCGCGATCCCGATCTCCCACTCCGCCGCGCGGTAGTGGGGTTCCAGCTCGGCGTAGCCCCAGGGCCAGTCACGGCCGCGGCCGAAGTCGGTGGCGTGGAAGTCGTCCGGGTGCATCCGGGGCGTGATGCCGGTCCAGGCGGTGCCGGTGCCGCCGTTCATCCGCAGGTACGGGCTGGAGTAGGCGAACGGCCCGGTGTTGAGCAGGTAGTCGCTCGACGGCGCCGCGGCGGTCCTGCGGTAGGGCTTGAGCGGCGACTTGACCGGCGCCGTGCGGTACCGGCCGACCGCGTCGGGGTTCACCTCCGCACCCGCCTCCAGGACGAGCACGTGGAACCCGTTGTCCCCCAGCACTTTCGCGACGAGCGAGCCGGCGAACCCCGCGCCGACGACCACGGCCCTCACCGGGCGCCGCTTCGGGGTCTCTGCTCCCAGCTGCCGAATCCGGGACCGCGGGTGCCCGGCGCGGCGACGCCGACCGCCTTCCACGCCAGGCCCTCGGCGTAGGCGCGCTCGCCCGGGATCACCCCGCGCCAGACCCCGGTGTACCAGAGCTGGATGATCTCGTGCTCCGGCGCGCCGTCGGCCAGCGCGCGGTACTGCTCGACCAGTCCGGTCGACCTCAGCTCCTCCGCCGAGAACCCGGTCAGCTCGGCGGACAACTCCACGAAGGCGTCCATCCGGCCATCCTCAACGGAGGAACCGTGCTGCGCCAAACACCCCGGGCAAGGCTCACCCGCGTGGCGCAACCTCCATCTCCCCGAGCGACGACCAGTCGTCCTGGTCCACGGACTGGCTGACGATCCGCGGCGTCTCGGCGAGGTAGGGCGGCAGTTCCTCCTGGGCCTTGCGGAAGTGCTCGGACCGCACGTGCGCCCCGCCCGCGTCACCGTCGCGGAAGGCCTCGACCAGCACGTACTCGGTGGCGTCGTCGAGGCTGCGCGACCAGTCGAACCACAGGCAGCCGGGCTCGGCGCGGGTGGCCTCGGTGAAGCTCCTGCTGATCTCGGGCCACGCATCGGCGTGCTCGGGCAGGACGCGGAACTTGGCGGTGATGAAGATCAAAACGGCCTCCTTCGGCTGAACGGCCCCGACCCTAGTTCGTTCGCGGGACCAACGACCCGTCCGGTGCCAGTGTCGTCCGCACGGGCCCGCGCCGCACCATCTCCGCGACGACCGCCGCCCGAGCGGCATCACGTTCTGGCCGGCCCGGAGGCGTCACCCGGAAACCGTGCACCACCACGTCGGGGACCGCGCTCTCGGCCGAGAACCCGAACATCTCCCTCGCCACCGCGTCGGCGAGCTCGTACTGGTCATGCGACTCGGCGTTGTGCGAACGCAGCATCGTGCCGTCGGCGGCCCATTCGGCGAACGCCAGCCACCCCGAACCGGAGTGCTGCGCGAACACCTTCAGCGGCCGGTCCCCCGCGTACTCCAGCACGTGCTCCGCCAGGGGCACCGTCGCGAGCTCCTGGTCGCACACGATCGTCGCCTCCGGCAGGACCACCACGTACGCGAACCCGTCGGCGGGGTAGATCTCGTCCCCCAGCTCGCTGTCCTCGACGGGCTCGATCGCGCAGCCCGGCCGCAACGCGCGGATGACCGCCTCTGCCGCCGCTCGGTCCGGCACGCCGTCGCCGTCCAGCGCCGCTTTCACGTCCCCGAACGCCACCAGCGCGGCCTTTGCCCCCATCGTGTTCTCCTCCTGCGAGTTCTTCCGGGCTGCGCGATCATCCCCGAGTGCCCGAGATGATCGACACCCGCAGGCGGAACCTGGTCGTCGCGGCCGTCCTGCTCGCCATGCTGCTGGCCGCTCTCGACCAGACCATCGTGTCCACCGCGCTGCCCACGATGGTGGCCGACCTGGGCGGCGGCGCGCATCTCTCGTGGGTGGTGACGTCGTACCTGCTCGCCGAGACGATCATGACGGTGCTGATCGGCAAGTTCGGCGACCTCTACGGCCGCAAGAAGACGTTCGTCGTCAGCGTCGCGCTGTTCCTGGTCGGGTCGTTCTTCGCGGGCTGGTCGGAGTCGATGGGGACGCTCATCGCGTTCCGTGCGGTGCAGGGCCTCGGCGCGGGCGGGCTGATGGTCACCTCGACGGCGATCATCGCGGACGTCGTGCCGCTGAAGGAGCGCGGCAAGTTCCAGGGCTTCGCGGGCGCGGTGTTCGGCATCGCGACGGTGGCCGGTCCGCTGCTCGGCGGGCTGTTCGTCGACCACCTGAGCTGGCGCTGGGCGTTCTACGTGAACATCCCGCTGGGCATCGCCGTGGTGCTGGTGGCGATCGCCGCGCTGCCGAGCATCAGGACCGAGGGCAAGCCCAGGATCGACTACGCCGGCATCGCGCTGATCGCCCTGGCGGCGACCGGGCTGACGCTCGTCACGAGCTGGGGCGGCACCGAGTACGCGTGGACGTCCCCGACGATCCTGTGGATGGCGGCCGGATCGGTCGTGCTGCTGGTCGCGTTCGTTCTCGTGGAGCAGCGCGCCGCCGAGCCGATGCTGCCGATGAGGTTGTTCCGCAGCAGGGTGTTCACGGTGTCGGGCATCCTGAGCTTCGTCGTCGGGTTCGCGATGCTCGGCGGCATCACGTACCTGCCGATCTACCTGCAGTACGTGCGCGGCGAGTCGGCCACCGCGTCCGGGCTGTGGATGCTGCCGCTGATCGCCGGCCTCATGGCCACAGCGCTCTTCACCGGCAACACGATCAGCCGCACCGGCCAGTACCGGATCTTCCCGCTCCTCGGGTCGGTCGGGCTCACGATCGGCCTGTTCCTGCTGTCCCGCCTGGACTCCTCGACCAGCTACTGGGAGATGGGCGCGTTCATGATGGTGCTGGGCGCGGGCATCGGCCTGGTGATGCAGGTGCCGGTGATCGTCGTGCAGAGCACCACGAGCTACACCGACCTCGGCGTCGCCACGTCCGGCATCAGCTTCCTGCGCACGATGGGCAGCTCCTTCGGCGTCGCGATCTTCGGCACGATCTACGCCGGCCAGCTGCCGAAGCACCTCGTGGTGCCGCCCGGTGTCGACCCGAGCGCCATCGCGAGCCCCGCCGCCGTGCACGCGCTGCCGGACGCGCTGAGGGCGCCGATCGTCGCCGGGTACGCCGAGACCGTGCAGATGATGTTCCTGATCGCCGCCCCGATCGGACTCGTGGCGCTGGCCGTCGCGTTCTTCCTGCCGCAGGTGCAGCTGCGCGACACGTCCCGTGCCTCCGCGGGCGGCAACAGCGGGGTGGGCGAGAGCTTCGCCGCGCCGCCGTCGAACTCCTACGACGAGCTGCGCAAGCTGGTGTCCACAGTGGTCGCGAAGTCCGACGAGGACCCGGGCCTCGCGGTGCTGCGGCGCTCCGGCGTCGACCTGCCGCTGGAACAGGCGTGGCTGCTCGGCCGCGTGTACCGGGCGTCGACGGACGACGGGGTGGCCACGCTCGCCGAGATCGCCGAGATGACGAAGGTGCCCGGCGGCATCTTCGAACCGACCGCGCGGGCCCTGGTGCGGTCGGGACACCTCGCGTTCGGCGACGACGGCTACCGGTTCACCGACCGGGGAGCGGACGTGTTCGCCCAGCTCGTGCGGGCGTGGCGGCGGTGGCTGCTCGACCAGCTGCAGGACTGGCACGAACCGGACCAGCGCGACTTCGCGCAGGCGCTCGACTCGTTCACCGACGAGCTGATCGAGAGCGGCCGGCAGCTGAGCCGGGTCTGAGCGCTGTCCTGCAGGTCTGTTCGACGAGAGTCACGGACGAGACCTGCAGGACGGGGCCTGGGTCCGGGCGAGCAGGGCCGTGGCCTCCGAGTCGCGGCCCTGCTCCCGGTACAGCTCCAACGCCCGGTCCCACCGTTCACGCGCGAGCACGTCCTCCCCCGCCGCCGCGTGCACGTCACCGAGGTGCTCAAGGACGGTGGCCTCCTCGGCCGAGTTGTCCAGCTCCCGGTACAGCGCCAGCGCCTCGCCGTAGTGCGCGACGGCGTCGGCGTGCCGGCCGTCGTGGTGGGCGATGTCCGCGAGGCTGTCGAGCGTGGCCGCGGCTCCCTCCGCGTGACCGAGCCTGCTGTTGAGCGCCATGGCCTCCTCGCAGTACGTGCGGGCCTCGGCGTAGCGGCCCAGGCACGCGTACCGCCAGCCGACCTCGTTCAGCGACTCGGCCTCGCGGATCTCCGTTCCGGCCAGGCGGAACTTCTCCAGTCCGGCGAGCGAGTGCTCCAGGGCCTTCTCCAGGTCGCCCTCGAACTCCGCCGCCCACGCGATCGCCCGGTGCGCGCCGCCGTGCGACTCGTGGTCGCCGGTGCCCTCGCACAACTTCAGGCTGAGCTCGAAGTGCCGATGCCCCAACGGTGACTGGCCCAGCTCGATGTAGTTGGCGCCGAGGCACCGGTGCGCGGTCGACTGCATGAGCGGGTCTCCCAGCGCCTCCGCGGCCCGCAGCGCCGTCAGCCACACGTCGACGTCGTTGTGCGTGCGGCCGCGGCGGAGGTGGTAGTTGTTCAACGCCCGGCCGATCAGCCAGGCGACGTCGACACCGTTGCGCTCCAACGCCTGGCGTTGTTCGACCATCAGGCAGGCGTGCTCGGCGTCGAACCAGGCCATGGCCGCCGCGTTCGTCGCGAACGTGAGCGCGTGGCCGCTTCCGTGGTCCGGCAACACCTTGTGCGGTTCCAGCGTGAGCGCGGCGGCGCGGGCCGTGGCGGCGTAGAAGTCGGCCAGCCGGGAGCCCGGTTCGGCGGGCAGGTCCGCGGCGTAGAGGCCGACGAGGTCGTGCATGCGGTACCGGCCGGGCACGTGTTGCTGCACGAGGTGCGCGTTCTCCAGTTCCCGCAACACCATCCGCGTCCGCGTCGCGGGCCGGTCGAGGAGGGCCGCTGCCGCCGCGAGGCTCACGTCCGCCGTGCTCACGGTGCCGAGCAGACCGAACGCGCGGGCCGCCTCGTCCGAGAGCGCCGCGACGGACCAGGAGAACACCGCCCGCAGGTTCGTGCCGATCTCGCCCGCGTCCAGGGCGTCGAGGGGCTGGTCGCGCAGTTCCCCCGCGAACGCGGCCAGCGGGAAGTCCGGTTCCATCGCGGCGCGCGCGGCGACGATCGACAACGCCAGCGGCAGGCCGCCGCACCAGGTCACCAGGTCCGCGACCACCTCGGGTTCGGCGGCCACGCGCTCGGGGCCGAGCCTCGCGACGAGGAACTCGCGCGCGTCGGCCGGGTGCAGCACGTCGAGCGACAGGGACCGCGCCCCGTGCGCGGCGACCAGCCCCGCGAGCTTGAGGCGGCTCGTGACCAGCACCGTCGCGTCCGGACCCGGCAGCAGCGGCACGACCTGGTCGGTGGAGCGGGCGTTGTCGAGCACCACGAGCAGCCGTCGTCCCGCGACGACGCTGCGATAGCGCGCGGCCCGTGCGTCGAGGCCCGCCGGGATCGTCTCCTCCCCCAGCGCCTCCAGGAACTCCCGCAGCACGGTCTCGGGTGGTGTCGGCTCGGCGGACGGGTCGAAACCGCGCAGGTTCACGTAGAGCTGGCCGGCGGGGAACTCGGCGAGGTGCCGGTGCGCCCAGTGCAGCGCCAGCGCGGTCTTGCCGATGCCGCCCGTCCCGCCGATCGCGGTGATCACGACGGTGCCGGGCGCGTCCAGCGCGGCCAGTTCGTCGGTGCGGCCGGTGAACCACGGGTGCGGCGCGGGCAGCTGACGAGGGCCCGTCGCGCGTTCCTCCACGCTGCCCGCGAGGATCCGCTGGTGCACGTCCTGCAGGGGCTTGCTCGGGTCCGCGCCGAGCTCGTCCGCGAGGCGGCGGCGCACGATCTCGTAGTGCCGCAACGCCTCCGCGTCGTTGCCAGACCGGTGCAGGGCCAGCATCAGTTGCGCCGCAAGGCGTTCGTCGTGCGGCAGTGCGTCAGCGAGCTGCCGCAGCGATGGCAGCAGCGCGGCGTGCCGGCCGTCCGCGAGCGCCACGTCGTTGCGGTCGAGCTCGGCGGCGACGCGTTCGGCGTGCAGGCTCTCGCGCTGCCCGTCGAACCACGGCGACTCGAGCCCGTCGAGCGCCTGCCCGCGCCACAGGGCCAATGCGGAATCGAATTCCCGGGCCCGCACCAATTCCCGGAAACGGAACAGATCCACCTGTGATGAATCGACCGTCAGGCGATATCCGGCGGGTGAGCGCTCGATGTCCAGCTCGAGGAGCTTGCGCAGCCTGGACACGTACCCGTAGAGCGTCTCGCGTGCCCGCAACGGCGCCCGCTCACCCCAGACCCGGTCGAGCAGCCGGTCGACCGGAACGGGCCGCCCCTCCTCCAGCAGCAGCGCTACCAGCACAGACCGTTGCCGGGCGTGGCCGATCCCGACCAATTCGCCCCGGTCGCGCACCTCGACGGCGCCGAGCAGCCCGAACTCCAAGATCACTCCCCAGCCAGTGGATTCAAGGTTCATCCTAGGTTCGTCCTTGATCAAACGGGCAACGTCTTTCCCGACGGGCCACACGGCCCGCGGGGACATCTCCCGAAATAGAAAGATCGAGGGGTATTTCGTGAAGTCTCGCAATCTCGTTCTGGCCATTGCGGGTCTGGGGCTCGCACTCACCGGACTCGCTCCGGTGACGGCCAGTGCGGAGACCTCCGGCGACGTGTCCGTCCAGGCGGTGCACCGCAAGTCGGCGGCGTGTTCGTCACCGAGCGGTCAGAAGATCAACATCTCCTGGGGCGACGGCAGCGTCACCACGACGGTCTACTACAACAACCACTGCAACCAGGCTCGCGCGATCGAGCTGGAGTTCGTGCGCGAGAACGGCGAGCGCTTCAACAAGTGCTTCGTCGCTCCCGCGAAGAAGAAGAGCAGCAAGGAGATCGACAACAGCAACCCGAACAAGGTGTCGATCCTGAGCCGCGCCAGCTGCCCGTGACCGGGTAGCGGCCGATGACCCGGAGGGCCCCGAACCACCGTTCCGGCAGCCCAGCCACCTGGGGCCCTCCACCATCGGCGCAGCGAAAGATCACCCGAGCGGACCAGGGCGGACACGTTCCTCCACATGCGACCCTGAAGCCGTGAGCACCACGCGAATCGGGTCGTTCAACGTGGAGAACATGTTCGAGCGCCCCAAGGTCATGGGCCGCAACGCCACCAAGCACGCGGCCCCGATCCTGGCCGCCCACGCCCGTTTCAACGAACTCATCGCCTGCGAGACCTACACGCCGGAAGTCAAGGAAGAGCTCAAGGAACACCTGACGACACTGGAGTTGCTCAGGAGTGACCGGAGCAAGTACGCGATCCTGCGGCGCATCCGCGGCCGGTTCCTCGCGCGCCACCGCACCGGCGAGACCTCCGTCGTGGCAAGCGGTCGCGAGTCCTGGGTCGGCTGGGTCGAGCTCACCACCGAACCCATCAGCGAGCTCGCCACCCGCCACACCGCCCAGGTGATGCGCGACGTCGGCGCCCACGTCCTCGGCGTGGTCGAGGCCGAGTCGCGCGAACTCCTGCACATGTTCTCCGCCTCGATGCTCAAGAACGTCGGCTGGACCCCGTACGAGGAGGTCCACCTCATCGACGGCAACGACGAACGCGGCATCAACGTCGGCCTGCTGACGCGCGACGACCACCAGGTCATCACGATCCGCACGCACGTGTACGCGAAGGACAGCTCGGGCGTCGTGTTCTCCCGCGACTGCGCCGAGTACCACGTCCGCACCCCGGCGGGCCCCGAGGTCGTCGTGCTCGTGAACCACCTGAAGTCCAAGGGGTACGGCGCTCCCGGCGACCCGCTGGGCGCCCGCCGCCGGTTCCGCCAGGCGGTGCGCATCGCCCGCATCGTGAACCGCCTGCGCGACGAGGGCCACGAGCACATCGCCGTCGTCGGCGACCTCAACGACACCGCGGACAGCGAGTGCCTTCGCCCGCTCTTCCAGCGCACCGGACTGCGGGACATCAGCGAGCACGAGAACTTCGACTGGGACCACCGCCTCGGCACCTACCGCGGTGTCAACGAGAAGGGCAAGATCGACTACGTCCTGCTCACCCCGGAACTGTTCGCGAAGGCCACCGGCGGCGGCGTCTTCCGCAAGGGCGTGTGGCGCGGCCCGCGGACGAAGAACCGTTGGGACGTCTACGAAACCATGACCAACGAGGTGCACGCGGCGAGCGACCACGCCGCGATCTACGCCGACATCGACTGGTCTGTCTAGAGAAGAAGCTCGACCGTCACCTCTACGACATCGCCCGGCCCGACGTCGTTCTTCTTGCGCACGGCCGCTTTCACGGGCAGCACGTAACAGCCGGACTGCTTGTCCGGGAACACCGACGTCGACCACGTGCTGGCGCCCACTCCCGCGCGCACCTTGACCGCGCCGAAGCCGGGGCCGGGCGTGGCGACGTCGCGGATCTGGTCCGAGACGTCCTCGGGGAGCGTCACGAACGTCCAGGTCTCGGTGCGGCGGGCGTCCCAGATCCAGAGCTCCGCGTCGAAGACGAACATCAACCCATTCTCACAGCAGGGGATCGTAGGGGCGCACCGATGCGGAGGTCCTCGTCGAACCGCGCAGCGAGATGCTCGCCGAGGCTGGAGCCCACCGCCGCACCAGGTCCAGGAACCCGATGAGGTCTCGCCGGACGCCCTCCAGGTGCGCGGTCAGGTCCGCGAGCGGGATCACGCACGTCGTTCCACAGCTCGATGTGACCCCACGTCACCTCGACTCCGGCTCGACACTCGGTTGTTCGCCCGTTGGAGTGACGAAGGCCACCGACCATTTCGGTCGGCAAACCTACCGAATCGGTTGGTGAACGTCGTAAAGTCGGCGGCATGCCACGCCAGCCCAGGACCGGAGTCGACGGGAAGATCCTCGACGCCGCCGCCGCGCTCTTCGCGCGGCACGGCTTCGGGCAGACGTCGCTCAAGTCCCTCGCGGACGCCGTCGGCCTGTCGAAGGCAGGTCTGCTGCACCACTTCCCGAGCAAGGACGCCCTCTTCGAAGCCGCGTGGGAGCAGAGCCGCATCCTCACCCGGCACGTCCTGGACCTGGTCAAAGACATGCCGGCGGGGCCGGAGCGCGACCGGCGGGCGCTGGAGCTGCTGACCGACTACGCGCTGGACCGGCCGGGCATGGTCGCCCTGCTGTTCCGCACGATGACGGCGCCCGGCGAGGACCCGCAGCAGGCGCAGGACGAGCTGCTCCTCAACGAGATGTTCGTCATCGACCCCGCCAGCGAACTGCCGCGCGCGATCCGGATCGTCGGCGCGCTCAGCGCCATGGCCGTGCTCACCCTTCTGGCCAACCAGGAGGGTGACAAGACGACCTGGCGCCCCTTGATCCTTGCTACCTGCTACGACGCACTCGGGCACCAGGAGGCCTGACCATCATGGCGAAACTGCTCTACAGACTGGGAATGGTCACCCACCGGCGCCGGGTTCCCGTCGTCCTGATCTGGCTGCTCGTGCTGATCGGCTCCGGTGTCGGCGCGTTCACGCTCGGCGGTGAGACGTCGAACTCGATGTCCATCCCCGGGCAGGAGTCGACGACCGCGCTCGAGCGCATCCAGAAGACCTTCGGCTCCGGTGAGACCGCGACCGCCAAGGTCGTCGTGCAGGCTCCGGACGGCCAGAAGCTGCCGCAGCACATCAAGACGATCACCGAGCTCGTGGCCGACGAGTCCGCGCTCAAGGGCGTGCGGTCGGCGACGAACCCGCTCGACCCGGCGGCGCCGAGCGTCAACCGCGACGTCAACGTCGGCTACAGCACCGTCACCTACGACGTGAAGCCCGGTGAGGTCACCGACGAGCAGCGCGCCGAGCTGACCAAGGCCGTCGACAAGGTGCGCGCGGCCGGGCTGACCGTCGAGGTCACCGGCACCGCGATGCAGGAGACGCCGCACGTCGGCGGCCCCACCGAGGCCATCGGTGTCGTGCTCGCGCTCGTCGTGCTCGCGCTGACCTACGGCTCGCTCGTCACGGCGGGCATGAACCTGCTCAGCGCCGGCATCGGCGTCGGCATCGGCACGCTCGGCATCACGATCGCGACCGGGTTCATGGACCTGCAGTCGACCACGCCGATCCTCGCCTCGATGCTGGGACTCGCGGTCGGCATCGACTACGCGTTGTTCATCATCAACCGCTACCGCCAGGAACTGCGCCGCGGCTCCGACGTCGGCCACGCCGTCGCGACCGCGGTCGGCACCGCCGGGTCCGCCGTCGTCACGGCCGGCCTCACCGTGGTCATCGCGCTGGTGGGTCTCGCGATCGCGGGTATCCCGTTCCTGACGCAGATGGGCGTCTCGGCCGCCGCCACGATCGTCTTCTCGGTCCTGATCGCCATCACGCTGGTCCCCGCGGTGCTGAGCATGCTCGGCCGCCGCGTGCTGACCCGCAAGGAACGCGCCGCCGAGGCCTCCGAGCCCAAGGACCGCGGCGTCATCCGCGGCTGGGCCGGCGCGATCACCCGCAACCGCGTCGTCGCGCTGCTGTTCTCGGTCGTCGCGCTCGGCATCGTCGCGATCCCGGTGTCGTCCATGGACACCACGCTCATCCAGAAGCCGCCGGCGAACTCGACGCAGGAGCGCGCCGACCAGATCCTGGCCAAGGGCTTCGGCGAGGGCTTCAACGGCCCGATCATCGTCCTGTTCGAGGGCGAGGGCGCCGCGGCGACCGCCACCAAGGCGTCCGAGCCGGTCGCGAAGCTGTCCGACGTCGCCCTGGTGACGCCGGCCCAGCCGAGCCAGGACGGCAGGTCCGCGCTCGTCACCGTCATCCCGAAGTCCGGCCCGGACACCGTGGAGACCGAGAAGCTCGTCGCCGACCTGCGCGCCGAACTGTCCGGTGTGGAGGGTGGCAAGGCGTACGTCACCGGTGCCACCGCGGTGAGCGTCGACGTGGCCACGTCGCTCGACAAGGCCCTGCCGATCTACCTCGCGGTCGTCGTCGGTCTCGCGCTCGTGCTGCTGATCCTGGTGTTCCGCTCGCTGCTCGTGCCGCTGGTGGGTGTGCTGGGCTTCCTGCTGACCATCGGCGCGTCGCTCGGCGCCACGGTGGCGGTGTTCCAGTGGGGCTGGCTCTCCAGCGCCGTCAACCTCGAGAGCACCGGCCCGCTGATCAGCCTCACCCCGATCCTGGTGATCGGCATCCTGTTCGGCCTCGCCATGGACTACCAGATCTTCCTGGTGTCCCGGATGCACGAGGCACACCACCGCGGTGCCAAGCCGATCGAGGCCATCACCACGGGCTTCCGCCAGGCGGCCCCGGTCGTCGTGGCCGCGGCGCTGATCATGTTCTCGGTGTTCGCGGGCTTCGTCCCGGCGGGCGAGGCGACCGTGAAGTCCATCGCCTTCGCCCTCGCGGTCGGCATCTTCGTGGACGCGTTCGTGGTCCGCATGGTGCTCGTGCCCGCGGCGCTCGCCCTGCTCGGTGAGCGCGCCTGGTGGCTGCCGAAGTTCCTGCGCTGGCTGCCGGAGCTCGACGTCGAGGGCACCGCGCTCGACGAGCTCGGCAAGAAGGACGAGAAGCAGCCGGTCTCGGTCTGATTCCGCTCCCAGGTCCGTCATGCCCGTGGTCTGATCACGGGCATGACGGACCTTCCTGCTTTGTGGGAGGCGTACTGCTCCCACTGGGACCACGGGCCCGCCGACGGCCGGGCGGTGCTCCCCCGCCTCGCCGAGCTGCGTGAGCCGGAAGCGGTCGTGCTGGCCGCGGCGGTCGTCGCGAACGGCGGTGACGAGGTCCGCGCCGAGCACGCGCGGGACATCGCGACGCTGGTGGCCACGGCGACCGAGTTGCTGCCGCGGACCGAGGACGTCTACGAGTTCCTGCTGGAAGCCGCGTTCGTGCTCGAAGGGCTGCTGGACCGGACGCACGTCCTGGCAGCGGGCGTGGCCGACGAGGAGTACGAGGTCGAGTGCCCCGAGTGCGGCACGTCGATGTCGATCCTCACCGACAAGGGCGTCAGCCGCACCGGCGACGCGACAAGGCCACTGCACCCGGCAGATCCGGCCGAGCTGGACGGCCTGGGCCGCAGGGCGTGCGACACCGCCGCCGCGCACGGTCAGGACGACACGGCGCGGGTGTTCCGGTACTTCTTCGGTCAGGCGACCTGTCCCGCGTGCGACGCCGAGCTCACGATCTCCGCTGCACTGCTGCCGGCGAACTGACGCCGCACCCAGCGGGCGACCGTGCGAGGCGGGGGCTCCACGGCCCCGCCCAGGTGTGCCACGACGGTCAGCTCGGCACCGTCCTCGACGGCGATCGACCACCCGTCACGTTTGGTCCACAACAGCGCCACGTCGAGATCGGGATGGTCCGGGAGCCTGCCGTCCACGGCGATGTACACGCGCAACGGCTTCTGGCGGTCGATGCAGGAGGACTCGCCGCTCAGGCCGAGTTCCCGGGTGACCCTCAGTGCGTAGTCAAGCTCGATCACGTCGTCCTCCGTCCAAAACCGGGGCAACAACGCCGACTGCTTGACGCAGGGCGCGGTTACCCCGGTGGACGGGCGGTGAAACTCAGTCGTTCTTCACGTACGTGCCGTGCAGCTCCACCGGCTTGGACCGCCGTGCCCGCATCCGCAGGTTCAGGAACTCCACGAACACCGAGAACGCGATCGGCCCGTACACGTACCCCTTCGGGATGTGCTGGTCGAAGCCCTCGGCGATCAGGCTGCCGCCGATCAGCAGCAGGAACGACAGCGCGAGCATCTTCACCGTCGGGTGGCGGTTCACGAACTCCGAGATCGCCTTGGCGGAGACCAGCATCACGACCATCGCCACGACCACGGCCGCGATCATGATGCTCAGCTCGTCGACCATGCCGACCGCGGTGATCACCGAGTCGAGCGAGAAGACGATGTCCAGCACCAGGATCTGCGCGATCACGCTCGCGAACGAGACGGCCTTGCGCTCCTTGGCGTGGTCACCGCCCTCGAGCTGCTCGTGGATCTCGAACGTCGCCTTGCCGAGCAGGAACAGGCCACCCAGCAACAGGATCAGGTCGCGCCCGGACATCTCCTGGCCGAACAGCGAGAACAACGGCGCCGTCAGCCCGATCACCCACGCCAGCGACGCGAGCAGGAGCAGGCGCGTGACCAGGGCCAGGGAGAGACCCACGACCTGGGCCCGGCGCCGCTGTTCCTCCGGCAGGCGCCCGGCCAGGATCGAGATGAAGACGACGTTGTCGATGCCGAGCACGATCTCGAGCAGCAGCAGTGTCGCGAACGCGACCCACAGCTCCGGGCTCGTCATCCACTCCATCAACGGTTCCTTTCAGGTCGTGGGCTCGACAGGCCTTACTCGCCGCCGTCGCCGAAGTCCTCGAACGCGTCGTCCATCATCTCGCCGACGACCATGCCGCCGACGAGTCCGGCGGCACCGGCCGCGACGACCGTGCCCATGCCGGGACCGCCGCGGTGGTGGCCGCCGTGGTGCCCGTGCTGGTCGTAGTGCCCGTGCTGACCGTGCTGACCGTGGCCGAACATGCCGCCGCTGCGCTCCGCGATCTGGGACAGCCAGCCGTTGACGGACGACGCCCAGTCGGCCACCTGGGCCTCCTGGTGCGACAACCGGAAGTGGCCGAACGCGTCCCCGCCCGACGAGAACATCCCGCCGCGCCTGTCGGCCTCGAGGATCACGTACAGCTCGTGCGGGTTCGCCACGAACGTCAGCTCGACCTGCTGGATCCGCCCGGCGAACTGGGCCGGCGGGAAGAACTCGATCTCCTGGTAGAAACCGAGCTCCTGCGGCACGCCGTGCAGGCGACCGGCCTCGACGTCCGCGCTGCGGAACGAGAAACCGAGCTGCCCGAACGCGGTGAGCACCGCGTCCTGCGACGGCAGCGGGTGGACCAGCACGGGGTCGAGGTCGCCCTTGTCCGGCGCGCCCGCGATCACGAGCTCGGTCCGCACGCCCACGGTCATGCCGGGCAGCTGGCCGCCGCCCACCGCGGTGATCGGGGTCTCCCACGGGATCGGCAGCTGGAACGGGATGGCGACCAGCTGGCCGGCCCCGACCCGCACGCCCTGCTGCACGACGACCCGCAGGAACTCCGACACGCCGCCGTACTCGTGGTCCCCGTGCTCGACCTCGACGCGGGTGACGAGCGACAGCACGACCTGACCGATCTCGGCGTCCGCGCTGCCCCCCTGGATGCGCACCTGTCCGGTGACGACCTGGCCGGGCGAGGCGTGCGGCGAGTCCAGCACGGTGTCGACCGACGGGCCGCCGACGCCGAAGGCGCTGAGCATCCGTTTGAACATGGTGTGTTTCCTCCCTGGGAAACTCCGGTCAGCGGGCGCTGACCGGACGGGTGTCGGTTTCGTCCTCGAAGTCGCCGATCAGCTCTTCGAGGAGGTCCTCGAGTGCCGCGATGCCGAGAATTGGCCGCTCCTCCGGAGACGGCGGCGAGTTCGCCTCTGAGTCGGCCATCCGGTCACCGCTTCGGCCCGAATCGCCTTCGGTGGTTGACCCGAAGGGGCGACCGGACGACCGACGCGAACTCGCGGTTCCGCAGTCCTGCACCAGCGCGAGCTGCGCCCGCGCGTCCCGCATCTCGGTCACGGCCTGGGCGACCGGCGTCGACGCGGACAGCGTCAGCACCGGGCCCATCAGCTCGCGGGCGGGCGGGTCCTCGCCGCGGGCCGTGGCGCGCATGGCCTCGCGGATGTGCACGAGCCCGACGTAGTCGCCGCGCAGGTCGGTGACCGGGAAGCGCGACCGTCCACAGTGGAGGCTGCGATGCTCGATCTCCCGCGCGGTGGTGTGCTCGGTGACCGACGCCGCTTCCTCGATCGGGATCATCACCTCGCTCACGGTCGTGCGCTGGACCTGGAGCATCCTCGTCAGCAGCCGTTGCTGGGCCTCGGGGATGAGGCCGTGCTCGGCGGACTGGCGCAGCAGCATCCTCAGGTCGTCCGGCCGGTGCGCCTGCGCCAGCTCGTCCTGCGGCTCGACCTTCATCAGGCGCAGCAGGGCGTTCGAGATCGCGTTGAGTCCGCTGAGGAGCCAGCGGACCGAGCGGGCGAACGCGCGGAACGGCAGCGCCAGGATCAGCGCGGACCGCTCGGGGTGCGCGATGGCCCACGACTTCGGTGCCATCTCGCCGACGACCATGTGCAGGAACACCACCAGCACCAGGCTGATCGTGAACGCGATGCCGTAGGCGAACGCCTCCGGCAGGCCGGTCAGGCGCAACGCCGGTTCCAGCAGGTCCGCGACGGCCGGCTTGGCCAGCGCGCCCAGGCCCAGGGTGCACAGCGTGATGCCGAGCTGGGCACCCGCGAGCATCAGCGACAGCTCGCGGACACCGGCCACGGCGGCACGCGCCGCCCGGGACGTCTCGGCGGCCTGTTCCAGCCGGTGGCGCTTCGACGCGATCAACGCGAACTCGGCGGCCACGAAGAAGGCGTTCAACGCCAGCAGGACGACGGAGATGGCGATGCTCATCGGGCCGCCTCCATGACGTTGATCTCGACGGAGTCCGGCACGTTGCGCGCCACCGCCGTCACCAGCAGCGTCACGCTCCCGAGCACGACCTCGTCGCCGACCTCCGGCACGCGGCCGAGCTGGTGCAGCACCAGGCCCGACACGGTGTCGTAGGCGTCGTCCTCCGGCAGCTCGACACCGGTCACGTCCTCGACCTCGTCGAGGCGCATCCGGCCGGGCACCTGCCAGCGGTGCTCACCGAGGGGCGCGATCGCGTCCTCGACCAGGTCGTCCTCGTCGTGGATCTCCCCGACGAGCTCCTCGGCCAGGTCCTCCAGCGAGATCACGCCGGCGAACCCGCCGAACTCGTCGACCACGCAGGCGAGCTGACGGCGTTCGGTGCGCAGCCTCTCCAGCACGGCCGGCAACGGGAGCGTCGACGGGACCACGAGCGCGGGCGAGGCGATCTTCTCGATGGCCACCGCGGCCCGTTCCTCGGGAGGCAGCGTCAGCACCTCGGCCAGGCCGACGACACCGCGCAGGTCGTCCAGGTCCTCGCCGACCACCGGGAAACGCGAGTTCCCGGTGTCCAGCAACGAGACCACGAGCGCGGCCGGTTCGTCGAACCGCACGGTGTGGACGTTCACGCGGGGCGTCATCGCCTGTTCGGCCACGAGCTCGCGGAAGCCGATGCCGTGCTCCAGCAGGCGCGTCAGCTCGGGGTCCAGGTGTCCCTGCTCCCCCGCCTCCTCCACGATCTGCTTGAAGTCCTCCGGCGTCGCGCCCTGCGGGAGCTCCTCGACGGGCTCGATGCCGATCGCACGCAGCAAGCGGTTCGCGGCCGCGTCGAACAACCTGATCACCGGTCCGGCGATCTTCAGATAGAGAAGCGTCGAGGAGCTCAGGGCGAGCGCGAGCTGTTCGGGCCGCGCGATGGCGAGGTTCTTGGGCAGCAGCTCACCGAGCACCATCTGCACGACGGTGGCGAAGGTCAGCGCGATCACCATGGAACCCGGCACGCCGAGACCGGTGCCGAGCAGCGGCTCGGCCACGTATCCCACGAGCAGCGCCGTCACCGTGATGCCGAACTGGGCACCGGACAGCATGAACGAGAGCTTCTGCGTCACGCGGTAGGCACGGTCGGCGGCCTTGGAGCCGCCCTCGGCCAACTGCTGCAGGCGGCCGCGGTCGACCGCCATGTAGGCGAACTCCTGCGCGACGAAATAACCGGTGGCCGCGGTGAGGGCCACGATGGCGAGCAAGCCGGACACGATCAACAAGTCGCACCCGGCCCAGTACTACAGCCGTCTACGTCGGCTTCTTCAGGCATGTACCAACAGTAGCACGTAGCACTGTATGGTTTGGGGGACGGGAGGTCGTCCCCTTGCCCGAAGCACTGCTGAAGATCGGCGAGCTCGCCGCCCGCGCCGGCGTGAGCATCCGCACCGTCGACTACTACACGACGCTGGGCCTGATCAGCCCAGCCCAGCGCACCGCGAGCAACTACCGCCTCTACCGCGGCGACGACGTGGAGCGCATCCACCTCGTCCAACGCCTGGAGGTCCACGGTCTTCCCCTGGAGGACATCGCTCGCGCGTTCACGGCCGGTCCCGCCGACACCGCGGCCGTGCTCGGCCAGATCGACACGGACCTGCGCACGCTCCAGGAGGCCGCCGACGCCGCGTCCCCGGAGATGCACGGCCTGCTGTCGGTGATCGCGAACCGGGTGCACTCGCTGATCACCATCGCTTTGCAGCTGCCGCCGGACCTCCCGATGTAGCTAAGGTCGGAGCAGGACGACCGGGAGGCGCAGTGGGACTTCGCAGCGAGCACTGGTACGCAGGTCAGGACCGCAACGCCTACATCCACCGCGCCTGGATGCGCCGCGGCACACCGGACGACGCGTTCGGCAGGCCGCAGATCGCCATCGCCAACACCGCCTCCGACCTCACGCCGTGCAACGCGCACCTCGACGAGGTCGCGAAGTCCGTCTCGAACGGTGTGTACGAGGCGGGCGGCATCCCGCTGAACCTTCCCGTGGTGTCGCTGGGCGAGACCAACGTCCGCCCCACCGCGATGCTCTGGCGCAACATGGCCGCGATGGCGGCCGAGGAGATGCTGCGCGCCAACCCCGTCGACGGCGTGGTGCTGCTGGGCGGGTGCGACAAGACGATCCCGGCACTGCTGATGGCCGCCGCGTCCGTCGACATCCCGGCGGTCGTGGTGCCGGGCGGGCCGATGCTGACCGGCACGTTCCGCGGCGTTCCCCTGGGCTGCGGCACGGACGTGTGGCGGCTGTCGGAGGAGGTGCGCGCGGGCACGTTGTCGCAGGAGGCGTTCGTGCGCTCCGAGTCGGCGATGATCCGCAGCCGCGGCCACTGCAACACCATGGGCACCGCGTCGACGATGGCGCTGGTCGCCGAGGCGCTGGGCACCGTCGTCCCCGGCGTGGCGGGCACCCCGGCGGCCGACAGCAGGCTCCTCGAGGCCTCGCACGGCACCGGCAGGCTGGTCGTGGAGCTGGTCTCGGCGGACCGCAGGCCGAGCACGTTCCTGTCGAAGGCCTCGTTCCACAACGCGATCGTGGCGCTGGCCGCGATCGGCGGCTCGACCAACGCCGTGGTGCACCTGCTCGCGATCGCCGGCCGTCTCGGCGTCGACCTGACGCTGGACGACTTCGACCGCATCGGCTCCGGTGTGCCGCTGCTGGTGGACCTGCAGCCCGCGGGCCGGTTCCTGATGGAGGACTTCCACCGCGCCGGCGGGCTTCTCGCCGTGCTGCGGGAGGTGCGCGACCTGCTCGACCCCACCGGGCTCACCGTCACCGGACGGCCGCTCGTCGACCACCTGGACGACGCGCCGATCTGGGACCCCGAGGTCATCCGCGGCCGTGCGGAACCGATCATCCCGGAGGGCGGGATCGCGGTGCTGCGCGGCAACCTGGCGCCGTCGGGGGCTCTGATCAAACCGGCAGCCGCGTCGCCACACCTGTTGCAGCACCGGGGCAGGGCCGTCGTGTTCGACAGCATCGAGGACTTCCACGCCCGCGTCGACGACCCCGGCCTCGACGTGGACGCGGACTCCGTGCTGGTGCTGCGGGGCTGCGGCCCGCGCGGGTATCCGGGCATGCCCGAGGTGTCGAACATGCCGTTGCCGAAGAAGCTGCTGGAGCAGGGCGTGCGCGACATGGTCCGGATCTGCGACGGGCGCATGAGCGGCACCGCGTACGGCACCGTCGTGCTGCACGTGGCACCGGAGGCGGCGGCGGGCGGGCCGCTCGGGCTGGTGCGCACCGGCGACGTCATCGTGCTGGACGTGGAGAACCGCCGCGTCGACGTGGAGGCGCCGGACTTCCTGTCCCGCACGCCGAACGCCGCGACGACCGAGGCGTTCGCGGCACCGAAACGGGGCTGGGAACGGCTTTACGTCGACCACGTGCTCGGCGCCGACACCGGTGCCGACCTGGACTTCCTGGTCGGCTCCAGCGGCAGCGAAGTCGCCCGCGAATCACACTGATGCGCGCGCCCGGCCGACCCGAGATCGTCTGCCTCTGCGGCTCCGCCCGGTTCGTCGACGAGATCCGAGCGGCGAACCGTGAGCTGACCTTCGCGGGCGTCATCGTCGTCGCGCCGGGCGAGGCGGACGGGGTCGTCACCGGCGAGCAGAAGGCCGTGCTCGACGCCCTCCACCTGCGCAAGATCGACCTGGCCGACCGGGTCCTGGTCGTGAACCCCGGCGGGTACGTCGGTGAGTCCGTGCGCAGGGAGATCGCCTACGCCCGCGCCATCGGCAAGCCGGTCTCGTTCACCGGCTAGGTGTGATGTCCGGGGAGGTTGGTCAGCCGGGTGATGGGTGGTTGGCCTCCGAGGGCGGAGTGGGCTCGGTGGTGATTGTAGAAATGCAGCC